>NZ_LXTW01000037.1:4115-43924 GCF_001679005.1 Moraxella nonliquefaciens | reverse complement strand
CAAATTTGGCTTTGGCCATGATGTTTATCCTTTTAATGGGTGCAACAGCACAAGGTTAAATAAATGTTGGTTTTGGTCTGTCACTCACGGACAAACCAAAACGGATCTAAATAAGATGATTATGATTATTCATCATCATCTTTGGCAGTGAATTTTTTGATGATTTCATCAGCCACATTTTTGGGTGTTTCTTGGTATTTTGCAAATTGCATAGAGTAAGTTGCACGACCTTGAGACATAGAACGCATTTGCGTGGCATAACCGAACATTTCAGCAAGTGGCACTTCTGCACGGATGGCTTTGGTACCACCAGGCAAATCGTCCATACCCTGAACCACACCACGACGGCGATTTAGGTCACCCATGATATCGCCCATGTAGTCTTCTGGGGTCTCAACTTCCACTTTCATGATGGGTTCAAGCAGTGCAGGTGATGCTTGCATGAAACCCTTTTTAAATGCGATAGAACCCGCCATTTTAAACGACAGCTCATCGGAGTCAACATCATGATAAGAACCATCATACAAGGTTGCTTTAACGTTGACAACTGGATAACCTGCCAAAACGCCGTTTTTCATACGCTCTTGGATGCCTTTATCTACCGCACCGTGGTATTCTTTTGGCACCACACCACCTACAATCTCTTCGGTGAATTCATATTCCACATCACCTTCTGGATCAAGTGGTTCAAGACGCAACCAAACATGACCGAACTTACCACGACCACCTGTTTGACGGACAAACTTACCTTCAACTTCAACAGTTTGGCGGATGGTTTCACGATAGGCAACCTGTGGGGCACCGATATTTGCCTCAACACCAAATTCACGTTTCATACGGTCAACGATGATGTCAAGGTGCAATTCACCCATACCAGAGATGATGGTTTGACCACTCTCTTCATCTGTACGTACACGAAATGATGGGTCTTCTTTGGCAAGACGACCTAGGGCAGTAGACATTTTTTCTTGGTCGGCTTTGGTTTTTGGCTCAACCGCTAGGCTGATGACTGGGTCTGGAAACTCCATACGCTCCAAGGTAATGATGTTATCATTGTCACACAAGGTATCACCTGTGGTTACGTCTTTTAAGCCCACCAATGCCACGATATCGCCTGCACGAACCTCTTCAACTTCATTCTGGCTGTTGGCATGCATCTCAACGATACGACCGATGCGTTCACGTTTCATCTTAACAGGGTTATAAACGCTGTCACCTTGTTTTGCTACACCTGAGTAAACACGCACGAAAGTCAAATTACCTACATACTTATCGTTCATGATTTTAAATGCCAAAGCGGCAAATGGCGCATCGTCAGAAGACTCACGACTGCCTTCGGTTTCGTCTTTGTCATCTAGGATGCCTTTGATGGCTTCAACGTCAGTTGGGGCGGGCAAAAACTCAATGACCGCATCAAGCATACGCTGTACACCCTTGTTTTTAAAGGCAGTACCACAAAGCATCGGCTGGATTTCACATGCCAGTGTACGAGCACGAAGACCTGCTATGATATCCTCACGAGACAAGTCGCCCTCTTCTAGGTACTTATCCATTAATTCTTCTGATGACTCAGCAGCTGCTTCAATCATGTTATTACGCCACTCCTCAGCGACGTCCACTAAATCAGCAGGAATCTCGCCATACTCAAACTTCATGCCCTGAGATGCCACATCCCAAATAATGGATTTCATTTCAAGTAGGTCAACAACACCTTCAAAGTTATCTTCTGCACCAATTGGTATAACCACAGGTATGGGGTTACCACCTAGGCGAGTTTTAACTTGTTCAACCACACGGAAAAAGTTAGCGCCTGTTCTGTCCATTTTATTGACGAAAGCAAGACGAGGAACTTTGTATTTGTTGGCTTGACGCCATACAGTCTCTGACTGAGGCTGTACACCACCAACTGCACAATACACCATACACGCACCGTCAAGTACACGCATAGAACGCTCAACTTCAATGGTAAAGTCAACGTGACCGGGGGTGTCAATTAGGTTGATACGGTGTTCTGGAAATTGCTCAGACATGCCTGACCAAAAACACGTGGTCGCAGCAGAGGTGATGGTGATGCCACGCTCTTGCTCTTGCTCCATCCAGTCCATGGTAGCAGCACCTTCATGCACTTCACCAATTTTGTGGCTTTTACCTGTATAGAACAAAATACGCTCTGAGGTCGTGGTTTTACCTGCATCAATGTGAGCAGAAATACCGATATTACGGTATCTATTTAAGGGGGTTTTACGTGCCATAATTTTTCCTAGAAAAATTGCGAGTAATTGAACGTCGGTTTGCCATGACTAAAATACAATCATAACCTGACCATGACAAACGACTGATATTATTTGGCAAACCAAATATGCTCTTAATAAAATTAGAAGCGAAAGTGTGAGAATGCTTTGTTAGCATCAGCCATACGGTGAACATCATCACGTTTTTTGATGGCAGCACCTTTACCTTCAGCGGCGTCATTTAGCTCACCTGCTAAGCGTAGAGCCATAGACTTTTCAGAACGCTTAGCGGCAGCATCAGCCAACCAACGCATGGCTAGGGCAGTACGACGGGAGGGACGAACTTCCATAGGCACTTGGTAGGTAGCACCACCAACACGGCGAGCTTTAACTTCTACCGTTGGGCGAACACTTTCTAGCACTTCTTCAAAGAAAGTCACTGGGTCTTCGATCTTACGTTTGGCAGCAACGCTCTCTAACGCACCATAAACGATTTTTTCAGCGACTGATTTTTTACCATCAACCATCACATGATTGATGAATTTGGCGATGGTTTGGCTGCCAAACTTAGGGTCTGGTAGAATTTCACGGGCAGCAACGACACGACGTCTTGGCATAATAGTTCCTTATGTCTTCAGGGTAAATCTGGCATATCATCTTAAAACAAATCAAGCATTTAGCCAGCCTTACTGCATGATTGCGAGCATGGGATAGATTAACACACATCATCACAAACCATGCACAGGTAAATTTGGGTGAATGAGCTAATTACGCCTTAGGACGTTTAGCACCATATTTAGAACGACCTTGTTTACGGTCTTTAACACCTGCACAATCAAGTGCACCACGAACAGTGTGATAACGCACACCTGGCAAATCTTTTACACGACCACCACGAATAAGCACAACACTATGCTCTTGTAGGTTATGACCTTCACCGCCAATATAGCTAGAAACTTCATAGCCAGAGGTTAAACGGACACGGCATACTTTACGCATGGCTGAGTTTGGCTTTTTGGGGGTAGTAGTGTATACACGAGTACAAACGCCACGACGTTGTGGGCAAGCTTGTAGTGCAGGTACTTTTGACTTTTCAGTAATGGTCTTACGACCCTTACGGATAAGTTGGTTTGTGGTTGCCATAGGCAATATCTCCCGTTAATTAAAAATTTGTTCTTGGCAAATTTGATTGAATTTTAAACAAATTTACACAAAAAACACAATCATCCCAAATGGGATTTGGCATTATAATGGTTTTATTCAAAAAAATCAAGATATTTAAAACAACAAAGATTGAAACAAAGGCAAAACTCAATTTAAAACCGAGTTTTGCCTGCCCAGACTGCTTTATATTAATATTAATATTAATATTAATATTAATAATACAAAACCATCACTCACCGCTTTCATCGCCTTGATATTCAACACTTAGCATCTCATCTGCTTTAAAGGTTGCCATGGCAGTGCCAATGATTTCATCAATCAACCTATGATTATAATGTGCTGCCACACCAACCGCCGAAACAGCAACCAAACGATGTGACCAATGGGTGTTTAGCCCATTGATGTCTATGCCATATTTTTCAACCAATTTATCCAAATGAGTGAATTTTAGCAGTCCATCAAAGTCATCGATGTTGATGTTGGATGAGCTTAACTTAATCAGCTCTTCTTTTAAGCCATTCTCGCCTGCATAAACCAGTGTTTTTTTGGCAAGAGCAAGTGCTGTGAGAATGATTTGCTTTTCTTGCATTTTATCTAAATCCGCCCCTGACAGCACGCTGTATGCCATCTTAATCCCTTCTTTTTTCGTCAATGGCACACCATAAACCGCTGACAGCTGATACACTGTCCGCAGTGCTACAAGCAGCAGCCACGCTGTATCCATGACCACTCCTGTCAGTCCAAAAAAGCCCGTTACACCGCCAGCGGTTGCCAATGCTCGATTTTGATTGGCAAGGCTTTGAGCCAGTTCATCTTTTTGAGTGGAGCTGAGTGTTTTTGGATCAACAGGTAAAGTTCTAAGTGCCCATGCACGAGCCAATTCAGCGATTTTCTCGTACACGCTCTGTGAGATGGCATTTAACTTATCATCAGAGATGAATTTATCTGCCAAATGATGGGCCACCGTAACTTTTTTACCAAAGATGGATTTGACAAAACTCCCCCCAAGTGTTGAATTTTGGATATAAAAAGGATGTTTGGTTGTGGTGCTGTCATGCAAATCCACGCCTTGGTAGTTCTTATCTTGATAATTACGCCCTAAATAAGCACCTACCTTGGTAAGCAGTCCACCAATGCCACCGACATCATAATAATCAGAGGGATTGGTTGTAGAGTGATTTTGTTTGGCATCAACTTGATTATCTACCTTCTTTTGACCATCTTTTTTATCATCTTTATCTTCTTTGTCATCATTCAAACCATCACCATCAGAGACATCCAAATCATCTGGCTCATCGGTATTCACCACCGCACCGAGCTGTTTGGCAAGTTCATCAATCTTATTTTGGGCAGTCTCTTTGGCAACTTGTTGGGCGGTTGGGGTGTTGGTATCGTCATCTTTGTCATCAAAGCCTACCACCGAACCAATGCTTTTAGTGAGTTCATCAATCTTGTCCCAAGCAGTTTCTTTGACGTCTTGGGCAACTTGTTGGGCAGTTTCTTTGACGTCTTGGGCAGTTTCTTTGGCAACTTGTTGGGCGGTTGGGGTGTTGGTATCGTCATCTTTGTCATCAAAGCCTACCACCGAACCAATGCTTTTGGTGAGTTCATCAATCTTGTCCCAAGCAGTTTCTTTGACGTCTTGGGCAACCTGTTGTGCAGTTTCTTTGACGTCTTGGGCAGTTTCTTTGGCGTCTTGGGCAGTCTCTTTGGCAACTTGTTGGGCGGTTTGGGTGTTGGCATCGTCATCTTTGTCATCAAAGCCTACCGCCGAACCAATGCTTTTGGTGAGTTCATCAATCTTGTCCCAAGCAGTTTCTTTGACGTCTTGGGCAGTTTCTTTGATGTCATCTATTTTACTATCTTTACTGTCATCACTGTCATCACTGTCATCATTTGAGCTTGTATCATCGCTGATTTTATCAAACTTTTGGGCAACCTTAGTATCCAAGCCTTTATTTAAATTTTTATCATCAAATTTGTTAAAACTCTGGGATTGTTCGTCATTATCTGTATCTGACTCTGTATCCGATGGCAGTTTTACCACTGCCACATCAGAAACAGACGTATTGGCAATGTCAATATTATCCGCCACCACTTCCATGTCATCAAGTGCTTTTTGAGTGCTGTTACTTTGATCAACATAATCATCTATAACGCTGGTAGTGGTTTTTGATTTGTTTGATGTTTTGTTTGAATTTGCCATGAGTACTCCTTTAAAATTAAAAGTCAAAATTGGGGCATTGTTGAGATTGAAAAATATCAAAATAAAATACAATATATAGAATATCATAACAAATTATCAAAAAATTACTGTGCTAAATTGTAAAGCAACGCTACAAAATGTAAAGTTCCTCACCCATCGCTACCACACTTTACCAACAACTTCGCTTCAAGTGCCTACCAACCTTACACCAACCTAAGCTAACCCATCATTTTTGTAAATAAACAATAAAAACGATAGGTGATTGGTAGATTTTATCTTATAATGGGGATGCGTTAAATTTTTTTTAATTTTTAAAATTTGCATGAACACATGAACGAACATTTTTCATTACAAATACATGCAAATACAAAAGTTCAAAAGTTCAACACACCTTAATTTCATTTGCCTTTTTGTATTTTTGTCATGTTGTCATCCACCGAAGCACGCTTGGCGGTCTTAATTGATGCTGATAACGCATCCACAAGCCATCTTGAAGCACTCATGAATGAGATTGCCACGCTTGGGAGAGCCTCGGTTCGTCGTGCTTATGGCGACTGGACAAAGCCACAGCTTGCCAGTTGGAAAAGTGTATTATTACCCCATTCCATTCAACCCATGCAACAATTCGCCTACACCTCAGGCAAAAATGCCACTGATTCAAGCCTGATTATTGATGCCATGGATTTGCTTTATACTGAGCGTTTTGATGGGTTTTGTCTGATATCATCTGACAGTGATTATACACGTCTAGCCCAACGTATCCGTGAACAGGGGCTAATGGTATATGGCTTTGGCAAACAGCACACGCCCAAACCATTCATGCAGGCCTGCGACCGCTTTACCTATCTGGAAATCTTTGAAGAACAAAACAAAAACAGCGATGTGGATTTTTATGATTCAGCTGACATGCTGTTTTCCAAAGACAATCAGTTCAAACCGATGGATGTGGCAATCGCTTTGGTCAAAAATGCCATCGCCACCATGGCGGATGAACATGGTTGGGCAAACATAGCCCCTGTCAAAAACTACATTTTAAAAGTTGAACCTGATTTTGATGCTCGTCTGTTCCATTATGATAAATTTAGCGATTTTTTAAAAGCATATCCTCGCTACTTTGAGCTGACCGAACGTTATCCTAATGATAATAATCACAAAGTGGTATTTGTGCGTAACCGTGGCAGCAATCTGCTTGCCGATGCTGAGTTGACCATTTGATGAAACGAGTGTTTTTGGGGGGCAGTTTTGACCCTGTGCATGATGGGCATTTGGGCATGATATGCCTTGTACACCAACGTTTATCATCTTTGGATTTGCCCTATGTCATCTCTTTTTTGCCCACCGCAGGCAACCCTTTTAAAAGCATGCCTACCAACTCCGACCACCGCCTAAATATGCTGTCTCTGGCTTGTGATTTGCTTCAAAATCAAAGCATTAATATAAGCATTGACACAACAGAAATCCACCAAATACCGCCTATTTACACCATAGATACAGTACAGACCCTAGCACAACGTTATCCCACAGATGAGCGTATTTTTGTCATGGGTGGCGACAGTTTGGCAAATTTACATATGTGGAAAAATTATGAAAAGATTTTAACACACATCAAAATTTGGGCATTTGCTAGAAAAGGCAAAGGCAATGATGACATCGCTTTGAATGTTCTGGCAAGGATGACGGATGATTTTGATGACTTTTTAAAAGATAAAGCCATCTTTTATGACAAATCGCCTGTGCCTGCCATATCATCCACCCAAATCAGGCAAGCCATCACAGACGCCAAACAGCCACCCCATTTGCCAGAGCCGATTTTTGATTACATTAAAAACCACCAACTTTATAAAACTGTGCTATAATAGATGGTTAAATATTAATTTTAAGCAATCATGACCACACACAACTTATCCTTAGATGAACAAATCAGGCTCGTAACCATCGCCTTGGACGACCTAAAAGCTCAAGAAATTACCGTGATGACGGTTGAACACTTAACCGAGATTGCCGAACGTATCATTATCGCCAACGCTACCTCAAAACGTCATGTCAAAGCACTTGCTGATAAACTAGGAGCAGTTGCCAAAGAAGCAGGACTTATGCCACTGGGGCGTGAAGGTGATAAAGACAGCGACTGGACGCTTGTGGATTTGGGGCGTATCGTGGTGCATATCATGACCCCACAGGCTCGTGAGTTCTATGATTTAGAAGGGCTGTGGTCATCGCCAGAAGCCTTGCAAACATTGACCATGCAAAAGGCATAATAAAAACATAACATAAAAGGCATAAAGTTCATCTTAGATTACCCCAAAAGTTGGTCATCTGTCTGATTTTTGAGGCGTTTGGGCATGAGTAAGATAATTTGGGCATGATTAAGATAAGATGATGGATTTTTGATACAACAAATCCATGTTAATCCATACTAATCTATGTTATCGCACACTATAATACCATTCATGACTTACCCCAAAGCCAACTTCCATCAGGCTTGCCAATATCCGCCCTGTCAATCCCCACACAATCTCAGGCATGCTGCCATCACAATCATAGACCCATGCAGGGGTGTGTAGCTTGGCGATGCTGTTACTTGGTCTGTCAAAAACAAAATCCACAGGCTTGGTGTATAGCACATCAAGTGGTAGCCAAAACAGTCGTGCAATCTCATCACCGTTTGGCATGAGCGTATCCATCACATCAGAAGAGATGCTCGCCATCACAGGACGGACAAGCAAGCCCTTTTGGGATATTTGCATGGGCAAATATCCCAAAATATCAGCATCTGTCTCATTTAGCCCCACCTCCTCACATGCTTCACGTAAGGCGACATCAGCCGAACTCTTATCTGTCTTATCACGCTTACCACCAACAAGCGACACCTCCCCTGCATGGCTACTAAGATGATTTGACCGCCTTGTCAGTAGGAGTTTGGGTTTTGGTTCGTCTGTAATAACTAAAAGCACACATGCCTGTGGTAAAGGGTTTGAAGCTAACAGCACCTCATATCGCTTTATCGCTTGCTTGCGTATCAGTGCTGTCAAAAGCTCGTTATTGTCAATAAAGGATAAAATATCCGCCCCACAATAAGCACCCAAAGCCTGCGATAACGCATAAAAACGATGCGATGTTGACACATTGACCGTTTGTTTATCAATAAAATTATTTGTCATTTTGGTTATTTTCATTTAAACTTATGATATTTGGCTTATCATACCATCATGCCCTTTTGTTTACAATGCGGTCAGCCCGCTACGCATGCCATACCAAACGGCGACACTCGCCAACGTTTGGTATGTACATCGTGTGCTTATATTCATTATGAGAACCCCAAGATGATTTGTGGGGTGCTTGCCATTCATCAAGGCAAAATTTTACTGTGCCGACGTGCCATAGAGCCACGTTATGGGCTATGGACACTGCCTGCTGGTTTTATGGAAAACGGTGAAACCATGGCGGATGGGGCAAAACGTGAAACAGCAGAAGAGGCCGATGGCGTGGCGGTTGATTTAAAATTATACACCCTATTTGATGTACCGCAATGGGGACAAATTCATGCCATGTATCTTGCCAACCTACAAGATGGTAAATTTGGTGTGGGCATAGAAAGCTTAGAATGTGGACTGTTCTACCCCGATGAGATAGACATGAAAAACCTAGCATTTGAGACAGTCAAACAAACCATTGAATATTATGTAACGGATAAAGTAGCACTACAAAGACTGGGCAAGGACAGCGATGATTTTGGTAATTATCCCTTGCATGAAATTTGTATACCCAATCAACAGTTTTAACGTCATAAAACATACCGCACAGCCTAAGTGGTGCTAATGACAAATTTGACAACTGTTAAACCGATGATTTGGCTATCGGTTGAGACAATTTTATTGTTAAGATAACAATTTTATGTTATCATATTCAGGGAATTGCTACCCTTTTGCTTTTTAAAATACAAATTGCGTCATATTGTGTTAAAGCGAAAGGGGGCATACCCTAAATTTTTAAGAGATTTTTGATATGAATATGAAAGCAAAGTCATCCATCGCAATTACCATGTTGGCAATATTGTCACTGACCGCTTGTAACAACGCAGACAACAGTGCAACTCAAAGCAGTACCGTCCAAGAAGAGGTCAGCACTCAAACCGTTGAACAGCCTACAATTGATGAAAGCCAACAACCTGAGGTAACTGTCGCCGATGGTGTGGGTGTGTTGCCTCAATCTGCTTATTCTGGCATGTTGCCTTGTGCTGATTGTCCAGGCATTCAGACCAATTTGACGCTAAATGCTGATGGCACATTTGTGATGGAACAAGAATACCTAGATAAGCCTGATGGTCAAATAACAACCAAAGGAACTTATGACATCAATGGTTTGGATAACAGATATGTATTGCTACATCCAGAGGGTCAATCTGACATACCTCCTTATTTGATTTATATGGATAAAGACACCATAGAATTTCGTGATGTAGAAAATGGTGAAGAACCTGCTCCGACTCATACCTTAAATTTAGTGTCTTGATTTAGCGATTTAGCATTTAATCGCATCTTGTTTGTCTGCCCATTGCTCATGGTTTTGGTAATTTTTGCAACAGATGGGTGAAATCCAAAAAACATCAACAAATATCGCCCTAATTGGGGCGTTTTTGTTTTTGAAACACTGTTTTGGTTTATCGCTAATTTGTCATTGTTGCCTTTTTAAGGATGACATGTTTGATGGGCTAAAAAATAAGGTTGGTTTGGTAAAATTGCATGAATCATACTTTACGAAGATGGCTTAATACTGTCTTTGCTGAACGCTCAATGTCAGCCACATTAAGCCCACGTACTATCATGACAAGCCGAGAGATGTCATCATACCACATGGGTGTGGGCAGATGCTCTGGTGGATACAGGCAATGCTGAACGCCTTGTAGAAGTATGGGCTTGTCAATACCTTGTAAGTGTAGCACCCCTTTTAGGCGTAGAACATGCTCACCATATTGGTCCAACAGCAGGCTAAGCCATAATCCAAAAGCAAGCCAATCAATGGGCTTATCAAAACTTAGGAGCAGACTTTGGGTTTTGGCATGGATGTCCTGTTCGCTTTTTAGAAAAAATGTGGATTTGGGCAAAACATCAAAGGTCTTGGTAAATAAAGCCTGCATGTTAATAAAATCATCCACATGCACTTCGATGGCATCAGGATTAACCTCATTTATGAGCGTTTGGAGGTAAATCATGTCATTTGTCTGGCACAAATCGGTCTTTGATAGCACATACTGCTGGCAGGCGATGACTTGTGGCAACCATTCTGGGGCGGTGGTTGCTTGGATGCGGGCGTGTTGAGCATCAATGATGGCAGTCATGCCATGTAGGACGAATCGCCCTTTTAGGTGCATATCTTGGGTTAGGGTGGATAAGATGGATGCAGGATTGGCAAGTCCTGTGGTCTCGATGAGTATTTTATCAAAGACAAGGGTATCTTTGTTTAAATCAAGTGTGGACAACAAAGTATCTTTTAGGTCAGTAAGCACAGTACAGCACATACACCCTGATGAGAGCAGATAGGTATTGTCATTGATGGGTTTGACCAACAAATCATCCAACCCCACTTCACCAAATTCATTGATAAGCACCAAAGTTTTGGCATTTTGGTCGTTTTTTAGGATTTGCTGGATAAAGGTGGTTTTGCCACTGCCCAAAAATCCTGTAACAATATGTATGGGAATTTTGTTCACGGGCATGCTTCCAAAGCATGCAAAAAGTGCCCATCTAGTACATCAATGGGTCTGCCTGTTAGTGTATGAATTTGTCCCCACAGCTCACCCAATCCATTTGCTATGGCTTGCTTACCTGTTGGGGTTTGTACCAAATAATTCACACCATGAACATCAAAGATTTGTATGCGATGAGATTTGACAAGGGCATTGATGAGTTTAAGTCTGCGATAACGCTCTTGGCGAGAGGGCAAATCAGATAAACTTGCTGTCCAGTCACTTTGTTCTTCAATAAGACCACACAATCCACACATGGAGACATTCTCACTATGCTATCATATCATCAAGGCAGATGCCCTAAGTGCGTCTTATTAAGCTTACACCTAACAAGATGCCTTAGGCGACACTATTTAAATCGTTATTTTTGACGAGGGCAACGTTTGGCAAAGTCATCGGCGATTTGGTTCATCGTTACGAATTTGACACCTTCATGAGCTTTAAAATGCTTAATCAAGCGTTCAAGCATGAGCAGTACTTGCGGACGCCCCGACACATCAGGATGGATGGTGATGGGGAAAACAGCATAATCCATCTCACGATACACCCAGTCAAACTGGTCTTGCCACATTTGTTCTAGATGGCGTGGGTTGACAAAGCCATGTGAGTTTGGTGATTTTTTGATGAACATCATTGGGGGCAAATCATCCAAATACCAGTTGGCAGGAATCTCAATCAAATCCGTCTCTTGTCCACGTACCAACGGTTTCATCCATGTATCGGGGTGCTGACTGTAATCAATCTTTGTCCAACTGTCGCCCACACGCACATAATAAGGTGTAAAGTCATTGTGCATGAGACTGTGGTCGTATTTGATGCCTTTTTCAAGCAAAAGTTCATTGGTAACAGGGCTAAACTCCCACCACGGTGCAACATAACCTGTTGGGGCTTTACCAGACAGTTCGCTAATCAAGGCAAAGGACTTATCTAGTACCGCCTGCTCCTGCTCATAAGTCATGGCAATGGGATTTTCGTGGCTGTATCCATGAATGCCAATCTCATGCCCTGCATCAGCAACCATTTGCATTTGTTTGGGGAAGGTTTCTACCGAATGACCAGGGATGAACCATGAGGTCGTCAAACCCTCTTTGTCAAACAAATCAAGCAAGCGTGGCGTACCCACTTCACCAGCAAACAGCCCACGAGAGATGTCATCTGGCGAGTCTTCACCGCCATACGAACCAAGCCAACCTGCCACCGCATCAACATCAACGCCAATGGACACAAAGATTTGTTTTGCCATAACAGCTCCTTAGAAAATACAGACCATCTTGTAATTAAAATTTGTGGGACATATCTACCTGCAACGCTTTAAAACGGCTTAACCACCACCAAAATCACCACCGCAATCAGAATAAATACAGGAATTTCATTAAACCACCGCCAGTAGACATGCGTTTTTAGCTTGGGGTTGTCAATAAGACGAATACGAAAACGACCACAAGCAATGTGATACACGGTAAGTAAAATAACAAGCGTGATTTTGGCATGTAACCAACCTTGGGTTTTATAGACCTGCCAATTCATGACAACCATTGACAGCCCTAACAACCATGTTACCATCATGGATGGATTCATGATGCCACGATAGAGCTTACGTTCCATGATGGCAAATCGCTCTTGGCTGATTTTATCTTCACTCATGGCATGATAAACAAACAGCCGTGGCAAATAAAAAATCCCTGCAAACCAACACACCATGGCGATGATGTGTAGGGCTTTGATGTATAAAAACACGGCAATTGGCTTAGTTGGCAGTAGGTACAGTCAGATACTTTGAGATGATTCTGTCAATCTCACCTGACTGTTGTAGGTTATCAATGCCTGCGTTAATCTTATCTAATAATTCTTGGTCGCCTTTTTGGGTATAGATGACAATATCGGCTGCATTAGGGGTCTTGTCATATTCTACCACGTTCATCTGATAGTCAGGATAATTGGCGGCAATGTGTTCTAAAAAATATTTGTCTTGTAATACAGCATCATACTTTTGTTGAATCAATCCTTGATATAGCTGAAAGACAGTTTCTACCGCTTCGTGTGAAGCAGGAGCAAGTTCATTAATCATCTTCTCTTGTGTGGTGTCTTTCATGGTCGCCACACGCAAGGGTTTTAGGCTTGCAACGTCTGTCACTGTAAGATTAGGTTGGTGCATGATGACAGATGGGTTTTGTAAGTAAGCATTGGTAGGATTAAATTTGGCAATGCGTTCAGGAGATGGGGACAGACCGCTAATCACCGCTTGATATTTGCCTGATTCTAAGCCTGGCAACATATCAACAAACACCTCTTTGTGTAATTCCACCTTAAAGCCTTGGTTTTCACCAATGGCATGTATGATATCCACATCTATACCAGTTAAAGTGCCTTTTTCATCTAAAAAAGTCAAAGGTGGTAAAACGCCCGATGTAACAACTCTGACCACGGGCGCATCACTGGGTAGATTGCTCGGTATTTGTTCGCTGGTGGTTGTGGGCTGACTTTCTGTTGAGACAGGCGTTTCGGTGGGTTTGTCCGTGCATCCAAATAATCCTGCACATAAGACAAAAGAAAGTGTTATTTTTTTCATGGTAAATCCAAGGTGCTGATAGATGTGGACACGTATTTTAACAAACCTTTAAGAATTTTGCACGATAATAATTGTTTTTTATTGTAATTACAAAAATAATAAATTTTTATTTATTATCAAATCCATGCCCTCACTCTACTGCCGTTATACCAATGACGGACAATCCTGTGGCAAATCATCACATTCATCACACTCTGCCCTGCCTGTCATGGCATTGATGATTTTGGGTTTGGGGGTAGGTTTTTGAGCGATAAGCCCAAGCATCGCCATGAGTCTATCATCATTAGCTTGCGATTGATTGGTTGTGGTCAAAAGCTTATCACCATAAAAAAACGAATTTGCCCCTGCCATAAATGCCAATGCCTGTTCGCCATCGGTAAGACTCTCACGTCCCGCTGACAGGCGTACGTAGCTTGTTGGACAACAAATGCGAGTTACCGCAATCGTACGTATCCATTCAATGACGGACAATCTACCCTCTTGTAGCACCTTATCGCCCAGTGGTGTGCCTTTGATGGGGACGAGTAAGTTCACAGGAATGGACTGGGGCGGTATGGGCATGGCGGTCAGCTCATGTATCCAGTCTATCCTATCATCACGACTCTCTCCCATGCCCACAATTGAGCCGCTGCATACATTAATGCCTGCATTACGCACATATTCTAAGGTTTCTAAACGGTCATCATATGAACGGGTGCTACTTACTTGACCATAATAATTACGAGATGTATCAAGGTTGTGATTATAATAATCAAGTCCCGCCTCTGCCAGTGTCTGGGCTTGGTCAGGTTTTAGCATGCCGAGCGTCATGCACGTCTCCAAGCCTAACGCTTTGACCTCACGGATAAGCTCCACAAGGTAAGGCATATCCTTGGCTGATGGGTGTTTCCACGCCGCCCCCATACAAAAGCGAGATGAGCCTGACATTTTGGCACGCTTGGCTGATGCCAGAACCTTTTGGATTTCAAGGCGTTTTTCGGCGACCAGTCCTGTTTTATCACGATGATGTCCTGACTGTGAACAGTAGCCACAATCCTCAGGACAGTTACCTGTTTTGATGGATAGTAGCGTGCTGATTTGTACCTCGTTGGCATTAAAATGCCTGCGATGAACACTTTGGGCGTGCATGAGCAAATCCATGAGCGGTAAATCAAACAGATGAGCGATGTCCTGACGAGTGATTGGCTTGGCTGGCAACATGATTTCTCCCCAATCAATGATGACCTAATCGGTGAATAAATGATTATTTTAAAAAATAAGTGAATGATTGTAAAGTTTTTTGTGGTTTTATAAATGACATGGTCAAAAAAGACGGCATTATCTGCCGTCTTTTGATTGTGTGGTACTGCCTATGCCATTTGACCGTTTAGTAGCTCTTGCACGCTTTGCGATGTTTTGTTGATGTCATGAAAGACCATACCCAGTTTGGCACTTGGGCATGCCATGACAGTCAATAGTAAGTTCTTGGCCGTGGCACTGACGATGACATAGCCTGCTTTACTTTGCACAATCACACGTTCACTTTTGTTGCCAAGTAGCGTCTCAATCATGCGTTCACTGACTGACAGTAAGGCAGCACTCATGGCACTGATGCGTTCTTCGTTGACCGCCACAGGCAGATGTGATGCCATCATCATGCCATCGTCGGTGATGATGGCTGAGGCTTCAATTTCAGCAGAGTTGGCATGTAATTCATCTAGGATGTTGTTAAATTGAGTAATGTCTAGCATGGTTTAGCTCCCCCATTTTGCACATTTGTGTTCTGACACACAAAAACCAATGCGATAGATAATAGACAAGATAAACTAATTAAAAAAACAAATTATAAAAATTATCATCGTTTATTAAATTAATTAATATCAAGTCTTGTCATTATACACCCCATACGTTCAAATGCAAGTCATTTTTGGAGAAATCCATAAAAATTTTAATGAATTTATCATGATATAAGTTATTGATAAATATGAATTAAAATTCGTCAATGTTTATTAATATTTTCTAAATGATAAAAACATGATGACTAAAAATACAAAAATTTTATCTCATTTTTGGCTTTATTTTATTTCATCGTTTGACCAATAAAGGTGAATTATCTGTCTTTTACTTTGATAAGACAAATTATCTTTTTTTGCCACTCATTTTTCTCTTAGTAGGTTTTGCCATCTTCTCATCACCCACTTTCTCAACCAACGCAAAATCTATCTGCAATAAATCCATATTAACCCCTGCCACTTTGACGTTAAGCTCCTCACCCAATTTAAAGGTTGAGCCTTTATCACCTATTAGGGCTTGTTCACGCTCGTTGTACTCGTAGTACTGGGCAGATAGGTTTGAGATGTGAATGAGTCCATCAATGAACAAGTCATTGAGCGTAACAAACAAGCCAAAACCCGTTACGGTGGTAATCGTTCCCACAAATTCATCGCCCAAATGTCTTTGCATATAGTGGCATTTTAGCCATGTTTCTACATGACGAGATGCCTCTTCGGCACGGCGTTCAGTGGTGGATGTTTGCTCGCCTGCCTCATCTAGCGTTTTGTAAATTGTGGGTTTAGATTTGGTATTGGTTACTTTATCCTTAATGGCTCGGTGGAGCATGAGGTCAGGATAACGGCGAATGGGGCTGGTAAAATGGCTGTATTCATCATACGCCAAACCAAAATGTCCGATATTATCAGGGCTGTAATTCGCTTGCATCATAGAACGCAGGAGCATGGAGTGAATGCTTTGGGTGTCCGCTCGTCCTTTTGTTGCCCCGATGATGCGTTGATAATCGGCATGAGTGGGCGACTGGCTTGGAAAAGACAGCCCAAAGGACTTAACGTATTCAGACAACTTGGCGGATTTTTCATCGGAGGGTTTATCGTGATTGCGATACAAGACGGGTAATTTATGTTCTAAGGCAAAATTTGCCCCACAAGTATTGGCAAGGAGCATCATCTCTTCGATGAGCTTATGGGCATCACCACGTGTGCGTTTTTTGATGTCTTTGATGTCGCCATCTTCACCAAAGACAATATAGCTTTCGGCGGTATCAAACGCCATCGCACCACGCTCTTGTCGTCTTTTGTCAAGAATTTGATATAACTGATACAAGGTATCCACTGATTTGCATACGTCAGGATTATTGACCAAATCATCAGGTAGGGTTTCATTGGTGGGGTCGTCAAAATAGGCATTTACCTGATTATAGGTGAGTCGTGCTTGTGAGTGCATGAGTGCAGGGTAAAACTCATAGCCTGTTATCTTGCCTGCCCGAGACAGCTTAATATCAGCAACCATACACAATCTGTCCACTTTTGGGTTTAGCGAACACAAGCCATTGGATAAGACCTCTGGGAGCATGGGGATAACACGATGAGGAAAATACACACTCGTACCACGTTCATAAGCATCCACATCAAGGGGAGATTGAGGGGTTACATAATGGCTGACATCAGCGATGGCAACCACAACACGATAGTTACCGCCAGAGCGTTTGCAAGCATAGACTGCATCATCAAAATCACGTGCATCTTCGCCGTCTATCGTGATAAGTGGCAAATCTTTCAAATCCACACGCCCTTTAAAGTCTGTCTCGGTTGGCTCGCCATAGCTGTCGGCTTGTTCTAGGGTGGCTTTGCTAAACTCATGCGGTATGGCGTGGTTTAAGAGGGTGGTCTCAATGATAAGTTCACGGTCGTTTAAGTTGGTTAAAATCTCATCAATCTTACCTGTGGCGTACTCTTGATAAGTGGGCATGTCAATGATGGCAACTTTCACGCTGTCGCCCACGTTTACCCCATGATAAGACACATCATCATCACTTAGAGTAATGGGCTGATGAGCATTCACCCCTGATAATTGGACAAAATAGCCGTCATCGTCCCTATCAAGCACCCCCACAAATTCAGTGCTGGCACGATGCAGGACGTTTTGGATGCGAGCCTCAGGTTTGCCTTTAAATTCAGTGGCAGCAGCTTCTACCGTGTCGCCGTCAAAGACCACACGCATTTGTTTTTCATGGACAAACAGGTCAGGCATGTCATCTAGCACAACAAAACCAAAGCCCTTGGCATTGGATGAAATCTTGCCCGTTACGGTAGTAGGTAAGGGAGCGATACTAAAATGAATGCCATCTGTGCGTTCTAATTGATTGTCTCTTAGCATGGCTTTTAGGCGGTTGTTTAGAGCAAAAAAGCGGTCATCATCCCCCAAAATCTCAAAAAATAACCCCAAACTCTCCGCCGTGGCAGGTTTGTTATCATTGTTCATTTGGGCAACGGTTTGTAAGATAAGCAGGCGAGAGGGGATGGGATTTTGGTATTTGTTGGCTTCATCGTGAGCGTTAGGGTCATTCCACGTTGGTTTTTTTTTCATGTATATTCTCTACTAAAATTTGGTGATATGTCAATTATTGAGTTATCATAACATATTTAAATACCAAATCATGTAACTTTATGACAGTTTTTCTAAATTTTACCACGCCCAGCACCCTCCAATCATCGGGGCATTTGTCCAGCATTGCACGGATAGAGTGTGAGTTGTTTAATGACGCTTGGGATGGTTTGGCGGTGCATTCGCTACTGGGTCAATTCGGAGCGGGGGTCATCATCTGTTGCGATGACGATGACAAATTATTGGGTTATTGTATTTACCAAATTGTCTTTGAGACAGCAGAGATTTTACGCATTGCCACAGACAGCCGTTATCAACAGCAGGGCGTGGGCGGTGGTCTGCTGACCGATTTTGTCAAATTAGGTAAGGACAAAGCGGTACAGCGGATACTCTTAGAAGTGCGAGCCGACAACTCGTCCGCCATACGCCTATATGAGCGACATGGCTTTTATCAAATAGATGTGCGAGCAGGCTACTATAAAGATGAATTTGAGACGGTGGATGCTCTGATTTTACAAAAAGATTTGTAAAATGGTAGCACTGTTTGTTGGGTTAATATCAAAACGGCACTTCACTCTCCCAATCTAGCCAAACCCCATACACAGGGTGTTTTAGGCGAAGTTTATGGGCGTGCAAGTTTAGGCGTGGGGCAAGTTCTAAGGCGGTGCTTTTTTGTGGTAAGGCGGCATAAATTGGGTCACCTATCATGACATGACCGACATGCACGCAGTGCACACGCAACTGATGGCTTCTGCCTGTAACAGGATACAACGCCAGACGAGTAACAGCGTGAGCCTTGCCTGCCTTGTCCGTGCGTAACTCATGGTGCATGACCTTATAATGCGTCAAGGCTCTCTTATTGTGGTTCATATCCACGATATGACGAGGTTTGGTGGTTGGCTCATAGCGAACAGGCACATCAATCACGCCTTTTTTATCCGCTTGCTCCATCGTACCAAATACCACTGCTTGATATTCCTTGTTCACCATGCGGTCAATGAACTGCTTGGCGATGTGGCTTTGGCTGTGTTCGTTCTTGGCAAAAATAATGAGTCCCGATGTGTCCATATCAAGCCTATGAATGAGCTTGATGTTTGGATACACCCTTAGCAGTCGTGATTGTAGGCTAACCTTTAAGGTACGTCCATCCACGCTAAGTAGCCCTGCTGGCTTATCCCCCACCCAAATGTCATCATCTTCATAGACGGTGATGGAGCGGATAAAATCATTAAAAAATTCATCATCATGCCAACACTCTTGGGTGTTCATTAGGGCGATTTTATCGTCAGATAGGCGGTCGTGGCGGTAGGTCATGGTCTTTTGTGGTTTTTAATGATTTAAATTAAGATTTGGATTAGCTAATGAAGAACTGATGATTGATGGTTGTTGACAAATTTTTTATTATAACACAAAGTTTTGAAGATTGTGATGAATAACTGATGATTTGATTTGTCATAATTCACAGATTGATAGAACTTATCATAACACCCTTGAAAGCCATAAAAACATTCCCATTATATGAGCATTCACTCATTTTTAAAAGGTAATATCCATGAGCATTATTAACACCACCGATGCCAGTTTTGACAAAGACGTACTACAAGCTGACAAGCCTGTCTTGGTAGATTTTTGGGCGGCTTGGTGCGGTCCTTGTAAAGCCATTACCCCCATCCTAGAAGAGTTGGATGCAGAATACAGCGATAAATTCCAAATCGTCAAAGTTAATGTAGACGACAACCCAGAGACATCGGCACGCTTTGGCATTCGTAGCATTCCCACTTTATTTGTGTTCAAAGATGGTCAAAAAGTGGATACTGTGGTTGGCAGTCGCCCCAAATCAGAGTTTGTTGAACTGCTAAATAAACACCTATAATCCCAACACATGATACACACGAAAATCCTGCCTTGTGCAGGTTTTTCGTTTTTAATGTATCGCTAAGACAAAAACAAGCCATAAAATCATGACTTGTTTTTATCAATTTTTATGAAGCCTGTGAGGGCAGTCTGCTTTAACATGTTCTACTTTTTACATGATGCCCTACTTTTTACATGCGTTTGACACCTCCTATATACCCCATCAAAGATACCCCATCAAAGCCTCAACCCCTTTTTTAAGGGCAGCCGCTCAGCAAGCTCTAACAGTGCCTTTTGATACACGCCACGCTTAAACGGCACAATTTGTCTTAGAGGATACCAGTAACTCACCCAAATCCATTCATCAAATTCAGGGGTTGCGGTATCAAAGCGAATAAAATCGGTGTTTTTTTCATCCAAGCGAAGCAAAAACCATTTTTGTTTTTGCCCAATACAGAGCGGCTCTTGTCCCAATCGCACATAACGCCTAGGCAGGCGATAACGAAGCCAATCATGCGTTACCCCAAGCATCTCCACGTGATGCGGACACAAGCCCACTTCTTCATACAATTCACGGTACATCGCATCAAGCGGTGTTTCGCCCTTGTCAATCCCACCTTGTGGAAATTGCCAGCTGTCTTGTCCGACACGTTTTGTCCAAAGCACTTGCCCTTCTGTATTTGCCAAGATGATACCGACATTGGCCCGAAAGCCGTCTGAATCAATCATGACCAACCTTAATTTAATCAGTAAAAGAACGCCAAAATTTTGGCACATTATTGTTATCTATTAAACCAAATTTTTGCCAAAAAGTGTAACTTTATTTTGCTTAAAAATGTTGCAAATGATAAACGGTAGCAATAAGTACTGATTTTGAGCATATTTGTGGAGGTATTGACCGATTCATCATTGTCATCTTGCCCAATACACAAAAATTAAACCAACCGTTGATTGTCAAAATTTACCCCCATGTTATTTTGTGATACAATACCAAAGACATTACAGATATATTGTGTAAGGACACAAATCACCATATTCACCCAAAATTTTTGTCAAAAAAGGTAATCCCATGAGCAATATGAATGCCAATATTACATGGCTAAATAATGAAGTAATTAATTTTGAGGCTGTAAGTGGCTCAGGGCATAAAGTGGTTATTGACTCAGCCCAACAGCTTGGGGCAAGACCCATGGAGCTTATCTTGATGGGACTGGGTGGTTGTGCCAGTTATGATGTGGTAAGCATTCTAAAAAAATCTCGCCAAAATATCAGTGATGTTCGCTGTGAGGTGTCTGCGGTGCGTGCTGACAGTGTGCCTGCGGTATTTACCAACGTTCATCTGCATTTTATCATCATCGGCGAAGACATCAAAGAATCACAAGTTGCCAAAGCCATTGAATTATCAGTAGACAAGTACTGTTCAGCATCAAAAATGCTTACCGACGGCGGGGTAAATGTCACGCATGACTTTAAGATAGTAACGACAGCACAATCATGAACTGGATTTTATACATTCCCAAAGATACCCATCATGCGATTATGGCACTCATGAGTGCCTGTGTGTTGCCATTTATCTTTGCGTTTTTGGCAAAGATGACTGGCGGATTTGACCTTAAAAAAGACAATCAAAACCCACGAGCATTTTTGGCACAGACCAAAGGGTTATCATCTCGTCTTAACGCTGTACAAGCCAACAGCTTTGAGAGTCTGCCCATCTTTATTGGAGCGGTGCTTATCGCCATGTACTGCTTTGTCCCTCAAAATGTCATCAACGGCATGGCGTGGTTGTATGTTGTGTTACGCATCATTTATGGCGTGGCGTATGCCATGAATTTGGCAACATTTCGCTCTGTGGTTTGGGGTTTATCACTGATGTGCTGTTTGCAGTTATTTTATTTTGCAATCAAAGTTCTTTGACACAAACATTGCGTCTGTAAGAGTCCACCCAACATTTAGGCAATCCCACGATGGATGACCTTTTTTAAAATCAAGCCTATCTCTCTTTAAACCCATCTCTCTTTAAAACAGGATCTCTCATGGCGGTTAATTTTTCAAATACTCTCATCGTGGCAATCTCAGCGACGGCATTATTTGACCTAAAAGAACATGATGAGATGTTAAAACGTTTTTTGGCAGAAGATAAAACCACAGCATTCATCAAATTTGGCAACTACATGCAATCGGTTGAAAAAGAGCCACTACAAAAAGGGGCAGGTTATCCACTGATAAAGGCCTTATTAAACCTAAACAAATACCAACCCCCCAAAGAATATCACGACGAATCTCCCTTTGTTGAAGTCGTCATCGTCTCAAAATCCACCCCAAGTCTGGGCATACAAGTACTAAATGCCATACGCACGCATGGATTGGGCATTACTCGCTCAGCTTTTATCTCAGGGGCAAGTGTGGCGGATTATATTGATGATTTTGATGTGGATTTGTTTTTGACGACAAACATAGATGATGCCCAAGCCGTTACCGATGCTCGCCTATGTGCCTGTGCGGTGCTAGATGCCACGCCTGTGGAAATATCAGCACCAGACACCGAACAGCTTCGCATTGCCTTTGATGGAGATGCGGTACTATTTGATGATTCAGGCGAATTGGTATTCAAACAAGAAGGATTGCAAGCCTTTCATCATCGTGAAGAGAGCATGGTAGATCTGCCCATTGACAAAGGCCCTTATGCTGACTTTCTAATCAAACTCTCTGCCCTACAAAAGAAATTACCCCACGATGCCCTAGATAGCACTCACAATCCCATACGCATCGCCCTTGTAACCGCTCGTAATGCACCTGCTGACATGCGTGCCATTAAGACCCTAAGAGAATGGGGGGTTGATGTGGATTTGGCATTTTTTTTGGGTGGTATTGAAAAAACAAGGGTCTTAAAAACATTTGCCCCACACATATTTTTTGATGATTCCATAAAACACATTGATGCCGCCAAATCTGTTGTACCATCTGCCTTAGTACCTTATCACTCCACATCTTTACTTAATAAATATCACAGTCCAGATAAAGCAGTGATAGATAACATGGATAACGCCCAATTCATCAAAACTGATAAAAAATTTTTAAAAAATTCCAAAAAAAATGAATAAATAATTTGAAGTTTTAAAATAAAATATGTTAATATAATCATGCGATAAAAATCAGTGTTTTTATCTTTTTAAATAGGGGTATTTTAAATTTATTTTTAATAAACCTAAGATGTCCCAACTGTCGCCACTAATAATCATGTGTAATATAATTATGTTAATATATTAACATCAATAGATTAAGCTTGATTGTTAGCACGGTTCTTTCAAATGAGGAAATATCATGCCTAATGTAAATAATGTAAACATTGACACCCTAAGCGTAGAACAGCTAGAAGCACTTACCAAAGATGCCCAAGCCAAAATCAAACAAAAGCAAGCCCAAGGTCTAAAAGATGCTTACTTACAATTTAAACAAATTGCCAAAGAAAATGGCACTACCATTGAAGAGATTCTAAAAGTTGGCAAAAAAGCTCATAAGGAGGCGTCCATTGCTTACCGTGACCCACAAAACCCAAAAAATGTATGGGCAGGTCGTGGTCGTAAGCCAGGTTGGTTAGAAGAGGCTTTGTCCCAAGGTAGGAAATTAGAAGACTATGCGGTAAAATAAAGATGATAAAATAAGATAAGAGATTATCACCTTGACTGCATCATACAATAAGTCAGGATATCTTATTCTGACTTATTTTAATTCATCGTCTTCATCACAGATGATACCAAACAATCGCAATCCAACGCATGAATATCAGCGATGGCATACCAATTAGAAACAAGCCCATTTGGTACAAAACAATAACCCTAGATATGTGAATTTAACAGTTTATTTAAGACGAATTTATTTGAACGAACAATCATTTTTAAACATCAAAAGTTTAAACATCAAAAATTGAGTAACTATCATGGCAAGTATTAACAAAGTAACTATCATCGGTCATTTGGGTCAAGACCCAGAGGTGCGTCAATTTCAAAATGGTGGCAGCTTGACCAGCATTAACGTAGCAACGTCTGAACGTTGGATAGACAAAAACACAGGCGAACAAAAAGAACAGACCGAATGGCACCGCATCAGTCTATTTAATCGCTTGGGCGAGATTGCTGCCCAATATCTACGTAAAGGGATGCTTGTATATATAGAAGGTAGCCTACACACTAGGAAATATACCGATGCACAAGGCATAGAGCGTTATAGCACCGAAGTGCGAGCCAATCAAATGCAAATGCTTGAAAGACGTGACAACCATGGCGGTGGGCATGGTGGTAATTGGCAGGGCAAGCAAAACCACAATAATCGCAATTTTGTTGGTGACTACAATCACCAACAAAACAGCGGTTATCAAGGTAATAATGGCTTTGTTGGCAACGCACAATATCAGGGTGGTTATCAAAATGGCTTTAACAATCAACCCCAAAATGGCTTTGGAAAAAATGCCCCACATCATCAAAATAACTACCAAAATAACAATCCCAACCAAGGCTTTGACCAAGACCCCCAACATGCCCAAAGCATGAATCAAAATAGCAATCAGAGCAGCCAAAATGAGACCAATCCATACATAAGCAATAAAACCACCCAAAAAGCAGTAACTCCGCCATCAATCAGTGGTGTGGCAGATGATGATGTGCCCTTTTAATCTATACGCATTAATAACAAAACGGTGACCATGGTCGCCGTTTTTATATTTTTTAGATTCTATGATAAATTTGATTGAAAATTTTGCTTTTTTAGGTCATAATTTGTTACAATATCATCACTACATCTGTAAACTTTTTGGAAAAATATATGAAAAGAGTCGTCATCACAGGCATGGGCATTGTCTCAAACATTGGCAACGATTTAGATACCGTTACCGACAATCTAAAAAACGGCAAATCAGGCATCATCTTCAACCAAAGCTATGCTGATAATGGCTTTAAATCCTGCGTATCAGGTTCTATTGACCAAAAAACACTTAATACATCTGCCATTGACCGCAAGCTAAAACGCTTTATGTCAGATGCAAGCCTATACGCCTATGTGTCCGCCTTATCTGCCATTGACAATGCAGGGCTAAGCCTTGATGACATAGCAGATGACGTACGTGTTGCGGTTGTGGCAGGCTCAGGCGGAGCAAGTACGGCGGATGTGGTTAATTCAGTAGACAACATGAAAGCCAAGGGACTGCGTGGTGTGGGAGCAATGGCAGTACCTAAAATCATGAGCAGCACCGTATCTGCCACGCTTACCACAGGACTACGCATCAAGGGTATTAGCTATTCGCTATCATCAGCTTGTGCCACATCTAGCCACTGTATCGGTCATGCCATGGAACTTATTCAGCTCGGTAAGGCGGACGTGGTCATCGCAGGAGGGGCAGAGAGCGAGCATTGGACACAGTCGTGCATGTTTGATGCAATGGGAGCAATGAGTACCAACCATAACGACACACCAAAAACCGCAAGTCGCCCCTATGATGCCACACGAGATGGCTTTGTCATCGCAGGTGGTGGTGCCATCGTGGTCGTGGAGAGCCTAGAACATGCACAATCTCGTGGAGCGACAATCTTAGCTGAAATCATCGGTTATGGTGCAACCTCAGATGGGGCAGAAATGGTCGCCCCAAGCGGTGAGGGAGCAACTCGCTGTATGCAAATTGCCTTATCTCAGGCAGGGATTGATACGGTAGATTATGTGAATTCACACGGCACCAGTACACCGCTTGGTGACATCACAGAGCTACATGCCATCGCCGAGGTGTTTGGCGGTGCAAACAAAACCCCACCCATCAGTTCAACCAAATCCCTAACAGGGCATAGTTTGGGGGCAGTGGGGGCACAAGAGCTGATTTATTGTGTACTCATGATGAATAACAACTTTATCGCTCCTAGCATCAACATCACCAACATGGACGAAAAAGCCAAACCCTTTGACATTGTCCAAACCACACGTCAGACCAAACTTAACACCATCATGAGTAACAGCTTTGGTTTTGGTGGAACAAATGCAGCGTTGGTGATAAGCAAATTTGAGGGTTAATGTTTTAGAAATCAAGACATTATTGCCCCTCAAATGGCGTATCAGATTCAGCTTAGCTCGCTTTGCTTTTTATGACCAAACTGTGATGGTGGCACTACCAAATCGCCAAATACAAAGATGCTAATGTCTCCTTGAATTTGGCGTTTGGTCTATCTTTTTTATCATAAGTTGTCTTATAACCGCATTTGGTGTATTATCGCCCCACATCGCCCTTATTAAAGTTATAATAACGCCAATTCTATTTTTCTTCTTATTTTATATGACAATTTGCCTTTTATCAGTTTATCATCATGCTCACACACCCCATTGACACCACGCACACCCCAAGCCAACTTGTCGCACTCATCATCACGCATCATCCTAACTGGCAGGCGTGTTTTTTACACAACGCTCATCGCCCCATCATCGGCATTTGCCCTACTGTGTCATGGACGGCAACATTTACAGACACGCTCTTGATAGACAAACACACACGCCACGCACCACCTAAGCGTTATGTCTCCACCTATACCGATTGGCAAGATGAGCTTATCGCCTACTGCCAAGCCCAAGCCCAAACTGCCACACATAAAGGCGAGTACATGCACGGCTTGATGGGCTTTATCGGTTATGACCTACCCGCTCATGAATTAGATGCAAGCATCACCATCAAAGCTGGTCAGCCTTGTGCCTATTTTGGGCATTATGACATTCATATCAAGCCGTGCGACCATGGATTTACATTGATTGGCATCAATACTGACAAACAAATCTTTGACAAAATAAAAAGCTCATTAACCGAACTATTAAATCAAGCCTTGCCAAAAAGAGAACTCACCCAATTCATCTCATCATGGCAAAGATTGGATTATAATCATGCCTTTAATAAAATCCAAAAATACATCAAGGCAGGCGATACTTATCAAATTAACCTAACCCAAAAATGGCAAGCAGATTTGGAAAATTTGGTCAATCATTTACCCCATTTACAGGACACAATCAACGCGCCATTTGCAGGGTTTTTAAAATTAGGAGAATTTGAGATTTTATCGGTATCTCCTGAATTGTTTTTTGAGTTTAACAAAACAGATGATGGCATTGACATCATCACCAAGCCCATAAAAGGCACACGTCCACGCCATGATGATGCTAGCACGGACAATGAGCTAAAAAGTGAATTGGCAAACAGCGAAAAAGACATCAGTGAAAATTTAATGATTGTGGACTTACTCAGAAATGATTTAGGTAAATACGCCCATATCGGCACGGTAAAAACACCCAAACGCTTTGTAATTGAGAGTTTTCAAAACGTACATCACATGGTCAGCACCATTAATGCCCAATTAAAAGATGTGCATTCTTTGGCGGTCTTATTTGGCAGTTTACCTGCAGGTTCAATCACAGGCACACCCAAAAAACGAGCGTGTCAAATCATCCATGAATTAGAAATCTCTGCTCGTGGGGCATATTGTGGTGTCATGGGTTATATGAATTTTGACGGTACGGGCAATTGGAATGTACTTATTCGCACACTACAAAAATGGCAAAATACAGAATTATGGGCAGGCGGCGGCATTACCATACAATCAGACATGGACAGCGAATATCAAGAATGTTTGGACAAAGTGGGCAATGTCATCCATATGATGCATGGTAAGTGAGAATGGGGTGCATGATTCTATCGCCATGTTCCCAAACATACAATATTTATGCCAAATCGGAAAAAGATAAATCAACCCTTTGACTTTATAATACCATTTAAATACCACTTATTCCAAAACGACATAAGAGCTTTTTCATGTTTCATTTTAACGACCAGACTGCTTTTTTAAATAACATTGCCACGCTTGCAAGCACACATCTTGCCCCCAAAGTCATTGACATTGACAAAGGTTATTACCCCCTTAGCCAAATGGCCAAGCTGGGCAAGGCGGGACTGTTCGCCCCACACCTAAATGCTTACGGCAACCGCTTTGATTTGGCGATACTTGCCAATGCCAACGTGGGGCGAGTATGTGGCACAACCGCCTTTTTGACGTGGTGTCATCAAGTGATGGGACTCTACATTGACCAGTCGGACAACAGTCTATTAAAAAGTGAGTTTTTAAACAATCACACCCTTGCCAACAGCTTTGGCGGTACGGCACTGTCCAACCCGATGAAAGCATGGGCAAATATTGAGAGCATGAAATTTATCGCCAAAAAGGATGCAGATGGCTACAAAATCAGTGGCATTTTACCGTGGATTAGCCACATCAAAGATGGTCAATACTGTGGTGCTGTGGCACAGATAAACGGCACGGATGATGAAGTATTTTTCTTGTTACACTTTGATAAAAACAGAGCTGATACATGGCAGTTGCACCCCTGCCCTAAATTTAGTGGCATGGAAGGATCTAGCACGCTACGCATTGAATTGACCGATTATCCCATCGGTAGCGATGATATCATCGCCCTACCCTGCAAAGAATTCATCACCCGTATTCGCTCGGCATTTGTGCTGATGCAACTGGGTATTGGAGCAGGGATTATCATGGGGGCAATTGATGATATCAAAGAGGGTACGGCGGTCTCTAATGCCTTTTTAGAAGATCAAGCAGGCAGCCTAAGTTTGGAGCTTGACAATCTGGTTGCCAAAGTACTAAACCTAAGCAAAAACCCATTTGAGAGCGACAAAGAATTCTTCCTAGATGTGCTAAATGTACGTGAACAGGGGGCAATGCTGACCCTAAAAGCCACTCAATCTGCCATGCTCCACCAAGGGGCAAAAGGCTACCTGATGAATGCTCACCCCCAACGTCGCCTGCGTGAAGCTCAGTTCGTGGCAATTGTTACCCCTGCCATCAAACATCTGCGATATCTGTCACACCAGCTGATGGACGAACCCCGGGTCAAACCAATTGAGTATTTCATTTAAATTTTTATAAAAAGGTAATCATGACAACTTCCCCCACTGATGGCCGTGGTGCATGGCGTAAATTCATCTGCCTTGCTTGTGGCTATATCTACGATGAAGAATTGGGCGACCCTGAGGACGGCTTGCCTGCTGGTACTCGCTTTGAGGACATTCCAGATGATTGGCAATGCCCTCTGTGTGGTGTACGTAAAAGCGACTTTGAACCCTATGAAGAGACAAGCCACATCGCTCCTGCGGTTGTTTTTGATCGCACCGAGCGTGGCGTGGTCATTATTGGTGCAGGTCTTGCAGGTTGGGCGATGGTAGAAGCTTTGCGTGCTTTGGACAAAGATTTACGCATCACGCTCATCAGTGCCGATAACGCTGATCGCTATCATAAACCCATGCTGTCCGTCGCCCTATCCCAAGGCAAAGGGCGAGCTGAACTGGTGCGTGCCACAGGCAATCAATCCGCCCTTGATAATAACATACACCTGCTTGCCAATACCTACGTTACCAACATAGATACTCAAACCCAAAGCCTACACACCACTCGTGGCACGGTATACTATGACAAACTCATCCTAGCCATCGGTGCCACTCCTGCCTATCCGCCCACCATCACCAAAGAGATGGCATGGCACATCAATCACTTAGAACGCTTTCATGAATTAAAGTTACGTCTGGATGCCCCCAAACATATCGCCATCATTGGAGCGGGCATGATTGGCACTGAACTTAGTGAAGATTTGATAAAGGCAGGTCACAAGGTTGACCTCATTGACGTACACCCCAGACCCCTATCCTCGCTACTGCCTGCCATGGCAGGTGAGCGTATTTTAACCGCAATTAAAGCTCTTGGGGTAAATTGGCTGGGTAACAGCATGGTCAAAGGCGTAACCGCCAACGCACATGGTTATCAGATTGACCTATTTAACCATGATAGCCAAGCAACCAGCCCCTTGTTGGTTGATGAAATCATCGTTGCCACAGGGCTTTATGTTCACGAACGCTTGCCTCTGCGTGCCAATCTGACTTTTAACAAACACACAGGCATCGCCGTCAATCCCCAAACCCTCCAAACAAGCGAACCTAACATTTACGCTCTGGGTGACTGTATCAGCATTGATGGCGTGCCTTGTCGCTATGTCGCTCCGCATCGCTCCCAAGCATCGGTTATCGCAGGGCAAATCATTCAAAAAGATGGGCAAGGCACAATGTACAAACACACCCCACCCATGATTCGCCTAAAAAATAAAAGCATCAGCGTCAGTGCTCATGGTTCACCCAAAGGTATGGGTAATTGGCATGTACTTAGCGATGATGATAATGGGCTTATCTTAGAGATGAGAGAGCATGGTAATGTTGTAGCAACAGCCACAATAAAATCAGCATAAGTTTTGATATTACTCACCTAACGAATATAAAAAAACAACCGTAAATTGCTTTACGGTTGTTTGTGTCATACTTACTTAGACTATGGCAGTTAAGATTAGAATGCCAAATGAGCACCCAAACCCCACATATTTGCATCAGCATTTAGGTAGTTATAACCTGCCTCAATACCAAAGTTAACGGTTGGTTGAAAGCCTACACCCACGCCACCTGCGATTGATGTTTTGTCGTCTTTTTTAGAGTATGCACGACTGTTGGTTGTATAATTTTCAACTTCTGTTTTAGACAGACCCAATTTACCTTTGGCATAGACTGGCATGTTATCAAAGTGATAACGATAAGTGCCATATGCACCATAAGTTTTAGCTTTTACTTCATACTCAGCAAGAGTTCTACTGTGCTTGTATTTTTCGCTGTCAGCACCCACATATTCTAGTTCAACACCAGTATTTTGGTCAAAGTTATAACCACCATACACGCCGTAAGCGGTCAACTTGCCTTTATGACTTTGAAGCTTATCAAGGTCAAATTGACCCACTTTTACACCCACATAAGGCTGACCAACACTGTTTGCACCGTAGCTTACAGCAGCACTGGCACTCATCATCAATAGTGATGATGCACTAAGAGCTAATAGAGCTTTGTTTAGCATTTTCATGATTTTTCTCCAATTATGGTGCAAGCACCGAGTTTGTTATTATGTCGTCATTGATAAAAATAACCATCAATGCCGATGTGTATATAGTAACAAAATATTTCTAAAAAATTGTGTGTCTTTATGGTGTTAAGTGTAAAGTTTTGCAAAATTGACCCCCATTATCCTTATATTGGACGACTTTTGCAATATTTTGTTACCTTTCTTACAATCCATGTAGGCGTTACATTATTTGACCATCACTCTCCCCAACATTCACCTTTTCCATTTTTTGACTTCCTCCCCGCCCTATCGTTCGGGGATTTCTTCTACAAGACGGTGAAGCCCCACCGCAAGCCTAAGATAGTGGCAACCGCCCGTACGACACACCGTACATCTTAGGTTCTTATTTTAAGCTAATCCTACTGTTAGGATTGTCATAGACACAAATTAGCTTAAGTGTGTGTTTAAAAACGTCTTACCAGTTAAGTTACTGCGTACTCGCAATTTAGTCTTAACTTAACTGTGGACTGTAAGACATTGAATATAGTGAGATGAGTATAGCAAAACTTATCGCATTTAACAATTGCCTTATATCCACCGCCCAAAGTCGCAGGTTTACGGCAACGGAGGATAAAATGCCCAAAATCCTAAAATATCGCTATTTTTTAAAATTTTTGATAAAATATTTGAAAAACCATCTAAAATTTGAAAAAATTTAGCACATATCACCAAAAATGGTTGAATCTAGGTTAATTTGACCAATTTTTTATTTATTGCCCAAAAACAAATTAAAGGAATATTGATGAAAAAATCACTCATCATTTTTGATTTAGATGGCACACTTATTGACAGTGTCCCCGATTTGACCGATGGGGTGGATAAGATGCTTGCTCATTTTGGTAAATCTCCTGCTGGCATGAAGCGAGTGCGAAATTGGGTCGGTAATGGTTCTGTCACACTGGTAGAACGTGCGTTGATATGGGCAAATTTACCCCTTGATGGATTACACCACGCCCACGAGCTATTTTTGACAGAATATGCCACATGTCAAAGCAAAACGGTAGAGTATGATGGGGTAACAGATGGGCTAAAACGCCTACTGGCACACGGTTTTACATTAGCTCTTTGTACCAATAAACCCAGTCGGTTTTTACCCGATATTTTGACAAATATGGGCTGGACAGATGTATTTGCCTGTGTTGTTGGAGGTGATACCCTACCCACCAAAAAGCCCAATCCTGACCCACTTTTGCACATTTGCCATACGCTTGGCGTAAATACATCACATGCGGTCATGGTCGGTGATTCCAAAAACGACATCTTAGCAGGAAAAAATGCAGGCATAACAACCCTTGCCCTAACTTATGGCTACAATTATGGCGAACCTATCATACAAAGCCATCCTGATGGGGTGTTTGATGATTTTGGGGATTTGGTTGCTTTTTTATAATTTTATAATAAATACCTATTAAATTCAACCAAGAAGCGCAACGTTTAAATATATAGAGAAAAGAGTAAGATGTGCAGTGTTGTACTTGTTACCTCAACTTTCACATATCAGAAACGTTTGCAAAAATATACACATCTTACTCTTGAACAAAGATACCAAATTTCATCTGTCAAAATCCATACCCTCCTGACCACTTATTCCAGTCTAAAATGGACACCAATTTCGATTTAAAATGACCAACGATTCCGGTGAATGCTGGTCATTTTAGTTGAGTCTCTATGATTATTGTGGTGTTAATTTATTGTGTGCGCTAATTTCTTCCGCATAGATTCGCCTGCCAGTGCAAGCGGGTATGCTCGGTGAATGATACGATCAAGCACAGCATCAGCTATGATTGCTTCAGGAAATAATCCATGCCAAGCTGCGACAGGGTATTGGCTAGTAATCAGCAAACCGCCAACGCTAGATTGCTTATCAATAATATCAAGCAACACAGGACATATCTGCGGTAGTAATTCACCAATGCCAAAGTCATCAATGATTAACAAATCTACCTTGCAGTATTTTTGCTTAACCTTGGCGATACTGCCATCGGCTATTGATAAGATAATATCTTCGTATAAATCAGCAGCTTGAACAAACATCACTTTTCTTAAGTTGCGACAAGCATAATTGCCGAGCGCACAAGCCAGTCAAGTCTTACCAGTTCCTGTCGCGCCCATAATAATGGCGCTTCGATGCCTATCTATCCATTCGCATTCTAACAATGGCGAGATACTGTCTGGACTGAGACGCTTGCTATTATAGTCTATGTCTTCAACTCTGGCTTTGCTATAGCGAAACTTGGCATTTTTAATCAATTTATTGATGTAATTATTGTGCCGACCATTGATTTCATGTTCAAGCATACCTTCAATCAGCTTTGTCGTGCTTATCTGTGGATTGCTTGGTGCCAGATAATGCGCCTCATAATAGTTGGCGGCATGGCTAAGTTTTAGTTGTTTGAGTTTTAGGATAATGGTATTAATTGTCATGTTTAATCTCCTAGCTTGCAATTTGGTTGATTTCATTGGCGTAATAATTTGAGCCACGAATGTTTTCATGCAGTTGGTTTGAGGTGAATGCAACATCCAAATCTTCCATGCTTGGCATGATCAGATATTCTGTCTTTTGGTAAACTTTATTTTTAAATACCGAAATGATGCGGTCAACTGCACAGATATTGAGTCTTTGCACATAGTCAAAGCCTTGCTCTATCTGCATATTCGGCACTTTATGCTCAAGCAAATATCGCTTTAACTGATTGAGCTTTTTAAGATTATTGGCATAGCCGGATTTGTTTTGCATAATCTTTTGAACCATATGAGCGGTTTGTTTGCCAATATTTTGTGCCCAGGCCAGTAATTTATCTGGCTGCATTTCATCTTGCAGCTGATGATTTCTTGGCATATGCTCATGCAAAATACTGCTACCTGTGGTAATGTGTTGATGTTCAGCGATGAGTTCGCGGTGTGGATACACCAATACTTTGTTATCTGTTAGTTTGACATCTACACGCTGACCTATAAACTGATATGGGACAGAATAGCTGGCATGTTCCAAAGTAATCATATAAAACTCAGTAACTTTAAGATTATAGAACCATTGGCATATTTCATACGCCTTGGCAGGCAACGGATTTAAAAACTGCTCATCAGTCTTGCTAAAACAAACATATCGACTCTCTGGGTAGCGTTTTGTTGTTTTGGTATTTAATTTGCAAAGCTCTTGTGAGAGCGTATGGTTTAGTTCATCCAAACTAAAAAGCCGATGATTTCTTAATTTAGCCAAAATACCCATCTGAACAATGCGCACCGCCAGTTCTGCCATAGATTTGTCTTTTGGCTTGCGAGGTCGTGAGGGTGCAATAATGATGTCATAGTGATCTGCAAGTTCGCTATATGAGGGATTGATTTGAATACCTGTTGAATTATGGCTAATCACCGCAGATTTTAAGTTGTCTGTGACCAGCTTGAGTGGCACACCACCAAAAAATCAAACATTCGAATATGACACAGTTGCCAGTCTTCCGCCTTTTGAGATGGGACGGCGGTACAATAGATACACCCAGATGCAGGCAGTATGGCAACAAAAATCTCAGCTTCAACAATCACTGTGCCTGTGCGCTCATTATAAATAGGCACTTTGCGACCACAGAAGTCCACTTGCACCATTTCGCCAGCCTTATAGATCTGTCGCTTGCTCGGACGGGAGGTTTTCTTGTATTTACGATATTATTCACAAAACTGAGAATAGCCGATTCCGTCAGGATGAAGCGTTTTAAATTCTTGCCATAATAACCCAAGTATCATGTCAGGGCACGACATCTCTTTATCAATGTATGCCCAATCAGGATGTGTTTTGATGGATTTGATTTTATGTGGGTTATATACCTTGACCAAGCCCAAAAGCCTTCGCATTTCAACATCATTTGTTGCCAGTATTTCATCAATACCAAGCATACAGTTTTGATTGAGCTTGCGTATTTTGGCGACTGTGGTTGGTGAGATGCTTAGATGACGAACAACGGCTCGGTTGTTAAGCCCTGATCGATTTGCTTTAGTGCAGCACGGATGGTTTTATTATCTATGTTCATGAGAAATCCTCAATATATTTTATAATTAAAATTCTTTTTTTGAGGATTGCAAGACCCTATAGCACTTGACAAATCAAGTACCAGCAGGGATAATAAGATGTCACCTTGCTTAACGACATCTTTATTGAAGCACTATCAACGCCATTTGATAGTGCTTTTTCATTGCAATCGTATTAATATTGACATCTGTGTTAGCTAAGGTCAGTGCATTATCCACTCCTTAATATCGTTTTGGTTGGTAAAATCAGTAAAAAAGACACGCAAAAAGCGTGTCTTGGTTTATAAAGATAAGTGTTGTATTGATGCACCCAGTTGGGTGTCACAAACTGTTTTTGTGGTCTCGCGACGTTTTTTTCCTTCATTGATAAGTTTGTAGATAAGGTCTGAGAGCGACTGAAAATCCTGTGACGCTTGCTGTCTAGCCCATTCTTTGAGATCGTTGGGTAGTTTCACATTGGTTTGAGAAATATAATTTCTGTGTTGAGCAGGCATTTCACACCATCCTTATAAAATAAAAATTAAGTTTAGCATTATAAAAATCACAAATAAATTTATAGTCAAATAATTTATGTACCATTATATACTATTATAAATGTTAAATATACCACATTATACTAGATAAATGACCAAAAAAGTTTACAATGTATCCCTTGCCAATTAAAAAACCCATGATTTTTCTATATAATACCGAATAACAACCAAATCGCATTACCCACGGAGTTACTCATTATGGCTGGAGATATACAAGTTAATTTGCGCATCCCGCCTGACCTTAAACAAAAACTGCAGGAGCAAGCACAGTTTCATGGTCGTTCTTTAAATCTTGAAATGAACTATCGCTTGGTCAACTCATTCTCCACACCCAATGACAGCTATGCAGACATCATGCAAAAGCTAGATGAGATTGTTGCTCGCCATCATAAAACCAAGCGATTAGGTGCGGTTCAAGAACGATTAAACACAGCCTTATTTGAATTGAGCAAGGTGCCAATGGTGCGACAGCTATCACCTGCGCGTATCGCTTATGATTTGGGTTATGAAAGAGCTGATGAAGTGATTCGTTGGTTTGATGGTGATCTTGAACCAACTTTTATGCAGCTTAAACAACTGGCGGACTATCTAGGATGCGATGCCGAATGGCTAATGTTTGATGAAAAACAGCCTTATCCAATCAAAAACCAAGACATGAGCCGTTTTGATACCGTCCAATCTATTGTGGAGTTTTGTTTTGAGCCAGAAGCAGGGTTTGATGCAGTTCAAAAGGTATTTTTTATTCGAAACGACAGTGCTGCTGGTGATGTATTGATCATCAAGCAGTTTAGTCACAAGCATGCCCAGGTGTACACTACTAATATCCATCTTAGCAATGTGGTTGGTGCTACAGGTGCTAGAATACAAGCTTTGTTTGTATTGGCACTCAAAGATATTTGTAAACATGGTGAGTATAAACACCAAGCCATGAGCTACTTATTTGATGCAGCCGTCTGTGAACAGCTAAAACAAGGCATGGAACATCCACTCAAGCTGACTGCACGAGCAACCTTTACTCCGTGGATGGATGACATCTGGGATCGACATATGTTTGATAAACAAGATGCGGATTACTACTGGCGCGGCTATCGGGATGTCTGCTTTAGAGTGCAGGCGTATATCAATGAAGATCCCAAGCTAAGAGATATGCATCTCTAAACCGCTTGATCAAGAATAAAAACCACCATCAAAAAAGATGGTGGCAGGGTTGGGGTTGGGCGGGTGGGTTTATGTCTTAGCACAAACTACGAGCCTTGCTTTGTTAGCACTTGGGTGTGACATGTACTTTATGCTGACACATATGATTAATGTCTGTCATTGGCTATTGCATTAACCAGAATGCGGATATCCATAAAGGGTGATGAGAGTTTGAAGTGGGCAGGTGCGTGCAACACAATCCCGAAACGGCTTAAATTAATGGTGTGTGATACGCATCCTGCCGTACTATATGCTTGTATGCGTAAATTGGTACAAATCTGTTTTGGTGTGATTAAGCACCAAACTCCCTGCCAAAGCCAAATGAAACTCAGTTAATAGTTTGACTTGGCAGAGGGAGAGATAGTGTCTACAGGCTATGGTTTATACCTGTTGAACCGTGTTCAGTATGAGTTTTTAAAATCTTGGATTGTGCCGCCCATACCATCCTCACCACCACGGCCATAACAAGCACCTGGGACTGTACCGGTCAACTTGTGGGCTAAGTTTGCTTTGTATTACAACATTTAGGGTAATTACAATTGCTGCATTTATTGCAAAAAATAGTCAAAGGGTTTATAGCATCCTGTTTTTCCCCAAACCAAAAAAGCTCCTTTGTAATAAAGGCAAGTGTTATATCTACTAATAAATACAATCGTTGAAATATAGAAAAAACCACAAAATACCATAAGCGACATATAAAAAAATAATTTTGTACCAAAAATAGAATGGAGAAATTCAAAGGCAATTAAGGCAAAAACATTTACTGCTAAATATTTATTCCTAATTCGCAAAAGCTTCTGATAATCATAAAAAGTATTTTTAGCATTCATTGCAACCTCCTTTTAAAAGACATCTCTTATTGTAAGCGTTCTGGTTTTGTTATCCGAGTATGTAAATGAGCCCCTGGGAGCAACACCTCCTTTGGAATTACCACCGATTGCCCCGCCATATCCAGAATATTTGCCACTAGAGTCGTTATGAATATTGAAACATCCAACGAGCAAGCAAGTGCTGGCTGTACTTGAAGTATCATCTATGTTTGATCTGCCGCCTTGGATGTAATTTGCACCCAAGCCAAAACCAGCCCCAAAACCTGTTATGTCAGAAGTTGTTACAGCAACCCCTGCATCAAATTCCCCCCCAATTAATTTTTGGGTTACGGATTGAAAAATTCTCAAACGCATCACTAGACGTTACAAAAACGGCAAGCTCACCACCTTTTCCCTTGATAGGCGTAGTGTTAATCCCTGCGTTTACGACCACAGTACCATTCCACTCCACCCCCACTTTCCCTATCTCAGCCCCACTCACAGCATCAGTAGTATTGCCATCAGTCGCTGTATAAGCTGTTGTCACTGTGGCAAGGTCTAGAATGCTGACGATGGTATCTTTTTGTTCTTGGTTAAGTTCGCTTGGGTCTTTGGTGTCATATAGGTAATTAGCCAAGGCAGGTGCAGCCACTTCACTACTTGCTCCTGATAAAGCACCAGTTGTGATGTTGTTACCCGTGGCATAACTTACCGCAGCACCTAGTATGGCATGAGCTAAAAGGTGCTGTGCTGAACCTTCTTGGTCTTTACGTTTAAACTCCTGCCCAATTTGATAAGCCACTTGTGGGCTTACTGCTCTTGTCACATCCCCTATGATACCATTTGAGTTAGGAGCGTACAAGGCGGAGGTGATGCCATCGAAGAGTCTTAGGTTGTCGTCTATTTGCTTGGCTTTGGTTTCAAGTTCTGCTTTTCTTGGATTATCATCTACTAAATCTTTGGCTTTTTTGCGGTAGTCTTCTGCTTTTTTTGCAAATTCACTTCTAATGGCACGGCGTTCAGTATCAAATGCTTGAGTAATAGTGACCTGAGCATTTAACTCTTTAAGTGCTTGCTCTTTGTTAAAGTCATTGGTGATGATTGGGTTAAGCTCATGTTGAACTTCTTCTTGTTTGAAATTCTTTGTGTTGATATGGCTAAGCCCTGCTTGGTCAGTGATGGCAGTGTGGGTGGTACTGGTTTTATGAGTTGGGGTTATTGTACCATAGCCTAAGCCTTGTAGGGCATTATTGTTACACACCATTAAAAATTACTTTAATGGTGTGTTGTACATATTCTACCATACTAATAGCTAAAGAACTGATGCTCCATACAGTAATATTGCAAAATACTCTTTAATAGTAATAAATATAATAATAAATACCCAATAGTAGTTATCTATCCTTGGAAATAATTTTGATATAGTATAATAAAAAAATAAAAGCACAATACTAATAGCAAAATAATAGTGAAAAACCTTAAATAAAAAATGATTTTTAAAAGGATCAAAGGCTAAACCCATATTAAATATGATAATAAAATCAACAGCCATCAAAAGAAATATTTTTTCAAACTTATTCATCTATCTGACCTTATCAACTTTTTAAATTTTTTAATAGAATCTCCTTTATTGTCCCATAGTTTGAATTCACCAAAAAATTTTCCAGAACCAGAATGACGAATATCATAGCTTGTATTGTCACCATTGCCGCTACCAAAGTCCGCCCAAGGATCTACATCATAATCTATATGACCTAAACTGTCTGCATAGTAATTAAATGTGCCTGCATTAGATGGAGTGGTAACAATTTTCCCTGTTTTTTTATCTACAATCACTTCAAATTGACCGCCCTTATGTACATATTTTGCGTGAGGATAAGTTCCATCAGGATTTTGTAAAATTTTTGCATCATCAGCAGAAAAGTTATGAAATGCATTTTTATAATCAGGGTACTCATTCCAGTTTTGTCGAAACTCTTGTGACTGCTGTTCATAGCTGAGCTTTGGATTAAATTGTTTTTTAAATAACTCAACTCCTTCTTTATTCCACTCATTTCTCTGAGTAACATGCAAATAATA
>NZ_LXTW01000037.1:0-3766 GCF_001679005.1 Moraxella nonliquefaciens | reverse complement strand
TTTTGAATGAGTTTAAAAGCACGATAGTCTGAGTACTTTGTACCATCTTTGGTGCATTTTACCCAAAAGCAAAGGTTGCTTCCCTCTGCAAGTCAATCTCATTTTGCACCTTATCCCTATCAAACTTATCACCAATAATACCATTGATATGATTATTTTGGGTGATATCATCAGTGGTGATGTCGGTTGTGATGAGTGTGCCAGCTCTATGTTGGGTTAAGGATTAGGCTTGGATGTTGGGTTTTCGTACGAGAGCCAGCCTACCGTGCTTCATTTTTACAACATCATATCTGAGGATTTGCTTTAAACTCCTGAATTCTTGCATATATATCTGGATACTCTTGTTTTAAGTTTTTCATATATACATCTTCACCAATTAATGATGTGATAAATTTGTTAAAAGATTGGTTTATGAAAGTTGTCTTACCAGTCTCATGATCCATAAAATAGACAAAACCATATTCTTCTTTTTGTGTTAAATCAATAAAGAAAAGATTACCAAAACTGTCATCAGCAAAAAATAGCTCTCTGTTTTTTACATCTATTGAACAGTATTCAATGTTGTGCAATCCGTACATATGATGAATAGACGTTTCATCATTATTTAAACGGCATATTTTATTAATAGGTTTTGCCCCATTAAAATTAAGAAGATACTCTTTATAATCTTCTGGTATTTTTATTGAAAATTTTCTTTCAAAACTCTCAATTTTATCCATATTGCATGAACCAAAAGGATTGGGTTTGTGAAACATTGTTGAATTAAAAAAACTTTTCATTTGTTAGCTCTTCAAATTTGATTATTTAAATTTACCATTTCTTTTTAAATCCTCCAATCTTTTTTGAAAATCCAAATAAGATTGGTAGTCTCTAAATCCTTTTGCTCTTGCAGAACCATCAAGAGTTCCATCTGCCATTTTGGTGGAGATTAGACCAATTGGTGTAATTAGGTCAAAGACAAAATCGGCATAATCATCAGCACTAGCCTCTTTAATTGATGTGATTAGTCCAGCAGAAATTGCCATTGCCTTAGAATATATCGAGTGTCCGCCAGTATGTCCTGTTTTCTTATGAATTTCTGTTTCTACCAACTGCATTCTACCTAAATCCTGATGATGATGCCAGGTATAGCCATCAGGCGTTTTATCAAAACCAGCAGCTGCATTAGCTAGTGCGTCATCATGTGCTCTATTACCAGTTAAAACACCTATGTTAACATCTATATTTTTTTCCATTTTTTTACATACAGATAAGCTGAAAATTCGGGGCATCCCTGACTGTCAAAAGGTACTTGTATTTTTGAATGTAATTTCCCCGCCAAAGCAGAATTTCTAGGTATAATGCTATCTCTTGCTATTTCATAAGTCTCATCTGAGACCTTTTTGAACAATTTGCCTGCTTTAGTGGCACCACCATTATTATTCTCCACCGCCCCCCTTGCCAGTCTCGCTCCCACTCACCGTATCGGCTACATTGCCATCAGTCGCTGTATAAGCCGTTGTTACTGTGGCAAGGTCTAGAATGCTGACGATGGTATCTTTTTGTTCTTGGTTAAGTTCGCTTGGGTCTTTGGTGTCATATAGGTAATTAGCCAAGGCAGGTGCAGCCACTTCACTACTTGCTCCTGATAAAGCACCAGTTGTGATGTTGTTACCCGTGGCATAACTTACCGCAGCACCTAGTATGGCATGAGCCAGTAAGTGCTGAATGGTGACTTCTTGGTCTTGTGCTTTAAACTCTTGACCGATACGATAAGCAAGCTCTGGGCTTACTGCTCTTACTGTATCCCCTATGATACCATTTGAGTTAGAAGCGTGCAAGGCGGAGGTGATGCCGTAAAAGGGTCTTAGGTCTTGAATCCCGACCCACAAAAACCCCATTATTTTCCAAAAATATTATTAGCTCACCAATTATAAAGACATAATCACTAAAATCAATAACAATAGATAAAATATTAGAAGCATCCAATGAGGAAAGATTAAAGAAATCCTTTAAATCATTTTTGATATAAAATATCAACCTTACTATTATCCAAAGATTTGACTCCAAATAAATAAAACCTCTCAACATGACCTTTAGAAAAACTTTCTAACCTTAAATCAAATTTACAATTTTCTTCAATCTCATTCCAATTATCTAATTTTTTTCCACTCATCTTCAGAATTAGCACACCAGTTCGGATATCTCTCCATTAACATAAATTTCAATACTTCTATGTCTAGTAAACCAAAAATATATTGATTACATGGTATAACATCCAATTTCTCTATGATACTTTCAAACTCACTATAAAATGAAATTAGACCATAATTTGTTAAAAAGAATTTACCATTTATATAAATTCCAACAATACCATTAATTTCTTTACCAAGTAACCAGTGCTTAACCTCATCAACATAAATTGCAAAAGTATCAGGATTTCCAAAAATCATAATTTCTTTACCTTTTTAGGGTTGAGTCCAAAATGCTTGATTACATCTTGCGGTATATCGTTACCTTTTAATTGTTGATCAGGGTTTTGGTCTTTGCCTGTTATATTGATAATGTATAGTGATAGTTCTGCCATCCTCTCTATCAAAGGTTGCTTACATTTTTTGAAATCCAGCATCTTTAGGAAATCTTGTATCTTTAGTTACAGAACGTAGATTGTCATAATTCATATTTAGCAATTTATCACCCAATTTTGGATGTTGCTTTACTAAATTCCATGCTATTTGCTCTTGTAGATCTCTTGGTTGTGTAACTTATGCTGGAGAGGTAGCAGTAGCTGGCTTTGCTGTACTGATACTTTCTGCATTGCCAAATTGCCATATCTACTTTTTATCTATGTCTAGCTTGTAACCACAATTTGTACATTTTTTTGTATAAAAACTAAAACCCAAATTAGAAAAACTATTTTTTTTCTTAAAGAAATGTTCTCCGCAATTTGGACATAAGTTCTCTTGAAAAACAAGAATAACCAAGATATAAAAAGAATAAGCAAAAAACATAGTTATAAACAACATTATTGCTACTTCATTCATTTGAAAGACGATGCTGATAACAAAAAAGCAAACTATTGTGCTTATTTGATATATCACGGTTTGATTTGCAACTTTTCTTAAATAGATATCTTTTTTCATATTTTATCTCTTTTTTAAGAACACCGGATCATGATACAATTCAGTTTCTCCTTCAGAGTGGGTAAAACCAGAGCCAGGTTCTAATAACGGGCTTACACCCCAACCTATATTTTCTTTGGTGTCAGGATTTGTATGTGTTCGTACACACACAATAATTTTACAAAGCTCTTCGGTTTTAGACTTGCCTTTATAGTTGTCCATGCCTTTATAGTAATCAAAGCCAACACCTAGACTTGCACCAAATCCAACTACATTAGTTTGGGTTCTACCTAAGCCAATAGAAACACCATCCTCATCAGAAGATAGATATGCGGATGAATTAGCACCTTTACCCTTACCTATTGCCAAATCACCACCTGCAGTTACAGAAAAAACAGCAGGTGGTGTACTTTTTAATTTCTTCATGCATTTCTCATAATTCCCTTGGCTTGCACAATGCATATTCATGCTGTAGTCTATAGGTTGGATTATGGAATTGGTAAATTGTCCAAGATTAAATAAACTTTGATCATTATTCTCCACCGCCCCTTCCCAACCTCAGAAGCATTCACCGCAACACTGATATCACCCATTGCCCCATAAGCAATGCTGGCTGTGCCTAGGGTAATGATACTGGTGATGGTATCTTTTTGTTCTTGGGTAAG
>NZ_LXTW01000036.1:7630-16388 GCF_001679005.1 Moraxella nonliquefaciens | reverse complement strand
CATTCTCACCCACATTCAAATCATTCGCCATTTGGTCGCTGTTGATATCACCATTGTTAACGACAGTATTTGTGGCCACTGTGGCAAGGTTTAGAATGCTGACGATGGTGTCTTTTTGTTCTTGGGTAAGCTCTTTTGGGTCTTTGGTATTAAATAAGAAGTCTGATAAGGCAGGTGCAGCCACTTCACTACCCGCTCCTGATAAAGCACCAGTTGTGATGTTATTGCCCGTGGCATAACTTACCGCAGCACCTAGTATGGCATGAGCTAAAAGGTGCTGTGCTGAACCTTCTTGGTCTTTACGTTTAAACTCTTGACCGATACGATAGGCAAGCTGTGGGCTTACTGCTCTTACTGTATCGCCTATGATACCATTTGAGTTAGGAGCGTACAAGACTGATGTGATGCCGTCAAATATTCTTAGGCTGTCGTCTATTTGCTTGGCTTTGGTTTCAAGTTCTGTTTTTCTTGGATTATCATCTACTAAATCTTTGGCTTTTTTGCGGTAGTCTTCTGCTTTTTTTGCAAATTCACTTCTAATGGCACGGCGTTCAGTATCAAATGCTTGAGTAATAGTGACCTGAGCATTTAACTCTTTAAGTGCTTGCTCTTTGTTAAAGTCATTGGTAATGATTGGGTTAAGCTGATTTTGAACTTCCTTTTGTTTGAAGCTACCTGTATTGATATGGCTAAGCCCTGCTTGGTCAGTGATGGCAGTGCGGGTGGTACTGGTTTTATGAGTTGGGGTTATTGTACCATAGCCTAAGCCTTGTAGGGCAAGTTTGGCTTGGTGTGTCCGTTAACGTACAGGCTGATGATTGTCTCGCAATGCTCTTGGATTTTTGCCGCCCCACCAGTATTTGCGACACTCATTGTCGTTTGACCAAGATACTGATATGAAAAACCAACGTTTTTGGGTACGAATATTTAAATCCATACCAAACTCAATCATAATTTCCCCTTTGCAATACACATCTCCTTTATCTGTTTTTAATAGCATAAATTGCCTTTTATTTATTTGCTTTTTAATTTCTTCTGTTTTATCAGCTTGAGACCATCCCCTTGTTAAAGAACTGGGCGAAAATTTGGCTTTTTTTATGTAAAAATTATGATCATAATTTTGGTCATAATTCGTCAATTCATCGATAAGTTTCCTCAATTGCTCTTCGGTTGGTACGTTGTAATATTTGCGATCATACAAATAAGGATTGGCTTGCCGATAAGGGTCAATTTGCTTTGGCTTATAAATTTGATAAAGATAAAAACCAATTACAATTGCACCAATCATCGCCACAACAACTTGCATAATTCGAGTCAATAGATTCATCGTAAAACCCCCAAATCTTGTAATGTCTTTTTCTCCTTGTCCGTCAATTGACGCATAACACTGCCATTAACACCAATCTGCGTAGTGCCAACACCTGTGGTTACAATGACTGCACCATTTTTACCTTCGCCTTTGGATATACCCAAACAGCCGAAATGACAGCCTTGTACTCCAAGCGATCTTCCTTCAATAGCCTTATCAACTTCTTCGGGTTTGGTTACACCAACAACAGTTCCAACCTGAACAGAACCACCGATTGTCGATTTTAAAACTCTTGGCGTTTTGCCTGTTCTGGTATCTTCTTTAATTGTTGTCATCAGATCTTTTGGATTTAAAGATAAGCCATATCCAGCACGATAATTATCCGATTCAGGAACGCCCCCAATCCAGACACTGCCATTTCTATTATTCACAATGACAGTATATGAAACCGCTCCAAGGTCAACTGAGTAAATTGTCAAATCATGATACTTATCAGCATATTCCCCAAGAATATCACCAAGAGTTCTAACTTCACATGCGCCTGCATCTCCATTTCTGCATTTTTCATTGTTGATCGCTTTAGAGGTATGTAGACTATTTTTGCTTTTATTCCACTCCACCGCCCCCTTCCCAACCTCAGAAGCATTCACCGCAACACTGACATCACCCATTGCCCCATAAGCAATGCTGGCTGTGCCTAGGGTAATGATACTGGTGATGGTGTCTTTTTGTTCTTGGTTAAGTTCGCTTGGTTCGTTGGTGCCATATAGGTAATTTGACAGTATTGGGGCAGCAGCTTCATTGGCTGCACCTGATATTGCTCCTGTGGCGATGTCATTACCTGTGGCAGCACTTACCGCAGCACCTAAGATGGTATGAGCCAGTAGGTGTTGTGGGCTTTGCTCTTCGGGTCTATTACCGCCATCTGATTGGTTTTTAATTTCGTTTTCTTTAAAGTATTGTCCAATTTGATAAGCCACTTGTGGGCTTACCGCTCTTGTTACATCACCTACGATACCGTTTGAATTGGGAGCGTATAAAGCGGAGGTGATGCCATCGAAGAGTCTTGGGTTTTGTTCAACTTTTAGTATTTTTCATGATTAGTTTGGTTTAGTTTTTCAAAAATAATTTAAAAATATGCATCCTTGCACCATATATATGAAAAGCTAAGCAGACCATGATTATTCCATACCAAATTAGAGAAAATTTAATATAAAATCTGCTATTGTTTATGTAATTTCTTAGTAATAAAAAAATTGCTGGCATAAACCAAAGCATAATAAATGACATTCCATAAAAAGCATCTTGTATATTTCTAAATCTAATTGCATGAACAAATAAAGAATCATGATCATCAAAAAAATCAAATAAAAGAAACAAAAACAAAGAAATACTGGGAAATACACTTATACATGAAAGTACGTTAATCAACTTTCTTTGATTAATTTTATCTATTTTTTTAAAAAAAATATCAATAAGTAATTTTAGATACAAAAAAAATCCAAAAATACCTAAACTTATCATATAGTAAAAATTAATAACCAGTAATAACAAAGTGATTACATCTATTATTCTTGACATCCCTGCACCTCAGTCATATCTTTACAGCCAGTGTTAAACCTATGTTGAGGGTTTAAGAATTCACCACCAACTTGACGATCTACGTACCATTGGGTGGTAGGCAGCCATGAATTGTAATGTTTTTCATGAATTCTTTGCAGTGCTGGATCATATTGCTCATTGTGCAATCTTGTATAACTCCAACTATTTGCTTCATTCTCATGATTTTGGTAAATATACTGAAATTCTGGTTTTCCTTTTTTCATAATAGCATCACCAGCCTCAGAAATCCAATCAGAGAAACCAGTATTATCAGCTATATTCAGCTGATCTCTCGAATGTTTTTCTGCTACCCTAAACCATGGTTGCTCTGTATAGCCATACATTGCTCCAAAGTAGTTTGCTCTTTCGTCTAGAGTGTTGATGGTATGATAGCCACTAGAATTTGCAACTGATAAAACATTCTGAGTAGATGTTTTAATGTCGCTTGCTTTTCCATAATGATTTCTGTTTTTTCCCACATATTCCAAGGCGTCTTGTATCATGAGATGACAACTGGTGCTATTTGGATTGCTTGAGCAAGTGTTTTTTAGTTGCTCATCTTGCTGTCTAGAAATTTCATCATATTTAGCCACATGGGCTGCACAATCTTTCTTTGTACCAACACACGAGATTTTGTCCTGTAGCTGACGATGCGTCAAATAATTCCACTGCACCTGCCCCACATTATTAGCAGTACTTGCAGTATCACCACCAACGGTTGCACCAATGCCTGCTGATAGGGCAAGTAGGGCAGTATCTCTGACTTCTTTGTCAAAACCTTGCTCTTTTAGATACTCATCAATCTTTGGGATGGTGTAAGCAGTTGTGCCTGCTAATAGTCCACCCTCCACCGCCTCCGCTGCCACACCAGTAGCCACAGCCACATCAGTATCAGCAAAGGCAGCGGTGATGCCTGCAATCATTTTGGCTTGATTGATGAGTTTGTCTTTTTGTGCTTGGGTTAGGGTGTTTGGGTCATCTACTTGATAATCACCCCACATCTCACCAACGACAGCACCAATGCTGCCTGCTTCACAACGATTTCCTGCCGCTTTGGCAGATAGACAGCCTGTTAAGCCTGCTCCAAGTTTATGAGATATATTATCATTTATAGTGTCACTGTCAGTTGCATATTAAAATATTATCATATAATAATTCAATTTATAAAATGGAGTACCGCAGCATTCGTATCCAGACAAAACAAATTTTATATTACTCATATCTCCTATTGCAATTTTTGGCTCAGAATCACTGTGTACAATAAATCTCCCATTATCGTCTTCTTCAAAATAAGGAATATATTCTGGATAAAACTCCATATAAGAGCTATTTTTCATCTGTAATCTACTATAAATTCTTTTATCATAAACCTTAACAACCAAATCTCTTCCTTTTATTGTCTCAACAAATGTCAAACAATTTTTATCATTGCAATAATAATAACTTTCATAAGAAAGTAACACAATGCTTATATAGGCAATAACAGCAAAGCTGCATAATACAAATAACTTTATTATAAAGTATATGTTTTTCATTATCTTATATCTCAGTTGTTAAAATTAATGCTATTTCTTATAGGTTGAGTTTCTTGCTCCATTTTTAATTTTAAAATCGTAACCATATTTACTTCTTAGATATTGATAATCAATTTCACCATACCTAGGATGTGTACCATAAGTATAACCAGTTGTCTTGTGTCTTATAAGACCCAGTAAGCCGCCAGCATGTAAAGAGCCACTGGCTTTTTGAAAATCATCATAAGGTATATCCAATATAGCACCTGCGGTAATCTTGATAGTATTTAGAAGTTTGTTGTACTCATCTGAGCCTAGTTTTATCTCACCTGATTCAATGCTTTGTTTGAGTTTTTCTGTAACTAACCAATCCCCAACCATCTCACCGATGATGGCACTTATATATCCTGATAGATAGATAAATATGTTTCTTTTTCTTGAGTGAGGCTTGAATAACTGGAAATATACAAGTAGGAATATATATGTATTACATAATCATTTGATTCATCATAATAGGCGTAATAGCAATAACCCCAACCATCTAGCATAGTCTCATGCATATTGCAAAAACTTTCTCTGTGGTTGTTTCCATCTAACGGTATACCGATATTATTTATTGATTTTGGGTATGTGCCATAACTGGTATTGTAATCATCTATCTTATTTATAAGATATTGAAGTCTTTCTTTTGACATTTTTTTGTCTTTTAATACAAACATATATGATGCAAATAAAAGCAAACAAAATATGAAATAATAGAAATATTTTTTATTCATGGTATAAACATTGGGTTAATAGTTCTGTTAAAAATGCCAGAATGTTTTTTGTTGTCAATATCTGGTAAATCATTGTAGTTTGGTGCATGATATGGGGACTTAACATCTAATTCTTGTTTAAAATAATTATAAATTTGTTGACCAAAACTTATTTTTGATTTTGGGTCAAAATGATTTGCACCAAATACCGCCCCATAGTAATCGGAGGGTAGATCTTCATATGAATACGCAGAATGAGGGGCTTTTATACTATCGAGTTTTTCCTGTAAATAACCACGCTTCACCGCATGGTTTATAGATTTACTAACTATTTCTTGTTGCGTAAGACCTAAATAGGAGGTGGAAGGATTTTCCATCATTTCCTTTTTATGGCTATATGCCTCACTTGCATAAAATAAGAAATGAACCATATCAATCCAATCGCTTTTTTTGTAAGGAGAGATGATACATACAGGGTTGTTTCACCACACTCAATTTAGTAAATACAACCTGACTTTTTTGCTGCTTGATTTGCTTGTTCTATTTTAAACAAATCTTTTATGTTAATATGCAAATTTCCAATCTTTATATTTTTTAAGGATATATAGGAGTGATAGTCCTCTATATTATTAAATGCTAGTAGATTTCCAGTATTGTCTAAAATCGCATACATAATATCATTTGGAAAGTACTCAAACATACTACCTTGTGGTTCATCGCATATTTTTCCTTCGGTATAAATTATCAAGTGAATATTATTATACTCTGTGCGGTTTATGATTGCTCCAATTACTTTTTCATTTTTTAGCGATAGGTACTCAAAAAATGTATTATCCATCTCAATGGCATAATAATCACCATTAAGCCGAGTCTCTCCTAAAAAAAAGATTTGTTTATACGAATAAATAATTATTGTAAAAATTAACGGGAATAATATAAAAAATCCTATATATTTTCTCATTGTAAGTCCTTAAGATTTTTTATTTTATTTTTATCAAAATTACCATTGAATTTAATTTGATATCCTGTACACTCACTCGTTGCTGCGCACCTTGGAGAACCTACAACCGTCTCAATGTTTCTAGGGATTGCTAGAATACCTGAATTATGCATTTCAAAATCATAGGTATCATTAAAAACACCATAGGTTCCATCAGTTCTTCTTACTAATGTCAGGCTTCCTGTGACCGCCCATACATTATAAGTAGTTGGTCTGACAATAATTGTTTGTCGGCCATCAGGTAGGGTTTTCCACAAATCTCCAGTTATTTTTAATTCACCTAAATCATTAACATCAACTTGAACTTCCAAATCTTTGCTGGTATTTAATTGGTATAAGAGGTCGGCTTGCCTTTTGCTTCTTAGAAATCTCCATCCAGCATTTCTATCACTAATAATATCTTTAGTCATCTCATTTGCTTTATTCTGATCCGCTTCGATCGCTTTACCCTTATTAATGTAAACAGTATTATTCTCCACCGCCCCCTTCCCAACCTCAGAAGCATTCACCGCAACACTGACATCACCCATTGCCCCATAAGCAATGCTGGCTGTGCCTAGGGTAATGATACTGGTGATGGTGTCTTTTTGTTCTTGGGTAAGCTCTTTTGGGTCTTTGGTGCCATATAGATAATTAGCCAAGGCAGGTGCAGCCACTTCACTACCCGCTCCTGATAAAGCACCAGTTGTGATGTTGTTACCCGTGGCGTAGCTTACCGTAGCACCTAGTATGGCATGAGCTAAAAGGTGCTGTGCTGAACCTTCTTGGTCTTGTGCTTTAAACTCTTGACCGATACGATAAGCAAGCTCTGGGCTTGCTGCTCTTACTGTATCGCCTAGTATACCATTTGAGTTAGGAGCGTACAAGGCGGAGGTGATGCCATCAAATATTCTTAGGCTGTCGTCTATTTGCTTGGCTTTGGTTTCAAGTTCTGTTTTTCTTGGATTATCATCTGCTAAATCTTTGGCTTTTTTGCGGTAGTCTTCTGCTTTTTTGGCATACTAGATTCTGATTTCTCGTCCGTTCTGGTCAAAGCTTTGGTTACCGTGAGCTGCAAATCAATCTCATTTTGTACTCTCCGTCAATGGAGATCTTATCTAGAATTAAAGTGTAGTACTTCATAAATTAATCTAAATTAGAGGCTAACCCATACTAAAATAAAAATGGCAACAAACCAAGAAACCCATTTTTACTATCAACAAGATAACCAAAAAAACACTAAATGGTAAATCTTTATTTTTTATAAAAGCAGAAAATATTAAGAATAATACAATTGAACATACAACATAAATTGCCAACAATAAGGGATTTCCCAAATGCTGAGCTAAGCAAAAAGCAAAAATATATATAAAAACATCTAAAAAAAATAAAGAAGTATATTTATCTGCAGTATCCATATTTTATCTTTTTTTCTTATCAACTTCATTAAATTTTCTTATCACATCTTCTCTACTTGTATCAAGTATGAGCTTATTTGTGTGATCTGAGTATCAGCTATTATTTGACAACTTGCCAAAAACAGCACCAGATATATTACTATGACGAGAATAATAAGTCGTCTTATCGCCATTTCCGTTACCAAAATCTGGCTAAATAGCTAAGCGTTCTTTACAGAATAAAATCTATAAATTACTATGCAATAATCCTATAATAGCTAACATATAAAAATAAAACCAAATAAAAGCACCAACAGCAAGAATAATACAAAAATACCTAATCATCTTTTTTGTATAAGTCATAATTGTTCTCGCAAGTTTTCTGGGATTCATTAAATTTTCTTTCAGCTTGCCTTATTTTTTCACCAATAATTCCATTTGCCCCCATTGCTTTTGGATAACTTGTTTTTGATGGAAGTCTACCAAAGATCATTTTTGAATGATCTATATTAGCATGAATGCCAAAAACTCTATTTCATTTAAAGATACAAAGCAAGAGCAATAATCATACGCATTATAAAAACATAAATTATTGGTGCAAAAAACATAAGTATTAGTAGTGCAAATATCATAAAAATTATCTTATTTTTTCTTTTTTTCAATTTTACACTCCTCAGAATTATTTTCACAAATTACTTGTGATTTATTAAATTGATTAATGGCTAGGGTACTTTGATGGTCTTTCAATTTTCCCATATACGTACCTGATACACCCCAATATTAATCCCCTTAATAGTTGCTGGAACATCCCTTCTATTGTCTAAACTAGTCCTATCACCCAAACCATTTTCAAAATCAATATAAGGATCTACATCATATTTAATATGCTTCCATCCATCCTGTCTTGGTCCATAATAATTATAAGTTCCTGCATTGGTTGGATCTCTTACAATTCTAGTGTAGTCATCACCACTTAAAATACCGTCTTTTGTGTCAATAATAATTTCCATTTGTCCATTATTATGAACAAACTTTTTATACCTATAATTACCATTAGGCATCTTTTGTGGCACGCCCTGATTGTTGAAATTATGAAAGATGTTTTCTTCATCGTTCATCATAACCCAATCTCCACGATTTTCTCCAAATAATCTTTCAGCGTCTTTATTCCACTCATTTCGTTGAGTAACATGCAAATAATA
>NZ_LXTW01000036.1:0-7291 GCF_001679005.1 Moraxella nonliquefaciens | reverse complement strand
TTTTGAATGAGTTTAAAAGCTTGCTTGTCAGCAAACTTTGCCACTGCCTTTGGTGCTTCTTTACTAAACTCTGTGGTAATCACCACCTGAGCATTTAACTCTTTAAGTGCTTGTGCTTGGTTAAAGTCATTGGTGAGGATTGGGTTAAGCTGGTTTTGAACTTCTTCTTGTTTGAAATTCTTTGTGTTGATATGGCTAAGCCCTGCTTGGTCAGTGATGGCAGTGTGGGTGGTACTGGTTTTATGAGTTGGGGTTATTATACCATATCCTAAGGCTGTTGGCGAGATACCACTGCCACTGATAGCGACGCCGATACTGCCTGCTTTGCCGTCATAATCTAGGTGGTTTTGTATATTTTAGGTGGTGTTAGCCGAACCCAAAATTTTTATAGTTTATTGAATTTTTTGATTTTTTTAGTATAAAATTGAGCTGATGAGCTATTGGTTTTGTAGTAGCAGCCTCTCTAAATTATTTACTTTATTGACAAACTCTTTCATTGGTACTTGTATGTATATTTCTGACTCTGGACTCAAATCATCATAGCAAAAAAATGGTTTTTTGTTTAAGTAAAAATAAAAAAATATATCAACTTTATTTCTTATAGATCTTTTTGTAAAATCATCAAATGTTTCTTCTAGAGTAAAATAATAATTGTCTATTATTTTACCGTCATTCGTTTTAAAAAAACTCATAAAATTATCATTATTTATATCATTACAAAAATAATAATCATCATGAATTAATCTTTTAATATCATGTAGAAATGAAGGTATATAGTTTGGAGAATCTAGTGTTCCGATTCTAAGATTTCCAAAACTTATGGCAATAGGTAAAAATAAGGATGATTCATATCTGCCAATTTCAAAAGATATAGCACAATCTTTAATCACATGATTCATTAATTACCTCTAATTGAAGATGGAACATGATTAATATCAATTGCTCTGCTTTGACCAGATTGCGTCACACCATTGGTTAATCCATTCCAGTGGAAATTGCCATTACCATCATTTTGAAATCTGTGATAAATGGTCTGATTATTTTTTCGCTCAACAGCCCATCTATTACCATCAGGCGTCATAATACTTCTTTGCCAAAGCTCAAGATGATTAGGTGGAATAACAGACTTTGTTCTATTATATCCAAGCAAACCCCTGCCACTTGGATCATGGTGACCAGGATTTTCATAATACTGTCTACTAACTGATATCAATGTTCCTTTAGTTGAAGATTTGGTGCCTTCTACAATATAGTCGCCTGCACCACCCCTTTCAATTGTATGAACACCCAAAATTCTATGTCCTGTTTTCGGGTTGGTAGAACCTATAGACAATGTGGGCGTCGCATTCCTTGCATTGCGCCCAGCCACCGCCGCACCAACCGTCCCAGCACCAGCTTGCATTAGTAAATCTTCAGTGCTTCCAGGTGTTACTCCGCCATCTCTTCTAAGAGCTTCATTTCTTGCGGTTGCATCAGGCTGTGTCCAGCTCGATATCTCCATTGCAGCCAATGTGTGTCGTTTGTTTTGTATGGCTGCCAGATGCGGAGTATCAACACCTATGAAACCACCTGTAAATTGGTCAAAATCCTCCCAAGTCAAAACACCTTGTTTTACTAAATCAAGCTCTATTTGTCGAGTTCTATCTGATTCTCGTTGCCATTCTTTTTTAACCTGCTCTCTACAAGCATCATCTTTGCAAGCATCATATTTTCTTTCTATTGCTTCATAAGAAACTGCACCAGCATCTTTTAAGGCTTGAATATGCCTTCTTTGTCTGGCGTTTAACTTACTGCTTTTTAATGCAGACTCATGACTCAAATAATTCCACTGCACCTGCCCCACATTGTTAGCAGTACTTGCAGTATCACCACCAACGGTTGCACCAATGCCTGCTGATAGAGCAAGTAGGGCAGTATCTCTGACTTCTTTGTCAAAACCTTGTTCTTTTAGATACTCATCAATCTTTGGGATGGTGTAAGCGGTTGTGCCTGCTGATAGTCCACCCTCCACCGTCCCCGTTGCAAGCAGTCCCATTGCTGTATGTAGTGCGGTGCGATAAACCCCACCTTCACTCCATTTGGCTGCTTCACTTAGGATGTCATTGATCTGTTCATCGCCCAAATGTTCGATATTTTGTAACTGCGATAGGATAGCATCTTGTTGATACTGGCTAAACTCCGCCACTGCCTTTGGTGCTTCTTTGCCAAACTCTGTGGTAATCACCACCTGAGCCCCAAGCTCTGTTAACACTTGCTCTTTGTTAAAGTCATTGGTGATGATTGGGTTAAGCTGGTTTTGAACTTCTTTTTGTTTGAAGTTCTTTGTGTTGATATGGCTAAGCCCTGCTTGGTCAGTGATGGCAGTGTGGGTGGTACTGGTTTTATGAGCTGGGTCTATTTTACCATAGCCTAAGCCTGATTGTCCGGTTAGTGGCAATGTATTGGTATCGTGAATTTTCATCCTATTTTTTTGTGCAAGCAATTACACGCATACCTTTAACTTAACTAAAAAATTAAATATGAATACCTTAGATCCCTATATTTAATTTCATTACTATCATAAGATGATACATGAAAATCCACATTATTTAAAACCCCTTTATATTTCACTGGTTCGGTAAAATTTTCCACAATTATCTTTCCATTATTTTTCTTTCTTTTTATATATATGTATGTTTCAAGAGGGTATTCAGCATAAGGAACAATTAAATATGCATTCCTACTAATTATAATACCATCATAAACTCTAAAAAAAGTATCCCTACCTTGATGGTGTTGTATTATTGTTATGCAAATTTCATCACAGTAATAATAAGCTGTTTCTTTTGCTAGAAATAAGTATAATAGAAACGCAAATATTAATATAAAAATAAGTAATATAATAAAAATTCCAAATATATATCTACAAATAGTCATTTTATTAAAAATCCTCTAACTGTTTATTTTTTGCATTCTAAAGAGTTTGTATTATTTAGATTGCATTCTATTCTTTTTAAGCCTAAACTATAACCATATTTACTTCTTAGATATTGATAATCAATTTCTCCATACCTAGGATATGTACCATAAGTGTAACCAGTTGTTTTATGTCGGATAAGACCTAATTTGCCACCAGCATGCAAAGCACCGCTAGCTTTTTGAAATTCCTCATAAGGTATACCCAATGTTGCTGCATTCATGCCAGCTAATATATTTCCACCTTCTCTTAGTGTAATATACTTTCCATCAAATAGAAATCCATGATAAGATTTGCCTTCATGATTTGGATAACTTGACTTAATATCGTATATGTTTCCTGGCAGACTGTTGTAGGCATAAAGCTCTTCAGCATAAAATCCAGCCGACCAAGCCTTGTCATTCAATCTATAGATGTATTCATCTATACTCTCTCCAATATAGACTCTGCCAACAGGATTGCCTGTATCGGGGCTAATAAATGCATCCTCAAACATTGTTTCTCCAATTTTTATTGGGTTGTCAATACATTTATCATTTTGAAAATTACACTTATATATTCCTTTATCCCCATTTAAAATAACTTTTTTAACTTCATTCTTTTTGTCAATAAAAGTAGCATTATTCTCCACCGCCCCCTTCCCAACCTCAGAAGCACTCACCGCAACACTGACATCACCCATTGCCCCATAAGCAATGCTGGCTGTGCCTAGGGTAATGATACTGGTGATGGTATCTTTTTGTTCTTGGGTAAGCTCTTTTGGGTCTTTGGTATTAAATAAGAAGTCTGATAAGGCAGGAGCGACCGCTTCACTGGTTGCACCTGATAGAGCACCAGTTGTGATGTTGTTGCCTGTGGCGTAGCTTACCGCAGCACCTAGTATGGCATGAGCTAAAAGGTGCTGTGCTGAACCTTCTTGGTCTTTACGTTTAAACTCTTGACCGATACGATAGGCAAGCTGTGGGCTTACTGCTCTTACTGTATCGCCTATGATACCATTTGAGTTGGGGGCGTACAAGGCTGATGTGATGCCATCGAAGAGTCTTAGGTTGTCATCTATTTGCTTGGCTTTGGTTTCAAGTTCTGTTTTTCTTGTACTGAGTTAAATAGGACAACAGAGCCATAAAAAGCAATGTTGATGGTATTGATATCGAAAGATAAGACAGTGTTTCATCTATAATATCAGGTAAATTTGTATTGTAGAAACGAAAACTAGGGGCTTTAAAAATCAGAAAACCATAAATGATTATCAATAAAAATGAAATCAAATTTTTTAACCATTTATTTCTTATTCCCCATTGAATAAAAGACACAAGAAGCAAGACTGGCGAAAAAAATATGATAGCAACTAACCCAAGTAAAAATGGTAAAAATACCACTATTTTACCTGATTCAATAAAATTATCAGTAGTTCTATACCCTGTGTATTCTGCAAACATTGCGAACATCAAAAAAATAATATAAGACGCAATATAAAATGATAAAAAAACAAAAAACAATGTTTTAAAAAATAAAGCCTCTGTTCTCATGGCTTGCACCCCTGTTGCTCGGTATATCCTAGAAGTTTACAACCATATCTAATTCTTGAACTTTTGTCCAGTATATCTATTCCACCAGGTTGTGTTTGCTCTTCTTCAATAAATTTTCCTGTGTATTTACGATTTTCACTATCCGTCATCCAGCTTGAAAATCCTCTAAATTTATCTTTGTCAGATAAATACTTTTCATGAATCGGTTGTAATAATACTTGCTCATCACGCAATTGTTTAATATCCCATTGCATGGCATTTGGACGATTATTATACAAATGCTTAAAATTATTAAATCCTCCTTTCATCAAGGCGTCGCCAGCTTCTTTTCGCCAATCATAAATATGTTTTGGATTGCCAGAAAAAACACTACCCATACCAAATGTTACATAGGAAAGATTACCATCAGCCCCCAAGCCTGTGAATTTTGCACGAGACACTTTATCAGCTCCACCAAACCATCTAGCACCCACACCTAAATTTTTTTCGTACTGATTACTTGCAGCAAAGAAATTTGCTCTATTATCAATAGTATTAAAATAATTAACAAATCTTGTATTGGCATTAGGAGTATTATATAAATAATTAAAAGTTTGTTTAGAAGTTCGTGAAACATCACTTTTCATTACCGACCAAGCTTCTTGCATTGCAATGTATTGAATTTGACTTGATATGGCTGTACGACACGCGTCACTGGTTGGATTATTTGAGCATAATTGCTCAGCTTCTTTATCTAAACGCTGGCTGAGTTGTTCGGCTTCTTCAATAGTTAACTGCCCCTTTCTAACTTTTTCTAAGGATACATGACTCAAATAATTCCACTCAACCTGCCCCACATTGTTAGCAGTACTTGCTGTATCACCACCAACGGTTGCACCAATGCCTGCTGATAGGGCAAGTAGGGCAGTATCTCTGACTTCTTTGTCAAAACCTTGCTCTTTTAGATACTCATCAATCTTTGGGATGGCGTAGGCTGTCCCACCTGCTGATGCTGCACCCTCAACAGTGCCTGTCGCTAGGGCAGCGGTTGCACTGCGTAGGGCTACACGATAAACTCCACCTTCTGCCCACTTTTTTGGCTTCTGCTAGTTTTTCATCAGCGGTAAGATTAGGATTGTTGCTTATCTTGGTGATGGCATGGCTTGATATCTCAGCCACTGCCTGCGGTGCATTTTGTCCAAAAGCAAAGCTAACCTCTCTTTGTAATTCAATCTCTAGCATCTATGATGTTTGTTTTTTTAATCTCACTCGCTCTTGCCATATTTCTTTGGGGATATAATATGGATCATCAAGTTCAGATTCGGTTAAGTTACTGATTCCACGCATATATAAACCATTCCAAGAGTCTTCTTCAGGAATGTAAGCAAATTTAATTTTAAACCCACCTTTTTCATCAAGCGTTACTTGACATTGAGTCCAGGGATCTTTATGAAATAGGGGGAGTTTTTGTAGATTTAATAATAAATCAATAATTTCATTGTCAATATGTTGAACAGGGTTATCCCACCCTTGGTAAAAGCTATACTTTATATTGTTTTTATCAAACCAACGAGAACCAGCTTGAGTTTTATTTTTGTAAAGCTGAGCCGAAAAAACTATTTTTATTGCTTCAAATGGCATAATAGACCATAGTAATTCACCAATTTTTTGATAGATAATTTGATCTTCTGTTAGCATATTAATTTCCTGTTGATGTGTTTTTTAAAGTTTGACTATCAAGTTTTACATCATTAATAACTTGATTAATAACAAAACTCTCAGGTCGCTTACTATTTCCTGAATATATAGGTTGAATTTTAACTTGTACTTTTCCTCCTGCTTGCAATGTCTTTTTCCATTGCTGCTCCAGTTTATACCACTCTCCACCAGCGCCATTTAATTTAGCATCCATAGGCACTAAATTAATAGCCTCACCAGGACCACCGAATATCGAGGCAATTAAATGTCCGCCACAATCACTTTCTTGACGACATGAACCACCTGCAATACGCTGTTGGTAGGCGTTTCTATTCCAGGGATCTATTCTTAGGTCAGCACTTACTTCTTTGACTCGTTTTTGTGCATCTGTTGTATATTGAAAACCATTGTCAAAACGATAAATACTATTTGCTTGCGGCTTATTGGCTAACTGACTCCATTGGTTTGTTCGTCCTCGCTGTAGTTCAACAACTGCCTGTTCAACTTTTTTGCCCGCTGAAGTCAGTTTGTTCGATTTATATAGAGCTGCAGCCTCTTCAAACAGTTTCTTTGCTAAACCATAGCCTTTTGTTGCAGCTCGTTCAGCAGGAATCGCAGAGGCGATTGCTAAAGCTTTTTCACTTAAATTTTCAGCATTGTAATAATCTACGCCAGCACCATAAGGTGAGATAACGAATTTGGCAGCTTCATTTAAAATAACTAGCTGTTTCCACTCAGCTTCTCTAAAGGCTTTATCCCATTCAGGATCATTACTACGCAGTTCATGCTCTCGCATAATTTCCAAACGGATTTCTTCAATTTGGTTGTTCTCCACCCCCACTTTCCCAACCTCAACTGCATTCACCGTATCGGTGACATTACCGCCCGTTGTGGTATATGCGGTTGCAACAGTGGCTAGGTTTAGAATGCTGACGATGGTATCTTTTTGTTCTTGGTTAAGTTCGCTTGGGTCTTTGGTACCATATAGGTAAGTTGCAGACTTTGCTCTTCTGGTCCATTGCCACTATTTCGTTTTATAAATTGCTATGTATTAGTCCAATTATAGCAAATATATAAAATAAAATATATAAAAAACCACAAATAGCAAGAATGATACAAAAATTCCTAA
>NZ_LXTW01000035.1 GCF_001679005.1 Moraxella nonliquefaciens | reverse complement strand
CAGAGATGGTAGGGGGTTTGATTTGGAATGTTAAAGTTACTGGCAAACAGATTTAATGCCATTACCAAACCTGTTATAATAGTACACACTTACCTAACAATTTGGGCTAAGGCTTTTTATCCTCCGTTGCCGTAAACCTGCGACTTTGGGCGGTGGATATAAGGCAATTGTTAAATGCGATAAGTTTTGCTATACTCATCTCACTATATTCAATGTCTTACATTCCACAGTTAAGTTAAGACTAAATTGCGAGTACGCAGTAACTTAACTGGTAAGACGTTTTTAAACACACACTTAAGCTAATTTGTGTCTATGACAATCCTAACAGTAGGATTAGCTTAAAATAAGAACCTAAGATGTACGGTGTGTCGTACGGGCGGTTGCCACTATCTTAGGCTTGCGGTCGGGCTTGACCGTCTTGTAGAAGAAATCCCCAAACGATAGGGCGGGGAGGAAGTCAAATTAACCAGTTATTAAGGAACTTAATATGTGCGGTATCGTCGGAGCGATTTGTACTCATGCCAATGTGGTAGATTTTTTAACAGATGGTCTAAAACGCCTAGAATATCGTGGCTATGATTCATCGGGCATTGCAGTGTATAGCGAGAGTGAGCAAAAAATTAAGCGGGTTCGCCGTGTGGGGCGTGTGGCTCTCATGGAAGAAGCGGTCAAACAACAAGCACTAACAGGTCATGTTGGTATCGGACATACCCGCTGGGCAACGCATGGCGGTGTTACCGAACCAAATGCCCACCCTCACATCTCAGGCGGTTTGATTTCAGTGGTGCATAATGGCATCATTGAAAACTTTGAAGTAGAACGTACCCGTCTAGAAGCATTGGGTTATGATTTTGAGTCTCAGACTGATACCGAGGTCATCGCTCACAGCATTCACCATGAATACGAAAATAACGGTAAGGATTTGTATCGTGCGGTACAAACAGCGTGCAGTCGTTTTCATGGGGCATTTGCCATTGCCGTCATATGTCAGGATGACCCTGCCCATATGGTTGTCTCTCGCATGGGTTGTCCACTGCTTGTGGCTTTTGGCGATGAAGAGGTGTTTATTGCATCCGATGTATCGGCGGTCATTGCCTTTACTCGCCGTGTTGCTTATTTAGAAGATGGTGATATTGCCTTATTGTCTGCCAATGGTATTGAAGTTTTGCTTGATAAAAATGGTAATCAAACCGACCGTGCCATAAAATTGTCCGAATTATCATTGGCAAGTTTGGAGCTGGGTGGGTATAGCCACTTTATGCAAAAAGAAATTTATGAACAGCCAAAAGCAGTGGCAGACACAGCAGAGATTTTTTTAGATGGTGGTTTTGTACCAGATAATTTTGGTCAAAATGCCCCAAATATTTTATCAAAAACCAAAAGCATCAAAATCCTAGCGTGTGGCACGTCTTATTATTCAGCACTTACAGGTAAATATTGGCTTGAATCTATTGCCAAAATTCGCACCGATGTGGAGATAGCCAGTGAGTATCGTTACCGTGATGTCATCGCTGATGCTGATGAGCTAATCATTGCCATCAGTCAGTCAGGTGAGACACTAGATACGATGGAGGCCTTAAAATATGCCCAAGCCCAAGGGCATAAGTATAGTCTGTCTATTTGCAATGTGTTAGAATCCGCCCTACCTAGAACCAGTACCCTTGCCATTTATACCAGAGCGGGGGCGGAGATTGGCGTAGCAAGCACCAAAGCCTTTACCACTCAGCTTGTCATTTTGTTTGGGCTGGCGGTAACACTTGGTAGGATGCGTGGACATGTATCCGATGATGAGCTAAGTGCCTATGCTGATGATTTGCGTCAACTGCCAGGGAGCATACAGCACGCACTTAACTTAGAACCACAACTTGCGGTATGGGCAAAAGAGTTTGCAACCAAGCCATCAGCGTTATATTTGGGTCGTGGCATTCATTATCCGATTGCGTTGGAGGGGGCATTAAAACTCAAAGAACTCACCTACATCCATGCTGAGGCTTATCCTGCTGGTGAGTTGAAGCATGGCCCTTTGGCACTGGTTGATGAAAACATGCCCGTGGTGGTCATCGCTCCCAATGACAAATTGCTTGATAAAGTCAAAGCCAATATGCAAGAAGTTGGTGCAAGAGGTGGAGAGTTATTTGTCTTATCCGACCTTGACAGTGATTTTACCGAGACAGATGGTGTGCACATCATTCGTACGCCACGTCATATTGGGGTATTATCACCGATTGTTCACACCATTGCCGTGCAACTGCTCTCATACCATGTTGCCTTGGTACGTGGCACGGACGTGGATAAGCCTCGCAATCTTGCCAAATCGGTAACGGTAGAATAACGCTTGATTTTTATTGGTCTTTTTATTATAATGGGCTGTTTTATGTGTCCGTGTGGCTCGGACATGGATTGAACTTTTCAATCTGATGATGATATGATATGCGACCTTTTAGCCATGTAAAAAGGTATGAGCCTATGTCATTTATTGGAGTATTCCATGAGTAACAAACACCCCCTAGTTCAACAAATTGAACAATCTCAACTAAAAGAACATCCTTCATTCGCCCCTGGCGACACTGTTGTGGTTAAAGTTCGTGTCCAAGAGGGCGATAAAGAGCGTCTGCAAGCCTTTGAAGGTGTAGTTATCGCCAAGCGTAACCGTGGTCTTAACTCATCTTTCACCGTACGTAAAATTTCAAGCGGTGTGGGTGTTGAACGTGCATTCCAATTACATTCACCAATCATCGGTAGTATTGAGGTGAAACGTCGTGGTGATGTCCGTCGTGCCAAACTTTACTACCTGCGTGAGCGTTCTGGTAAGTCTGCTCGTATCAAAGAAAAATTGGGTGTCAGAGGCGCAAAAAAAGACGCCTAATGCCTTAATGATAAAAACCCTGCTCATGTGGCAGGGTTTTTTATGTGGTTTTGATTTTTTCGTGTTGGGTGGATGGTAGTTGGGTGATGGTAGAGAGGTTTAAAATACACCCAATTTGCTTTAATATACCCAACTTATTTATTTGTGGTTGTAGATACGTTGGTAAACTGCTTTTGGATTTTATGGTCAATTTGGTAAGCCATAAAAAACACCCAATCAAAGTTGGGTGTCTGAAAATATGGTGGCGTGGGGCAGGATCGAACTGCCGACACACGGATTTTCAATCCGTTGCTCTCCCGACTGAGCTACCGCGCCGTGTCTAGCTTTATTGGCTAAGTGGTGCGTATTATATATGATTTTATAAACTTTGCAAGCATTTTTATATATTTTTTTAAAATTTTTTTAAAATTTATGATTTCTACCCAAAATTCATGCGTTTTGGGGTATGATAGCATTTTTGATATGGGGCGGACATGAACAGATTAAATATCAATGATTTAAACAGTATACAGCACTTTACCAAAACTTGGCTGATGGCAGATTTTGATGTGTTGTTTGACACTGCCAATTTGCCATCTCCTTTGGGTGAGGCATCTCGTTATGTCATTTCCAATGGCGGTAAACGGGTACGCCCTTTGCTTGTGCTTACGACCTTTTTGGCGGTTGGTGGGCGTGTTGATATGCCTGCCTTTGGGGCGGTACGCCGTGCCATGCTTGCCATAGAATGCGTACATGGCTATTCGCTTGTGCATGATGACCTGCCATCTATGGACGATGATGAACTACGCCGTGGCAAGCCGACTTGTCATGTCATTTATGGTGAGGATGTGGCGATACTGACAGGCGATGTATTGCAATCGCTTGCTTTTGATGTGTTGGGTGCAGATTATGAATTTGGAATGGTTAGCAGCGATGTCGTGGTTCAACTTCTTGACATACTTGCCCCCAGTGCCAGACGTATGGTGGTAGGGCAACAGGCAGATTTGAACGGTGAACAAAAAAAACTTACCCAAGACGAATTAGAAGCCATTCACAAGGATAAGACAGGGGCATTGATAGAAGCAAGCGTGCTTATGGGTGCGGTGTGTGGCGGTGTGTGTGATGAGCGTATGGCAAGGCTTGGCAAGTACGCACAGCTCATCGGTCTTGCCTATCAGGTACAAGATGATGTATTGGATGTGGTGGCGGACACCCAAACACTTGGCAAAATGGCAGGCAGTGATGAAAAATTAGACAAATCTACCTATGTCAAACTGCTTGGTGTGGACAATGCTCGTGCTTATGCTGATGAGTTATTTGATAAGGCAAGGGAGCAAGTGAGCGAATTTGGTGATGATAATCTTTTGCTACAAATGGTGGATTGGCTACAAAAAAGAGGATACTAAATCTATCCCAACAATTTCTCCATCGCCTTTGGTACGCCCAATCCATCATGGTCTTTTTGCCAGACAAAATCAGCACAGATGGCAGTTAGGGCATGATTGATGTTATTATAAAGCACATTATCAATATTGACATGAATTAATGACAAATGCCAGTGAAAGTGCGTAAGTGTGTGTTTAATGGTTTTGGAGCGGTTGATGGCGATATTTGGCAAATTATCCAAAACTTGATGCTCAGCAAGATTTGGGCTGTGGGCATGTTTGCGATTCATGGTTTTGGCGTGGCATAAATCATGTGGCAGATTGTCATGTGATGACCCAACCAGTTTATCATCTATCATCAGCATGGGCATAACAAACAATCCATCCCAAATGCCCATTCCTGTCTTGCTTTGGCGTTTTATCCATAAGAGTTTATCATCATACACTAAGGCAAAAACAAGCGAATGGCGGTGTGGTTTGACCGTCTTTTTGGCTTTGACAGGGTAGGCGGTGGGATTGCCATTTTTATGGGCAGTGCAATCATCTGATAGCGGACACATGCCACAAGCAGGACGAGTGCGAGTACAGATGGTTGCCCCCAAATCCATCATCGCTTGGGCGAACTTACCGCTATCATGTTTGGGGGTGAGTGTGTCGGCAAGCTCCCACAGCACTTTGTCGGTGGCGGATTTGGTGATGTCGCCATCTATCCTTGCCCAGCGTGTCAGCACTCGCTTAACGTTGCCATCGCATATTACGCCACGTCCACGTACTCCCATTGCCACAATTGCCCCAGCGGTGGAACGCCCTACGCCACGCACATTTTGCCACTCATCCATCGTTTGTGGGAAATGTCCATGTAGGGCGATGTAATCTGCCACTTGTTTTGCCCCTTGATGTAGGTTTCTTGCCCGAGCATAGTAGCCAAGCCCTGCCCAGCTAATCGCCACATCGTCCCATTGAGCATCTGCCAAATCTTGCACGGTGGGAAATTTTTCCATGAATCGTCTAAAATATCCCAAAACAGTCGCCACCTGCGTCTGTTGTAACATAATCTCCGAGAGCCACACCGCATAAATGTCTGATGTTTGTTCGTGGTGATACTGCCAAGGCAAATCATGACGACCGTGGACATTAAACCAGCTAAGCAAACGTGGAGCAAAAGTGATGATGTTCATGCCTAAGAAGATATCGGTTACCAAACTATAAACCAAAAATAATGAGGGTAACATGATAAATTTCTAGGTGATACGTTGATAAAAAGCACACCAAATGATGATTTGATGAATCTTTAACACCCTTGACCATCAAAATCGGCTATAATGATGAGGTTTTGCCATTAGAGCTTGTTATGTATTTATCCCCATCATCCTCATCAAGTTGCACCAAAAGATGGCTCATCTTGCCATTACTGCTGTTATGCTGTTTTGTCAGTATGGGGGCAACACATGGCGAGCAAGAGATTTTTTTGGGTCAAAGTAATCAGGCAAATGCCCAAAATCTTGCCAGCTGTTCTGAGCATTTTCATGCCAACACTGTCCCACAGTTGGTTGGCAGTAAGGGACAAAAACTGGCACGCCAAAGCCATGAACTGTGTTTTCATGGCTTTGCTGTGCTCTACTCAGGCGTCTCACGCACCCCCATCTATGCCGCCCAACATCTGACACGTGAACGCATTCATCAGGCACGTTCATTGACCCGAAAAGATAACTTTCATGAAGAGACACGCTTGCCTACACATGTGCAAGCAAAACTTAACGACTATCGCCGTTCAGGTTATGATAGAGGTCATCTTGCCCCCAATGGCGATATGGCGAATCTTTCACAACAATTTGACAGTTTTAGCCTTGCCAACATTGCCCCCCAAAATGGCACACACAACCGTGGATTATGGCAGCAAATAGAGCGTGATACACGCAACTTAGCATTAAAATACGGTGAATTATATGTTATAACAGGTGTGGCATTCCAAGGTCGTCAAATCGCCCAAATCGGAGATGGTGTGTTGGTACCAAGTCACTTTTTTAAGGTGGTCTATGTTCCCAGTATCAACCGTGCAGGCGTATACTATACGCCCAATGATGATTCGGGCACAATTGAGCATATCAGCCTTAGCGAACTGTCCACACGTACAGGCATTAACGCCATGCCATCATTATCGCCACAGGAGCAATCCACAGCTTTTAACATGCCTGCTTCATCTGACCCACAGCAGGCAAATAATGATGGTTGGGACAATGGTTGGATGAGACTGATTGTGATGATTTTAGAATTTTTAATTGGTCTGTTAAGATGACCTAAAAACAACCTAATAGGAGCGATGATGGATATCTTTGACAATGACAGCGAAGTGCTACAAATTGGGGCATTGACCATAGAAAATGGCATGGATGCTATCGTGATAAGTGGTGATGTAGAGATTAGCAAAACACAGGAGGGCAGAGTGCAAGCACAGGCGTTATTTGACTTTGCACAAGCACTTTGTGGGGCATTTGATGAGCCAGACAGTCAAGATTTGCCCGCCACAGCTGTTACAGAACCATCCAAAGTGATGATGATAAACAACCCTTTTGAGTAAATACAAATATTTTTACCATAAAATTACAAAAAAGCAAATGGCTTACAAAGTTAATGTTTGCAATTTAAAAAATCCCTGTTTATAATGGGTAAACATTTGTCAGTACGAATGTACAAGTACCAAATGGTTATCAGCTGTGATTACAAAATAATAGGAGTAAGCCATGAAATTGACCAAATTACTGACCATCGGTTTTAGTGTGGGTCTTAGTATGATGGCATCTGCCAGTGCATTGGCCGATGATGCCATCGTTGGTAACTGGAAAATGAGTGAAAAAGGCGAAGCCAAAGCCATTTTACAAATCAGCAAATCAGGTGATGGCTATCAAGCTGTGATGGTTCAAGGCTTGACTGAGAAAGCCAAAAAGCGTGAAGGCACGACCGTCATCAGACAAATCAAATCCCAAGGTGATGGCAAATATGCAGGCAAAGGCAAGCATCCAACTTTGCCCATCTCAGGCACTGCCAACATCACATTAAATGGTAATAACATCACCATCAAGAGCCGTGCTGGTACTCAAACGGGCGTCAGACAGTAAGCACAGATTGATGGTCAAGAACACAAAATCTCACTTTTGGTGAGATTTTTTATCCATCACCGCCGTAAACCTGCGACTTTGGGCGGTGGATATAAGGCGGTAAATCTAACTTTTTAATCTCTTGGCTTAATAAAATGGTACAATAAACCCATGAAAACACTCAAGCTGCGCATCAAAGATAAGCACGCCACACAGCTTAACCGCCTAAGCGGTTCGGTTAATTTCGTGTGGAATTATGTCAATGACTTGGGTTATAAATATTTACAGTGCACAGGTAAATTCTTATCTGCCTACGACCTAAACGAATATACCAAAGGTAGCGGTGAATTACTGGGCTTACATTCTCAAACCATTCAAGCCATCAATGAAACCCACACCAAAAGCCGAAAGCAGTTTAAAAAAGCCAAACTCAACTGGCGAACCAACAACCCAAATTCAAAACGTAAATCACTGGGCTGGATACCCTTTAAGAAATCAGCCATTAAACACCCAGCCACACGACAAAGCGGTAAAAAAGCACTGAAATCAACCTTGCAACTATCCCTAGCCAAAGGACAAAAACTAATCCTTGACCTATGGGACAGTTACAATCTTAGCCTATATCAAATCAACACTTGCGAGTTAGTACAAGGCAGCCGTAATCGATGGTATGCGTGTATCACTGTCAAGAACTATCCAAAACAAACTTGTGGCACAGGTTCGGTTGGCATTGGTTTGGGTTTAAAAGACAGTGCCACCACCTCAAACGGTAATAAACTACAAATCAAACAAACACTCAAATACGCCAAAGACTTAGCCATCGCCCAAAGAGCCAAAAACAAACAACGTGTCAAGGCAATCCATGCCAAAATCAAAAATACAAGGTTAGACTTAATCCATAAATTCACCACCCAATTAGTTAGGGATAATGCCTTAATTGTTGTTGGTGATGTTAAATCCAATCAATTTAACAGCAAAAAAGGCAAACTGGCTAAAAGCGTCTATGATGCTGGTTGGTTTGAATTAAAGCGACAACTGGAATACAAATGCAAGCATGCAGGTTGCCGTTTAGAAATCGTAAATGAACGATACACTACCCAAACTTGCTCATGTTGCCGTCAAATTGACAGCAACAGTCCGAAAGGTAGAGCAGGTTTGCGAATCAGAGAATGGGCTTGTGCTGAGTGTGGCACATGGCATGATAGAGACATCAATGCCGCTAAGAACATTCTTGCGGTCGGGCTTGACCGTCTTGCAGAAGAAATCCCCGAACGATAGGGAGGGGAGGAAGTCAAAGGGCATGCTCATCCGTCTCACCTGTACGAATGCGAATGACTTGTTCAAGCGGGGCAACAAAAATCTTACCATCGCCAATCTTACCCGTCCCTGCGGTGTCAATAATAGCACCGATGATACCATCAACCACATCATCAGCACAGGCGATTTCTAGTTTAATCTTTGGTAAAAAATCCACTACGTATTCTGCCCCACGATACATCTCGGTATGTCCTTTTTGGCGACCAAAACCCTTGACCTCGGTGATGGTAATGCCGTTTACACCAATCTCGGACAAGGCTTCACGGACATCATCCAGTTTAAAGGGTTTGATAATGGCGGTAACAAGTTTCATAAAAATCCTTATTGGCAAATGGCTTTTATCATTATATGACAATTTTGACGAAAATCCAACAACACCCATGCCAATTCTGATAAAATGATGGCATTTGCAATTTAAAAAAGGGCATTCTTATGGCAAGTTATACGGTCATCGGTCTGGGCAACTCTGGATTGTCTGCGGTTCATTTTTTGGTCAATCAAGGGCATACAGTTGCTGTAACAGACGCCAATTTTCCATCACTGGCGAGCAAACTGCCAAATGGCGTGGCAACTTATTTTGGTGGCATTGATGCCAATGTGCTAATTGCTTCGGATAAAGTTGTTATTAGCCCTGGGGTTGACCCTGCCACGCCTGCCATCTCTTGGGTCATAGAACAGGGCGTGAGTGTGGTCAGTGATGTACAACTGTTTATTGAGAGTTTAAAGGAGCGAGATGCTAAAAATGGCACGCACACGCCCATCATTGCCATCACAGGTTCAAACGCCAAATCCACAGTAACCACGCTTGTTGGACTGATGGCACAACAATCAGCAAAAACGGTAGGGGTAGGCGGTAATATCGGTACTCCTGCTCTTGATTTGTTAAAAATTGATGGCATGGACATGGTGGTACTTGAATTGTCAAGTTTTCAGCTTGAAATGATGGATGGGCTTGGAGCGGACGTGGCGACCATTTTGAATTTATCTGCCGATCATTTGGACCGTCATGGCGATATGACAGGATATCTTGCCCAAAAATTACGCATTTTTGATAATGCCAAAAATGCACTGGTGTGGTTAGATGATAAAGAACTTGCCCGTGCCTGTATCGCTCATTTGCCCAAACACGCCCAAATGATAAGCACGTCAGGGGAGATTGGTGAAGGCTTTTCGGCGGATTTTTGTCTAAAAGGCGAGCGTGATGACAATAGTGAGAATGGCGAAACTATTTGGCTATGTCATAATGGCGAAAAGCTCATCTCATCTGATGAAATCTTGATTAAAGGCAAGCATAATCTATTGAACGCCTTATCCGCCTTAGCCTTGGGCAGTGCGGTGGGGCTTGATATGAGTGCCATGCTTGATGTATTACGCACGTTTGGGGGCTTGCCACACCGCTGTGAATATGTGGCGGACGTGAATGGTAAGGTGTATTTTAACGACTCAAAAGGCACCAACATCGGAGCGACACTCTCCGCCATTGATGGGCTTGGGGCGGTGTATGGTAAAAATTCATTGGCTTTGATTTTGGGCGGTCAAGGCAAGGGGCAGGATTTTGCCGAGCTTATCCCTTTTGCCGAGCAGTTTGCCCATAGTATTTATCTTATCGGACAAGACGCCGATTTGATACAAAAAACGTTGGCAAACAGTCCTATTTTGGCAAGCAAAATGACACAAGCAGGCACACTTGAAAAGGCGGTAAATCTTGCCAGTCAAAGCTCTGCCAAAGTCGTACTACTGTCGCCTGCATGTGCAAGCCTTGACCAATTTAAAAGCTATAATGAGCGTGGCGAGCGGTTTGTGACATGTGTCACAGCGTTGGCATGACTGGGTAGTATTTGGTGGTATGATTCATCGGTTATGCCTTTCTAATTTCCCCAAATTTTTGCTAAATAATCAAGCATTTAGCAGGGATTTGGTTTATAATACGCCCTTAAATTTTTCAAATATCGCCCTGTCATGAGCTTTTTTAACATTCCTACAACGATAGCCACATCGCCCTATGTGCCGTCTGCTCGGACGGTGTTGATGACGAGTTTATTTTTATTGCTGTCTATGAGTCTGTTGATGATAGCATCAGCATCGGTGCCATTTGCGATGACCAAAGGCTTATCACCCATGACCTTTTTTTATTCGCAAGCGACTTATATCATCATCAGTTTGGTGGCAGGTATGATTGTCTATCGCTTGCCACTAAAATGGTATTTTGAATTTGGGCTGTTGGCATTGGCGTGGGGCGTGTTGTTGGGGCTGTTGATATTGACTTTGGCGATAGGAACGGTTACCAATGGCTCACAGCGTTGGCTAAATTTTGGGGTGTTTAATTTTCAGACGTCTGAATTTGTCAAGTTGTTGATGGTGCTGGTCATCGCTGATTATGTGGTCAGACGCTCAGCAGAGGTGCGAGGCAGTCTTATGGCAGGATGGCGACTGACAGTGTGGTATTTGCCTATGATTGGTCTGATTTTGTGGCAACCTGATTATGGTTCGGTAGCGGTGATTATTGCCACAGCGAGTGTCATCTTATTTGTCAGTGGCGTGCCATTACCGCATTATGCAGCACTGGTATTGGCAGTATTTTTGCCTGCTTTGATTTATGGGTTGCTGTCATCGGATTATCGTAAAGAGCGAATCATGTCATTTTTAAATCCCTTTGATGATGTGCAGGATACCGATTATCAATTGTCTCGCAGTCTGATAGCTTTTGGGCGTGGCGAATTTAATGGGGTAGGTTATGGCAACAGCGTACAAAAGTTGTCGCATCTGCCTGAGGCTCATACTGACTTTATTTTGGCCATCACAGGCGAAGAGTTGGGTTTTTTGGGTGTGGCATTCGTGTTGTTGCTTGAAGTGTTGATTGTGGCGATGATTATGAAAATTAGCCATACCACTCTAAAACGCCGTCAGTTACGTCTTAGCTATATGGTGTTTGGTTTTGGCGTGGTGATTTTTGGACAGGTATTGATTAATGCAGGCATGAACATGGGGCTTATGCCACCCAAAGGCTTAACCTTACCATTTTATAGTTTTGGCGGTTCATCCATGTTGATGGTGTTTATCATGATTGCCATGATTTTAAAGGCAGACAAAGAAAGCGAACGTATTTATTTGGAAAATAAAAACAGAGAGTACTGATCTAAACAACCCCAAGCGTTGCCCCTTGTAATGGCTTATTATGCCAATGATGGATTGCCCACATGAGTATCGTGTTGGGCGACTCTTTTTGTAAGTCTTTTGGAGGGTTTTGCCTAAGCAATGTTAAGGCGGTAAAGAGCAAATCACTGACCTTATCAGGTGTGGTGGTGTCTATGGGTGTGGCAAGATTTTGCTTAGAGAGTTTTTGCCCATCATCATTGACAAGCAGTGGCAGATGATAAAAGTAATCAGGTGTGGGCAGTTGGCATGCCTTAGCGATAAAAAGCTGGGCAACTGTCATGGGCATGATGTCAAGTCCACGCATGAGATGCGTTATGCCTTGCAAGCTGTCATCAATGGTGCAGGCGAGTATGTAATTTATCATGCCATTTTGGCGTTTTATGATAACATCTCCCAGACTTTTGGCAGGATTGTCCCATATCACCCCTTGTATGCCATCAAAAAAGGTCGTCAGTACGTTGGGCAGACATAGGCGGATTTTGTTATCCGTTAGGTTTTTATGCAGGCACAGACGAGGGTAGATGGGAGCAAGGTTTAAATCTTTGATATTAACATCATAAAAGCCAATGGCAGGTATGGATAGGGTGGATAAGTCCTTGCGAGAGCAGGTGCAATGATAAGTTAGACTTGATAAGCTGTTAAGATATTCATCATAAATCTTTATCCGTTTGGATTGGAATACTGTCTCACCATCTGCGTGCAGTCCCAAATTTTTCAAATCGTTCAAGATGGATGCGGCATACTCAGGCTTACACCGTTCAAAATCCACATCTTCAATGCGTACAAGCCAACGACCACCCAATGACTTAATGTGGCAGTAACTTGCCAAAGCACTACACACAGACCCCAAATGTAAAGCCCCCGTTGGAGATGGGGCAAAGCGACCAATGATGGGGCGTTGATTCATGGGTGATTAGTGTCCGTGATTTTGTTTTTCTTTCATCTCGGACATGGTCTTGCAGTCAATGCACTGCGTGGCAGTGGGGCGAGCTTCTAAGCGTTTTAAGCCAATCTCGGTGCCACAGGTTTCACAAAAACCATAGTCGCCCATCTCAATCTCAGCCAATGATTTATCAATCTTGCGTACCAATTTACGTTCACGGTCACGGGTGCGTAAAGCCAGTGCAAATTCTTCTTCTTGGGTGGCACGGTCATTAATGTCCGCCATCGCTCCTGTTTCTTCATTAATGTAGTCTTTGGTGCGTTCGGCTTCGTTGAGCAGTTCGGTTTTCCAGTTTTTCAAAATCGTACGAAAATGCTCCATTTGAGCATCCGACATGTATTCTTCATCTTTGGCAGGGGTGTAGGGGGTAAAAGTGGCGTTTGCCATGCGTATGTCCTTGTATGGTGGTTGATTTAACCAAGCATGAAAATTAACACTCAAAAAGTTGCACCCTAAATGGAGATGTATTTGACTTTTTCAAGTAATTTTACAAAAAACTAAGCAATAAATTTTGTTTTAGGTGTTTAAGGTTCATCATTCAATCTTTTAACCCATGTATTTGGCTTATGATTGTCATGTAGTTGTAATAAACGAAAACCACTTGCTGTCTTATCAATATCAAAATCATCTTGATGTGGGCTAAATTGCACAGATGTGGCAGGGCAGGTGTAGAGTGTTGCATTGTCATGTTGCAACAGATGGGCTTGATGAACGTGTCCACAGACGACATGAAGATGATGGATGGTATCACTGGCATAAGTGGCTTGATTGATAAAATTAAGGGTTGCCCAAAACTCATCACTGTTTTGTAACATGTGCTTATCTATCCATGCTGAGCCAACAGGAATGGGGTGATGGTGTAGGGCGATAAGGGTGGGTAGGTTGTATGCAAGATGGGTTTTTAAAAAGGCAAGTTTATCATCATCAAGTCGCCCGTGGATTTGTCCGTTTATGGCAGAATTGACCGCCAAAATTTGCCAGGTGGTGTGAGGCAATTCTATGATAAGGCGATGGGCATCAATAAGTCTATCATCTTTGGTGATGGGTAAAAATTGACGCTCATCAAAAGGCAGGTCATGCCCCAACTCATGCGTTAGGTCATGGTTGCCAGCAAGGCACAAATAGGCAATGCGTGTTTTATCCAGTGTATCAAATAGCCAATTGTATAAATTTGCCTTACCGTCATTGACCAAATCACCTGTCAGTAACAGCAAATTGGGCTCATAAGTCAAAGCAATATCTAATACCTTTAAGAATTTATCAGCATTGGCAGGGATGTGTGTGGATAAATGCAAATCGCTAAGTTGGGCGATGATAAAATCAGATGAGACACGTAGGTGAGTGGGGTGGGTCATTTTATTACAATCCCAATGCTAGGTACGTTCTAATACTCGTCCCACGCCAAATACCACAAAAAATCCAATCGCCAATGTCATGACGATGGCAAGCCCTGTTTGCACATCAAGCCACACACTGCCCCACACGCCAGTGGTTACAGCGATTTGGGCGATTATCATGGCAAAGATGACCATCTGTCTGGGTGAGCAGGCGAGTAGACGAGCGATGAGAGCAGGTAAGATGAGCAGTCCTGTGATGAGCAGGCTTCCAACGGCTTGAATGGCAACCGCACAAAATCCTGATAATAATCCCATAAAAAATACTTGTTCTCTATTAGGATTAATGCCTGCAATGGATGCCAGAGCTTCTGATGTGGCAAGTTTAACCTGTTTTTGCCAAATCCATGCCAAAAAAACAAGACCCACCCCAACCATGACTGCCAAATGTGGCAAATCACCCCAATCCATGTCAAGCAGACTGCCAAATAAAAAGCCTAATACGTTGGCTTGTTGTTGGGTGAGCTGGGTGAGCGTTAAAAGTCCCAAGCATAACAAAGATACGGCAAGCACTGACAGCGTGGCATCATTTGGCAGTCGTTTGTCTTGTAAGAACATGAGTGTGATGACCACAAAGACACTGACCACACCCACGCCAATGTCAGCAGGAACAGACAGCCACGCCCCAACTGCCACCCCAAGCAGTGCCCCATGAGCGAGTGTATCGGCAAAAAATGCCATACGCCGCCACAGCACCAAACAACCAAGCGGAGCAGAAAGTAGGGCAAGTAGTGAGCCTGCAAGCCACGCAGGTGCGATAATTGGTAGCCAATCGTTCATGATTAGTGAGTATGCCAACAGTGGTTATGATGATGAATGTAGGGGGTTTGGTGAGTGCTGTGGTATTGCCCAAATAAAGCGACAAATTCAGGCAAATGGGCGATGTCAGATGGTACGCCCTGACAGCAGATGTGTTTATTTAGGCAGACCACACGCCGAGTGCCTTTCATGACCCAATGTAAATCGTGCGATACAACCAACATGGCACACGCCAAAAAAGGAGGCATGCTGTCTATAAAGTCATAAAGCATCTCTTCGCTGTCAGGGTCTAATCCTTGCATGGGTTCGTCTAGGATGAGCAAGTCAGGCTTATCAAGCAGTGCCCTTGCCATGAGTACACGCTGGGTCTCGCCCCCTGATAGGTGGTGCATTTGGCGGTTTAGTAGGGGGGTAAGCGATAGTTTTTGTAGGATGAAATCACGCTCATCGCCTGCTAAGCGTTTACTGTTGGCCTGGGCGAGCAAATCCTTGACACGCAAGGGCAAAATCGTTGGTACGCTAAACTTTTGGGGGACGTAGCTTATCACGATTTTTTGCTTAATGATGTTGCCTGATGTGGGTTTGTTTAAACCTAAAATGAGCTTGACGAGTGTGGATTTGCCTGCCCCATTTGGACCGATGAGACTGACCATTTCGCCTTTGGATAAGCTTAGGGATATGTTCGTTAGAATCTTATGTTGACCAACATGAAAACTGACCTCATCTAGGCGAAATAACTCGTTATTATTGGCAGGCACGGCACACGCCTTTTAGTTCAATGACGGTGCGTTCTATGTTAAATCCTGCATCATCTTTGGCAAAATTAACAATGGCATCCACAGGCATGTTAGAGCATTCCTCAACACTTTGACATGTTTGGCAAATCAAAAAAGCAGCAGCGTGCCAAGAACGTGGATGGCAACATGGCACATAGGCATTGATGGAACTGAGTTGATGAATCAATCCCTCACCAAGCAAAAATTCTAGCGAGCGATAGATGGTTGGTGGTGCGATGTTTTTGTTTTTTGCATCCGATGAGCGACGAGCGGACTGTAAGGCACTGATGAGGTCGTATGCTCCAATTGGCTTTTCTGCTTTTAAAATCAGCTCATACACTTGTTCACGTAAAGGTGTAAAACGCACACCACGAGCTTGGCAGTGAGCTTTGGCATCTAGCATACGTTGTTTGGGGTTGTGATGTTCGTGGACATTGTGGTGGTGATCACAGTGGCAAGCGGTCATGATGTGCTCTTTTTTGGTTTTTGTTATTTGTCAAGTTTGGTATCAAACATTTAAGGCATACGTCATTTTATCATAAACCAAGCTATTTTAATAACATATCATCAAAAATAAAGAGTGCTTAGTATGGGTGATTTTTTGAACAATGCCGATGATTTATCAATTTAGATACATTATAACAAAAATCCATGATTTGTGATATAATATTGCAAAATTTTGCCCATTTGCCATGAAAATATCCATCCAAAAATAGAGTAATGGTCTTTTTACAGACATGGGTAAAAACCATTGGGTCATCATCATTTTTGTAAATATGTTTTAGAAGCAGGCATGCCCTAAATTTTCATCAAATGTATAAATATCTAACTATCAAAGATGTTCATTTGTCCAGTTAATTTATTTAAAAGGTTGTTCATGAGATTTTTTAAATTTTCCCTTGTCAAATTTAGTCTGCCTGCCCAGGTTATCTTATGGTCTGCCACTTGTCATGCAGGTACGGTAACGGTGAGTAATTATCCGCTGCTGCTACTGTCTAATGCTGTAACACAAGGAGCAGAACCTGCCCAAATGCTACTGTCGGCGGGCGATGTTGGTCATCATGGCAGTTTATCACCCAGCAAAGCTAAGCTTGTGGGCGACAGCGATTATGTGGTGTGGTTCGGTCGTGAGCTTGAACAAAATTTGGTCAAGACCTTAGATACCGCCCCCAACGCCATCTCCTTATTTAGGATGAATGCGTTTTATCGGCTGCCCATAAGACAGCTTGATGGTACGCCACGAGCAGATACCTTTGACCCACACATTTGGCTTGACCCAGAGAACGCCAAAGCCATCGTACGGGCATTGGCGGTGGTGCATTCGCATGCAAATCCTAAGCATAAGGCGTTATATGCCAATAATGCCAAAGCGTTTCACGAAGCCATGGATAAAGCGGTGGCACAGGTACAAAAACAGCGACAGCGGACATACTGGGCATATCATGATTCGTTTGCCTATTTAGAACGTTCGGCAAATCTAAAATTTGCAGGGGCATTGACCCCCGATCACCACTTATCACCCAAGGCAAGTCAATTTCGCCTGTTAAATAATGACCGTCCGTCGCCTTATATGTGCCTATTATCACAAGGAGCTGTCTCAGATGGCATCAAAAATAAACTCGGTCATGTCAGCACACTCATCAAACAAGAAGACATGTCAGATGGCACAGATTTTGTGAGGGTGTGGCAAACGACTGTCAATGACATTTATGCCTGCATTGACCAAAAGTAGGATTTTATTGCTAAGACGGTGTAGAGCATGATATTTATCATAAAAATCAATGATAACATTACTTTTTACTGATGAAAAAATCATGATAAAATCTTGTAAGTTTTCTAAAAAATTTTTATAATACAAAATCTTACGGTTTTTCCCTTTATTTTTGAGAATATTATGAGTCAGCCCGCCCAGCGTCATCAGCAAGCCCGTGTGTATCGCTTGCAATTTCGCCAAGTATGGGCGTTGTTGATACTTATTGGCACAGGTTTTGCTCTTGAAAAGTTGGGAGCGACTCACGCTACTAAAAGCATGGCACTGGGTGGGCTGCTTAGCTACATTGCACAGTGTGTGTTTACGCTGATGGCTTACCGCACAACAGGAGCAAGAGCAGGGCGTGTTATCATGCTTAACATGTATGTAGGACAGATGATAAAATGGGTCATGGTCTTGATTGGCTTTGCTCTGATTTTTATCTTTGTCAAACCCATACAGGCGTTTTTGGTGATTTTGGGTTATTTTATCCTGCAAGTTGTGCATGTGGTGGTGATGTGGCGTATTTAGACTGCCAATCACTTCTTAAAGATGATTAAATTCTTTGAGTTTACATTCATTTTTTCAAAAATTGAAAATATTCTGTAAGAGAAATCACATTTACCCTTTACAAGAACTACCAAAATAGGGTATTATAGTTCGGATTGCTTACAAACATCTTAATAAATTTTTCATAAGTTTACAAGCATCTTATTTTCAGTGATTGATATAAAATGATTGAAAATAATGTGCTTTCAATGATTTAAAATCTTTGATTAACATTTATAGAATCATCCAAATCAGTGATTTTATTGTGTTGTTTTAGAGCGTGTTGAGAATCAACACCTTGCAAATTGATGGATTGTGTGATGTATTTTCACACGTTCTGATTAACCAAGTTAAAAATAAGAGCGTATTATGGCAGCGGATTCTTCAGAATATATTGCTCACCATTTGACCAACTGGACGTATGGTTATCATCCAAAAGATGGCTGGAAAATGGCACATACTGCCGCAGAAGCCGCAGAGATGGGCTTTAAAGCCATTCATTTGGATTCCATGCTTTGGTCAGTTGGTTTGGGTGCTTTGTTTTGCTGGCTTTTTTGGCTGGTAGGACGCAAGGCAACATCAGGCATTCCTACAAAACTGCAAGCCTTTATTGAACTGATTGTGGATTTTGTGGATAACAGTGTCCGTGAATCTTATAAAGGCCCATCAAAACTGATCGCACCTTTGTCATTGACAATTTTTGTGTGGATTTTTTTGATGAACCTGATGGATTTAATTCCTGTTGATTTCATCCCCGGCACTGCACAGTGGATTGGCAGTCTGATGGGTCATGATCCGCACCATGTTTATTTTAAGATTGTACCAAGTACCGACCCGAACATTACTCTTGGTATGGCATTTTGTGTGCTGCTACTCATTATTGGCTTTGGTCTAAAATATAAAGGCGTGAGTGGATTTGTCGGTGAGTTTACCTTGCATCCATTTAGTTCAAAAAATCCAATTTTACAAGCCGTCTTAATCCCGATTAATTTGGTACTTGAAATTGTTACCTTGCTTGCAAAACCAATCTCATTGGGTTTGCGACTGTTTGGTAATATGTATGCTGGGGAACTTATCTTTATTTTGATTGCACTGATGTATATGTCTGAGAGTTTGTTTGTTAAAGGTTTGGGCGTACCGCTACATTTGGCTTGGGCAATCTTTCATATTCTAGTTATCACTTTACAGGCGTTCGTATTTATGATGTTGACGATTGTGTATCTGTCGTTAATCTCAGCAGAATCCGAACATTAATTTGAATCTTTTTATAACCCTTAATGTTAAGTCTAAGGAGACATCATGGATCCATTAATTGCTCAGTACACGCTTCTTGCTGTGGCTCTTCTAATCGGTGCAGGCGCTTTGGCAACTGGTATTGGCTTTGCCATCTTAGGCGGTAAGTTCTTAGAAAGTACTGCTCGTCAGCCTGAGCTTGGCTCACAACTTCAAACCAAAATGTTCATCGTGGCAGGTCTTCTTGATGCTGTACCGATGATTGGTGTTGGTATTGCCATGCTTTTACTATTCGCCAACCCATTCGCATAAGTTAAAGCGGTCAGTTTGGGTCATTCTTGTCGGTAATTTACTTACCGACAGCGATTGGTCATCACCTGACTTTCACTAACAAATGAGGTGATTGGATGAATATTAATGCCACCATTATCGGTCAGATGATTGCGTTTGCGTTTTTTGTATGGTTTACCATGAAATTCGTATGGCCGCCATTCATCGGAGCGATTAACGAGCGTCAACGTAAAATTGAAGAAGGCTTAAATGCTGCTGAAAAAGCAAAAGCTGACCTTGCATCTGCTGAATCACAAGTTCAAGAAGAATTTGCAAGTGCCAAAGCTCAGGCTGCTTCTATTATTGAGCGTGCCAACAAAACCGCCAATCAAATGATTGAAGATGCCAAAGTAACAGCTCGTCTTGAAAGCGAGCGTATTATTGGTGCAGCCCAGCAAACGGTTGACCAGCAAATTGCACAAAGCCGCGAACAGTTGCGTTCACAAGTTGCAACGCTTGCAGTACTTGGTGCTGAAAAAATTCTAGAAGAAAAAGTTGATGAACAAAAACATGCCAGCATGCTAGCACAACTGGCAACCAAGCTGTAATCAGAGGATACCATGGCTGAATTATCTACCTTAGCAAGACCTTACGCAAAGGCTGCGTTTGACCATGCTAAAGAGCAAAATGCGATTAACGAATGGGAAGACTTCTTGTTGATGGCATCAGATATTGTGCGTGATGACGCATTTATTGGTTTGCTACACAATCCAGCTATTGTCGCCAGTCAAAAAACGTCGGTACTGATGGATGTCTATACCAGCCAAAGACCGAATAATTCAACACTTGCCCAAACGTTGCAAACAGCGGCATCGCAGGGTGTGGATGTGAGTGCAGCAGCACAAGTATTGGCAGGAAGCAAACATCTGACAGCAAATAAAGCGTTATCAAACTTTATCAGTCAGCTGTCTGATAATAACAGACTGTCTTTACTTCCTGAGATTTATGCTCATTACAGCAAGCTAAAATCACAAGAGCTAAAACAGATTGATGCTTACATAACATCAGCCTATCCACTAACTGAACCCCAACGCAAATCCCTACAAGAATCTTTGGCGATCTCAACAGGTTCTATTGTGATTTTACATGAATCTGTTGACCCAAGTTTATTAGGTGGTGCTACAATCAAAGTGGGCGATAAGTTTACTGATGGCTCGGTGCGTGGCAAGTTAAAACAATTAAAGACTCAGCTAACAGCATAAACTGTGGCTGTCTAAATTATAGGAAATAAGGCAATGCAACAATTGAATCCAGCTGAAATCAGCAATCTGATTAAGCAACGTATTCAAGACCTTGACGTAAGCACAACTGCTAAAACCGAAGGTGTTATCGTTAGTGTCTCTGATGGTATTGTAAAAATTCATGGTCTAGAAGAAGCCATGTATGGTGAGATGATTGAGTTTGAGGGTAATGTCTATGGTATGGCACTAAACTTAGAACAAGACTCAGTCGGTGCGGTTGTTTTGGGCGACTATTTACCCCTACAAGAAGGACAAAAAGCATACTGCACAGGTCGTATCCTAGAAGTGCCCGTAGGCCCTGAACTGCTTGGTCGTGTGGTTGATGCTTTGGGTAATCCTATTGATGGTAAAGGCCCTGTTAATGCCAAGCTGACCGATAAAGTTGAAAAAATCGCCCCTGGTGTTATCGCTCGTCAATCGGTTGATGAGCCTGTCATGACAGGTTATAAAGCAGTTGACACCATGATTCCAATCGGACGTGGTCAGCGTGAGCTCATCATTGGCGACCGCCAAACAGGTAAGACCGCCATGGCAATCGACGCCATCATCGCCCAAAAAGACTCTGGCATCAAATGTGTGTATGTCGCCATCGGTCAAAAACGCTCAACCATCGCTAACGTGGTGCGTAAATTAGAAGAATCAGGTGCATTGGCTTATACCACAGTTGTGGTTGCATCAGCATCAGAGCCTGCGGCACTACAATACATCGCCCCATATTCTGGCTGTACCATGGGTGAGTATTTCCGTGATCGTGGTGAAGATGCCTTGATTGTTTATGATGACCTATCAAAACAAGCTGTCGCTTATCGTCAGATTTCCTTGCTATTACGCCGTCCACCAGGGCGTGAAGCATACCCTGGCGATGTATTTTATCTACACTCACGCCTGTTAGAGCGTGCGTCTCGTGTCAATGCTGACTATGTAGAAGCGTTTACGGGTGGCGAAGTTAAAGGTAAAACTGGTTCATTGACTGCCCTGCCCATCATTGAGACCCAAGCTGGGGATGTATCAGCGTTCGTACCTACTAATGTGATCTCAATTACCGATGGTCAGATTTTCTTAGAGTCTAATTTATTTAACTCAGGTATTCGCCCTGCGGTAAATGCTGGTATCTCAGTATCTCGTGTGGGTGGTGCAGCTCAGACCAAAATCATCAAAAAGCTCTCGGGCGGTATCCGTACAGCACTTGCTCAGTATCGTGAACTTGCTGCGTTTGCCCAGTTTGCCTCTGATTTGGATGATGCAACTAAACAACAGTTGGAGCATGGTGAGCGTGTTACTGAACTGATGAAGCAAAAGCAATATGCTCCTATGTCAATCGCTGACCAAGCGGCGGTCATATTTGCTTCTAATGAAGGCTATTTGACAGATGTGCCAGTAGATAAAATTGGTGCTTTTGAAACTGCTTATTTACGATACATGAATGATGAGCATGCACAATTTATGCAAGAGATTAATGACACTGCCAATTATAATGATGAAATAGCCAATAAGTTTAAAGCAAGTTTAGATGCCTTTAAACAAAGTCACAGCTATTAATCTTATGCCATCAATCAGCTTAAAAAAACGAGTTTAAGGTATTGGGCCATCTCAATGCCTTAATTATCAGAGTAATCATCATCAGGATGCTGGTTATTAGCATGATAGAGATAATATAGAGTAAACAATTTTAAATTATCATCTGATGTTAGCTGATGTGATACTAAGCTAAAACAAACCATAAGGCTTAATGTAGCAGATGATTTTGTTTGACTGTGTAAAAAGTAATAGAAGTGATAAATCATACGGTTAACTTTTTTACATCACCCATTTATTTGTTTTGGAATATCTATGGCAAGTTTAAAAGAAATACGTGCTAAAGTAGTGAGCATTAAAAGCACACAAAAAATCACTCGTGCCATGCAAATGGTTGCTGCCAGTAAGATGCGTCGTGCCCAAGAACGCATGGACATGGGTCGCCCTTATGCTAAAAATATGCATCGTGTGATTTCACATCTTGTACAGGCACAGTCCGATTATAAGCATCCGTATATGATAAGTCGCCCTGTGAACCGTGTGGGTTTTATTGTGGTTACCTCTGATCGTGGTTTGGCAGGTGGTTTAAATATCAACTTATTTAAAAGTTTATTAAAATCGGTCAAAACTTACCAAGAGCAGTCTGTTGAGGTTGAATTTGCAGCCATTGGTTCAAAAGGTGTCAGCTTTTTTAAAAACTTTGGGGGCAATGTTACATCAGTGGTTACTGATTACGGCGATGGCCCAAGCTATGAACATATCAGCAGTCCTGTGCAGACCATGCTTGATGATTATCAAAATGGTAAACTAGATAGAATTTATTTGGTATATAATCGGTTCATTAATGCCATGACTCAAAAACCATCAATCACACAGCTTGTACCCTTACCTGAGGGCACTTTGTCTGATGATGAGAGCATCAGTCATGGTTGGGATTACATTTATGAGCCTGATACAAAGACTTTGATTGACAGTCTGATGGTACGCTATATTGAATCATTGGTTTATCAATCTGTTCTTGAAAACATTGCATCAGAGCAATCTGCTCGTATGGTGGCGATGAAGGCAGCAACAGATAATGCTGGTAACTTAATTAAAGAATTACAATTGGTTTATAATAAGCTCAGACAGGCAGCGATTACACGAGAAATCTCAGAAATCGTTGGTGGTGCTGCTGCTGTTTCATAAGAATGGTACTAAGGAGTTTAATGTGTTAAATAATCATATCCGCTTTGCTGCTACTGCTTTGTTGGCTGCATTTTTGGTAACAGGTTGTGTGTCTGCTGGTAATGTTGCAATGAAAGAGCAAAACCAACAAACCATTGAGCAGACCATCATTAAGGGCAAGACCAATAAGCAAGAGATTTCTAGTAGATTTGGTTCTGCTGATGGCGTCTCTTTTACTGACAGTGGTAATGAAATTTGGACATACCGCCACACTCGCTCCAAACCGATGGCAAGAAATTTTATCCCTTATAATTTCTTTTCTTTGGGTGAAAATATACAGACCAAAGAACTTGTCATTTTATTTGACAGCAAAGGCATAGTTTCAAATTATACTTTTAGAGAAACCGCCAACCAATCCAAAGCCGGTTTGGCAGAATAAAAAACAAGATAAGCAAGCAGGAGAACGCAATGAGCGGTCGTATTGTACAGATTATTGGTGCGGTAATTGATGTTGAGTTTAGCCGTGGCGATGTCCCCCAAATCTTTGATGCGCTTCATGTTGATGGTACCCAAACCACTCTTGAAGTCCAACAACAGTTAGGTGATGGTGTGGTACGTACCATTGCCATGGGTTCAACCGAGGGTCTAAAACGTGGTTTGCCTGTTTTAAATACAGGTGCACCCATTTCTGTGCCTGTGGGTACAGCAACACTGGGTCGCATTATGGATGTCCTAGGTCGCCCAATCGATGAAGCAGGCCCGGTAAATGCTGAACAAAAATGGTCCATTCATCGTGAAGCACCAAGTTATGATGAACAGTCAAATAGTACAGAACTGTTAGAAACAGGCATTAAAGTGATTGATTTGCTTTGTCCATTTGCCAAAGGTGGTAAAGTCGGTCTGTTCGGTGGTGCTGGTGTTGGTAAGACCGTTAACATGATGGAGCTTATCAATAATATCGCCCTAAAACACTCAGGTCTGTCGGTTTTTGCTGGTGTGGGTGAGCGTACTCGTGAGGGTAATGACTTCTACCATGAAATGCAAGAAGCAGGCGTTGTTAATACCGAAGATTTTACTCAGTCAAAAGTTGCCATGGTTTATGGTCAGATGAATGAGCCACCAGGAAACCGTCTGCGTGTTGCCTTAACTGGTTTGACCATGGCAGAGTATTTCCGTGATGAAAAAGACGAAGCAACGGGCAAAGGTCGTGATGTTCTGCTGTTCGTTGATAATATTTATCGTTACACATTGGCAGGTACTGAGGTATCAGCACTTTTAGGTCGTATGCCATCTGCGGTAGGTTATCAACCGACTTTGGCCGAAGAGATGGGCTTGTTACAAGAGCGTATCACCTCCACCCAATCAGGCTCAATTACATCTGTGCAGGCGGTTTATGTGCCAGCAGATGACTTGACTGACCCATCACCTGCAACGACATTTGCACACTTAGATGCAACGGTTGTACTAAGCCGTGATATTGCATCACAAGGCATTTACCCTGCGGTTGACCCACTAGACTCAACATCTCGTCAGTTAGACCCACAGGTTATTGGTGAGGAGCATTACAGCGTAGCGCGTGGCGTGCAAGAGGTGCTACAACGCTACAAAGAGCTAAAAGACATCATCGCCATCTTGGGTATGGATGAATTGTCAGAAGAGGATAAACTGGTGGTTTATCGTGCTCGTAAAATCCAGCGTTTCTTGTCTCAGCCATTCCATGTGGCAGAAGTGTTCACAGGGGCACCTGGTAAATATGTGGCACTTCGTGATACCATCGCTGGCTTTAAAGCGATCATCAGTGGTGAATATGACCATTTACCAGAACAAGCCTTTTATATGGTCGGTGGTATTGATGAAGTGCTTGCAAAAGCTGATAAACTAAACGCTGCTTAATCACTGATAAAAAGATGATATAAATAAGATAGGAGTCATCATGGCAACATTTACATGCCGAGTGGTCAGTGCCAGAGAAGATCTTTACTCAGGCGATATTAGCGTGCTTGTGGCTTCGGGTATTGATGGTGAACTTGGTATTTTGGCAGGCCACACACCAATCATCACCTTACTAAAACCTGGTCCTTTGTACTTAAAGTCAGCCGATGGCACAGATGAGGTGATTTATGTGCAAGGTGGCGTGTTGGAGGTTCAACCTAAGGTTGTGACCGTGCTTGCTGATGCAGCAGAGCGTGCAAGTAATCTTGATGAAGCAAAAATCGCCGAAGCTCGTCGCAATGCTGAACAAGCTTTGGCAAACCAAAGTGCCAACATTGACACAACCGCTGCCCTAACCGCATTGGCAGAATCATTGGCACAGTTACAAACCATTCAAAAATACAAAAATCGTGCTTAATGACCGATTAAAAATCGTGCTTATTATCACAAAATTTGATAAAATAAGTATGTCTATTAAGCAAGTTCACTTGATTGATGACATTGTTTGATGCTGATGTGTCTTTTGATGTATTCAAGGATAATATATGACAACGACAACCCCAGAAAAAGAAGACATTCCCCGAATTCTGATTGTTGAAGATGACGAACGCCTTGCCATGCTAACGCAGGATTATCTTAGACGTAATGGTTTGGATGTGGCGATTGAAACTGATGGCACTCGTGCGATTCGTCGCATTATCAGTGAGCAGCCTGATTTAGTGGTACTCGATGTCATGTTGCCAGGCAGTGATGGCTTGACGGTGTGCCGTGAAGTACGTCCACATTATACTCATCCCATTTTGATGTTAACAGCACGCACCGAAGACATGGATCAGGTGTTGGGTCTTGAAATGGGGGCAGATGATTATGTGGCAAAACCTGCCCAACCACGAGTATTGTTGGCTCGCATTCGTGCTTTGTTACGCCGCTCTGATACTGTACCAACAGATGATACACCACAACGTTTAGAATTTGGTGATTTGGTTATTGATAACGGCGGTCGTTCGGTAACACTCAACGACGAACTGATAGACTTTACCAGTGCTGAATATGATTTGTTGTGGTTACTGGCATCAAATGCAGGCCGCATTTTATCTCGTGAAGATATTTTTGAAAGACTTCGTGGTATTGAATATGATGGTCAAGACCGTTCCATTGATGTGCGTATTTCTCGCATTCGCCCCAAAATTGGCGATGACCCAGAAAACCCAAAACGCATCAAAACCGTACGCAGTAAAGGTTATTTGTTTGTTAAAGAAGGCAATTAATTGTATCTTGCCATTAACTAAATAACAAGCCATGCTACAATAAGGCCAGCCATACCGCTGGCTTTTTGTTTTTACTCATGACAAATCAAATAATATGACAATCTTATCCATTACCGAACGCAGTATCTTTTTTCGTATTTATGCAGGTCTTTTACTTGTTTGCTTTTTGGTTGCTTTTTTTGGGTATTTTCTCATGCAAGCGATTAATCAGCAACGTCTGCAATCTTACCGAGAATCTATTGCCACGGTTGCTTTTTATTTGGGAACAGCATCTTATGATAGACGTTCTATGGCAGAAAAAGAACCTTGGCTTTTGGCGGTCGGTCGTGAATTTGGTTCAGAATTTTATATCGTGCCTATGGATGGTCTTGAACTCAAAGGGCGTGAGTTAAAAAGACTAAAAGAGGGTAAGTCGGTAGTTCGTTATGATGAAATTTCACGCCATTCAATAGTGTATCACGCCATTGACAATAATGGCAGTGTGCTATCTGCTGAACTTGACCGTGTTAATGAACGGCAAATCCGTGCTGTCATGGGTTTTTTGTTGGATGAGTTGCGGTATTATCCATCGTTGGCGGATAAGCAAGCACATCTTGCTTACCTAAGTCAAAAATTTGGCTATTCTATGACGTTATCGTCTTTACCAACTTTGAGTTTGGATAGAGAACAATTTGAGCGACTAAGTGCAGGTAAGCCTGTACTTAATTTTGACAATGAAAATCAAAGACCACACTTGTCGGTCATGATGGCATCAGCCATTCCCAATGAAGTGTTGGTGGTAACCATCCCTTTATTTAATTTCTTTTCATTGGATGTTATCATCAGCATCATTCTCATCTGCTTGCTGCTGGTAAGCTTTGGTGTATACGCTTTGATTTTTCCGTTGGAGCGACGTTTGCAACTGCTACAAATGGGGGTAAATAAGGTTTCAGAAGGGAAGCTAGATACCATGGTGCAGGTGGCAGGATATGATGACATTGCCCGCTTATCATCAACTTTTAACACCATGACCCGTCATATTAAAAGACTCATTGAGTCCCAACGTGAGCTAACCCGTGCTGTCTCGCATGAGTTAAGAACGCCTGTGGCACGCATTCGTTTTGCAGTGGACATGCTTGCTGATGATGATGATTACGATTCTCGTCAAATGCAAAAACAGTATATTGATGAAGACATTGCCTCTTTAAATGAGCTTATTGATGAAATTTTAACCTATGCCAAACTAGAAGAGGGTTCACCAAAGATGGATTGGGAAATGGTGTGCCTAAAAGAGTTGCTAGAACAAATTGAGCGTGAGACCAATGCCTTGGGCAAACCCATTACCATACAAATCAAACCGCCTCATCAAAAAGTGGTGGCGATGGCGGATAGGCGTTATTTGCATCGTGTGGTACAAAATCTGGCAGGCAATGCCTTACGTTATGCTAAAAGCACGATCATCATCAGTGCAGGCGTTAAAAAAGGCATGGCATTTGTTACAGTTGAGGATGATGGGCATGGCATTGCCGAAGCTGACCGTGAAAAGGTATTCATTGCTTTTGCTCGCCTTGATGACAGTCGCACTCGTGCATCAGGTGGTTATGGGCTTGGGTTGTCTATTGTTTCACGCATCGCATTCTGGTTTGGTGGTAACATGAGTGTGGATGAAAGTCCAGATTTGCAGGGAGCCAGGTTTACCATGCAGTGGCCAGTCAAGCAAATTGGCATAGGTCATCGTGGCACAAAAACCAATAAAGGCAACACTTAGATAAAAATGATTGGATTTTTATTACAGCTTAGCAAAGTTATGTTAAAATAAATCATACATAATTGTTAGGATATGAATATGCCTTATCTTTTTGGATTGTTGGTACTTGCCAACGCAGCTCTTTTGGGTTATTTCTTGTTAATGCCCAACAATGATAAAAATGTTGAGCGAGCCAAAGCCAGTCTTGTTGCTCCTGTTGGCTTTGTTGATACAACCAATCAATTACCCCCTGAGATTGGAGCGAAGTGATGGTGCTGGGTGTTGTCATTATGAGTATCTTATTTGTGATTAGTTTTATCACTCATGGTGCATGCACATCATCTACCAAAGGAATATGCACAAGAACTTCTAATCCGCCGTCGTCATGATTGCAAGCGATGACCTTGCCTTGGTGTAAGTGGGCGATACGACTGACGATGGCAAGACCCAGTCCACTGCCTTGGGTTGTCCTTGCTGTCTCCCCACGTTCAAAGGGTTGCATGATGCGTTGTAAATCATCCTCTGCCACACCCTCACCCTCATCATGCACCTTGATGGTGAGTATTTTTTGTTTTGGGGTGTTATGAGTGGTCAAATCATGAGATGCGTGATGACCAATCACAGCCCCCAAATGAATGGGTTCACGCCCATAACGTACCGCATTATTGACCAGATTAACAATCAAGCGTTTTATGGATAAAGGACGTACCATGATATTTTCAGAGACACGATTGTCATAGATAAAGTGCACATCATTAAATTGCACGCTAATTTCATGAAAAATCAACTCCAAATTGGTCTCTCGCACGACCTCATCTGAGCCATCTTTCATAAATGACATGAATTGTTCCAAAATAGCATCCATATCCTCAATGTCGTAGACAAGCCCTTCTCTAAAAAATTCATCAGGCAACATCTCGGCGGTCAGTCGCATGCGTGTTAGGGGTGTGCGTAAGTCATGGCTGATGCCAGCGAGCATGATGGTACGTTCTTTTTGGGTTTGGTGTAGGGTATGAAACAGGCGATTAAAGGCGGTGTTAACCTTACGAATCTCATTTGAGCCAATCTCAGGCAATACAGTTGCCCGCCCCAGATGAATGTAATCATTGGCGGTGCGTTCTAATTTTTTAAGTGGGCGATTTAGGCGACGCACTAAAATCAGACTGACCAAAATGGTCAAAATCGGCAAACCAAACACAAAGCCAACCATCAGCCCCACACTGTACTGCGAATAATGAATGACAGGTTCACGCAACCAAACATTAGGATGTTTACTGTCCCAAATCCACAGTTTTGGTGTGGGTTTAAATTTAAAATAAACCCGAACCTCACGCCCAAGTTCTTGGCTGACTTGTTCGGCAAAAATATCGGTAAAAAAATCAGCCACTATTTTGTCATTGACCACAGGAAATTCATTTGGGTTACTGATGATTTGTATATGACTGTTATCTTGTATCCATTTTAGCATGGCAGGGTCATTTATAAAACTTTGATGGGCGTTATCAATAAAGGTCAGTTCACTTGCTAAATAACTGGCATGATTTTTAATCTCAGGTAAATATAAGCTCCGCCAAATCAGCCAAATTGATAAGGCGATGCTGGTAAAGACGATAAAAACCACCATGCTTGTGGTCTGCCATGTGTTAGAGTTTAGCGTGTGTCTGATTTTAAGTTGCCAATATTTATAGTTTTTTTTCATAAAAATGGGGTAAAAATGCGATACACTCTATTGTAACACAGGTTTTATGTGTGGTCATATCATTAAAAAAGTTGGTGCGTATTCTTTATCAAGCCAATGAGCCAGACTCTTGTTAGTGATAACACATGATATGATAATTTTAAAAAATTACTTTGAAAATGGCATAAAAATTGGTATAATTAGGGTCTTTTTAAATCTGGTTTTGCCATCGGCTCATCCTCACATTATTTGGCGACCAGTTTTTCTTGCAAATATTTTGTCATTTATTGAATTTAAGAGAGAATTATCATGGTTGTTATTCGTCTGGCTCGTGGCGGCTCAAAAAAACGCCCATTTTACCAAATCGTTGTTGCTGATAAGCGTGCATCTCGTGATGGTCGCCATATTGAACGTATTGGTTTTTTTAATCCGTTGGCTCGTGGTCAAGAAGAAGCATTTCGTATTGACCAAGACGCTTATAATGCGTGGATTGGTAAAGGGGCTCAGCCTTCTGACCGTGTTGCTCAACTGGTTAAGGCTAATAACAAAGCCTAATCGCTGACATTTTGTGTCGGTTTGTGTGTCTCTTGTCATTGGTTGATGAGTGCCATGCAGACCGATTTTTATTTTATCAATTTATCTAAATCCTCATGACAACATCACCCAATCCTGACACGCTCATCCACATCGCTACCCTAAAAAAACCTTATGGCATTAAGGGCTGGTTGTGGGTATTTAGTTTGACCGATAACCGCTCGGATATCTTTGAGATGCCTCATTGGTATATGAAAACAGCATTGGGTTTTCGCCCTTTGACAGTCAGCCATTGGCGAGAGCAGGGGGCAGGGCTTGTGGCAAGTTTTAAACAAGTGCCTGACCGTAATGTGGCAGAGACGATGAATGGTGTAACGATATGGGTGGACAAATCAAATCTGCCCACACCAGATGATGATGAGTATTATTGGTCGGATTTGGTGGGGCTGACGGTTGTCAATGAAGCTTGTGAAAATTTAGGCGTGGTAAAAGAAATGTTTGAAACCTCCGCCCATGCCATCATCTCCGTTAAGCCAACAGCACAGAGCGTGGATGATGAGGACAGACTCATCCCATGGCATAGCGATATTGTGTTAAATGTGGATTTGGATGCCAAAACCATGCTTGTGGCATGGGGCAAGGATTACTAAGCATGGCTCTAAAAATCACCACCGACTGCATCAATTGCGATGTGTGTGAACCTGTCTGTCCCAATGAAGCCATATCAGCAGGCGATGATATCTATGTCATCAATCCCAACTTATGTACCGAGTGTGTGGGGCATTACGATACGCCTCAATGTGTGGATATCTGTCCTGTGGACTGCATCCCCAAAGACCCCGATTATGACGAGAGCTTCGATGAGCTACTTAACAAATATCATAGAATTATCAACACTTAGATAAAAGCGATGATTATTTATCGCTTTTTGTTGTGATAAAATTATAAAGCAGGAATAGTTACCCATGATGAAAACCCTAAGACATTTTTATTTTGATATCTTTTTTACCATTGTTTGCTTGATGGGGGCGGCGTATTGGGGGTTTACCCATGGTGGTGTAACAGCCATGCTCTCAGCACTGTTTATCACACTGGTATTGGCACTCATGGAGATTTCATTGTCCTTTGATAATGCGGTTGTCAATGCCTCTGTGTTAAAACATTGGGATAAATTTTGGAAAACGATTTTCTTGACAGTGGGCATGCTCATTGCTGTGTTTGGCATGCGACTGGTGTTCCCCATTGTCATTGTGGCAGTAACGGCAGATATGGGCATGAGAGAGGTTGTGGATTTGGCACTTAATAACCCCAAAGAATATTCTGCCAAACTCATGGCACACCATGCCGAGATTGCCGCTTTTGGGGGTATGTTTTTATTGCTTGTATTTTTAAATTTTGTGTTTGATGATAAAGACATTCATTGGTTTGGCTGGCTTGAAAAACGTCTTGCCAAATTTGGCAAAGTAGATGCCATGAGTGTATTTGTGGCAATCATTGCTTTGATGATATCATTGTCGTGGGTGGATGATGTTCATGAACCTGCGGTGCTGATGGCAGGTGTGTGGGGCATTCTTATTTATATGGCTGTCAATGTACTCTCTGCCTTTTTGGAGAGCGATGATGGTGAAGCGGTAGATGGCAATGAAGTGGCGGGGGCGATTGCTAAGGGTGGCATCGCAGGATTTTTATACTTAGAGGTGCTGGATGCGTCATTTAGTTTTGATGGCGTGATTGGGGCATTTGCCATCACCAATGACGTGGTTATTATCATGACAGGTCTTGCCATTGGAGCGATGTTTGTACGTTCAATGACGATTTTTTTGGTAGAAAAAGGTACGCTTGATGAGTTTGTATATCTAGAACATGGGGCTCATTATGCCATTGGTGCATTGGCGATTATTATGCTTATATCTATGAGATTTCACGTACCTGAGATTATCACAGGGCTTATTGGGGTTGCCTTCATCGTAGCATCTGTGATTGCGTCTATCCGCCATCGTAAACATAATTCACCCAATGCCACAGATGGCTAGTTTTGTCTGTGCCAAAATAATGCTCCAATGATAATCAATGACAAATCTGATTAAAGTTCAAATCATGCCATAAAACCGCTTGTACTCTGCACCGTTCATTGTTAAGATACGCTTATTTTATCATAAGGAATTATCATGACCATCTCCCAGTCTTCCCAAACTGCCCAAATGTGGGGCGGTCGTTTTAGTGAAGCCACTGACCGTTTTGTGGCTGAATTTACAGCTTCGGTCAATTTTGACAAACGCATGGCAAACCAAGACATACAAGGTTCTATTGCTCATGCCACCATGCTCGGTGCTTGTGGTATTATCACCATAGATGAAAGTCGTCAAATCGTGGATGGACTTAATCAAATCAAAGGTGAGATTGAGCGTGGTGAATTTGAGTGGCGTGTAGAGTTAGAAGATGTTCATATGAATGTGGAGAGTCGCCTAACTGCTCTTATCGGTGATGTTGGCAAAAAACTGCACACAGGGCGTAGCCGTAATGATCAGGTAGCAACCGACATTCGTCTGTACCTAAGAGATGAGACAGATAAAATCATCGCTCTGATTGGCAAATTACAAAATGGTCTGCTTGATTTGGCGACTGGCCACACCCAGACCATCATGCCAGGCTTTACGCATTTACAGACCGCCCAACCTGTCAGCTTTGCCCATCATGTCATGGCGTGGTTTGAGATGCTTTGCCGTGATAGTGAGCGTTTTGCCCAGACTTACACTCGCATTAATCAAATGCCACTGGGTTCAGCTGCTTTGGCAGGGACAACCTATCCCATTGACCGCACGATGACCGCTCGCCTGCTTGGATTTGATGGCATTTGTGAGAACTCATTAGATGCCGTGTCTGACCGTGATTTTGCCATTGAATTTGTTGCCAACGCCAGCATTTTGATGATGCACCTATCTCGCATGAGTGAAGAGCTGATTTTGTGGATGTCAGCACAATTTGACTTTATTCATATCCCTGACCGCTTTTGCACAGGGTCATCCATCATGCCCCAAAAGAAAAATCCTGATGTGCCAGAGTTGGTACGAGGTAAGAGTGCTCGTGTGTTCGGACAGCTGACAACCCTGCTGACACTCATGAAAAACCAGCCTTTGGCGTATAATAAGGACAACCAAGAAGACAAAGAACCACTCTTTGACTGTGTGGATACGCTGACAGGCTCACTCATTGCTTTTGCTGACATGCTACCAAATATCATCCCAAATGTGGATAATATGCGTACTGCCACGATGAAAGGCTATGCCACAGCGACCGATTTGGCGGATTATCTTGTCAAAAAGGGTTTGCCATTTCGTGATGCACATGAGGCAGTCGGCACAGTGGTGGCACTTGGTGTGACAAAAGGTGTGGATTTGAGTGAACTTAGCCTTCATGAATTAAAGGCAGTCAGTCCGCTTATCGGCGATGATGTCTTTGACTGTCTGACTTTGGAGGGTTCACTAAATGCCCGTGACCATATCGGTGGCACTGCCCCAGAGCAGGTGTTAGAGGCGATTGAACGTGGGCGTGGGCGGATTAGAGGCTTGTAATATCTTAGTCCAATTTTAGTCCAATTTGGCATATCATCATAAAAATATGTGTGCAAGTTGGACAGTCATGTGCAAATGATGGGTTGATAACTTAGCATTCATCCCCACATTTGCCATCATATTCTTTTTAATTTTGGAGGTGTTATGCAAATCTTTAATCCCAAGGCCAATTTGGTTTTTTGTCGCAAATATCAACAAAACCTACCCAAAATGCCAAATCCCCCATTTCCTAATGCCAAAGGTCAAGAATTACAAAATACAGTTTCGCAAAAAGCGTGGAATGAATGGCTAGAATTACAAACCATGCTCATTAACGAAAAACACCTAAGTATGATGGATAAAGATGCCAAAAAATTCATCGCCCAGCAACGTGAGTTATTTTTGGATAATGGCGACTATGAACGCCCAGCAGGATTTAAGCCCAAAGACAGCTGATTGATACTTAGACATAAAAATCGGACGTGATGTCCGATTTTTTGTGTTTTTGGGCAAATCAATGACATACCAATTGGCACATTAACCACAAAGATACTGATTTAACTTTTATGAGCATATTTGGGGTCACAGGCGGCGGTAAAGAGTACATCTGTGGATGAGTTAAGGGCGGTCTCAGCTGAGTCTTGCACCACACCGATGATGAAACCGATGGCAACCACTTGCATGGCTATGTCGTTAGAGATATTAAACAGTCCACACGCCAACGGAATGAGCAACAGCGAGCCACCTGCCACACCTGATGCACCGCAAGCACTGACCGCCCCAACGATGGCAAGAAGCAAGGCTTGAAAAAAGCTGACTTCCACACCAAGGGTATGGACGGCAGCTAAGGTTAGAATGTTGATGGTGATGGCAGCTCCCGCCATGTTGATGGTTGCCCCCAGTGGAATGGTGAGCGAGTAAGTATCTTCGTTAAGTCCCAGTTTTTTGGCAAGATTCATATTGACAGGAATATTGGCAGCAGATGAGCGAGTAAAAAATGCTGTTACCCCTGATTCACGCAGACAGGCGATGACCAATGGGTAGGGGTTTTTACGAGTTTTGATAAAAACGATGATGGGATTGACCACCAAAGCAATGAACAACATGGCCCCAACCAATATCATAAGCAGTTTGGCATAGCTTGCCAGACCATCCAGACCTGTCTCTGCCACGGTCTTAGAGACCAGCCCCAAGATGCCAAAAGGAGCTATCGCCACAATCCATTTTACCACTGCTGAGACGGCATTTGAGATGTCATGCACGACGGTTTTTGTTGTCTCTGTGGCATAACGTAGCCCAAGACCGATTAGCACCGACCATGTTAAGATGCCCAAATAATTGGCATTGCTAAGGGCGGTTATGGGATTGGCAACCAGATTCATGAGTAGATTTTTTAGAACATCACGCAAGGATTGTGGTGCGGATTGCTCTACTGCTTGTATGTCAGTTAAACCCACAAGTTCAATAGGAAAAGCAAAACTTGCCAATACAGCTGTCAAGGCGGCACTAAATGTGCCAACCACGTACAATAACATGACAGGTCTCACCTTAGCATCACTGCTACTTTTAAACCCTGCCACAGCAGAGAGCACCAAGGCGAACACCAATATCGGGGCGACCGCCTTTAATGCCCCAACAAACACATCACCCAGCACCCCAAGCGACATACCAATATTGTTGCTAACACCGCCAATGAGTACACCCAGTACCAAAGCAATCAAAATAAGTGGCACAAGCCCCATACGCATGTATGCATTCACAAGTTGACGCATGAATCATTCCTTATTAAACATTTATCAAATCACAAGTAAGACTACAAAATGTGATAACTATACCATTTTTTGTAATAAAAGTGTTAATAAATCTTCATGTTGCTAATAATTATCAAAGACCCAATAAAAAAGCAACCACTTACAGATGATTGCTTTGTTATTGGGTGATGGGCTGTTAGGACTGGTCTGTTTGACTCACCAGGTAACGCATGAGCATGGGGACGGGGCGACCGCTTGCTCCTTTGTTATCGCCACCTGACCATGCTGTGCCTGCGATGTCTAAGTGAGCCCATGCTTGACCTTCTTTGATAAAGCGTTGCAAGAAACACGCTGCCGTGATAGAACCGCCTTCACGTCCGCCGATGTTTTGGACATCTGCAAAGGTGGATTTTAGCTGTTCATCATAGGCATCATCTAGGGGCATTTGCCATACTAGGTCGCCTGTGTACTCGCCTGCTTCTTCTAGGGCGAACAGCGTGTCTTCATCATTACAATACAGTCCTGAACGCACCGAACCCAAGGCAATCACGCACGCTCCTGTCAAGGTCGCCGCATCGATGATGGTGCGTGGCTTATAATTATCTTGAACATAGCACAAAGCATCGCACAATACAAGACGACCTTCGGCATCGGTGTTTAGAATCTCAACACTCATGCCATTCATGGCGGTTACGATGTCTGATGGGCGAGTGGCTTTGCCCGATGGCATGTTCTCAGCACAGGCAAGTATTACCACCATGTCCAGTGGCAGGCGAGCTTCACATACCGCCTTGATGGTGCCAAGCATGGCAGCTGCCCCACCCATGTCATACTTCATCTCCTCCATGCCTGCTGATGGTTTAAGTGAGATACCGCCTGTGTCAAAGGTAATGCCTTTGCCAACCAAGGCGATGGGGTCTTTTAATTTGTCTTTTTTCTTGCCTGTTTTACCGTGGTATTCGATGACTGCCAACTTGCCCTCATTATCTGAGCCTTGTGAGACCGCCAAAAAACAGCCCATGCCCAGTTTTTTCATCTCTTTTTCACCAAGCACATTCACGCTGACCACGTCTTTGTAGTCTTTGCCCAGTTTTTCGGCAGCTTTGGCAAGATTTGCAGGGGTCATGATATTTGGGGCATCATTGGCAACATCACGAGCCAGACTTTGTCCAATGTGTGTGGCAGTGGCGATGGCTAAGGCATTTTCATAATCGGCTTTGGCATCTTTGGTGTTGATAAATTCAACAGCAGATAGGGCGATTTTGTCGTCTTTTTTGGACTTGTAGGGTTCAAAACGATATTTGGCATGTAGCAGAGCATTGACAAACTGCCCAAAGTGCTTTTGGCAAATGACATCACCCCATGCCACGAGTGCAGATTTGCTGTTTTTGATGGTGTTAAAAGTGGTCTTACCCAGTTTTGGCATTTGATTGGCAAGTTTATCTGGTGAGCCTGTACCGATTACGCTGATAATTTGACCGTTATCAATACCATAATCAGTAACGCTCTCGCCGACCGAGCCTTTAAAGCCACTGACCTTGATGAGTGCATTGGCACGGTCTAAGTGAACACCATCAAGATTGCCCAAGATATTGGCATCGCTATCAGCAAAGATGACCAAATGTAAAGGGGTTTTGGTTTTTTTGGAGCTAAACTTGTCGCTGATGCTTAGGTCTAGATTTAAAGGGGATGCAGGCATAAAAACTCCTTGTTTGTGGATGAAAAAGGGTTGTTCAAATGCTAAATTCTAACATACTTTTATGGGTTTAGACACAGGCTTGATGAGTGATTACAAAAAATTAATAAAAGAGAGTGGATTTTGGGCGATTGCTAAGGAAGTGATAAGGTTACGGCAGGTAAGGGGTGTTTTGATTTTGGATGCTTATCAGCATAAGGCATCAAAAGTTTAAATTTTTAGCATAAAGTGTTATAATACAATACAATTTTCTTAAAATATGATTTATGTCTAAATTTACATTTATTGATTTGTTTGCAGGCGTTGGTGGTTTTCATTTTGCAATGCAAGCTGTTGGTGGCGAATGTATTTTTGCCAGTGAGTGGGATTTAAATGCTAAAAAAAACTTATTTTGCCAGTGTTGTGCCTATCATCAAACAGTGAATATTCTTTAAAGTGAATATTGTTTAATATGGTTAAAAAATAAAATATGAGATATAATCTTAGTAAAATAAACATGAATACTATGAATTATTAAATCGGATGGGATATGGACTGTCAAAATTTAATCATGAATTCATTAAACAGTTTGACTGTAAAAATAAAGAGCAATTTTATCAGTATTTTGTAGATTTTGGCATTGTAAAAACCAAGAGTGTGGTCAAAAATCGCCAAGATTTATTTGACCCTTATTTTGATAATGGTAGATTGGGCTGGTGGCAAAAAAAGGAAGTCTATGAACATCGAAAATTATTGATTGATGGTTTGTTTGGTGCTGAAAATGTGGTTAATTATGCCAATATTATTAAATTGATTTTGAAAAATGATTATAAAATCTCTGATTTTATTGTTGAAAACACCAGCATTGAACCAATCACACAATCAAAATTTAAAAAAATGCAAGAAACTGGTTTAGAGGATAAATTGTATTTTATGAATAATTATCAAAATATTGAATTATTTGTTAATGGGGTTTTACAAGATGCAAGATTATTTGGCGATTGTTATGATTTTCAAATTGTAACCAATTCAAACAATTATTTGGCAGAAGTAAAAGGCATTCGTCAAAATAAGGGAAAATCTGTTTAACAGAAAATGAGTATATAAAAGCCTGTGAATACAAGCACGATTATATTTTAACATTGGTTTTAAATTTAAATGAAGTGCCAAGATTTTTAGTTATAGAAAATCCAGTTAATGAATTAAGTTTTAAAGAAGTAATTTTTCAGTCAAAACCTGTAAAAGAGTATCATTTGGAGCGTAATATATGCTAAATTTTCAAAAATTATAAGGCAGAATTTGGCAGTTATGAGAATTTTATCCATCATGTGTAAAAAGTCTTTGCATGAATTTTAGCAAAACCCATGAATATTTGCTATAATAGCCAGTTTTATCATCAGCCTAGCACCGTGATTTTACGCACTTATATGATACGCCAAGTTGCCACGACGACCGCCCTTGTTTTGGGGTTTTTGGTGGTCATGCTTTTGGGTGGTCGCCTGATACGTTATTTTGGCATGGCTGCCGAAGGGGGTCTTGATGTTGGGGTGCTGTGGACGCTTATCGGTTATAACTTGCCTTATTTTTTAGAATTGATTTTTCCTTTGTCCTTTTTTATCGGTCTTATGTTGGTATTTGGGCGACTGTATGCCGACCATGAGATGGCGGTGTTAAACGCAGGGGGAATAAGTCGTGGGATGGTATCAAGGTGGATTTTGCCGTTAGTGGTGGTGGTATTTATCATGCAGGGTTTCATCACACTTATCGCTAAGCCATGGGGTGTTGCAAAAGCAACCAATATTTGGCAAGAGCAGTCGGTGATGGAGATTTTTGATTTGATTCGCACCAAAGAGTTCATCAGCAGTGGCGATTATCATCTGTATGTGGGCGAGGTGGGTGATGAACGTGAATTTTTAAAAGATGTCATCGTCATTCAGATGAATGATGACAAACAAGCAGAGCATGCCCATACACCAACCACACATTCCACGACAGAACAGAGCGACCCTTTACATGCTGATAACCCAGATGCGACCAAGAGTTCAAATCAGTTGTTCTCTGGCAAAGATGTCATTATCTTTGCCAAATCCGCCACACAAGTACCGACCGCCACACATGATGGTTCGGTGGTGCTTGACTTGCATGAGGGACGACGTTATGAAGTAGATGCTACCAGTCGTCAGTACAGTCAAGTGAGTTTTGGGCGTTACCGCATTCATCTGACAGGTAAGAACCAAAACCAAGGACGTCCGATAAAAATAGAGGGCATCAGTACAGGGGAGTTGTTGGGTTTACGTGGGGTGCAAGGCAATATCACGCTAAAAAACAACATATTTAGTCCACATCAGGTATATGCTGAGCTGGGTTATCGGTTGACTTTGCCATTTTTAATCATAATCGCCGTGCTGCTTGCCACACCGCTTGCAAGGGTACAACCTCGTCAAGGCAGATGGCTTAAACTCATTCCTGCAATTTTCATTTTCGTGGCGAATGTGCTGATTTTAATTTCCCTAAAAGAAAGCATTGCCAAGGGTAAGATTGGCGTATTTATTTATCCTTTGGTGTTGGTGCTGTGCATCGCTTTTGCTTTGTATCTTAATTATCATGACACCATTATGGCACGGTTTTACAAAAATCACATTAGCCGCCAAAATCATCAGCAATCAGGGCAAGGAGTGTCATGAAAACATGGATTTTGCCACGTTATGTCATTCGTTCGGCACTGTTTGCCATGACAGGAGCAGTGGCAGGATTGTGGTTATTACAAATCATCTTTGCTTATCTGTCTGAGCTTGAAAATTTATCACAGACTTATACTTATCTTGATGCTTTGCGTTTTATTTTGTACCGCTCACCTTATTTTTTGGTGGAGTTTATTCCCACAGGGGCATTGCTTGGGGCGGTGATAGGGCTTGGACTGCTGGCAGCTAACAGTGAGCTTGTGGTCATGCGAGCATCTGGTGTGAGCATATATGGCATTATCGGTCATGCGATGTTGCCAGCTTTTTTGTTTGTTGTCATCTCATTGGCACTAAACCAGTTCATTCTACCAATAACCAACCAAAAAGCATCACAGATAGCCACGCACACCGCCACAAATGATAGACTATTTACGGTTAATGGCTACTGGGCAGTGAACGAAACCGAGCAAGGTCAACAGATTGTTTATATCAGTTATGCCAACTCAGATGGTAAGTTGGGATTGACCAAACGCTACCATTTGGATAAAAGAGCAAATCTTACAGGGCTAACCTATGCAGGCAGTGGCGTGTTTCAAGGGCAAACAGATGATGATTATGAGTGGCAATTAAACGACGTGGTACAGTTAACCATAGACAAGATGGGTGTATCTGATGGTTTTCATGCACATAAGATTCTATCACTGCCTCTTGCCCCAAGCGATGTCCATCTTTTGACCAAAGAAGCCGAAGATTTATCTTTGACTGACTTATATGCTCATCATAAGCTCATGCACCATCAAGGCAGGCGCTCTTTACGTCATGAAGTTGTCTTTTGGCAAAAACTGTTGTCCCCCTTTGCTGTGCTGTCTTTGGTGCTGGTGGCATCTTCTTTTGTATTTGGTTCGTTGCGGTCGCAGGGGCTGGGCTTGCGAATTGTTATGGCATTATTGGCAGGACTTTTATTTAGCTACTTGACTGATTTGACAGGGTTTGTGGCGTTGGCAACAGGGTTTTCACCATTTTTTATGGCGTTATTGCCAATCATCATCAGTGCAGGCGTGGGTGTTTATTTATTGCAAAGACGACAATGAGAAAGCCAAATACTGCCCATTTTATGACCGTTTTTAAGGTGGATTCATCAAAAGAAATTCACTCATTCTACACATTTTTCCAAAATAACGATTGATTGACCAGTCTTATTTTGACGAATGGGTGATTTTATTATTATAAAATATCAAACCGCTATCAGGAAAATCTAGTTGGGTTAGGCGTTTTAATTCACCAAATGCACGATTGTCTTTATCTACCATCACCCCTTGTTCTTTGGTTTGATAAACAGACACCACATCTGCCAAGACAAATTTACCATCGGTTTGCATGCTGACGTTGATAATGGGGGCAATGCCACTTAGCCCACGTATATTAAACGCCCCATACGTATTAAAATTACCCAAACTATAAGCAATAAAGCGGTCTTTATAAACTTCTACCGCTCGGGTTACATGGGGGCCATGACCGATGACAATATCCGCTCCTACATCGATGAGACTGTGCGAAAATTCGTAAACGTTACCACGATTTTCATCAAGATACATTTCGGTGGTTTTGGGGACACGTACATGATTTGCTCCTTCGGCACCGCCATGAAACGAGACGATGACAATGTCCACTTTTTTATCCAGCTCTTTGACATAACGTTTGGCAGTCTCTAAATCATTGATGGAGAGTGTTCCGATATTTGGCGAAAAAGCAACCATGCCGTACTTTACTCCATTTTTGACAAATGTGGTTGTGGGCTTAGAGGTCAGTCCTGCATAATAAATGCCAACATCCGCCAGTGTGTTCTTGGTGCTGATACGTCCGACATCACCAAAGTCGCCTATGTGATTATTGGCAAGGCTTAGTAGATTAAATCCTGCATCTTTGATGATTTTGCCATAGCGTGTTGGCATGCCAAAGGCATGACATTTTATGGGTTTGGGCTGATCTGTTTTAGGGTCAATGGCAGGCGTGCCCGAGCATTTGGTTGAGTTGCCATTATCCAGCAGTGCCCCCTCTAAGTTGCCAAATACCACATCGCCTTTTAGATGGGGCTTGACATATTTAAAGCTGTCACGACCGTCATTGGGTGGCAAAAAATTGGTGTTAGGAAAAAATGACCCTATCATAATGTCACCCACTGCCACAATGTTAATAAGCCTATTGTTATGCACTGTGGCGGTATTATTGAATGATAAATCATCATTTTCTATCACAGCATCATCACTGACGATGATGGTTGTGTCTTGATTGGGGTCGTATTCAAAATCATTAAATTTATGGGGGATATGTCTGACCACATCATTTTTATAATTGATGATGGCATGGGTAAGTGCGTCGCCAAAATCATCAATTTTTTGTAAAAGGTGTGTCTGAGTTGTATTATTGCGCGATTGGCATAAGATGCTTAGTGTGATAAAACAAAGCAGTGAGGATTTTGTCATAAAAATACTCCTTAGTATGTACTAACCAAAACACACCACACCCAGCACCACATCTTTGTTCGCCCCTGTTATGGCAGGTAAGTTAGCTGTTTGCATGAGTATATTTTGGCGAGCCAGCCAAGCAAAAGCCACCGCTTCCACCCAAGTGGGGCTGATACCTACCGCATCAGTTGTGTGTATGTCAAAGGTAGGCAGGTAATGAGCAAGTCGTGTTAGTAGATGAGTGTTATACGCCCCACCGCCACAGACGTATAACGTGTTATTGGTTTTGGCAAATTTGGCAATCTCAATACTTGCCGATAAGGCACTAAATTCGCACAAAGTTGCCTGCACATCCACAGGCTCTATGTTCATGTTCATCAACACCCCATCTAGCCATGCCATGTTAAACGCTTCTCTTCCTGTGGATTTGGGGGCAGATTGCATTAAAAAAGGATGATTCATCAGTTTGTCAAGCAGAGCAAAATCCACCGCCCCTGACTTTGCCCAGTTGCCATATTTGTCATGGCTGGCCCCTTGATGACGATTTATCCAACCATCCATGAGTAGGTTTGCCACACCTGTATCATAGCCTGCCACATTGTCATCCAAAGCATCGTTTAGCACGGTAATGTTGGCAATGCCACCTAAGTTTAAAATAACAATTTGGCTGTCGCTTTTGTCATTTGCTTGCCCAAACATTGCCTGATGAAAGGCAGGCACCAAAGGGGCCCCTTGACCACCCACCGCCATGTCTCGTCTGCGAAAATCTGACACCACCGTCACGCCTGTGCGTTCAGCCAGAATATTGGGGTCAAGCAGTTGTAGACTAAACCGCCAATTTGGGCGGTGTCGCACCGTTTGTCCATGACAGCCAATGGCAGTGATGTCATCGCTTGTTAGGTCTGTTTTGGCAATGAGTTCATTGACAATCTCACTGGCAAATTCACCATACAGACGGCTTGCCAAACCCCAAAAATCAAGCTCGCTAAATCGGTCAAACTCCCCCACCGCAAGGGGTGCTGTGCCATTGGGTGTGCATAAGGCAAGCAAAATCGCCCGCAATTTGTTACAAAAGGGCTTACTGTGAGTGGCAATAATTTTGGGCGTATCACCGTCAAAGTCGCACAGCACAGCATCTAGGGCATCAAGACTTGTTCCGCTCATCATGCCAATATAGTAGCGGTCTGCCAAATCCACGTCAAAGGCGGTATTACAGATCATGTTTATCCTTAGGTTGAACTGATTATTTGGTTAACATGGGTTGTAAAATATCCATCATACCAAACTTTAAAGTATGTGATTGGGTTTTAAAATGTAACAAAATATGTCAAAAACGATAAAATTCATTGAATAGACGCTAAAAAAGCAATGATGTTATCAAATTTTTAACAATTCTTTACTATTATAATGTATTATTCTAAATGAGCTGATGATATATTAATGCAATCAACTTAGGACACCTAACATCTAAGGTGATTTTATTAGACACTTTTCATTTTCCAAGGAGAAATCATGAAATTTTTAAAGGCTCTTGTTCCTGCCCTAGCATTGGTTGCTACTGTTTCGCACGCAAGTGATATCTTAGACCACAAACAAGCCGTCAGAGATACCACAAAAGTGCGTCAAGTAAATTATACCTGTGCCACAGGTGGTAGATTGACAGTCAAATATGGCTTTAATGAGCAAAGCCAACCAACTTATGCTGAGGCAGTTGTTGGTGGCAAAAATCGCTTCATGCCCATCAATCTTGCCCGTTCAGACGTGTCAGGTACTTTCTTTGGTCAAGAAGACAGCTACACACTCGGTGTGGATGCTCTGACGCTTGGTAATTACCACAGAGTAGGTTTGGCAAGCATTCAAGACCCTGCCAGCGAGATCATGCACAAAGATTGCCGAGTGGTTAGCATCAAAAAAATCAAAGGTTAATATCTTTATATTAGACTTCTTGTAAAACCCTAAATTAAAGAAGATCATTCGCTCTGAGCTAAGTTGAACCATAACGGTTTTCTGCCATCTTTCGACAAGCTCAGGGCGAACGGATTACTAGAGTCTGTTGAACATTCATATCTTAATCCATTGATAAGCAAAGGCTAGAGCCACATTATTTTCAAAGTTTCTTTTTAGCTTATCAAAGCGTGTGGCAATCGCTCGATAATCTTTAATTGTGAATCATAGCCTTTATCAGCACTTAGCATGACAACATTGATTAAATCAACTTTATCTACCAAGTCTTTTGCCATTTTGATGTCATGGGTTGTGCCATCAGTGATGATAAAGGTAATTGGATTACCATGAACATCAACGGCTAAATGTATTTTAGTTGTATTACCCCACAACTTTTAGCAATCGCTTGGTCTTTAGGGTTTGCTCCACTGTTATGTTGATGGGCTTTGATGTAGCTACCATCAATAAAGGCCCATTCCATGCTTGGTTGGTCTATTACTTTGTTAAACAGTAAAATGAGCTTGTTATTGGCTGACCAACGGTTGAAAGCTTTGTAAACTGTATTGTGTTTCCCAAAATATTTGGGTAGGTCTCGCCATGGTAAGCCTACTTTCATTCGATACAATACACCTTCTACAGTCTTTCGTAAGTTGGGTTTGTCATATAATCCAATTTCAAAAGGAACTAAATAGATGAAAAAGACCATTTTTAACATTGCCAAAATGGACTGCCCGTCCGAAGAGCAGCTCATTCGCATGCGTTTAAAAGATGTGTCTGATATTTATGAATTACAGTTTGATATTGCTGGGCGGTGCTTAACCGTCTATCACGATAATCAAGATACAACGATTTTACAAGTACTTGAACCGCTTAATTTTGATAGTCATATCATTTCCACCGAAGTGATTGTTGATAAGATAGTGTTTAATAAGCCTGATGAGCGCTTAGAAAAAAGATTATTATATCAAGTGCTCATGATTAACTTTGTGTTTTTTATCATAGAGTGTTCGGTTGGTATTTTTGCTAATTCTATGGGGCTGATTGCTGATAGTCTAGATATGCTGGCGGACAGCTTTGTCTATATATTGGCGCTATCAGCCATTGGTATGACGCTGGCGTATAAAAAACGTGTGGCATTTTTGGCGGGGATAACGCAGATAATATTGGCGTTATTTGGGGTGATAGAAGTGATTAGGCGTTTTATCGGTGCTGAGCAGCTGCCCAATTATCAACTGATGATTGGCACGGCATTTTTGGCATTGATTGCAAACTGGCTGTGCTTATATCTACTGAGCAAAAATCAAAATAAAGAAATCCATATCAAAGCCAGCATGATTTTTACATCCAATGACATTATCATCAATATCGGTGTGATAGCGGCGGGAGCATTGACGTTATTGACTCATTCTAGCTATCCTGATTTAATCATTGGCATGATTATCTTTGTCATTGTACTATTTGGTGCCAGAAATATTTTAAAATTGGCAAAATAATTCCTTTCACCAGCAAAGGAGTTTTTATGCAAATATCGGTCAAAGCTACCTACATACGTGGCAGTACTTCCAAAAACTTGATTTTTTAAAATGTGGTTAATGCGAGTTTGTTTATCTGGTATTTGATTTTTTAAGCCTTTATCCAAGCGTTTGACAATTTCACGCAAAAATACCCCAGATTTACACACAGGGTCTAAGAATGTCGCCTTTGGATTTGACCATAATTCATTTGGCAATAAATCCAGCATTTGATTGGCAAGTTTTGGCGATGTAAACACTTCATCATTAGACAGACTGGATAAACAATCCAGCACATCAGGGTTATAGCCCAATTCAAATAGCGATAATTGACCTTGTTGAATGGCATCTAGGTCTTTTGTGATGTTGCTGTCTATTTGAAAGTTTGAATTTTCCATTTATAAATTACCTTTATTTATGGTTACATCAAAACCGATATTACAGCTTTCATTTATTATCTAATTTTTTAAAATATGATTAATACGAGTTTTTCTATCAGGGATTTGTCTTTCTAATCCCTTATCCAGTCTTTTAATTACTTCACTCATAAATATTTGAGATTTACAATTATTATCCAAAAACTTGATATTCGGATTAGACCAAATATCACTAGAAAACAAATCCAAGACCCTGTTGATTACTTCTTTTGTTAAATTGTCATCACTATTTAACATATCAAGACAATCTAACACATTATCATTATATAAACTTTCAAATAAATTTAGATTTCTTTCTAAATTCACATCTTTAATGACATCAAATTTCATTTTCTTGCTCACTTATTTCCAAAAAATAGATTTCTGGATAATCAGGTGGAATAGGTTTGGCAATAAAACCTTTATCAATAGAAGAAGCATTGTCTAGTTTTTCCACCAAATTTTCATAGACATAATCATGCCTTTGGATAAGCGTTTTGCTGATGAGCTTCCATTTGCTAAATACAATGGGATTTCCATTTAAATCTTTTAGCGTTAACGCATTGCCACCCACGATATTTTTTTGATAATAAAAACTTTGCCGTGTCAATAACAGCAGGGTCTGTTTGTTTAAAATAGACCTCTTTCCAAACTACCCCAGCTCAAAATTATAAATCGCAGAAATTAGATTCACCCTTAATCCAAATCTTTTTCTGCGATTGCGGTAGCGACATGATAAGATTTTAAAACACTTGAGTTTCCCAATGACATGTTCATTGGTTACTCGCTTGGATGATAACTTGCGATTTGCTTTTTTATCTGCTTTGGTTAAAGGTTTAAGTTTTGTCTTTTTCTTTGGTAGTTGGCTATTTGCATGAGTTTGTTGTATGCCTTGATAGCCTGAATCTACTTAAATCAAAATACTTTGTTTGATGGTTATTTTTGATGATTGGTAGAGTTTAAAGTCATGCATGCCTCCTCTACCAACATGGGTGCATAGTATTCTCTTACTCTTTTTATCAACAACAATTTGTGCTTTTAAGGTATGACGTTTCTTTTTGCCTGAGTACTGTCGCCTTTGCTTTTTTTAGGTCTCTCTATGGGGATTTCTGTGGCATCAATGAGTACAGTTTCAAGGTTGTTGTCTTGCCATAAGGCTTTTTTACCTGGCAAGGCAAAGTCTTTGTGATTGATGAGTATACCTTCCACCCATTTAATTGCCTTGCACACAGCACTTTTAGTAATACCAAAGTCTTGGGCTATGTGAAATTGACTGCGGTATTCTCTGTAGTAGTTTAAGGTTATGACAAGTTTACTCTCTGGGCTAATTTTGGCTTTTCTACCGCCTTTTTTATGTTGTTCATTGTAGGCTTCTTGTAGTATTGTAAGCATGTGTTGATAAGTAGTTCTTTTTATACCAAAGTATCGTTTAAACTCACTGTCGTTTAGTTTTTCAGCTTGCTTGGGTGTCATGTCTTGGTTTTTTAAGGTTAAATGGGTATTATAACATGATGTGTTGTTGGTTTGGAAAGGGGTCTATTGTTGAGATAGAGACACCCAGCCGTTTTGCAGCTTCGTTAATACCAATCAATCTATTCATAATTACACATTATAGAGTAGATTTAGGTAGATTTCAAGTAGCTGTTTTTTGCCCTAGTTTTGAAGGAAATTTATTATCACATATCAGACAAAAAATAGCTCCAATTCGGGGCTATTTTTTGTTTTTAAAATGGGGGTAAATTTGCTATACTAACACAATTTTTCTTTATATGACAAAGGTGTCCCATGTCAAATTTTTTACCCCCTGCCGAACAACTTGAACTTCTAAAACGTGGCGTGGTGGAGATTTATTCCGAAGAAGATTTGTTAAAAAAACTCGCCAAAGGTCGCCCTTTGCGTATCAAACTTGGCATGGACCCCACTGCCCCTGACTTACATTTTGGTCATACGGTCGTGCTTAACAAACTGCGTGCTTTTCAAGAATTGGGGCATGAAGTGCTGTTTTTGATTGGCGATTACACCGCTCGCATTGGCGATCCGTCTGGCAAAAACGCCACTCGTCCGCCCCTGTCCGAAGAGCAGGTCAAGGCAAATGCCGAAACCTACGCCAAGCAAGTCTTTAAAATCCTAGACAAAGACAAAACCACCATTATGTTCAACTCCGACTGGTTTGGCAAAATGAGTGCAGGGGACATGATACAGCTCGCCAGTCAGCTTACCGTGTCTCGTATGTTAGAGCGTGATGATTTTTCAAAACGCTATAACAGTCAAACCCCCATCGCCATTCACGAATTTTTATATCCACTTGTGCAAGGTTATGACAGTATTGCCATGGATGCTGATGTGGAACTGGGCGGAACTGACCAAACCTTTAATTTGTTGATGGGGCGTACCCTACAAGCTCGCTATGGCAAAGAACCACAGGTATGTATTACCATGCCAATCTTAGAAGGCTTGGATGGTGTGCAAAAAATGAGCAAATCTTTGGGTAATTATATTGGTATTGATGAACCCGCTGGGGTTATGTACCAAAAAATCCTATCCATGCCTGACACGCTCATCGCTCGCTACTTTGAACTTTTAAGCTTTAAGCCAATGAGTGAGGTTAATGCGTTGCTTGATGACATGAAAAATGGGCGTAATCCCCAAGAGTTGAAGAAAATCCTAGCCCTAGAACTCATTGAGCGTTTTCATGATAAAGATGCTGCTGATAATGCCCATAAATCAGCAGGTAATCGCTTGGCAGATGGCGAGTTGCCTGTGGATTTGCCAGAGGTCAGTTTATCTTTAAATGGTCAAGAAAAATTATTCATCACCCAAATCTTAAACCAAGCAGGTCTTGCCAAAAATTCCGCCCAAGCCAAAGACATGCTATCTCGTGGGGCGGTCAAAGTGGATGGGCAAGTCGTAGATGCAAGTTTTGCCCTAAGCGTGGGGCAAACGGTTGTGGTACAGGCAGGGAAGAAGGCATTTGCTAGGGTGAGTGTGGCGTAATCAAGGATAAAAAAATGAAAGTTGTTTCTCTAAAAACAGGTCAAGAGATTTATGGGGTTATTTATAAAAATAACCCTAGTCAAATCCAAGAGATTTTAAATAAACCAAAAGTTTTACAAGGTGGACATGCTACAGCTGAAGAAGCTCAGAAGTATATTCAGCCATTTTTAATTACTTTCAATTTTTGCTATTTCCAAAAAAGTGATATGGAAAATGATGAGTATTCTTATTTATTTGATAAGCTATCAATCAATCATTTTGTAGTAGGGGTATTTAATGAAATAGGTGGTAAAAATCACATTTACATACTGCGAGATACCAATAATGACATAATTGCCTTGAATAAGAATATTTTAGAAGGTGAAATTAAAGATATTACTGTGAGAAATTTTATTGAGAATTTTTTGTTAATTAACTAAACATTATTATGAAATCATCAGAAATTATCGATTTGTTGTTACAAGCACAATTTTATGCTGAAAAAAGTCATGGAATTTCAAATATTTTGCAACCAGGCATTATAAAAGAATTGATCATGGCTGAGATATTAGGTCATCAGCTTATACCACAAAAAGATCTTCCTGACGCTAAAGATGAGAGCGGTAATTTTTATGAATATTTGGCTAGCATTAGAAGAGTTAATACAAAAACAAATAAAGGTTGTAGTTTTCAAATGGATAGGATTACAAAAAGCAATCTATCAAGAATAACTAGAAATCATACATTTTATTTCGGTATTTTTAAAAATCATTTGGAGATTGAGCAAATATGGGTTGTTGAAATACCATTAGTATTATCTGAAGTTGAAAGACAGTTAAAAAAATGCAAAAATGATATAGCTCATGTAAATTTTCTATTAAAATGGCTTGAGACTAATGGCAAGTTAATCTATCAAGTGCAGAATTATGAATGACGTAAATTTAAAAACAGGCATCTACCGCCATTACAAAGGTAACCTTTATCAAGTGCTACACACCGCCTGCCACTCCGAGACCGAAGAGACCCTTGTCGTCTATCGTGCCTTATATGGCGATTATAGGGTGTGGGTACGCCCTTTGACGATATTTTGTGAAAGTGTAACGATTGATGGCAAGGCTTTGCCCCGTTTTGAGCTTGTTAAGGAGCTATCATGAGCAAATTTGAAATTATTGACCTTGTCATCGGCACAGGCAAAATATGCGAGCGTGGGGCGTTAATCATGGCTCACTACACAGGTGCACTAACGGACGGCAGTGAGTTTGACTCATCGCACAGCCGTGGACAAGCCTTTGAGACTGTCATCGGTATAGGGCGTGTGATTAAGGGTTGGGATTTGGGCGTATTGGGGAGCGAGATTGGCGAAAAACTGCTTGCCAAATGGGGTATAAGCGTGGATTTGCCAGCGTGCGAGCCGATGAGAGTTGGTGGAAAAAGACGGCTTATCGTTCCTGCTTTTTTGGGCTATGGCGAGCGTTCGGTGGGTAAGATTCCGCCCAATTCGGATTTGGTGTTTGAGATTGAGCTGATTGATGTCAAAACAAGAGATTAAATATTTATAAAAATCAATAACTTATAAATATTTTTAAAAAATTACCACAAAAAGACTTTACAACCCAAAACTATCCTGTATAATACGCACCACCCAGGCAGACAAGCTAATCAAAAGCTTGTTTACTTTCAATAATTTAAAGTTAATAAAAAGGTGTTAAAACAACATCATAAAAAACTTTAAAAATTTTGAAAAAAATGCTTGACATTAAATTTTAAAAGCGTATAATACGTACTCATTCGCTGGACGACAGACGAATCACTATTTAAAAACATACTA
>NZ_LXTW01000034.1 GCF_001679005.1 Moraxella nonliquefaciens | reverse complement strand
AAGATGTGGGGGTTTTGGGTTAAATTATGATTTAAGAATTAAAAGAAAGACAGCAATACCGTCTTTCTTTATGTTGTCTTTTTAAATAGAAAAAATGTTTATTTAAGAAAAGCGCTGAACTCTGTTTTTAATTTTTGTAATTTTGGTGGAATGGCAAAGTTGCAATAGCCTTGGGTTGGGTTTTTACTAAAAAAATTCTGATGATATTCTTCTGCTTGGTAAAAAATCGGCGCTTTTTCCACGCGAGTAACCACAGGAATGTCATTCGCTTTTAGTGCGGCGATTTTATCGTTGATGATGGCTAAATCTGTTTCATTATCATAAAAAATCACAGAGGCATACTGTGTACCAACATCATTACCCTGACGGTTAAGAGTGGTTGGGTCGTGTGTGGCAAAGAAAATATCTAAAATGGTTGACAGATCGATGACTTGTTTATCATAGACAATCTTGATGACTTCCACATGTCCTGTCTGTCCGCCACACACTGATTCATAATCTGCTGTCTCTGCCTGTCCACCTGCATAACCACTGGTTGCAGAGATTATGCCTTTGACTGTCAAAAATACCGATTGGGTGCACCAAAAACAGCCACCCCCTAGAATAATTTCTTGCATAATCATACCCTTAATATTATGAAAATATGTGTTAAAAATGATAGAATAGCACATATTTTATAAAAAACCAATAACTCATGCCATACAGTGATCATGTCCCTAGTCCAAACATTAATCCAACTATCGATACTGGTATGGATACACTTTTTACCACACCTCTTGATAAACATGCCCGTTTTAGTTTTGATGAACAAGTGGTAATGTGCTTTCCTGATATGATACGCCGAAGTGTTCCCGGTTATGGACAAGTACTTGCCATGTTGCCAATTTTTGCTCGCCGTCATTTGGGGTATCGCCAACAAAAAAATGATAAAAAAATCAGCCGTGTCTATGACTTAGGAACATCACTTGGAGCAGTTTTATTTACATTGGCAGGTGAATTTGGTGTGGACGAAGTGGAGCTTATCGGCATTGATAATTCACAACCCATGACCGAACGTGCTACTGTCTTATTAACTGAGCATTATCCTAATCATGACATTCATATCATTTGTGGTGATATTAATGAGATGGTATTTCAAAAATGCGACATGATTGTGTTAAATTTGACTTTACAATTTTTAGCACCCATTAAGCGAGTAGAACTTTTGCAAAAATGTTATGACGCATTGGCGGATGGAGGTATTTTAATATTGACCGAAAAAGTGCATTTACTTGATGAGCAAGATGACGCATGGCAAGTTGAGCGATATTATGACTTTAAGCGTGCCAATGGATATAGTAATCTTGAAATCAGTGCTAAGCGAAATGCCTTGGAAAATGTGCTAATTACTGACAGCGAATATAAACACAGTAAGCGATTGACAGCGGTGGGCTTTACAAGACAGATGACATGGTTTCGCTTTTTAAACTTCATTTCCATCATTGCGTTTAAATAGGAACGTGCTTATTTTTTATGGCATAATTTATGATTTACTCATTTTTCATGCAAAAATTGATTAAAATTGTAAGTTTTTATCAATGTTGGATATGCCGAACACTGATGAATTTTTAGCAATTTAGATGACATACCTAATTTTGACTTTTGACACTAAATGACCGATGACCACCATTGCTGACTTTGAAAAAGATTTATATCTGTTCTTATTGAACATTGCCAAAAATAATCCTACTGCTTATGAATGGCTTGCTCGTCTGCCAACATGGCTTAGTGATATCAAGAATAAATCACGCTACGCCCATGCTCCTTATTATACATCCGCCATCGCCAAACTGCCAAAAGTTCATCCTGTGGCGGTGAATTTGACTGATAAAGTTGCCATTAGGCTGGGTGATGATTGGCAAATGGGTGAATATAAAAAAACCATGGCACTACTAAAAACCCTCATGCCATGGCGAAAAGGCCCTTTTTTTATCGGTTCAGATGATAAGCTTATACACATAGATACCGAATGGCGTTCGGACTGGAAATGGGAGCGAGTTGCTTCTCATTTGAATTTAGTAGGTAAACGGGTGTTGGATGTTGGTGGCGGTTCAGGTTATCATGGCTTTCGCATGTTAGGGGCACAGGCTAAGTCAATAGTGGTCATTGACCCATCGTGTTTGTTTTATCATCAGTTCATGGCAATCAAGCACTTTGTGGGGTCGTGTGATGTGCATTATGTGCCTGTGGGGCTAGAAGTGTTACCAGCTGGGGGATGGTTTGATGTTGTGTTTAGCATGGGGGTGTTGTATCATCGTTCATCACCTTTTGAGCATTTAGAGCGTTTAAAGGCTCAGTTGTGTCATGGCGGCACGCTTGTGCTAGAAACGCTTGTCGTTGATGGGGATGAGCATACCGCCCTAGTGCCATTTGAGCGTTATGCGATGATGAATAACGTGTATTTTTTGCCAAGCGTACCTGCTTTGACAAAATGGCTTGGAAAAATGGGTTTTGTGGACATTCGTTGTGTGGATGTTAATGTTACTGATACCAACGAACAACGTGCGACTAAATGGATGGATTATCAGTCATTGACGGATTTTTTGGATAAAGATGACAAAACCCTGACCGTCGAAGGTTACCCTGCTCCCAAACGGGCGGTGATGATTGCCAAAAAGCCATAGGGTCTCAATCATGTTTGTGTTGTAAGAAGCGGATTATGTCTTTGTCAAGTGGGGATTTTAAATGCGTGATGCTAATTTGATGGATGTGACCCATGGATTTTGGATGGATGCCTTAGATGAACCACGTTTTTAATACAAATTCAATCACGATTTTTAATAAAAAACCGACAAAGCCTGCCCCCAACGCCACAAAAATCCAAAATGTCCCTGCCTTGCCTGCATTGGTGCTTTTTGCCATGTCCCACATGATAAAAAACAAAAAGGCAATGAATGCAGGCAGTAATCCATACATTCCAATTTTGACAATCAGTCCTTCGGAGATGGCAACAATCATAAAACACCTTGTGTGAATGGATGAAAATAAGCCATTATAACATAGTTTGATGATATGGCGGTATGGCTTATTTTCCTGTCAGCTGTCCTGCTATCCAACGTTTGACAGGCGGTAAGTGATTACTTACTCGCAAGGTCAAATCTCGCACCACTTGCATGGGCGTACTGTCATCGGTAAACATGCCTACCATTAAGTTGGTGCCATGATATAAGGGGCGAGTGTGGGCTTGGTGGCGAAGGTTGTATTTTTGTAGCAAAGCAGGGCTTGCGATGTCTTGCTCTTTGGCGTGAGCGTCTAGGATGAGCGTAGCAAGAGTATTTGCTCCCATGATGCCTAGGTTGAAGCCATGGGCGGTAACAGGGTGCATGCCTACCGCACTGTCGCCGACCAAAGCTGAGCGAGTGGATACAAAAGTCTTAGCATGTACACCCATGAGTGGATAGTGGTGTATTGTGCCTGCTAAGGTCAGTTTGCCTAAGCGATCATCCATCATACGCTGAACCTCTAAGGCAAGTTCATCACCTGTCATTGCAAGTAGGCTATTAGCTTGGGTGTTATCTAGTGTGATGACGCAGTTGGTCAAATGCTCATGTAAGGGTAATAAGGCAAGTGTTCTGCCATGCAAAAAACATTCTCTGGCAGTTGCTTCGTTGGATAAAGGGTGTGATACCCGAAAGACGATGACTGTTCTCCCAAAGTCGTTCATCTCCGCTCCAATACCGAGTTTTTTGCGTACAAAGGACAGACGACTGTCCGCTCCAATGAGTAGATTGGCGCTTAGGGTGCGACCATCTGCTAGGATAACCTCTGCTTTTTGGTTGTTGGTTTTGATGTCTAGGACGGATTGTTCGGTTAGGATATTGACATTGGGTAAGTCCTTAACTTCATCATAAAAGGCTTGTCTGATATTGTGGTTTGAGATGAGATTACCCAAACGGTCAATACTGCTTAACAGTTTTAAATCTTTTGGCACTTTAAAATGTAGGGCATAATTAAAATCGCCATTATACACCTTAGCATCAGCCAGTTTATAAATTTCATCATCAGCCATGCGTTGCCATGCCCCCAAATCCAGCATAATCTCACGAGAGCGGTGCGTTAGGGCAATCTCACGACCATCATAGGCAGGGTTTGCGATGTCATTTAGGGGAGATTTTTCAATGATGGTTACGGTCAAATCTGTACCCTTAAAATGCCGTGAAAAAGCAAGCCCAGCAGGACCTGCTCCGATGATGATGATGTCGCTGTGTGTTGTATTCATGATAGGCCTTATGATGGATGAGTGGATTATTGGTGGTTGGCAAGTTCGTTTTTTAAGGCGGTTTTTAGCCAGCCTTTTAAATCGTCAGAAACTTGTGCCATGTGTTCTCCCAAAAAGTCGTCAATCTGTTTGCTTAATTTGTCTGTAATGCGTGTCTCTAAGGCATCCAAATCCTTGGGGTGTAACCTTTGGGTGGGGGTAGATGTTTGACTAAATGGCGCTTGAGGCGTCTCTAAGTTATGAATGATGCGAGCAGGGATGGGTGTGTCATCTTGATGAATAAGAAATAAATCTGCAAGGGTTTGCCCAAAATCAGCATGGTTGAATTCAAATTCATGAGCGGGGGTGCTACCGTGAAGCATGTCAATGATGTCATCGAGCTCTTGATGAAAGGCGTTTTTGATGGCGGTAGGGATGGTGTGCCAACGTTTGGTAAATTGGGGGCTGGGCGAGAATGTGCTCATGATTATCCTTAAATGTTTGATGCTATTGTAATGTAAATTGATGAGTTTTTAAAGACAATGCTTAAAGATTTGATGGTTAATTTTTGCCCTGTGCTTCAAAGGCGATAAAGGCTTGGCTTTTGTGAATTTGCCAGTTGTCGCCGTCTTTGGTGATGAATAAGGCGATGATGTTATTTTGGTCTGCCAATTTGATGGCATCATCTTGGGCGATGGCGGTCAAGGCGGTTGCCCAACCGTCTGCCACTGCTGTGGTGTCAGCGATGACCGTAACACTCGGCACGCCACCAATGACAGGGGCTGCCGTATGGGGGTTGATGGTATGGCTGTATGTTTTGCCATCATAATCAAGTGAGTTGCGGTAATTGCCACTGGTTGCCATGCTTTTTCCTGATAAGGTAACAGTGGTCATAATCTCACGGTTTGTGGCGGTACTGCCCATGATGGGTTTGTCAATGGCAAGCGTCCATGGTAGCCCTTTATCGTTTACGCCATTTGTGGCAATCTCGCCACCAATCTCTACCATATAGTTGTTAATGTTGTATTTGGATTTTAGGATGTCTGCTATCATATCCACGCCATAGCCTTTGGCAATTGCTGAGAAGTCAAGTCCCACACCGTCTGTGGTTTTTGATAATTCATTGCCATTTAGTACGATTTTATCAAGTCCGATGGTGTTACGTACGGCTAGGATTTCAGCTTGGGTAGGGGGATTTTGTAAGCGTTCTACACTCATCTTTGCCCCAAAACCCCAAAGCTCCACAAGTGCATGGACGGTTGGGTCAAAGCTGTGATGTGATTTTTCATAGATAAGTCGGCTGTCGGATAAGACTTTGATAAAGTTGGGGTCTATTTGTATGGTTTGTCCTGCATTTAGGGCGTTGAATTTATTGATGGTGCTGTTATCTTGATAAGTGGACATGCTGTTATTAATCTCATCGAGGCGAGCATCTATACTTGCTTGTATCTCATCACCATTTGCCCCATCTGGCATCTCAAAGGTGATATGATAACTCGTTCCCATCGTCTGCCCATCTATCTTTTGGTACGTGGTAGATGGCAGGGTGGGGGTGCAAGCAATGATGGGCAGGGCAGCGACACAAATGATAAAATTTGATGGTTTCATGGTTGGTAGTTTGGCGTGGTTGTGTTGGATTTTGGTTATTTTAGCATAGAGTTGGCTGACTTAAAATGATCCTGTTCATCATCACAAGATTCATGACGTTTTTTGGTGTAATGGTAGGGCATAAAGCCATCAAGTCGCCCACGCCATCTTCAAAATCCCTGCAATCACAAATGGTGTTATCATGACCGCCAAGATACTGCCTGCCCCAAGCATGGCAAGAATGGGTAAGCCGTTTAACCCTGTGGCATATAAATCTACTGCCCCGGTGGCAAAGATGAGTACAGGCAGTTGCATGGGTAGGGCAATGAGTGGTACAAGTGCTGCCCCATTTTTTAGGGTGAGTGTGAGTGAACTTGCGATGGCAGAGAGCATCAGTAACATGGGCGAGCCGACCATGATGGATGCAAAAAGCATGAGCATATCACCCACAGGCAAGCCAAATAATGGTATCGCCAAAAATGACAATATCGCCACAAGAGCTGCACTAAACAGCCAATGTAGTGCCAAACGTACCGCTATCCATACCGCTAGGGACGAGTCTGAGACGATAAGCTGAGCGAGCGTGCCATTATCAAAATCAGGACGAAACAGCTCTTCTATGCCCATGACCAGCGATAATAGTACCGCTATCCATACCGCAGAGGTGGCAAGGCGTAAGAGTATTGTAGGTTCTGCTCCGATGGCTAAGGGAAACAGCGTCATGATGAGTAAAAACAGCACCAAAGGGTAGAGCCATTGTATCGCTCCTTGACATTTGATGTGCCATTCTCTTTGTAATAAAACTCTCATAGGGCAAACTCCGTCAAGTCCAATATGCAGTTTGCTCCTTGCATGGCTTGATGACTTGTGGCAAGTACTGCTCCGCCTGTATTTGCAAAGTCCCCAATACGCTTTTCTAGTTTGGCGACCATCGTCATGTCTAGGGCAGTCAAGGGTTCATCAAGTAGCCACAAAGGGGCATGGTTGGGGGTCATGATAAATAGCCGTGCCAGCCCAATGCGTCTTTTTTGTCCTGCTGAGAGCCAAACGCTAGAAGTGTTGCCCAAGCCATATAATCCAACCATGTCAAGGGCGGTGTCTAGCATGTCATCGTCCGCCTGTATGTCATACAAAGACAACAAAAAGCGTAAATTCTGGGCGACGGTCAAAGCAGGGCTGATGCCAAGCTGATGGGCGATGTACACAAGAGGGGATTTGGTTATCGTGCCATGTGTGACGGGCAACAGTCCTGAAATTTGGTTTAGTAAAGTGGTCTTGCCCAGTCCATTTTCACCGACCAGATGACACACATCGCCTGCATGTAGGGTAAGATTGACATCATTGCATAAGATAAAATCACCCCGTCCAATGGCGACTTGATGGAGTTGTAAAATTGCTAAATGGTTCATGGGGTTATTTTTGATTTAAAGCATTATATTTAAAGCATTATCATAACAAATTTTGGGAAAAATTTGAATGATGACGGCAAAAATGATGATTGTTTTGTGGGATTAAAAATGATAACTTGTGTTATCAGTTAAAAATGTTTAAAATATGCATTACTGCATAGTATTTATGAGTTTTTCATGTTATTTACCCCTATCATTGACAATACCCATGCCGTACATCATCAATATGTATGCACGTCTATCGTGGCATATTATTATGATAAACATATGACGGACGATTACTCGCCCATTGCCTTAGACCGACAGCGTATGGATAAAGCCATTCATGCTGATAGGGTTGCTTTGCCAAAAGGGCTGGAAAAATCACAAATTCATGCGTTTTTATTAAACCGTGCCAAACAAATTAACCATGCCTAAACAATCCTGATATAATACGCCCTGATGACAAACAGGGCTTTTTTATGACCGATATTTTACTTGGCGATGAATTTGTAAAAGAATATCCTAATTTTCCGCCCAATTTACAAAATGCGATTGTGGATTTTATTTATTTGGTTGAGCGATACGGATTTGACCATGCCGTTTTTTGTCATTATAAAGGTAAAATCAGTCCGTCTTGGCGAAATCTATCGCCAACCGACCCCAATTATACCTATACCTACACCAATCATCTATGGCATTATCACATTGGCATACCGTCCTATCGCCTAAGCCCAACGGGGCATTATCACACGTCTGATATGGTGCTACATTTTATTTGGCATAAAAAGCAGGACAGTATCATCATCGTGGACTGCACCGACCATTATCGTTATGATAAGTCATTTTGGTTACCTGCACCACAGTATTTAACAGCAAGTAAATGATGATTTAAAATATGCCTTGTTAAAATTTGTCAAATTGAAAAATCCTCAAAAACCCCAAATAATGCTTTTTAATTCCCTTATGTTTTGTTATGCTAATTCTTAAAATATCACTCTTTAAAATACAACCAAGGCAACTTTATGTTTAAAAAAATCAAAAGTCTATTTAAAAAATCCAACCCCAACACAGGGACAGATAAACCAACAGACACCCCAAAAACCGCTAAACCCAAACAAATCCTAACCGTCCCCACCACCAAGCTCACATCACGCCCCATAACCCGTGACATCATGGCATGGCTTGACAAACAAGATTGGAAATACAACCACCGCCCACCCGATGACGGTGGACACACACATCATCTTATCATGGGCTTTACCGACCGTGAGAACGACTGGACGTGCGTGTTTCGTATCAACGAAGACAATCAGCTTGTTTCGGTATTTGGTATACTAGATGATGGCGTGCCTGTCAGTCATTATACCGCCATGCTTATGGAGATTGCCAAGATAAATATGAACATCAGTTTTGGCGGAATTGAGCTTGACCCTGCTGACGGTGAGGTGCGTGCCAAGATTGCTTTTGATGCAGAATTTACCCCTTTAACTGATCAATTACTGGCTTGTTATCTACAAGTTTTGGCAGGATTGACCAAAGTGGCTCAGGGCATCATGATGCTTGTGTTGGCAGATGATGAGCCAAGCCAGTTTGCAGGCGATTATATGGACACAGATGATGAGATAAAAACGGTTGTGAATAATGAAAAGCGGACGTTTTTTCTACCCACGCATACCGCTCAGTAAACCATGCTAAAAATTGCTTATTCGCCCTTATTTTGTCATTCTCTGCCAGTCTCTCACCGCTTTCCCATGGCAAAATACGACCTAATCCCCAAAAAACTGCTTACCGATGGCATCATCACGCAAGATAATTTATTTCATCCCGAGCTGTTATCAGAACAAGAGATTCTAAGCACGCACACCGCTGATTATTGGCACAAATTAAAAACAGGCACGCTCACGGACAAAGAGATTCGTAAAATCGGTCTGCCCATGTCCGCCAGTCTTATTAAGCGAGAACGCTACATTACGCACGCCACTTACGAATGTGCCTTATACGCCAAAGAATACGGCATCTCTTTGTCGGTATCAGGTGGTACGCACCACGGATTTGCTGACCATGGTGAGGGATTTTGTGTGTTTAATGACGTGTGCGTGGCGAGCAATCTGCTCTTAGCACGAGGGCAAGCCAAACGCATTTTGAGCGTGGATTTGGATGTGCATCAAGGCAATGGCAATGCCTCCATCATGGCAAATAACCCTGCTGTCTTTGTGTTTAGCATGCACGGCAAAAAGAACTATCCCTTTATCAAACCATCGTCCGACCTAGATATAGAGCTTGATGACAGCACAGGTGATGAAGCATATTTGACGATGCTGGGTGAGACTTTGCCCAAGATTATCCGTGAGTTTGACCCTGACATGCTATTTTATCAGGCAGGCGTGGATGTGCTGGCGACGGATAAACTGGGTAAATTATCGCTTAGCATGGCAGGTTGCTATGAGCGAGATAAGATGGTACTTACCACCGCACACAAGGTGGGCATCCCTGTCGCTGTTGTCATGGGTGGGGGCTATTCACCTGACATTGAGACGGTGGTGGCGGCTCATTGTGGGGTGTTTGGGGTGGTTTTGGGGTTAATGACATCTTAAAGTGCCTTTACACCAAACTAATCTGCTCACGAATTTTTTGTTTAAATTCATATTTTGATTTGGGCGTAATTGCGTGATAACGCCTTTTTGATAATTCCAAAAATTCCAATTCTTTATCAATGCCGATAAATTGCCTACCCAAAATGGTTGCTGCAATACCTGTGGTACTAGAACCTGAAAAAGGATCTAGTACCATGTTACCTTTTTTAGTGCTTGCCAAGATGATCCGAGATAATAACCCAAGAGGTTTTTGCGTTGGGTGTTTGCCTTGCTCTTTTTCCCATTTGCTTACGGCAGGCAATCGCCAAACATCTTTGGCTTGTTTATCACCATTTAATTTTTTCATCAAATCATAATCAAAATAATGTGGCATCTTAGAATGCTTTCTTGCCCAAATTATCCATTCACTCGAATGGGTAAAATAACGACAAGAAAAATTAGGTGGTGGATTGGGTTTTTCCCAAGTGATTATATTTAATATTTTAAAGTTATTTTCTTTTAATAATTGACCAACGGTAAAAATATTATGGTGTGTGCCACTTATCCAAATGGTTCCATTGTCTTTTAATAATCGTCTGGATTGTGCTATCCATTCATGATTAAAATTGTAAATACTGTTTTCATTGTCATTTGTATCCCATTCGCCTTTATTAACCGATTGGATGATGCCATTTTTAAAAGTTAATCCACCATTGGATAAAAAATAAGGCGGATCGGCAAATATCATATCTATGGAATTGCTCTGAAAATGCGACATGATATCAATACAATTACCTTGGTAGATATTAAAGGTTTGATCACTTGCTTCAAAATAAGGATTTAGTCCCATTTTACCAATCCCTTATAACACCTTCACTATTTATCTGTTCAATAAAACTTTGCAAAGTGTATAAATTATAAACGGAGGGAATATGAATATAGGCTTCTTGTAATTTATTTTTGGCAGTTTTCCACCCTTGCCCATCGGTAATCCAAACAAACTCATACTGTGGATACTGATTTATTTTCGGTGCAACATCGGTATAAGCTCTGGCAACTTCATTTAATTTTGATCCACCACCATTATAATAATTGGTTTCAATCACATAGGTTTTGATTTTTGTTTTGATGACAAAATCAAATTGTTTAACATCAGCTCCCAAACTTTCAATGTCTGTAAAAATGGTATTTCTAACTTCCTTTTTATAATAAATGCCAGCACGGTCAAATAACGATTGAACAGCTTTTGACATATTGTCTCCGCCACGATTTTTACGAGCATTGGTATCCAAGCCTACTTCAATGCCAAACACATAATCAACCAAGTTCTTGATATTTCTGTCTCTAAATATATTGGCAAGTCCTGTATTTTTAAGAAAATCTATAATTTTATCCGCCGATTTAAAGTAGCTGTTTAATACCACCACTTGACCTTTTTCATCCAGCGTTTTCTTTTGTTCTTTTTGCCTAACTGCAATCAATATCTCTAAAACACAAAACGCATTTGGACATTCTGCATATAGTTCATAAACGGCTTGTGCCAAATCATCTTTGCCTAACAAATAATTCAGTTGATTTAATTTAATCTCAATTTGAGCGACATTCTTTTTTACTTTATCAAAGTCAGTAAAATAATCCAAAGTGGCATTTGTTTCTGACATGCTATTTAAAAAATCATCAAATGCTAATTTCATATTAAACTCCGTTACTAACCATAATTTCATTTACCTTTTTGCGACCATTACTATTGGCACTAATAGTGCGGTTAGCTTGTATTCTCTCAATTTTAAAATCTTGATACAATTCATCAAAAAATTCATCAGATGAATTGGTATTTTTTGGATCGGAATTGCTTAATAAAAAGTAATGACCTATCTCATCTATTTTTTTACAAAAGTTTGCCAACCGTTTTTGTTCATTATCGTCAAACCCATTATCAGAATAAGAGGTAAAACTTGCTGTATCACTGATTGGGCGGTAAGGCGGATCAAGATAAAATATACAAGGAAAATTATTTGGCAAGTGATTTAAAACCAATTCAAAATCCCCTGTTAGTATTTTTGTATTTTGTAGTTTTTTTGAAATGGTTAAAATATTGTCTTTATCTATAAATGTTGGTTTTTTATAACTGCCGATAGGAACATTGAATTGATTGTTTTTATTAACACGATACAAGCCATTAAAAGCAGATTTATTTAAAAAAATAAATAAACCTGCCTGTTCAACATCATTGCCATTTCTTTGATTAAAAATATCTCTTTTGTGATAAAAATAAGGTTTTTTACTCTCTATGTCTGTGAGTTTATCATAATGATTTTGCATATTTTCAATATATTTTATCAAATCATCTGGTTTATTTTTAATGACTTGATAAACATTGGTTAAATCAGCATTGTAATCATTGATGATAAGCTGTTTTAGATGTGGCAAATCGGACAATGCCCATAAGGACACCGCCCCACCACCAACAAAAGGCTCTACCAAACAAAAATCTTGTGAATGGACATAATCAGGCAAGCGTTTTTGAATTTTATCAAGCAAAGAATTCTTACCGCCCGCCCATTTTATAAAAGGTTTCATGACTTTTCTATTGTTTATCATAATAAGTTAAGCAAATAGACCAAAAGATGATCCATTTGCTGTTGTTAGGATCACAAATTCCCCAACGCCCCTACCTGCTTCTCCACTTCCGCCAATTGCCCAATCAACACGCAACCAATCGGAGCGGTTGGGTGCTGTTTTTTGAGAAAAACAGGGTCATCAGCTTGGCAAATGGTGGTATTGGACAGGGTGTAAAAACCCGCGTTTTTTGAGTTTGGTCATCAAACGCACAATAAACCACCGCTTCATAACGCTTAATGTATTGACTGGCACGAATTTTTAAAAAATCATTCAGCACCGCCACGCCACAATCAAAACTCTCCCTATCAAAACTTTTGTCAAATTTAACGACCGATAACACGATAGCCTCTTGCCAAAAGTGCGTTTATCTCATCAGACGGCTCATCGTCAAGCATGGCAAGGACTTTTTGCCATTCATCTTGATTTAGATAAATGGTTTCGGACTGTTCTAGACTTAGGGCTTTTTTGTAGGCGCTTTGAGCCATAAAGCTACTGACCAACACGCCAAGACATTGGCTTGCCTTTTCAATCAAGGCTTTGGCGTGGGGTGTGGTGCGGATATTGATACATTCGGTTGCTGGCATAGTGTGTCCTTTTGGTGTCGGATTGATGTACAATTTATAAGGGGGATTGAGGTGGGTGTCAATTTTGAAATAATACTCACCCCAATTTGCTTAAAATTGCCACTAAGAGTTAATTGCCCAAAAACAAATCTGCCAATTTAAGAATTACAAGAATAAGGCAGTATCCAAACTTTCAACTTTGTAAACTATGTTTAACTTATTGCTATCATACCAATTTTCCAAAACCTTAAGATCGTTGTTAACTTCATCAAGGCTTGTATGGCTAAAATCAATTTCCATGGAGCATAATCCTGTTAAAACAACTTCAAACTCTCCTCTCACCAAGTAAACATAATCATTAACATCATCTATTACTTCCAGCTCTTCATCAAATGTTGCATAAAAATCAGGTTTGTCAATATAAAATTCAAGAGCAACCCAACCTGTTACCGATACTTTGAAGAATATTTTATTTTCACCCACTAAAATAGGGTTATTAAAATCAATATCAATATCAATATCATCTAATATTTCACTTATAATGGCTGTGTCATCATTGCTATAAGGAAATTCTTTTAACTGCTTATATAGTATCTTATAGTCAATATCAGATGATGATAAAGTATTGCTCCGTATGTCATCTCTCTTATCTTTAATAAGAAAGTCTATTATGTAACGTGTATTAGGATACTCATATATGTCTTTGAGCATTTCCTTCACGTATTCAAAATTAAAAAAACCATCTAGCGTTTTAAATATTGTGAATTTTACGTCTTTTTCAAAAGTATTTACTATTTTTTTATCACTTGCAACGACAATGATATTACTTTCAGGGTTCTTATCAGCAATTGTATAGATTGATTGACATATAAAACTATCAGGTATATCATTTCGATTTTTCGGATTTGTTAATGGTCTATTCCCTAAAAAATAAGCTTCTAAAGCCTTTATGGTCTGCTCCACATCAATCTCAGCAGTAATTGCCCTTAAATCATGGAAGTATGCTTCATTTTTTGAACGAGAATATTCTATTAAGCTATCTTTCATACTTTTGGTTTTTTCTGAAATTTCATTTATTTCCCCAAATCCTCCAGTAAGTTTGTTTAATTCAAGCAACTCTTTTATACTCTTCCTGTATTGCTCTTCAACTTCTTGGGTTCTCTGGGTCTCAATTTCTCTTTTTACAACATAGGGAATATAAATTTTTATTTTTCCTCTTTGTGATAGCTCACATAAGTTTTTATAAAAGGGGTGGGTGTGATAAATTTTAGACAAAACACTTGTATCAAAAATTACAATCATAAATAAACTCCTATTAAAATCAGACATAACCAGCCCTGACTATGCCTGATTTTTCCTTAGATTTCAACGGCGAGTTATAGACTACTCAACGCCCCCACCTGCTTCTCCACTTCTGCCAACTGCCCTTGTAACTCAGAGAGTTTGGCTCGCTCGGCTTCTACCACATTTGCAGGGGCTTTGGCGATAAAGTTGTCATTGGACAGCTTTTTGTTGATGGCATCTGCTTGGGTTTGCAGTTTATCACGCACTTTATTTAGGCGGTTTAGTTCAGCGGTCGGGTCAATCAAGCCTTTCATGGGGACAAGCACTTTCATTTGTCCAACCATGCCAGATGATGATAATGGCACCTCTTCGCCAGTTTTGACAATCGTTAGGCTGTCTACTTTGGCAAGGGTTTTAAATTGATTGTCAATGCGTACAAGGCTTGCTTTTTGTTCATAGCTTGCCCCTTGAATTAGCACAGGTAGACGCACGGCATTGCCCAGTTTCATCTCGCCACGAATGTTTCGCACCGCACCGATAAGGCTTTGTAGCCATGCCATGTCGCTTTCGGCTTGTTCGTTGATTTTGCTGTCATCGCACTTGGGGTAGGTGCTTAGCATGATGCTTTTGCCTGTTTTGCCCAGCAGTGGCGTGATGGTTTGCCAAATCTCTTCGGTGAGATAGGGCATGATGGGGTGGGTCATTTTCATTGCCATTTCAAGCACAAAGAGCAGCACATAACGGATTTGGGCTTTTCGCTCATCGCTGACTGTGCCGTCTTGTTCTGATGCGTTTAAGCTGGATTTGGCAAGCTCCACATACCAGTCGCAGTATTCATTCCAAATAAATTCATAAATGGTCTGACTCATCAAGTCAAAACGGTACTGGCTCATATGCTCGTGAATGTCATTGATGGTGGCGTTTAGGCGGCTGATGATCCAGTGTTCAGGCAACTGCCAAAGCTTGGGGTTGGCGGATTTATCAATGTTTTGGGGATTGCCATCTTTGTCAATGCAATTCATGAGTACAAAGCGAGTGGCGTTCCAAATTTTATTACAAAAATTGCGATATCCTTCAATGCGTTTTAAGTCAAAGTTAATGTCTCGCCCTGTGCTGGCAAGTGATGCGTAAGTAAATCGCAGGGCATCTGTGCCAAAGGCTGGGATACCGTCAGGGAATTCTTGGCGGGTTTGTTTGGCGATGTTGTCCGCTTCTTTTGGGTTCATCAGCCCTTGGGTGCGTTTGTTGACCAGATTTTCCAAATCAATGCCATCAATTAAGTCAATGGGGTCAAGCACATTGCCTTTGGATTTGCTCATTTTTTGCCCTTGGCTGTCTCTGACCAGACCATGCACATAAACGGTCTTAAAGGGGACTTGGGGCTTGCCATCTTTGTCTTTGATAAAGTGCATGGTCATCATAATCATGCGAGCAACCCAAAAGAAAATGATGTCAAATCCTGTTACCAGCACGCTTGTTGGGTGAAAGGTTTGTAGGGCATCGCCATAATCATCAAAGCTGGTCTGACCTGTCCAGTCAAGCGTGCTAAATGTCCACAGAGCCGAGCTAAACCAAGTATCTAGCACATCATCATCTTGGCGAAGGGGGGTATCGGCTAAGCTGTATTTGGCACGCACTTCGCTTTCATCACGCCCCACATACACATTGCCATTGTCATCATACCATGCAGGGATACGATGCCCCCACCACAGCTGACGGCTGATGCACCAGTCTTGGATATCACGCATCCATGCCATATACATGTTGGTGTATTGTTGTGGCACGAATTGAATGTCGCCATTTTGCACCGCTTCAATCGCTGGTTTGGCAAGGGTTTCAATCGCCACATACCATTGGTCGGTAAGTAATGGTTCAATGACTGTACCAGAGCGGTCGCCATAGGGGCGTTTTAATTCGTGGGGTTCTACTTTTTCTAAAAAGCCGTGCGTTTCTAGGTCGGCAATGATTTTTTTACGAGCGTCAAAGCGGTCAAGCCCTTGATAAGCAGGCGGACAATTTTCGTTCATCGTGCCGTCAAGGTTCATTAGGTTAATAATCTCAATGTTTTGGCGTTCGCCGACTTCGTAGTCATTAAAATCGTGGGCAGGGGTAATTTTTACGCACCCTGTACCAAATTCAGGGTCAGGATAAGGGTCAGCCAGCACAGGAATGACACGGTCGGTTAAAGGCACATGCACCATTTTACCCAAAATGTGCGTATATCGGCTATCATCAGGGTGTACCGCCAAACAGCCGTCTGCCAAAATGGTCTCTGGGCGAGTGGTGGCAATGTGCATATACTTGCCGTCAAGGCTTGCTCCATTGGCGTCCGTTTGCCCAGCGGCAAAAGGATAGCGAACGTGATACATAAAGCCTTTTTCATCACGATTTTCCACTTCCAAATCACTAATGGCGGTTTTTAATTTGCAGTCCCAATTGACAAGGCGTTTGCCACGATAAATCAAGCCCTCATCATAAAGCTGTACAAACACTTCTTTGACCGCTTGCGACAGACCGTCGTCCATGGTAAAGCGTTCACGAGACCAGTCCACGGACGACCCCAAGCGGCGAATTTGGCGAGTGATGTTGTTACCTGACTGCTCTTTCCATGCCCAAACCTTGTCAATGAACTTCTCACGCCCCAAATCATGACGGCTGATGCCTTGTAACCCAAGCTGACGCTCCACCACCATCTGTGTGGCGATGCCTGCGTGGTCGGTACCGGGCTGCCAAAGTGTGTTATGACCCATCATGCGATGATAGCGGGTTAATGTGTCCATGATGGTGTTGTTAAAGCCATGCCCCATATGCAGCGAACCTGTAACATTGGGCGGCGGCAAGGCGATGGAAAAGACGTTTTGTTTGTCGCTGATGGCAGGGTTTGATTGGGGTTTAAAATGGCCTTGTTGTTCCCAGATTTTGTACCATTTTTGTTCAAGTTCGGATGGGGTGTAGGTTGTGGGTAGGGTCATGATGATGCCTTTTTGGTGTAAGCTTAGATAAAAATTTGTTTATTATAGCAAAAAAACGCAAGCAATAGTATATGAATGCCCAAAATCGTCAAGGAACAAGCCTTGTTGCCAATGGCAGACATGCCCCAACTCATGCCCATGACCCATCATCAGCATGAAAAGATGAGCATTTGCCCCAAAATTTTGCTAAAATAAGCACCTATTTGCCTAAGATTTTACCTTACCCTTTGCCATGACCCATCAAGCCATCTCTGTTAGCACACCCACCATCGGCATTGCCAGACGTGCCACTTACCAAAAAATCACCACAAAAAAACGCTTGCCACTTATTATTGCCATTGTGCTGTGCCTAATGGCAGGAGCGATGTTTTCGTTGTCGCTTGCCCCTTATAAGCTTTGGGTGTTGGCGATATTCTCACCCATGGTACTGTATGCTTGTCTTGTCAGCGAAGATGGGGCAGGGCGTGCGTTTTGGATGGGGCAGGCGTATGGGTTTGGGCTTTGGGCAGTGGGGGCATTTTGGTTGTATACCTCCATTCATGAATATGGCAATATTGCGATGTGGCTTGCCCTTATCATGATAGCGGTCATGGCATGTATCATGGGGCTGTTTCATGCGGTCATGGCATGGGTCTTTGTGCGTTTTATGGGTCGCCAGCCGTTGGCATTTGCATCTTTGTGGGTGATACAAGAGTGGACAAAGACGTGGTTATTGACAGGATTTCCGTGGTTATTTGTCGGTTATGCTTTTACCGATTTGGCATGGCTAACCTCCTTGGCACCGATATTTGGAGTGTTTGCCATCAGCTTTGTGGCGGTACTGTTTGGGGCGAGTGTGGTAGAGGTGTTTCGCCAAAAATTGGGATTTTTGTGCATCAGTGTTTTTTTGGTGTTATTTGCCGTACTGATGTGGTTCATCGCCCCCAAATGGACAACACCCACAGCAGATAAATTGTCCATCTCACTTGTGCAGGGCAATATCCCCCAAGATTTAAAATGGCTGACCGAGTATCGCCATGAGACACTAAATATCTATGCCCAATTATCAAAGAGTGAATGGGGGCAAGATGTTGTGGTGTGGCCTGAGGCATCCATTCCTATGTTTCAAGATGAAGCATGGACATTCATCCATGACATGTATGCTCATGCCCAAACGCAAGGGGCAACGTGGGTCATGGGCATTCCTTATAAGGACATAGAAAATTACAATCCTGCCAAGCGTGATTACCCACACCTATATAATAGTGTGTTGGTGTTGGGTCAGGACAGTGATGGTTTGTATAAAAAACAAAATCTTGTTCCCTTTGGCGAGTATGTTCCCTTTGAGGGGATGCTAAATATTTTGCCTGATTTGGCAGGCATGCAAAACATGATGAGTTATAGTCGTGGTGATGATACCCAAAAACCACTGTTGGTCAAAAATCAGCCCATGGGGCCGGCGGTGTGCTATGAGGTGGCATATCCTGACACCACTCGTAAAAATGCCAAAGACACCCAATTTCTCTTGACTGTCTCAAATGATGCGTGGTTTGGCACAAGTGCAGGCCCTTTACAGCATCTACAAATGGTGCAAATGCGAAGCATAGAGACAGGGCGTTGGTTTGCACGAGCAACCAATACGGGGGTTACGGCATTTATTGATGATAAGGGACGTATCGTCAGTCAAGCACCTTCTTTTGTGCCAACGGTGTTGCGTGGGGAGGTACTGATGATGACAGGGACGACACCTTTTATGCGATGGGGCAGTTATCCGATATTGGCATTGTGCTTTTTACTCATCGCACTGAGTGTTATCGTCAGACGCCAAAATCGCTATGATGCCAGTCATGAGTTGTATTATCAAGGTGATGGCGTGCGAGACTGACCGCAAAATATAAAAATTACCTATAATTTTAATGGGTATTGTACAAAATGGTAAAAATTGGTATATAATAAAGAAAAATTTATTTAAATTTAAAAACATTGTAAACACTTCATCATTAAACGCTCAAATAAATGGTTAAATCAAACCCATCAACACGACAGGTGATTTATGGCACACGCACACGACGCTTCTGACAATAACCCAACCAAAGAGATCATCCATGCTTTGATCGGCGTGGTTCTGTTTTTGATTCTTATCGGTGGTATTGCTGTTTTTGCATGGCTACGTCCAGCGGGCAACCATGAGCCTGCAACCGTCTCAGCCACACCCGCAGGCAGAGCCTTAGAAGAGCTTATCCAACAAGAAGATAACCCCACCGATGCCCAAAAGGCCGAAGCTGTGGCAGTAGCAACCGCTCCTGATGCAACCTCTGATACCGCCGCCAGCGGTGCATCCGAGCAAGAAGCCGCCGAGCAAGTTGCTGATTCAAAGGGCGATGCCCAAACACCTGTCCAAGAAAAGCCAGTGGAGGATCAACCTGTTGCCAGTGATATAACAACTGGTGATGCTGATACAGAAAAAACCACCCAGTGATTTGAAAAACCTTATTTATCATTAAATAGGGTTTTTATCCAAAGTTTAGAGCATTTTTTGCCAACATTTGTTATTATGATGTTAAATTTAGCCAAATCTTAACTTGCAGACCCATTTATTGGTTTTATCTGTTGTCCTAAGCCTGTGAATTTATGCCATGAATAAGACAGCTTCATTACCATACTGACACATGGTGAGTGACTAAATGTATTAAAATAATCCCACAAAAATGCTCAAAATGACGCATGCAAGATAAGCCACAGACCAAACCACCTGAAAGATTCGGTCAATTTTGTATACAATGATGTTAATAAAACCAAAACGGTGTTCACGTTGGTATAACCTTTGCTTATTATTGTGATGAGTGTGAGTAATTGGACTTTTTGATGAGCTTTTACTATCTAAAAAAACGCGTGCTTTGTGGACTGGTACTCATGCCTACCTTTGTTTTGGCAAATATTAATCCGCTAGACCTAGATGCACTGCTACTTCGTGCTACGCAAACACACCCTTTGGTTAATGCTGCCAAAGCAGATGAGATGGCATCAGCTGAGGGTGTGCGTGCTGCCAAATTGGGCATGCTACCAACTCCAACAATGAGTGTGGGACATGACAAAAATGATGGATTGATAAGTACAGTTGCCATCCGTCAGCCACTATGGACGGGCGGGCGATTGACAGCACAGATTAACCAAAGCATGTATGACAATAAAGCCGCCAGTGCCCATGTGTTTGAACAGCAAAATACCGTTGCCAAAAATACCATTGATGTTTGGCGTGGCTATATCTATGCTGTTGCCTTGCAAGAGTTATACGCTGACAGTTTGGCACGTCTAAACGAGTTTGAGGCGATGATGGAACGTCGTGTGGCACAGGGTGTTTCAGCTAAGATTGAACTGGATTTGGTAAAAAATCGCATCTATCAAGACCAAAATTCACAACAAAATGCCATAGAACAAGAGCGAGTTGCCGCTGCCAGACTCTCACAGCTTATTGGTGAGACGCTGGGTGAGAAAAAATATAACATCACCATGAAGTCCTTGACGGACTATGTCAAAGCACAGTCAATAAATTTTGAGATGCAGGTGTTTGACAATATGGGCGGTCATCATCCCAGTGTCGTGCGTCAGCATTTTCAGGTGGAAGCTGCCAAACAAGAAGCAAAAGCCCAAGCGGCAGGGCGTTATCCTAACGTCTATGCCCAATATCAACACACCTTTGAGCATAAGAATAACAAAAATGATGGTAAATTTTCGCTGGGCATGTCTTATGACCCAGGGGCAGGTTTTTCATCACTTGCCCTAACTCGTGCTGCCAATGCTCGTGCCATAAGTCTGACCCAAACCCAAGAGGCGACAAGGCGGGTGGTCATGGAGAGTCTACAAACCCAATACCAAGAGTTTATCTCATCAAGGGATAAGGAGCGTTCCATTAAACTTGCCATTGATGGGGCAAAGTTGGTAGTAGACTCATACGGTCGTCAGTTCATTGCAGGGAGAAAATCATGGCTTGAGGTGCTAAATGCTGTGCGTGAACATACCCAATATGAACAGCAACTACTAGAAGTCCAAAGTCAGATGGTGGCAAGTTTTTATAAGCTACAAGTAGACTTTGGAGCGATGGATTGGCAGTTGGAGCATCACACCATTCATACACCCGTCAGTGAATTTCGCCCTTATCGCACGTTTTTGGCATGGCACAAGAGCCGTACTCTGCCAGTGGTGCAGATGACACAAGTGCCAACCGCCGATGACAGTTTTGTCAATCAGCAGGATTTATGGATAGAGCCACCTCGTGAAACCGATGAGCCAAGCAAGTCAGATATGATCAATGATGGCACGATGGGTCAGACACCATCAGATGTTCAAATAGAGCATATCATTGATGGTGAGGGCATACAAATGGATGAACTAGTCTGGTAGATGGATGAACGTCGTTTTTAAGCATCTCATGTTGTGATGAGTTTTTTTGTATTTATCAAATGTATTTATCAAATATTGTCGTGTTTAAACATATGACAAGCCAAGGATAACTGATGTCGTTACACCAAACCACTGACAACCCCAATAACGAACAACTGCCAAAACAATACACCAACAATAACGCTTTGGGCGTGGCGGTATTTGAGCTGTTAAAAGATGTGGGCATAACTGTGGATAAAAATCGCCTAGATACCGCACTTGTTCGTGTGTCAGGCTTTGATGACCATGAAGAGCGATTAACCCATTTGCTTGACATACTGGGCATTGTAGATGAGCCCGACGTTATGGATGAACCAGACGCCGCTTATATGCCCCTGCTTGCTTACCATCAAAGGTTGGGTTATGGTCGTATTGTACAAAAATACGGTCTCAACTGGATTTTTGAGAGCATCCAAGGCAGAGTGAGTTGTCAGGGCTCGGATTTGGATTTTGTGGCAAAAATTCGTGTCTCAGACAAACTGGTCGCTGACAAAAAAATTGGCTTTCACGAACTTTTGATACAAAATCTGACAGAGCATAAGCGTGTTGTAATAGAAGCAGTTGTGGCATCTTTTATCATCAACTTGCTTGCCCTTGCTGTCTCGTTATTTTCCATGCAGGTCTATGACCGTGTTATCCCAACCAACAGCCAGCACACATTGATTATCCTAGCATCGGGCGTGGGCTTGATGATTATCTTTGAGGCGATGATGAAATTTGCTCGCTCCAAAGTCATGGATAAGATGGTTATTGGGGTTGATGAGGTTTTGTCAAGAAATATCTTTGAGCGATTGTTGGCGGTGCGTGTGGACAAAATGCCAAGCTCGGTTGGTTCACTGGCAGCCCAGCTTCGTGGCTATGAACAGGTGCGTTCGTTTTTTACAGCAAGCACACTCTTTACGCTTGTTGATATTCCGATGAGTATTTTGTTCATCATCTTGATTGCGGTCATCGGCTCGCCCATCATTGCCATCATTCCACTCATTGCTGCGGTGATTGGCATTACATTGGGTCTGTCTGGTCGCAAAAAGATTGATAAAATATCTGCCCAAAATGCCACGGCTTCCTATCTAAAAACAGGAATTTTGGTAGAGACGGTTGAGGGTATGGAGACCATCAAGGCAGGTTCTGGTAATTGGAAATTCTTATCTAAATGGCTAAATGTAACAGGCGAGACCATTGATAATGACCTAAAAATGCGTCATGCCAATGACAACCTAAATTATAGCGTACAAATGCTCCAACAAATCAGCTATGTGGGGATTGTCATTACAGGGGCGTTTGTGGTGATGTCGCAGGGCATGACCATTGGTGGTTTGATTGCTTGTACCATTTTGGGCGGCCGTATTCTTGCTCCCATCATGAACGCCCCAAACTTGCTGGTACAGTATTCACACGCAAAAGCCGCCAAAGTCAATATTGAAAGGCTTTTTGCATTAGAACAAGACAATAACAATGTTGCTCATCCGCTTGCCCCATCTCGCATTCATGGCTGGTATCAATGCAATAACATGACCTTTAACTATACAGGCAATGAACGCAATGCCATCAGCATTGAACAGTTGGAAATCAAAGCAGGCGAGCGTGTGGCAATATTAGGCTCTATCGGCTCTGGCAAATCCACTTTATTAAAAATCCTATCAGGGTTATATATGCCCACAAGCGGTCATGTGCTGTTAGATGGGCTAGACATCGCTCATATCAGCCGTGAATCGATGAGTGAGCAGGTAGGTTATCTGCAACAAGACCATCGTCTCTTTCAAGGAACGCTTCGTGAGAATTTACTGATTGGCATGCCTGCCCCATCTGACGATGTCATCAGACAAGCACTACATCGCACAGGACTTATCCGCTTAGTGTCAGGGCATTCTAGTGGTTTAGATTTGCCCATCAGCGAAGGGGGCAAAGGTCTGTCAGGCGGACAAAAACAACTGGTTGCCTTTACTCGTTTGGTGCTAACCAAGCCATCGGTGTGGCTACTGGATGAACCGACAGCATCCATGGATAACATGCAAGAAAATCAGTGCTTGCAAGTGCTCTCCCAAGAACTCCAAGATCCCACCAAGACACTCATCGTCTCAACGCACAAGATGGGGCTACTGGCTTTGGTCAATCGTATCATCATCATGGCAGATGGTAAAGTGGTCATGGATGGGCCTAAGCAGGCGGTATTATCACGACTTATCCAAAATGAACAAAATGCCAAAGATGCCATGAAAAAAGTGGAACAGGGCGATACCACACAAAGTATAGATATCAATCCTAATACACCCAATCAACCATAAAGGGAGATACTGTGAGTCAAAAAAACTATCAAAAAGCAAAATCACGCAGTAAGCCCAGCATAATCATTTGGGTGGCACTGGCAGTCATCATTGTTCTTATTACATGGGCATCATTTGCCAAGATTGACCAGGTTACCAGAGCTCAGGCGACTGTTATCGCATCTGACCGCACCCAAGAGATTCAGGCAACCGATAATGGCGTGGTATCAGAACTTTTGGTCAAAGAGGGCGATGATGTCAAAAAAGGCGATTTATTGGCGATATTAGAAGAAGAGCGTGCCAAAGCAGCACTGGACAATTCAGCAACCAAAGTAGCAGCACTGCGAGCAAGAGTAGCACGTTTGGAGGCGGAGATTTTTGACCGTCCATTAAATTTTCCAGAAGAGATACAAAAGTATGCTGAATACGTCCAAAACCAAACCGAGCTATACAATCGTCGCCGTCAAGCCATTACCCAAGATGTGGCATCATTACAAAAAATGCTAGAACTTGCCAAGCGAGAACTTGCCATGAACGAACCACTGCTGGCACATGGTGATGTCAGTCAGGCGGACGTGATCAGACTTCGTCGTCAAGTGGCGGACATCGAGGCACAGATTACCAACAAACGCAACAAATACTTTGAAGATGCTCAAACCGAGCTGACCAAAGCCCAAGAAGAGCTAGAATCTGAAACCGAACAGCTAAGAGACAGAGCTCAGGTACTAGAAGAAAAACGCCTATTTGCTCCTGTGGATGGTAAAGTGAATAATATCGCCGTAACGACCATTGGTGGTGTGGTGCGATCAGGCGATACCATCATGCAGCTGCTTCCGACCAGCAGTGATTTGGTGGTGGAGGCAAAGGTGAGACCTGTGGATATTGCCTATGTCAAAGAGGGACAGACTGCCAGTGTTAAATTGGATGCTTATGATTATTCTATCTTTGGGGCGATGAATGGCGAGGTTATCTATATCAGTCCAGACACGCTCATGGAGAAAACCCCACAAGGCGATAAACCCTATTATCGTGTGCAGATTCGCATAGAAGGGGCTCAGGTAGCGGCTCGTGAAGATGAGATTATCATCAAACCGGGCATGACCGCCAGTGTGGACATCAAGGCAATGGAACGCACGGTATTGTCTTATTTGACCAAGCCAATTACCAAGACATTGTCCGAAGGTCTGGGTGAGCGATAGCACCAAAAAACGTGGCTTTTGTGCCACGTTTTTTGAAAGTATTGAATATTAAAAATAGTAGTGTTGCCGTTTTTTTAGAAATCGTCTATTCACTAAGATTTTGTGAGCCATAACCACGTTCCTTTAAAACATTTGCGGCTGCGTATTTTTAAGCACCGTAACCATTTTTTAGCTTCTTTTTTAAAAACTCATCACTTTCATTGCGGTAATCTTCCGTATAAACTTTAATTTCTTGATGTAGTTTACTAGCATTATTGCCAGCCTGTATAATCAAATTGCCTATTGCTGAAAAAATCCCCATGACGTTATCCTAAATTTGAACAAAAATAAAACGACCATTGCCAAAGGTGGTTGCACCACAATTAGAACAATACCAGTAGTTTGGTCTTTTTTCATGCATCGTGTAGTTGCCACACGATGGACACTTTTTGCCTTTTGCCATAAATGTTCTCCTTAGAAATTGATTTATTGCCTACTTTGTATTATAATCAAAAAATAAAACCATCACCACTAACCATTTGTTGAAAAATTCCACCAAAAGTTGATTTATGAAAACCCAAGACAAAATCCGAGCCATTTCCACCCAGCAAAAAATCTCCCAAGAGCAAATGGCAGAACGTCTTGATTTGACCCCACAAGCTTACTCAAAAATAGAATCAGGCAAAAACCAAATTAAGCCTAGACCGCATTCAACAAATCGCCCAAATTTTAAATATTGATGTTACCAAATTAATTCATAATAATGATAATGGTGTGTTTTTGTTGATTAATGAAAATTGTACCAATGAAAATTTAAACAATGGGGCAATTATTTATCATGGCAATCAACAATCTATCAACGAACAAGAATTAAAACATGATAATGAAAAAATGCAACTTATTATCACCCATAAAGATGAAATCATTGAACAATTAAAACAAGAAAACGCCTTATTAAAACAAATGCTCAATTTATTAAATACTCAACAAACCAATCAATAAACCCCACCAAACTTAACCAATAAAAAACGTGGCATTTGTGCCACGTTTTTGATATTTCTAATGGGTGCTAATTAGAGTACACACTCACCGCTCGTCAGATATTTTTCCAAATCCTCCGAACCGCCAATGTGCTTACCACCGACAAAGACCTGTGGCACGGTCTCATGCCCTGTCATGGCACGTACTGCTGTTGTGGTGATGTCACGCCCAAGCACCAGCTCCTCGTATGTTACGCCACGAGCTGTTAGAGCTTCTTTGGCTTTCATGCAAAACGGACAACCCTCTTTTGAGATGATCGCCACAGATGGCTTGTCTGTCCATTTAGGATTTAGGTATTTAATCATGGTGTCAGCATCTGAGACCTCAAAAGGGTCGCCGTCTTTTTGGGGTTCGTCAAAGATTTTGACAATCACGCCATCATCCACAAGCATAGAATAACGCCATGAACGTTTGCCAAAACCCAGCTCCTCTTTATCTACAAGTCGCCCCATGGCATCTGTGAATTCGCCATTACCATCTGGGATGATGGTAATGTTAGCACAGTCTTGGTCGTCTTGCCATGCGTTCATGACAAAGGTGTCATTGACCGACACGCAGATGATGTCATCCACACCCAACTTTTTAAATTCGCCATACAGTTCATTGTAGCGGGGCAGATGCATGGATGAGCAGGTTGGCGTAAATGCCCCTGGCAGGCTAAACAGCACGACTTTTTTGCCGTCAAACAGCTCATCAGTGGTAACATCAACCCACTCGCCGTCTTGACGGGTGTGAAAAGTTACATTTGGGACTTTTTGCCCAACCATCTCTTTAAATGCCATTGCATTTCTCCTAAAAAATAGATTTAACCCATTATACAGAATTTTTGTGGATTTTGCCAATTTTGCAAGGTTTTTGGGCGGATATTGAGTTTGTGAATAAATTGTAATTGGCTTTGGCGTTGGGACGTTCATAAGTGAAAACACGGCTTGGCTCAATCTCGCCCTTGGCAATGGCTAGGGCTTCTTGGGCGGACGCATACAGTTCTTTGTAAAAATCATCGCTCATTTTTTCTCCCTGTAAAATTAACTTCAAAATAAACCCATTGGCGACAGGGTGCGTATCACGCACCAATAAGATTTTTCATTTAAAAGGTGCATGTTACGCAACCCTACAAAATCCTTATTAAAAAATATGGAGTTGGCGTGAATTGGTATTAATTTGCTATAATATAAAATTAAAACATAAAATCTGACATGTGGGGGTAAAAATATTCGCTCAAATCAAATGCCGTATTGGGACAAATATCATTTTCCCCAACGTTGTCTCAATTTTTTATTCTTAACTGAACAATGTACCTACCTACCCAATCACATAATCCACAACCACAGGGGCGTGGTCAGAATACCACGCATCACGATAGACCCATGCCCCCAGCGTACGAGCCATCCAGTCGGGTGAACAGACGTGATAATCTATACGCCAGCCCACGTTTTTGGCACGGGCTTGCCCGCGATTTGACCACCATGAATAGATGTCGCTGTCATCTCGCACCACCCGAAATGTATCCACATAACCAAGCTCATCATAAATATGGTCAAGCCACGCCCGTTCATGGGGCAGACAGCCAGATGCTTTTTGGTTGCCAGGCCAGTTTTTGATGTCAATGCGTTTATGCACGATATTATAATCGCCACAGATGATGATGGATTTATTGTCATCTCGCCAGCGTTTTAATATGGTTTTGTATTTTTCCAAAAATTCATCTTTGCGAGCCTGAGCATCATCACCTGATGAACCAGATGGCAAATACAAAGATGCAATATGCACAGGCGTATCAAGTCCCCATTCACTCAAATCAAACCGCCCACAGCTAAACCGCCCCTGTGTATCGGCAATCTCAAAACCCAGACCATCTGTTGGGACAAAGGGCAATTTACTATAAATCGCCACCCCTGCATATCCCGCTCGCTCGGCAGGGAACAAATGAGTATGATAACCCACAGGCTTAAATTTATCCGTCCATTGTTCGTGCGTGAGTCTCGTCTCTTGCATACAGATGACGTCTGCGTCTGATTTGATGATAAAATCAAACAGCCCTTTTTTCTCAGATGCCCTTAATCCATTGACATTAATAGATACCACTCTTAGAACATGTTTGTTGCCATGCTTGATGGTGTGGATGGATTTTGGGGGTATTATGTCGTTGGGCTTGGGATTTAGGGCGGTTGGGGCTTGTGGATTGGGGTGTAGAGAATTGGCGTTGGTCATGATTGTCATTGGTTTTATAAAAGGGTGATTTTACCACAAAATACCATGACCATCTGTGTCAATTTATTAATAAGGTCAAATAAAAACCACTCATTTACTGAGTGGTTTTTGGTGATGTGTGAAAATCATCAGCCATTAATCAGTTGTCAATCGATGATAAAATGTTCAATGTCCATCTCGGTCATCACCTCGCTTGATGTGGTCATGCTGTCAGCAAGCCCACTCGTGCGTGGTAGGATTTTATCAAAGTAAAACTCTGCCGTCTGTGTTTTGGCAAGATAAAATTCATGGGGCTGTTCACCGCCATTTTTCATCTTATCAAGAGCAACACTTGCCATTCTTGCCCAGTGGTATGCCATCATCACATAGCCTGAGTACATGAGATAGTCATCGGACGCCGCTGAGATGATTTCACGGTTTTTGCGTTTGGCGGTAATGGCAAGACGCAAGGTCAGAGCATTCCATTCAGCACACAGTTTGGTCAATGCCCAAACGTACTTACGCATGTCTTTATCCAAAGCATAATCGCCACACCATTTCATGATACTGGCGGTATAATCACGCACCACTTTACCGCCACCATGTAGTAGCACCTTGCGACCGAGTAAGTCCAGAGCTTGTATGCCTGTTGTGCCTTCGTATAATGTGGCAATACGAGCATCACGAGCGATTTGTTCCATGCCCCATTCTTTGATATAACCATGACCGCCAAAGATTTGTAAGCCATTTTTTACAGATTCTTGGGCGATTTCGGTCAAAAAGCCTTTTAATACAGGTGTAAAAAAGCCCATTTTGTCCTCCCAACGTGCAATTTCTTTTTTATCGCCACGCACGGTCGCATCTGCCAGTTTATCCGAATAACGCCCAACATGATAAATCATGCTTCTTGCCCCCTCGGTAAATGCCTTTTGGGTTAATAGCATACGGCGGACATCGGCGTGATGATGAATGGCATCAGCAGGCTTGTTGGGTTCTTTGGTGCCAGATAAAGCACGCATAGAACGGCGTTCTTTGGCATAAGGCAGTGAGTTTTGAAAGGCAAGTTCCATGTGTGCCAGACCCTGAATGCCTGTACCGACACGAGCGGTGTTCATGTAGGTGAACATTGCTTTTAGTCCTTTATTTGGTTCGCCAATGAGATAACCTGTGGCGTTGTCAAAGTTAAGTACGCACGTCGCTGATGCACGAATGCCCATTTTATGTTCAATAGAACCACAGCTGACACCATTGCGTTTGCCCATGTTGCCATCATTGTCAGCTAAGAATTTTGGTACGATAAATAACGAAATGCCTTTTGTGCCAGCAGGAGCATCGGGCAGGCGTGCCAAAACGACATGCACGATATTATCAGTTAGGTCATGTTCACCTGCACTGATGAAAATCTTAGAACCATTAATAAGATAAGTGCCATCATCATTGGGTTTGGCGGAGGTTTTCATTTGGTTTAGGTCAGTACCACACTGGGATTCGGTCAGACACATGGTGCCAGACCACTCGCCAGTAACGAGCTTAGGTAGGTATAGGTCTTTTTGCTCGGTCGTGCCGTATTCTAAAATGGTATTGACCGCTCCAAGCGATAACCCCGGATACATGGCAAATGACCAGTTGGCAGTACCAAGCATTTCTGATTTGATGAGATTAAGAGACATTGGCAGACCCATACCACCATACTGTTCAGGATAGGAAATGCCTTGCCAGCCCCCTTGTGCAAATTGCTGGTACGCTTCTTTAAAGCCTTTGGGTGTGCTAACTTTGCCATCTTCAAAATGACAACCTTCGGCATCACCTGACTGATATAAGGGGGCGATGACATTTTGAGCCAAATCAGCAAAACCCTCTAAAATCATGGCAACGGTTTCGCTGTCGGCATTTTTGCCATGTTCAAAGGTTTGGTAGTGGCCAGGATAGTCAAAAACTTCATTGATGAGAAATTTAATGTCCCGTAGGGGGGCTTTGTACGTCAGCATGATACAGCTCCTTTGTGATGGTAGATGGGTAATGCGTAGACAATAATTACAAGTCAAGTTCAAGTCAATATAAGTGTAATTGTGTATTAGAACGTCATTTTGTTACTATACCTTATTGTTACTATACCTTATTTTGAGATTTGTGATGGGGCTTTTGTGTTAAAAATAACGATTTTTCATAAATTTCTAATTTTTTTATAAAAATTAATTATAAATTGGGCATCACTTTATCCAAATCTACCGTCCGTCCTGTCCAAAGTTCAAAGGATAAGCGAGCTTGATTGATGAGCATGCCCATGCCATCTATCTGCTCAGCGTGATGAAAATGCTTTAAAAAAGCAGACGGCTTGCCATACATCATGTCATAAGCCACATCAGCCGATACATCACCCAAATCCAGCGTTTGCCCTGTGGTTGTGGCGGATGTGGCATTGATAATCACGTCAAAATGTCCTGTCAAATCATCCAAGGCGTGGGCATTTATGGTAATGCCTTGCGTGATGAAATTTTGGGCAAGTATGTGGGCTTTTGATGGTGTACGGTTAAAAACTGATACTCTGGCACCACGTTGAACCAGTGGTAAAATAACCCCCCGAGTTGCTCCACCTGCCCCAAGTATGGCGACCTTTTTGTTGTATAAATCCACACCATGGTTCACCAAATCCGCCACCAGTCCTTGACCATCTGTGTTGTCGCCAAAGAGCGTGCCATTTTTTAGGGCAAGCGTGTTTACCGCCCCTGCGTTTTTGGCGTATTCGCTTAATGTGCCGACTTCTTGGCAGATGTCAAACGTCATTTCTTTAAAGGGCAAGGTTACATTCGCCCCCACACCGCCACCGTTAAAAAAAGCTTCTATCACCGCCCTAAGACTGTCAAAATCATCAGGGCAAAATTGGCATCTATAACTAATATCAATCCCCACCAAGCGAGCAAAGGCAGTATGAATGTCAGGGCTTTTTGAGTGGCTAATGGGGTTGCCAATGACGATGAAATGTTGCATGTGGTGTCCTGATAAATTTAAAAATTAGAACTGTTAAAATGGCACAAAAACAGCTACAATAACCGCCATTATTTTGCATACATTTATTGATTTAATCAATCCATTTTGCCAGTTTATCATAAGCCATGACCAACACAACACCTACCAAAAAATTCTTAAAAGCCCCCATCATTTGGGTGTTTATCATTGCCTGTGCATTGGCATTAGTATTGTTTTTTCGTCCCACCACACACAAGGATGTGATACAAGATGACGGCGAGCCACAGGTCTATAAAAAAGTGGTCTATGATGTGGCAAGTTGGCAAGCCTGGCCTATCATGACCGAGATGGGACAAGATCGGTTTGAGCGTGCCAAAACATTCATCGCCCAAACTGCCATCAAATCGGATGCTTTGGATTTTCATGGGGTCATGGCGGATAAATACAGTCATACATCAGCACATGAGCCACCGTTATATGTCATTGAGTCAGATGAACTCTTTGAGCTGACGTGGTATTATGCCCATCCCAAAGACAGCGATGCCATCAAGCAGGCAAGCTATGCCCACGCCCAAAAAGCCTACGCTCTTGCCACGGCTTTGTATGGCAATGATGGCAAAGCGGTGTTGGAGCAAATGCTGACAGAGCAAATGGTTGGGGCAGAGCTACTACAAAAACATGGCATATTAAAGGCGGAATGTGCCAATTACACCTGTCAGCTTATCATGAAAAAATAAACCATGCAACTAAGATGAGTGGCAAATAAGATGAGCGGTTTGGGGTGTGTCTGCCTTTTATGACCAACAAACCATATGAACTACAAAAACGCACAAGCCAAGCTCATGCGTTTTTTGGGTCAAAGCAGAGCATTTGTCTCATGCGTGATTTTTTTAGTGGCTGTGAATATGATGATGCGTGGGAAGGGTGCTTTGACAACTTAGGCTATATACCGAACCATCAGCAGTTGTGATGTCTAGCATGCCTATGTTGCCTTTGGTGTGCCATTCGTATTTTGAGTTGGGATTGACGTCATTGATAAACAGCATGCCAGAGCCAGATTTGGATGTAGAATCCGTGGGGGCAATTTTAAACTCAACATCAGTACCATTTAGACCCAATTGAGAAGCGGTGATGTTAAGCAAGGCTTTTTTGGCATCAGGGTTGTAGTGTGCAACAATGTTGGCATCATTGGCATCATTATTGCAGGTGTAGGTTTTTGATATAATACCATGATGGGAATTGTTGGTATGATTGCCATGCTTGTGGGCGTGTTCGCCGTGCATCTGCTGAGTGATGGGCTGATTCATGGTTGGGGTATTTGTGGCACAACCTGTCAAAACTAACGCACCTACCGCCGTGGCAATTAATAATTTTTTCATAACAATCTCCTTACAAGGGATGAATATAAATGTTAAAAAGCAGTTTTGTATAACCATCTAACCGTCTTATTATATATGAAATGACGGTAAGATATGTAACAAATTTTTTCAAAATAATGCTAAACTTGTAAAAAACTTTAATCAACCAAATATACCACATTATCCCCCTCTTTTTTGATGATTTTGTTTAACTCTAAGCGTTTGATGATGTCATCAATATTGGCATCTTGTCCGCCTCGAAAGCTAAAAATCGCCTCCAAAAATGTTTGTAGAGCAGGCAGGCGATTAGGCTTGCTTTTTAATACCCGTTCTAGGCAATAATCATAATCGGCAGATGGTGGCAGTTTGGGCGTGGGGGCAGATGATGATTTAGGCGAGAGCATAAGCTGTCCGAGCAGATGATGGGCAAGTTTTAGCTTGTCTGTATCAGATAGGGCGGATGCCAAATCAAGGGCGGTGCGATACGACATGGAGGTCTGTTCCTTAAATGATGGGTTGATGATGGCAATGGTAAAATAATAAGATCGGTTTATTGTATGATAAACGCAGATAAAAGAAAAGAGCGACCAGCAAAAAGCGGACATGTTGCCCGCTTTTATTGGTGATTTGTCGTTGATTAGTGTTTGGGCGGTTCGCCAACCCCAAGATACATCTCATCATTTTTGATGAGAGTGGGGTGGTTGGCATCTTTGATATTAGTACGTAAGATAAGATAGCCGATAATGCCTGAGACAAGCGAACCTAAGATAATACCCAAACGTGGGTCATACTCATCAGGAATGCCCCCAAAGGCAAGCCCTGAGATAAAGAGTGACATGGTAAAGCCAATACCGCAAAGCAGGGACACGCCATAGATTTGTATGAAAGTGGTGCCTTTGGGCAATTTGGCAAGACCTAACTTGACAACGACAAGCACAGGGATGATTACGCCAATCTGCTTACCGATAATCAAACCCAAAGCAATCCCCATGGGCACACCATGCATGAGTTCACTCATGCTGGTGCCAGCCAATGAGATGCCTGCATTGGCAAAGGCAAATAAAGGCAGGATACCAAAAGCGACGGTATTATGCAGGTCATGTTCTAACTCTTCTAGGGGCGAATGATCAGGGTCAGCATTGTTTTTTAAGGGAATGAAAAACGCCAAAAGTACCCCTGCCAATGTTGCATGTACGCCTGATTTTAACATGGCAGCCCATAAGATGACTCCGATGAGTAAATAAGGCGTTAGACGGGTAACATTTAAGCGATTTAGTAAAAATAAAAATGGCAAACACACCGCCGCCACCCCAAGCGACAACAGTGATAACTCGGATGTGTAGAACAGGGCAATGATGATGATCGCTCCGATGTCATCAAAGATGGCAATGGATACCAAAAACACTTTTAAGGCGTTGGGAACTTTGTTGCCAAGCAGACTAAGCACGCCAATGGCAAAGGCAATGTCCGTGGCGGCAGGGATTGCCCATCCTTTTAGGGCTTCGGCATCACCATGGTTTAGCCCATAGTAGACCAAAGCAGGGGCAATCATGCCACCGATGGCACAGATGGCAGGTAAGATGATTTGCTTGATGTCGGAGAGCTCTCCTATCAAGGCCTCACGTTTTAATTCTAGCCCCACCAAAAAGAAAAATACTGCCATCAGACCGTCATTAATCCAATGATGAGCATCTTTGGCAATTTCAAACTGACCAATTTGCACCACCACAGGAGCGTGAATAAAGGCGTTGTATAACTCGTACAGGGGCGAATTGGCGACCATCATGGCAAGCACAGCAGCAAAGGCAAGTACAATGCCCCCAGCAGCTTCTAGCTCAAAAAAGGATTTTATGCGACTCATTGGCATGACTATCTTATCCTATAAACGTAGATGAATAAAAACAAAATAACTATAAAAAATAGTTATAAATAAAAATAAATCAATCTTATAAATATATCATAAAAATTAATAAGGCGTGTTGAAATTTTGTATTTACCATAAAAATATCCATATAAACAGTAGAGGGTATATGCTTTTTAAGCAGAACAGCGGTAACCATAAGCCTTTGCAGGCAAGTGTCTGATGTGAAAATAATCCGACCATTTGTTCTAAAATGGTGCATCATAACCAAAACCAGTAACACCACCTAAGTAAAATGCCACCAAATAACTAAGCAATAACTAAGAAATAATAATGGCAGATAATGAAAACTCATCATCTGCCATCGTTGCTATCAATCGTTGGCATGGCTTGGGCTTATCATCTTAATCATTCATATTTGATTAAGTGTCCACCCCATTAGCCAAACCAAACATTGTGTTTAAATTACTGCTTAACCTCTTGTTGTTTTTTTGTGCCAAAGACCACAGAGACTTTACCATCATCACCGCTGTTTTTGTGTGCAAATGACCCACCCATCTCGGTTGCATCTGGACCATAAAAGCCCCCAGTAACTTCGGCATCTTTGATGACGATGGATTTGCCTGTACTGCTAGAATCTATCTTGTAGCCCCCTGCGTTCGCTTCGGCGGTGCTGGCTTTGCCTGTCCAGCCATTGCCTGCGATTTCACCTGTGATGTTAAATACAGGGTCTTTGCGGTCTTTGGTGATAAGTTTGCCATTAACTGTTTTGCTTGCAAAGTCAATGTCAAAATCAGCAACATCTTTGGCATCATTAAAGCCTTTTGATGAGTCCGCTCCTGTGATGTATCCTACCCAGTTCCCCAGATATTTGGCTTTGCCTGTGGTTGGTACGGCTTTCTCGCCTGTGGTAGCGGTGCGTTCGCCTTGTAAAAAGACACTGTTGCTTGTGCCGACACTGAGTTCACCAAATTTTAGGTATTCAAAGTTTTTGCCATAGGTTTTGACACTAACTTTATCATTCACCATCAAAGTCTCGCCCGCTTTGTTTGTGGCAGATTCTAGCTTTTCTTTGGTGAATTCATTTTTGGTGGCATCGGTAGATACCAAATCAATGACGGTAGAACCCAAGACCAACTTTTTGGCATTGCCAAAGTTATCCAGTTGTTTTTTGGTAAATGGGGTGAATGTGGTCGCTTCTTTGGTGTTAAATGTCCCAAGCGCATAGGCATCTAAGATGGCTTCGGTTTTTTCTACTTTACCCTCTTGTTTAGCACCAAAGACACCAAAGAGTTTGTTGTCATCGGTTAAGAATTTACCTGCCAGCTCCTCGCCTTTTGGTCCATAAAAACCACCTTCTAGCTTGTTTGTAGCATCGCTGGTAAAGGGGTGTTGGGTTTTGCTGTCTTCTGCTTTATCGCTTGCGGTGGCACTGCCACGGAAGCGGTTGCCGTGGATATCAGCCTTAATACCGTAGCGTTTGGTTTTAACAGGCTTGGCATTTGATGAGCTTTTTACATTACTGGATAATTCACCTTTTAGGCTCTTTTTACTAAAATCTACCGTAAATTCACTACTATGACCATATTCGCCATTATAATCATTTGGTTTGTCTCTCTCATCAGTTAATAAAGATGGGTACTCATGGGAAGATATTGCACTATGGCGATTACCAGCTTGCGGTGCTTCAAAACTGCTAAATGATTGTTTATTTTTGGCATCGGTCATAAAATCCCAAGTGCCTTTATACTTAACCTCAGATACAGGCAATTGTTTAGCAGTTTGTTCACCTTTATAAAATAAAGCACCATCAAAACCAGTTTTAGCTATTTTATTTGGAATGTCGATATTAGAATAACCTGAGTGATAAATATAACCAGAACGCACATAAGTCAAATCACGAGTGCGTGCTTTATTCTGCTTATCATGTGAATAATTAATATTTCTTTCATAAATGGGTTTAGCAAGATTTGTTAGATGGTCATCAAGAGTTTTTTTAATATGAGCTTCTAGTGCCACTTCATCAAGTCTTTCTTTGTCAGGGCGTTGTTTATTGTCTCTTCTGATTTGCTCTTCAATATGTGACTTCTCTTGGTTGTAAGCATTTTGTACTTCTTTACTATTTTTGATGTTTTGCCAAATAGAGTTATCAAATGGCTTATGCTCCAAGCCACCTTCAAGTTTTACAACATCATCTGTACTGATTTGGGCATGTTCTTCCTGTCTTGGCATCCAGTTACGAAGCTTTAATTCCATTGCATAACCCATGGCAGGTTCTTGAATGCCTGAGATTTCAGCTTTTTCATTTTTATCGGTTGGCACATCTTGATATTTTGGTTCTGGTGTGTTGGCACTGCCTGTACCAGAGTTTGCATTACCTGAATTACCTGCATTGCCTGTACCAGAGTTTGCACCGCCAGCATTGCCAGCATTGCCTGCATTATCAGTACTGCCAGTACCGCCAGCATTACCTGAATTACCTGCATTTGGAATGGGCGTAGAGGCAGGTGGATTGAAACCACCACTGCTACCACCACAAGCGGTTAATAAGACGGCAGAGATTGCCACACACAGTGTGGTTAAAGGAATGTGTTTCATAAAATAATCCTCTGATGGGTTGATGGTATTATCTAAACAAGTCTGTTAATGCCTATTTTGGCATGCCGACAATGTGCATTTGGCGTATTTGTTTGGGCATTTATGATAAATGCGTTTGTGATGGACAAAATACGGCAAATTTACATTGATAAATAATAACATAAACAATAACAATTATCTATTATATTTTTGATTTTTTTCTTGATTTTTTCTTGATATTGTCTATGATGGTACATTTTTTTTACAAAAACAAAAGCAGGGCGTGCTTATCCCATCAAAAAATGCGACTAAACTCAACAAACATTTGATTTTTATGGTAATTTGCCTTAATGTCATTGCTTTTATTGATGTTTGTGCTGATGGTCAGCCGTGGCGTGATGCCCCATTTGTGAATGTCTCTGTGCCAAAATGATAAAGATGCTTGCATTTGTTTATCATGGCGAATTTGTCCACCGCTGGTTAAGTTTGCCCCTTGGTAATGGCGTTTGTTGATGCTGATTTGGGCACGGCTTGAAAGACCGCCCGCCCATTCTTGCCCCCACGCTGTGCGTATGCCACGGCGCTCATAGCTGTCAGATGGGTCTTGTGGCACTTTTTCATCATAAAAGTCTGCCCCCAAAAGATAATAGCGTGTGGCATTTGGGTAATAAATCAATGATGTGCTGTATAAAGTGTTGTTACTGTCAGCCCTAGGTGTCCGATGGTTAGTTAGGCGTGATATGTCTATGGCGTTTAGGCTTTGAAATTTTGGGTTGATTCTATAATCAGCTGACATGCGTATGCCTATGGTGTCGGTATAACGCTCATGCCCATAAAATCTTTTTTCACCATAGGCCTCAATGCCAAGGTCTTTTTTGGCATCAGCAAAGCCCAAATTTGCCCCCAGTCTGCCCCAATGGTCGTTGTATTTTTTGTGATTTTGATGATGTTTGCCATAGATTTGGGCGTTCGCTCCCACATATGCCCCTTTGGGCAAAGACCACTTTTTATCCGCCCCCAATTGGTAGCTTAGGGTGATGGCGTCAATGGGTTTGTCAAAAGTCCATTGACCTTGCGTGGTGTTTTTGGGGGTTTGATTAATGTTGTCTTCTTTGGCCAGATTCATGCCTGCTTGCCATGTCCATGAATCTCGTTGTTTTAACGCTTGTCTGTACTGCCCAACAACCTGTCGCACATCATATGGTAAGTTGTCAGCATGTAATTTATTAAATTGGTCAAGGGCGGCTTCGTTTTGTTTGTCCATAAATAACGCCCTTGCCAGATGAAAACGCACCACATTATATTCAGGCATGATGGCGATGATGCGACGCAGCTCATCAATGGCTGCTTTGGCGTTGCCTTTGTCCAAGGCAGCCAGTGCATTGGCATATCCAAGTAAAATGCCATTTTGATGGTCTTTGGGCAGTTTTTGATAAATGGGCAATAATGCGTGAACCCCTGCCATATGATTGGTCATGACAGCAGAATTTAGGGCGTGATTGAGCAAATCGGGATTATCAAGCAGTAACGCTTCATCGGCGATGAGCGTATCTTCGGCAGGATTTGGTGTTTGTGCCAGTGTTGGTTCTGTTGTTGGTGTTAATGTGCCATGGGGCAATAGTTCAGGCTGAGCATGGTTAATGATGGGTTCAAGGGCGGTTATTTCTTGATTGATTGACTCTTGATTGTCGGTGCGACCATCATCGGCATGGCTGATATGAGCGATTAGAAAAGTCAAGCCAGCCATAAAAATTTTTATGGGTGTTTTGCTGGGGGTGAATGTGGTATAAACAGGCGTGATTGTCATGACAGCTCCTATCAAAAAAGCGAGCATATTTTACCATTTTTTATGGTATTTAAAAATAAAAATGTGAATAATAATGATTATTTTGTCAAAAATTAGTATCTGATGAAAAAGTTGTTCATGGTTTTGTCCATCATTAGCCACAAGTTTACAATTGATAATAATTATTGACAATTATTTTACAAATCATCTATGAAATACCACAGACATCTGGATAAATATCCGTAAAATACGAAACCTGTTTGCACACTATGATAAAGATGACTGATGACGCTCAAATTAAACAAGCATTGAGATTAACAAAGTCATCATCATAGAACAAACAGAGCGTTGTGCCTATTTGCCATTGGGCAAAAGGCATTTAACCCATTTGTGATTGATGGTTATCACGACACAGTTATTTATAACGATTGTTTATAACGATAAACATGAATTACAATGATAATAATCAGGAAACTACTATGAAAAATTTAACCAATAAACTATTGGCCGGCGTGCTAAGTGTTGCTGTTTTGTTGCCTGCCGTTGGCTTCTCTACCACCGCAGTTGCTAACGACCGTATTAAAGCACAAGCTTATGGCGACAGCAATTTTAACCAAAATCGTCAAAAAGCCATGCAAATGTTGTCTTCTCGTGGCTATCAAGTTGCCAAGATTGAAGTTGATGATTATTTGGGCAAGCCTGTCTTTGAAGTGGAAGCCTATAAAAACGGTGCTGAGTATGACATCGTTCTTGAATACCCATCACTTAACATCCTAAAAGAGCAGCGTGATTACTGATAAATTAATTGCTAATAAATTAATGACTAATCATGAATGATGACCGCTAAGAGCATCACTTAGCGATGATAAAATAAAGCCCTCATGGTAGATGGGGGCTTTATTCATTGGTTGGTTGGGGTTTGGCATGCCAAAATCACATCCAAACCACTGATTAAAGGTGCAGGTTAAAACTTCATTTCAAGTGCCAATTGGTAATTGCGTCCAGGAGCGGCATAGCGACCATAATGCTTATCTTGGCTAAGTCCTGTATGCTGATTGACCGACCCTTCTGCTGTTTGGCGTAAAGCCTCCCAGGTGGTGTAATAGGTATCAAATACATTATACACGCCAGCACGCAAGGTAAAGTTATCTTTTATGTTCACATAACCTGACAAATCAAGTGTTCGCCACGGCGTGGATTTTGCTTTGGTGGCTTGTTTTGTTTGAATGTTGCCATTACCTAAGTTCTTATCTGCCACAATCTCGCTTGGATTTTTGGCATCAGAATGGGTAAACATGGCGTTTGCTCCCCATTTTTGGCTTGGGGCATCATAGCCAAGCCCCACCACATAACGAGATGGCTGAATGGCATCAAACAGCATGTTTGTTCCTGCCAAAGTTGGGTTTAAGGTTTTGCCTTTAACATCAACTTTGTTATAAGCCAGTGTTGAGTATAGTCCATAGGGAATGCGACTATTGACAGCGTTTAGGTCAAGTCTGCCAAGAATGTTAATGCCTGTCAAATCAGCATCTTGTCCATTATGAAAGCCCAAATCACCTTTACCACGCTGTTTGCCTGCATCAGCACCTTGGGTTAGGGTTCTAATCTCTTCACTTTTACCAACAATCAAATCGGTATAGCGATTTTTAAAATAACTGACTTCAAGGCTGCCTAAGTGGTTATATAAAGTCGCTCCGATTTCTTGGTTAAAGGATTTTTCAGGTTTTAGCTTAGTTTGATGGACAGTCTGCTGACAAATGTACCAAAGACCCTTACAGCCATGTTGCGTGCCTTTACCGATGGTTACGCCAAAGCGTTCGCCATACATTTCAGAAAAACTTGGCATGCGAAAGCCTTGCGAGCTTCTATAAGCGATGTCCAGCCAGTTGGTGGGCTTAACCACCACGCCAAAATTCCAAGACAGCTGGTTGCTGGCACTGTTGTCCACCAAAGGCACATCAGATTTGTGTTTGATTCTGTCATAGCGAGCGCCCAACCCCAAATCAACATATTTATTAATGGTCATGTTGTCTTTTAAAGCGATGAAATAATTATTACCGCTGATGTGGCGAGTGGTTGAGCAATCAGCATAGCTGTTGGTCTCGCTATATTTGCATTTATCATCTTTGACAACAGTCGCTTGATTTGGCTCATAGATATTATCCGTGCCTTTATTGGCATTTTGTCGGCTGTTGTTATTGCTCCAATCCGCCCATTGGGTACGCAACTCTGCATAAGCATCAAAGCCCAGTCTGTCTATCTTGTCGTATGTTTCTTTACCCAAACTTTGTTTGATTTTCTCAAAGGGTTTTAGGGTGTTGTTGGGGTTTTTCTTATCATATTGGTCAATGACGGCTTGATAATCAATCTTATCGGTATTGGTTTTTTGGTTGTATTGCTCTATGCCTTGCTTGATGGCAAAATTTTGATAAGTGCTGTTGTTGGTGTTACAAGCATGGTTATGGGTACTGCCATAACCATGAGCATCAAGGCAAATGGGTCTGTTGTCTGAACCTAAAATCGGCTTAAACTCATCTGGCAAAGGATTACTTAGTGGGGTGTAATCAAGTTTTTGATAAGATTGATGGGTTGCCAAACGATAATCTTCACGGCTAAGGCTTGAATTGAATTTATCATAGCCAACTTGCAGATTGATGTGATGATGTGTACTACCCAACGCCAGTTTTTTGTTAAAGACGGCTTTGATTAAATTATGCTGTTCTTTATAGGCATTGTTATCCACCTCTTTTACCGAAAAAGGTTTATTGACATCAGGCGTACAATTTTTGTCAATGTGCGGATAGGTTGAACAGTGCGTGTTGGTCAGCTGGCTGCGTAGCGTAATGTCTTGCTTGTCATAAGACACACGCACATCATCAAACCATTTATTTTCACCTTTGCTGTCATAAACATATTCAAGCCCTAGGCGGTCTTTTTGGTGTTTTTCATCATAAAATACGCCATGAGCATAGTTGATGCCATAACCTGAATTTTCCCCAATGGCATCACGAATGCGTTCACCAAGGTTATTGCCTTGATAATAGCCATTGGCTTGGGCATGGTTGCTGAGCCTTGATTTGTCAATGTCATGAACCGTCAGATAAGCAGGCACGGTTTTATCTTGCATGGCATAGTTTTGTTTGGTGGTTTCATACACACCACCAACATAGTGCTTATCGTTTAGCTGATAACCTGGGCGAAGTAGCAAGGATTTGCTGTCTTGGGTGAGCGGGTTTGGGATAAGGCGGTTAGGACCTGTATAATCTTTGACATTTACCTTATCACGCACATTGGTTGGCGTGGCTTGAAGTTTGGTTTGACCGCCAGAGGCACACGCTTCATAATTACCATTGGCACATTCATTTGCCATTAAAAATGTGCGGTTATTTGGGTCAGTGGTTGCCACCGCTCTATCAAAACTTTGGCTGCCCTGATAGGCATCATCATGTGCCTTGTATTCTTGACCACGGCGGTCGGTGTAGATGACAAGACCGCTAAAAGAACCTGCCTTGCCTGCTGCTGCCACAGAATTAACCCATGCGTTATTTTTACTGGCATAGGCAGTTTTGGTCTGCACACCCCAATCTTTACCATCTTTGATGATGTCATCGGCGGTTTTGGTAACAAATGCCACAGAGCCAGATAACGCCCCAGAGCCATGTTCACTTGAATTTGCACCTTTACTAATCTCAATGGAGCGGACATTTTCGTATTCTATTTCGTTGATTGCCCCACCTGCGGCATAATTTTTGCCTGCCACAGGACCTTGTAGGGCATAGTGCTGGGCTTGATTGATGCCATCAACCAATACCGCCACACGATTTTTATCCATACCACGAATAGAATAGCCCGAGCTTGCCCCACGACCTTGCTCAACCACAGCAATGCCAGGGTCATAGCGTGTTAAGTCTCGAATGTTTAGTACTTGTTCTTTATTGATGGTCTCAGCAGTTTTGACCACCTTGCCAAGCCCTGTAACTTCGTTGGCTTTACGAGCGTTTTTCTTCGCTGTTACGACAGTTTCATCCAAGACAACAACAAGGTTTGTCTTATCTGTTGCCTCCGCCTTATCGGCCGTTGTGTTTGCCAGTGCCACCTGCGTGATGTTAAGCAGACCCAAAGACAAGGCACTAAGTTTTAATACTTGTTTGGATTTTTTGGATTTGTTGTTTTGTTTTGATTGATTCATCAATGACCACCTGTTGGCTTTTGCACTTTGACACACCGATACACCCCAATCAACCACAAGGCAAGCATCAAGTTTAAGATGCCAAAAATGTGTATGAAGTGTATCGTCTTTGAAAACTTATTTTTTACCAAAATAACCATTTGCTTGCTAAAAACACCCAACCAAAGTGATTGAATTTTTGATTTTGGTTATTTTGGTTTAAAGTTTGTAAAAATAAGTAAAATTATAATACAAATACAAGTGATAAACAAGCGATAATACTAACCATTTGTATCCATTCTAGAAGATATTAAAATCAAGAATCCCACATTTGTTTATCCAAAACCCCCTCTTGTTTGGCGACGGTTGCAACCCCTGTGATGTCACCCACGACATTTAAGGCGGTGCGACCCATGTCAAGCAAGGCATCAATACCTAAAATCATGCCATAGGCAATCGCCACCGCAGAGCCAGCCTCCACAGGCAAACCAATGGATTCTAGCACCATAAGTAGCATAATCGCCCCAGCCCCCGGTACACCTGCTGTGCCAATTGCACCCAGTATGGCGGTCATGGTGATGGTCAGCATTTGTGAGCCATCAAGCGACACACCCACCGCATTGGCGATAAAAATGGCACACACGCCCAGATATACTGTTGTGCCATCCATGTTCATCGTAGAACCAACAGGCAAACCAAAGCTATAAATGTTTTTGGGAATGCCCATATTTTGTGATGCTTGGATAGATACAGGCAAGGTTGCCCCTGATGAGCGAGTAACAAAGGCGGTGATAAAAGCAGGGCGAACCTTTTTTAAAAAAATAAGTGGAGACAGTTTCATTAGGGCGCAAATCACACAGTATACAAGGGCAATTTGCAAGGCAAAACCAACATAAACGGTTGCTGTAACACTGGCAAGCGAACCAAAAGCGGTTGCCCCATTTTTTGAAAAAACGATAAAAATTAGGGCAAAAACACCAATCGGAGCGTACTGCATGACCCAACCGACAATCCTAAACATTGCATGGCTGACCCCATCTACAAAATAAAATACCGCATCCGAGCTTTTTTTGACATTGTCATCATCGCTATCACGTCCAAAGGCAAGGGCGATACCAAATATCAGACAAAAGAAAATCATGGGCAACACTTGACCACTGCTGATCACGCCGATGGGGTTGGTTGGGACAATTTCAAGCAAAATTTGGAGCATGCTTGGAGCTTGGGCAGTTTTGCCTTCGGTTGTGGTGTCAGCGATGAGTTCTAGCCCCATACCAGGGTTAAAGAGCCTGCCCACACCAAGACCGATGATGATGGCAAAAGCAGAGGTTATGGTATAATAAATCAGCGTTTTTATGCCGATACGCCCAAGTTGGGCAGGCGTGATTGAGCTTGCCCCTACGACGAGCGTGGAGGCAATGACGGGGATGACAATCATTTTTAACAGACGAATGAAAAGCTCACCAATGGGCGATAAAATACTGATGGCGGTTTGGGCATTTTGAAAAATAATACCACAGATTGAACCTAGAATTAGACCGATGAGAATTCTTAATAATAAGTTTGGTTTAAAATACCATGAAAAAAGTTTTGACATAACCAGTCCTATTGATGTAAAAAAGCATAATTTTTAACAAAAAACACACTATTTTAACACAAATCAACAAAATCATTTTATTCTTTGTTAAAATAAGATTTTTGGAATAATGACATGGCACTCACCTTTCACCTTATATTCCTGCTATTTTTTGTGGCACTGATGGCAGGGTTTATTGATGCCATGGCAGGCGGTGGCGGACTTTTGACCATTCCTGCGCTGCTTTTGACGGGCATGAATCCTGTATCGGTGCTTGCCACCAATAAATTGCAAGCCTGTGCAGGGTCATTTTCAGCAAGTGTTACCATGATAAAAAAGGGGTTCATTCACCCTAAGATGATGAAGACTGCCCTTATTGTGGCATTCATGGCATCAGGGATGGGGACGGTACTGGTGCAATTGTCTCCCCCTGATTTTTTGCAAAAGGCATTGCCTTTTGTCATTGGGGCGGTTGGGGTGTATACGCTGTTTAGCCCTAATTTGGGTAAACTTGAAACCACGCCCAAAATGAGCCAAACACTCTATGAGCGAACAATTGCTCCGCTTATTGGGCTGTACGACGGTTATTTTGGGCCAGGAACAGGAACGTTTTTTAGCCTATCTCAGGTGGTACTGCGTGGACGTGATTTGGTGCAAGCAACCGCACGAGCCAAATTATTAAATTTTGCCACTAACATTGCATCACTGATTTTCTTTATTTTGGGTGGTCAAGTGGTGTGGATTTTGGGGCTTGTCATGATGGTAGGGCAACTCATTGGTGCGTATTTGGGTTCGCACATGGTTGTCAAAGGGGGTGCAAAACTTATTCGCCCTGTGATTGTGGTGGTGTGCTTTTGTATGGTGGCAAAATTGGTGTGGGGGTGATTTGTTCATCTTGTAATTTTTATAACAGATTGTATCAGCAAAAAGCAAACTGACCAAATCGGTTTACAAGGCAAGTTGGTTTGACATGCTAAAAACAGCCATTGTTTTGACAAGTTTTTTGTCAAGGTGTGTCAAGGTGTGTAATATGTGGTACAATAACCCATTTAGTTTAGTTACAAAACTGCCATGACCTGCCCCAATATCCTACTTGCCATTACAGGCGGTATCTCTGCCTATAAATCTGCCGTCCTTGCTCGTTTACTGATAAAAGCAGGTTGCACTGTGCGTGTGATGATGACGGATGGGGCGTGTGAATTTATCACCCCTTTGACTTTACAGGCCTTGACAGGCAACGAAGTTCACACCAAGCTACTGGACGATGAAGCTGAACGTGGCATGGGACATATTGAGCTTGCCAAATGGGCGGACATGGTCGTCATCGCCCCTGCCAGTGCCAACACCATTGGCAGGCTTGCTGGCGGTTTGGCGGACAACCTTGTAACCACCGTTGCACTTGCTACAACAGCTCCCATTGTCATCGCCCCTGCCATGAATCAGGCGATGTATGCTCATGCCATCGTACAGGATAACCTTGCCAAACTTACCCGTTTTGGCTACACCGTGCTGACCCCTGACAGTGGCGAACAGGCGTGCGGTGATGTGGGGGCAGGGCGATTACCTGAACCTGATGACTTGTGCGAGCGGATTTTAACTTTGCTTGCCAAAAGCCAAACCCCCCAATCTTTGCGTGGCAAAAAAGTCATCATCACCGCAGGGGCAACCGTTGAAGCCATTGACCCTGTGCGATTTTTGTCCAACCATTCCACAGGAAAAATGGGTTTTGCCATTGCAAAAGCGTGCATGAATGCAGGGGCGGATGTTACCATAGTTGCAGGGCGTGGTGTGCATCTGCCTACCCCTTTTGGGGCAAAACGCATCACAGTTACCACCGCTGATGACATGCTAAGTGCTTGCCAGTTGGTCATGACCGATGATGGTGATAGTATTTTTATTGCCACCGCTGCCGTCGCCGATTATAAAGTTGCCAACATCGCCTCCCAAAAAATCAAAAAAACCTCTAACCAAGATGATTTAACCTTAGCACTTATCAAAAACCCCGACATTTTAGCAACGATAAGCCACACCTTTCCAAATGCTGTCATGGTAGGCTTTGCCGCTGAAACACAAGACAGCGAAAATTACGCCCATGCCAAACTTATCGCCAAAAATTTGGACATGATAGCTGTCAATGACGTATCAGATAAAAGCATTGGCTTTGGTTCGGATGATAACGCCATGACGGTATTTTTTGCCAAGCACTATGGTATGGATAAAATGGTGTTGGATAAGGCAAGTAAAGAGAGCATCGCCAAAAGTTTGGTTGAATGTGTGGCACGAATTATTTAGTATCATTGATTTTGCTGATGATTTACGTTAATATGGTTTTAATGCCATTCATGTTATTTAACTGATGATTTTTTATTAAATAGGAAAATATGATGATAAGTCAAGAGCTTGCCCATAAATTACTAACCAAAAACCCATATTTTAACGTCTCAGGTCTTAGCTCATCGGAGGCTAACTACATCTGTGAACGTATCAAAGAAACGCTAAAACCCATCCAAGATGAGGTTAATAATCTTGAAACGCATACATCCAGCCTTGATGGTGAGGCGTTAGATAATTTTAAAAAGGTCAATGATATTGATACCAAACTTGCCAACATTGGTCATCTGTACGCCATTTCTGCCTTTTTTAGAAGTGCCATCAAAGAAAAAGACAGACGTCTTGACATACTCAATACCAAAATCAAACAAGTAAGAGATGAACAGGAGCGTCTGTTAGAAGAGATTGACATGGAAGAGTTGGGGGCTTTATTAAATGTAGATATGGAAGATTATTTGCTTACCCTACCTTTATCGGATGTGATTATTTATAAAACGGCCGAAGCCCGAGCATCTCATATTGGCAAATTCATTCATAATTTTGATAAAATCCGCACAAGCCTGAACAAAAAAGAACGCATCAGTTTTAAAGAAGTGGGCGAGCAGGTATTTAAAATTCACCACACGCCTTTATATGACTTAGATGAATTACAAAAATTACAAAACTATCTATTGGCCGAACACAGAGAGCATGAAAGCACAGTCAATGCCTATAAAGCCAAATTCCGTGAATTTCAAAATAAATCCCTTGTAGCCTATGAAGAGGAATATAACAAACGCTTCCATGAACGGCAAATTTTATTAAATGAAAGGGTTAATATTCAAACCCAAAAACTCATTAGCATAAAAAATGAGATTGCCAATTTTAAAATCATCATCCCTAACGAATTTAAATCCATCATTGATGAATTATTAACCATCAAGCCATTATAATCAATTTTGGGGGAATGGGTTTTGACCTATAAAACCCATATCACCCAAAAACCAAAGTAGCACAAGGCGTTATTTATTGGCATTTTGCCTTAGCATTAAAAACACAATGAATTCAAAATTCATTCATCAAACCGTCGCCCTATTTTTATCCTAAGAGTTTTTACCAATTTTTTTAAAATTGGCATTTTAGGACCTTATCTTTGGCTTTGACTTAATAAAAATAGGGGTCTTTGCTTTTGATTTGGGTTTTGCCTGCGTGTCTTGTGCTGCTTTATCTTTTTTGATTTTGGCGATTTCTTGTATCTGATTTTTGTATCTTGTCAATAATCCTACAAATAGCCCCACAAACAACGTCATCATGATAAAAATCTCATCTTTTTAAAAAATGATTTGGCAATTTGACAAAAATGGTGTATTTTATGCGTAATATTTGCTTACATTTATGTCTGTGATTTTGCCTAACTTTTTAGCAATCTGACGCAGTTTCTGCATTTTATTTTAGATATTAAGGAAGAGCCATGCAAAATTTTAGCATCCCATCCGACCGCCCTTGGATAAAAACTTACGCCAATCATGGACTTGATATTAACGTCAAGGTGCCAGATGGTGTCAATTCATTACTTGACAGCTTTGAGCATAATTTTGCCAAACACGGCAATAAAATCGCCCTAACGTGTATGGGGGTGTCTATTAGCTATCGTGAACTTGATACATATAGCCGTCAGATTGCCAGTTATTTGCAGTCGCTAGGGTTGGTCAAGGGCGATAAAGTGGCGGTGATGATGCCAAATATTTTACAGTATCCGATTGCGATGATGGGCATTGTGCGAGCAGGTCTCACCCTTGTCAATGTTAATCCGCTATACACACCACATGAGCTAGAACACCAGCTAAATGACAGTGGGGCAAAGGCGTTGTTTATCGTTGAAAACTTTGCTCATACTTTTGAGAAAGTCAAAAACAAAGCTCAGGTGAAGCACATCATCGTAGCAAGCATTGGCGATATGATGGGACTAAAAGGCACTTTGGTCAATTTGGTTGTCCGCCATGTCAAAAAAATGGTACCAAGCTGGAACATTCCTAATGCTGTAAGTTTTAAAGACGCACTAACAGCAGTGTCAGCAAGTCGCTATGTCCGCCCCGAACTGTCGCTTGATGACATTGCAGTATTGCAATACACAGGCGGTACAACAGGCGTGGCAAAGGGGGCGATGCTTACCCATAAAAACCTCATCATTAACGTTGAGCAGTGCATGACATTCATTCATAAGGTATTTCCTGCCGATGAGGACTTGACAGGCAAATACATTGCCACAGCGTTGCCTTTGTATCATATTTTTTCATTTACGGTGTCTATGGTTGGCTTTAAGATGGGCTTTGGCTTGCTACTTATCACCAACGCCCGTGATTTTGACGCCTTAACCAAAGATTTTGCCAAGTACCGCCCTGTGTTTTTCCCTGCGGTCAATACCTTATTTAATGCCCTTGCTAACCATAAAGGCTTTAAAAATATTGACCATTCAAACCTACGTTTGTCGCTTGGTGGTGGCATGTCGGTATTATCAAGCACAGCAGAGGCGTGGGAGAGACTCACGGGTAATTACATCGTTGAGGGCTATGGATTGTCTGAGACATCGCCTGTTGCCACAATAAATCCCCCAGGCAGTTATACAGGTAAAATTGGCATTCCCTTCCCCAATACCGATGTGATTTTACTGGATGATGATGGCAAAGAGGTGGCATTTGGTGAGCCAGGAGAGATTGCCATTAAAGGCCCTCAGGTCATGAAAGGGTACTACAATCGCCCTGATGAGACCGAAAAATCCATGACACAAGACGGCTACTTTAAAACAGGTGATATTGGCATAATGGATGAGCAGGGCTTTGTTAAAATCGTTGACCGCAAAAAAGACATGATTTTGGTGTCAGGTTTTAATGTTTACCCCAATGAGGTGGAGAGGGTTATTAGTGCTCATCCCAAAGTGCTAGAATGTGGTGTGATTGGCGTGCCTGATGAGCACAGTGGCGAGCTTGTTAAAGCCTATGTGGTCAAAAAAGACGACAGCCTAACGGACAAAGAGGTCATTGCATGGGCAAAAGAGAATTTGACAGGTTATAAACGCCCTAAATATGTGGCTTTCGTCAGCGAATTGCCAAAATCCAACGTAGGTAAAATCTTGCGTAAGGATTTACGTCAATTAGAAGAAAGCAAAAAATAGAAGCAAGCAAAAAAGCATAATTACAAGCTCTTAGCTTTTAAAACCGTCCAATCTGGGTGTCGCCAATGGGGATATGTTGGGTTGGATGGTTTTGTTTTTGGTCAAAAACTGTTACAATAACCCACATTCATTCATCACCACATCACCACAAGGCAAATCATGCGACACAACAACCGTGAGTTATCTCAATTACGCCCCATCAGCTTTATCCGTAACCATACCAAACATGCCGAAGGGTCGGTGTTGGTGTGTTATGGCGATACCAAAGTATTGTGTAACGTCAGCATAGAGCAGGGCGTACCACGTTGGTTAAAAGGTCAGGGTCAAGGCTGGCTGACTGCCGAATATGGTATGCTCCCACGAGCCACAGGCACACGCACCCAACGTGAGGCCACTAAGGGTAAGCAATCAGGACGCACCCAAGAGATACAGCGTCTCATCGGTCGTTCACTGCGTGCCATGCTTGATTTGTCAAAAATTGGTGAGCATACCATTTATGTAGACTGTGATGTCATACAGGCAGATGGTGGCACACGTACAGCAAGTATTACAGGTTCAGCGGTGGCACTCATGGATGCCTTAGAAAACCTACAACGAAACAAAAAACTCACCACAGACCCACTCATCGGACTGGTGGGGGCGGTGTCGGTTGGTATCAAGGATGGGAGAGTGTATTTGGATTTGGATTATGATGAGGATTCAACGTGTGATACTGATTTGAATGTAGTCATGACACAGGCAGGCGGATTTATTGAGATTCAAGGTACAGCAGAGGATAAGCATTTTACCCGTGAACAGGCAAATGCCATGCTTGACCTTGCCCAGTCTGGGATTGAGGAGATTTTTGAATTGCAAAAACAAGCGTTGGGCTGGTAATGCTAAAAGTCATTGATGATGGCGTGTCTATCACGCTAAGTGGCACAGACACCAACCCCATCTTTGTTATGGCAGGGGTGTTGGTCGTGCTGGCGGTGGTTGTGGCAGTGGTTGCCATGATGGCATCTGTGAAAGTGACCATTGCGACGATGGCAGTGTTTGCGGTACTCATTTTTGGCTTTAATGTTTATAAAGACCACCTAAAATATCAAAGTCGCATTGCCACAGGGGTGATTATCATCAAAAATCGTGCCTTTATCACACAAGGACACACCGTAAAACTTAGCGAGAACGCCAGTATTGAACTGATAAATGATGCGTTGGTAATCACTGATTTGGGCAGAAGTTGGCATGTCCTAGGCTTTGATGATGACAAAGAACGTCATGTCGCCAAATCAGTGTTAGAGGGCAGGGCATTACAAAAGAAAGAGCAGGCGATACGAATTTTATAAAACCACATAAACCAAAAAGCCCGACAGATATTGGGCTTTTTGTCCGACTGTACCGCTCATTGTTCACTGGCGTCTGTGGCGGTCTCGGTGCTGTTTTTTTGCTTTTCAAGTTCAGCGATTTGGGCTTCTAGTAGAGCGATTTGTTCGGCTTTGGCAGTGGTCAAATCTTCCATTAGGGTAAGTTGGTCTTGGATGAGCTTTTCTTGTTCAGCGATTTGGGCATCTTTATCTGTCAGGCGGTCAATCTCTTCTTTGATGAGTGTGGGGTCGGTTGGAATTGTGGCATTTAAAATCTCATCAGGATCAACCACAGGTTTGATGGTTGGCAAGATACTGTCAGTGGCATCAATATGTTCAATGTTTTGGTTCTGAGTTTCTACTTGTTCTGGCTCTGGTGTGGTGGTAGGCGTGGGTGTACTAACGGCAGGAGTTAAAGCATGGTGATGGTCAATGCTTTCATCATTGCCGCCGATTACCATGTAGAGCATTACACCAATTAATGCCAAAATAATCACACCGCCCAAGATGATTGTGTTGAGCTTCTTAGAGTTTCCCAGCAGTTTTGTCAAGTCATCTGTACCGCCAGCTTTGGCAGGTTTGGGTCTTTTTGATGGCTTTGGTGAGTCCTTTTTGCCAAATAGACCGCTTGCCCCTTTTTTGGTGGGTTTTTCTGTGGCTTTTATGCCAGTACCAACAGCAGAACCAGCGGTAATTGGTGCATTGCTCACACCTGTGGTGTCAGGTTCTGGGTTTGGTGTGGAGTTTTGTTGTAGAGTCTCTGGTTTGGTAGAGTCATCGGCCAAGTTGGCGACGTTACTCAAATCAACGCCATCATCTGTGTTTGTGCTAAGGTGCAGGTCGGATAAAGTAACCGAATTTGCATCCAACTCATCTAATTTGGAGTGTGGCTCGCTTTTTGGTGTCTGTTCATCAGTTGATGGCGTGGGGTTGGATGCGTCATCAAAATTAGTGTTTAAAAATTCATCATCAAAATTAATCTCATTTGGGTCTTTTTTTTCTGACATGGTAAACCTATCTTATTGGCTAAATTGGGCTGATGGTGGCTGATGTCTATCATCTAAGAGCCAACCCAGTCGTGATACAATATATATACAATATTGATACAAGCTAGAACACATTGGATTGGTGATGCTGATTGACACTTGCCAACAAATGACAAATATTGCTGTACTATATCAAAATTTACAAAAATTTTCAGCTTTTTACAACAAAATTAAGAAAAAAACACAATTTTTGGCATGCTTGATGGTTATTTGATAAAACGCACCACCCCCACACCATCTGCCATCCCGCCCTCGGTGGTGGCTTGGATTTTGGGCAGGTCGTCAGCGGTAGGTCGACGTGCTGTGTATTGGCACGCTATGCACTCAATATATTCGTCAGGCCAGGGGGTGAAAATCTGCACCTGTACGGTGGTGTCGGTCGCTTGGCACTGAGTGCATTTGACTCCTGCCAGAAATTGACGTTTGGGGCGGATGGATTGATATCTCATGTGTATGCTCAATAAAAACAGGGGTAAATTTTACCCCCATTTGTTGCCTTGTGCAAGTTTAGTTGTTTTTGTTATTTGACAAATCCACTATGACGTAGTAATGCCCCCATGTCAGCGTCCCGCCCCATAAAGGCAACAAAGTTGTCTTTGGCAGCACGAGAGGCACCCATTTGTAGAATTTCTCTTTTAAAGGCATCTCCGATGGTAGCGTCAAATACACCATATGTGGCGGTATTTTCACCACTTTCAAATTTGCCAAAGGCATCCGCTGACAACAGCTCTGCCCATTTGTATGAATAATATCCCGAAGCATAACCGCCTGCAAAGATGTGGCTAAATGTGTTGGCAAAGCGGTTATTGGCAGGCACTTTGATGATGGCAATTTCATCACGAACCTCATTTGCCACCGCTAAAATCTCATCATAATCTGTCAATGATTTGCCATGAATGCGTAAATCAAAAAGCCCAAGCTCTATTTGGCGTAAAGTTTGCAGTCCACTTTGAAAATTTTTGGCATTTAGTAGTGCTGTCAGCTTATCATGGGGCAATGGTTCGCCTGTTTTTACATGGCGACTGATGCGTGTCATGCCGTCTTTGTCAATGGCAAAGTTTTCCATGAACTGACTGGGCAACTCCACAGCATCCCATTCCACGCCACTAATACCTGCCACATCGCTTAGAGTGATTTTGGTAAGCAGGTGGTGCAGACCATGCCCAAATTCATGAAACAGCGTGATAACCTCATCAAAGGTCAAAAGACTGGGCAAATCATCCACCGCAGGCGAGAAATTACCTACAATAAAGCCCACAGGTAATTGCTCAATGTCGTCATCCTTGTGCTTTTCTTGAAAGCCTGACAACCACGCACCACCACGCTTAGCTGTGCGAGCAAATAGGTCAAGATACACTCCGCCTATGAGGCCATTTTTGTCATGCAACTCAAAAAATTGCACATCATCATGCCAGCGTGGTACGTCTGCTGTACGTTCTTTAAAGGACACATCAAAGAGCTTGCCAATAATGTCAAACAGACCATCTAATACCACAGGTAAGGGAAAATAAGAACGTATCTCATCGCTGTTAAGATTGTATTTGTCAAGGCGGATTTTTTGTGCCAAATAAGGCACATCCCACGGTTCAACCTTATCAAGACCCAAAGTTTTGCCCAAACTTTGCATCTCTTCCAACTCTGATAAAGCAAAAGGTGTGGCGTGATGAGCGAGTGTTTTTAAAAAACTTTCAATCTCATCTTTATCACTGGCCATTTTGCTGGCCAAAGACAGCTGAGTGTAGTCATCAAAGCCCAATAATTTGGCTTTTTCTTGGCGTAGGGTGAGTATTTTGCTCATGATGTCGCCATTATCGTACTCGTCATACCCATAGCTACACACACTACTGGCACGGGTATTATAGGCGTGGTATAGCGTTTCACGAAGCATGCGGTCATCAGCGTACTGCATGACTGCCAAATACATGGGTATATCAAGCGTGGCAAGATAATCGGTTGCTAGCACAGCATTGGGGTGTTTGCTCTTGTAGCTGTCGCCTGCTGATTTTAGTAGGGCAAGACCGCTTGGGGTGATGCCTGACAGCTGTTCTTGGGTTAGAGGTAGGGCAAAGGCTTGGGTTGCATCTAGGGTATTGTCTGAGAATTTGGCGGACAGCACAGACAGGTCGGCACAAATCTTAGCAAAGCGTGCTTTTTTGTCATCATCTAGGGCAATTCCCGACAGTGTAAAGCCTTGTAAGGCAAGCTCTACCGCTCGTCTTAGGGCGTTGTCTGCTCCTAGTTCATCCAAATTGTCATTGACCAGTTTATAAAGCTGATATAGCTTAACCGATTGCCCTGTTTTGGTAGAAAAGGCGGATAAGGCAGGCAGTACGTCATGATGGGCGGTGCGAAGATCGGTGTTGGATGCCACACTGTTTAGATGGGAGAGTATCCCAAAACTGCGATTTAATTTAAGATTTAGGCGGTTAAACTGACCAATGACATCAAGGGCGAGCGTTGGTTCATCTGTGGTTGGCAGGTCATCTAAAAATTTATTGGCAACTTTTAAATCCTGCTCTACTAAGGTTTTAAGCGTGCTTGCGTCTGCCTTGTTAAAATCCACAAGGTGCAAGCGGTCATTAAGGTCATCAGCGATGGTGGTATGAAAATCAATCATGGATATGCTCTTGAAAATTTTGGTTTATAATTAATAAGGATAAAACGCACTTTTACAAGGTGTGGGTATTAGGTAAAAGGTTGCTTTTATCATCAAGGCATGATATGTTTATCTTTAAATGTCCAGTGATTATCAAACATGAACCCCATTCATATTGTCTCTTATAATATCCATAAAGGCATGTCGCCCCTAAACCGTTTGGTTAAATTACAACACATGGGGCAGGCATTGGCGGATTTACCCATGGATATTTTGTGCCTACAAGAGGTGCAAGGTCAAAACCTAAAACGAGCCATTTCATTTAATGAATACCCCAATCAGTCGCACCATGAGTGGTTTGGTGAATATCTGTCGCTGTCGCACAGTTATGGCGAAAACGTCCGCTATCCGCACGGCAATCACGGCAATGCCACGCTCTCACGCCATCCCCTAGACCCCAAGCATAATGTCAATATCACCGTCTCACGCCTAGAAAAAAGAGGTGTATTACACAGCGAGGTAACCCCCGATGGCTGGGGCGTGCCTGTGGTTGTGCTAAACGCCCATCTAAACCTACTAGAAACCGACCGTGCCAAACAATATCAAGCAATCAGCGATTATATCAACAGCGAGATTGATAAGGAAAAACCACTCATCTTAGCGGGTGATTTTAATGATTGGGCAAAAAAAGCAGGGCGATTTATGGCAGATTTGGGGCTAAATGAGGTTTTTTATACCAAGCACGGTAAGCATCCTGCAACATTTCCTGCCAAATTTCCTATGATAAGCCTTGACCGTATTTATGTCCGTCATTTGACCGTGCTGTCCGCTCAGGTTTATGGTGGTGTGCCATGGTCAGATTTGTCCGACCATCTGCCAATAGGGGCAAGATTGATGCTTGATAAAACTGCTGAAAATTAAGTCAAATTTTGGTATCATATCCCAAATTTTTTTTGTCTGTTTTTTGATTGACCATGTCTTATTTTGAGAATTTATCATGACCACAAAACCCATTCGCACCCGTATCGCTCCATCCCCAACAGGTTTTCCACATGTTGGCACGGCTTATATCGCTCTGTTCAACATGGTTTTTGCCAAATCACAAGGGGGTGAATTTATCCTACGCATTGAAGACACCGATCAGGTTCGCTCTACTGACCAGTCTGAGCAGATGATTTTAAATGCCCTAAAATGGGCAGGTCTGACATGGAGCGAAGGGCCTGATGTGGGTGGTGCATATGCCCCTTACCGTCAGTCTGAGCGTTCTGAGATTTATAAAAAATACGCCAATGAGCTATTGGATAAAGGTCATGCCTTTCGCTGTTTTTGCACGACAGACGAGTTAGACCAGATGCGTCGTGAACAAGAAGCCCAAGGTTTGCCTGTGCGTTATGATGGTCGTTATGCCAATCTAAGCCGTGAAGACAGCGACCGTCTGGCTGACAGTGGCAAACCCTTTGTCATTCGTATGCGTGTACCAACAGAGGGCGAGTGCGTGATTGATGACATGTTGCGTGGCAAGATAACCATCCCTTGGCAGACGGTGGACATGCAGGTTTTATTAAAAGCAGATGGTCTGCCAACCTATCACCTTGCCAACGTGGTAGATGACCATTTGATGCAAATCAGCCATGTCATTCGTGGTGAAGAGTGGATTAACTCCGCCCCCAAACATAAACTTTTGTACGAATATTTTGGTTGGGACATGCCTGTTTTGTGCCACATGCCCCTACTGCGTAATCCTGATAAATCCAAACTCTCAAAACGCAAAAATCCCACATCCATTACCTATTATAAAGATGTAGGTGTGTTGCCTGAGGCTTTGATTAACTATCTGGGGCGTATGGGGTATAGCTTGCCAAGCGAAGCGGAAAAGTTTAGCTTAGATGAGATGATAAAGAGCTTTGATATCAAGCGTGTCTCTTTGGGTGGGCCTGTATTTGATATTGAAAAACTCTACTGGTTAAATGGCGAGTATCTGCGTGCGATGAGTCCAGAGCAGTTAAAGGCTAAGATTTTGGCATGGGCAAGCGATGATGATAAACTGACCGCCATCGCCAAAGCCATCGCTCCACGCATTAATGTGTTGTCTGATGCGGTAAATTGGGCAGGGTTTTATTTTCAAAATTTGCCAAATGTTAGGGCAGAAGATTTTACTCACAAGTCGTTAGATGATGAGACGTTGCTTGAAATTCTCTATCTTGCCACATGGCAACTAGAAGCCTTGTCCGAGTGGAGCGAGAATAACATTTATCAAACCCTAAAAGGTCTGGCATCTCATTTTGATATTAAATTAAAAGACTTTATGCAACCGTTTTTTGTGGCGATTGCAGGTTCAACGTCTGGAACACCCATCATGAATGCCATGTATGTCATCGGAGCGGACATGACTTTGGCACGCTTGCGTCATGCTTGTGAGGTGTTAGGTGGGTTTGGCAAAAAGAAACTAAAAAAGTTAGAGGAGGTTAATAAGTCATTACCGAACTTTTTAGATGAAGCCTAAGTTAGATGAAGCCTAAGCGTACTTGTCATTTATAAATTTAATAAAATCAATGGCTTATAAAACTTTTAAACTTTTTTAAAAAAAGTATTTGACAAGCCATCGGGTCTTTTATATAATACGCCCACCTTAACAAAGGGGCTATAGCTCAGTTGGTAGAGCACTTGCATGGCATGCAAGGGGTCAGCGGTTCGACTCCGCTTAGCTCCACCACTTCCATTTGGGAAGTTAAAAATACAAGCACCTAGGCACGCTCTTTGAGCAATCTTGTATTGGTTTCGTTAAGTTTACGCTCCATTCGTCTAGAGGCCTAGGACATCGCCCTTTCACGGCGGTAACAGGGGTTCGAATCCCCTATGGAGTGCCACATTCTAAATCCCCAAGTCATCACTTGGGGATTTGTTGTTATGTCGGTAGGTTTTTCACTTTATGGCAAATTTCACCACGCATTTGACCGTTGCTGTCATCACCAGTACCGCCCTTGTTATGTTTGGCTTTTTGGGTGGGTTATTTGGGTTTGGTGCGGCAATTTTTTGTTTGATGATGGGGGTGATTGGTGGATTACTGCCTGATATTGACCTTGAAACATCCATTCCCGCCAAGCGTTTTTTTGTACTCATCTCTTTGTTTGTCGCTACGCTAAGTGCCATTTTGTATACCACTTATGAACCGACAGCCATACAGCTGACAGAGCGAGCATTTATGGTGTGGTGTGTGGTGTTTTTGGTCATGCGTTATGGTGTGATTGGACTATTTAACCATCTGACGGTGCACCGAGGTATGATACATTCGGTACCGTACATGGTCATGTGCGGACTGTTTGTGGTGCATGGGGCGTTTTATGGTTTTGGCATGACCGCCAAATTAAGCTGGCTTTTGGGGGGATTTTTGTTCATCGGAGCGATGGTGCATTTGGCATTAGATGAGTTATACAGCGTCAATGTGTTGGGTCTTAGACTCAAAAAATCAGCAGGCACGGCATTAAAGCTCTTTGAATCTAAAAAACCCTTACGCTATATCATACTCTATATCATCGTCCTGCTGTTGTTTTTGTATGCTCCTGAGCATCAGCCTGCTCTAAATAGCGTTCGTGTCTTGATACAGGCATGGATACAAAAATTTGCTCCCCATGCCATGTAAAAGCATGTTCATTCTATCAATCCATGCCCATTCAAGTCTGCCATGATGACAAATCAGTCATCAGATGATAAAATGCGTGATATGCTAACAGATGAATTTATCATGAATGATAATACTAACATGACCTATTATCCTGCACGCACTCTTGCCACACCCATCACTGCCACAGGCATCGGGCTGCACAGTGGCAAGCAAGTTCTGCTAACCTTGCGACCTGCCCCTATTGGTACAGGCATTGTTTTCATACGCACTGACCTTGACAATACCCCCATCCCCATGAACGCCATGTTCATCCAAGATACGATGATGTCATCAAATCTGGTGGCAGGTGATGTGCGAGTTGGCACGATAGAGCATTTACTCTCTGCGGTGTCAGCGTGTGGACTGGATAACTTGTATATAGAAGTCAATGCCCCTGAGATTCCGATTATGGACGGCTCGGCAGCACCCTTTTTGTTTTTGATTGATGAAGCAGGTGTGGCAGAACAGCCCGCTCCCAAGAGCTTTTTAAAAGTCAAAAAAACCGTACGTGTGAGCAATGAAGACAAATGGGCACAGCTTAGCCCTTATGATGATGGTTTTTTGATGGATTTTGAGATTGATTTTAATCATGCTGCCATCAAAGCGACCGAACAGACCACATCACTGGATTTTAATACCGCCAATTTTGCCCATGAAGTGGGTCAGGCCCGCACGTTTGGCTTTTTAAAGGATTTGGAGATGCTAAAAAAGCACAATCTTGCCTTAGGGGGCAGTATGGATAATGCTGTGGTGCTTGATGAGACATCGGTGGTTAATGGCACACTGCGTTATCCTAACGAATTTGTCCGCCATAAACTGTTGGATGCGGTGGGGGATTTGTTTGTCATTGGGCATAATATCATTGGTAAGTTTGATGCCTACAAATCAGGTCATGCCCTAAATAACATGCTCATTCGCACTGTACTGGCGGATGAGCATGCCTACGAAATTGTAACAAATTATGACAAAAACAGCTGTCCGATAGCGTTTATTTCACCCAAAAAACCTTTAAATGACAATGATGCTTAGAGATGGTCAGTTAAAGTTTGGTAAGCCTATGGAAAAATTTCGGTAATAAAGCCAAAAATTAATCAATATTCAGTGTAATAAAATAACAGCGAGTCAATCATGATTCGCTGTTGTATTGATGGGGGTTTTTGGATATTTTTTCGGATTTTTGATGATGGTTTTATAAAAATTTTGTGAATATTGGCGAATTTATTTACATAAACTTACAAAGAGCTTGCAAAAATCACCAATTTAAGAACGACCGTCATGCTTTGATGGCGGCTGTCTGAATGAGCTTGATGAAGGACGCCTGTAAACTTGGATTCTTGATGACAAGCTTAGCAGTCTGTGTTATAGTTTGCACCGTGTTTTCGCTTAATGGTTTTTCTTGGGTATTTTCTTGATTGGTAATTTGACCGCCAATCCGATGAATCTTGTGATTGACAATAACCTTTATTTTTGAAAACTGACCAAATGCTAAATGCCCATGCAGTGCCAACAGACATTCTTGATGTAGATAACGTACATGATTGGCGGCTGTGATTGTTGGTAGTGCTAAGGTGATTTTATCATCATGAGCATACACCACTTGTATCTGATTGCTAAGCTCGCCTAATACACTTGACAGTAGGGGAATGCACAGATTGGTTAAGTGGGTAAAGTAGGCAAGTTGTCTGCTAAGTTCTTTGGGAAGTTTCGCCCCTGCCGCCGCTTGTTTTTCGGTATAATTGGCAAGGTGGTTTGGAAAATGGGTTTTTAGATATAAATCATTACTCATCACGATACCTTTAAAAACTGACGGACATGGTGTCCAAGAGCTAAGTTTATCACGCCATCTGCTCAATGCCAATACCTTTGATTGAAATTGAGCTAAAAGGTACGTTCGGATGCGTATGGCATAAACCTGGGCTTTAACAAAACTAATCCATTTAACATCACTCATGTGAACAGGGGATGACACCACAGTATGACTGTGTCGTCGTGCATGATTGATGCGAGGCAATTTTATGAAAAAACTCTTTTGGTTAATGTCGGCAATTACCTTTACAATGGTCGGTGCAAATGCAGAAAGTGGCAGAATCACCATCTCATCTGCCAATGGTGAGCGTCAAATAGACATCATCGCACCATCTGTGTCCACTCAAACGCTAAGTAATGCTGAGCTTGACACTGCCATTAATGAGCTGGTGGGAGCATCACAAAGTAATTCTCGTCTGACCCAAGGGTTTAGCACCAATACCCAAGCACTCACCAACTTCTCAACAAGCAATCATGCAGGCAGTGCAGTTGCTGCTTTAAATGGCTCTGCCCCTGCCACCGCCGCCCGTTTGGCTGCCCGTGCCGCTCATGGCAGGAGTGTGGGTCGCTGTGCCATGTATGTGCGTAAGGCACTACAATCAGCTGGTTATAGTTTTACCCCTCAAACATCTGCCTATCAGTATGCCAATGGCACGCTTGCCAGTGCAGGTTTTACCCGCATTAATCATGACAACTATGAACCACAAATTGGCGACGTGGCGGTCTTTAATCGCACCAGTAAAAATCCGCACGGTCACATCCAAATCTATGATGGTAATCAGTGGGTATCAGATTTTCGCCAGCCCAATTTTAGCCCCTATCGCAACCATAATGGATACAGTGTATGGCGTGATACTCGCCACCTAGATGCTACGGCAAATACAGGCACAATGCTTGCGATGAACGAACAATAATCTAAGACAAAGGGCGATGTATTCGCTCTTTTTATTGGGTGCTTATGTTGGTTTATTTTAAAGGCAGGCGTGCCATGCGCTAAATAGGGTGTATTTGTACGCCCAGTCATGCGTTATATCAAAGCATTACGCCATGCCATAAGCTCATCTACGTCCTTGTTTATGCCATCTTTTAAATCTGCCAAGCTCTCATAATGACGCTCACCGTGTAGGTATTTTTTAAAAATCACGGTAAGTGTCATGCCATACAAATCACCTCTAAATTCAGGCAGATGCACCTCCAAGCGATAATCCGTGCCATTTACGCTGGGGCGTTTACCAACATTGACCGCTCCTAGTAGACTGCTCATGGTCTGCCCTTTGATGCCACCTCCTAAGACATATAAATCAATCATTTGACCGTCTTTATCCGCCAAAACATCTACCCCAAAAACTCCCTGTATAGCAGGTTTTAATCTGCCTAAGGCGACGTTGGCAGTTGGAAAATTAAGTGTACGCCCAATTTTGTCGCCATGTATCACTTGCCCTGTCATGGCATAATCCCGCCCAAGCATGATTTTGGCGGCATTTAAATCACCCTGTGCCAATGCTTCACGTACCGCCGTTGAGCTGATGCGTGCATTATCATGAGTAATGGTAGCAAGACTGTCTACACCAAATCCCAAATTCTGTAAAAAAACCTTATCACCTATACGGTCATGCCCAAAACGAAAATCATCACCAAGCACCAAATGCTGTGTGCCCAGTGTGGTCAAAAGCATGGCAAAGGCGTGGGCGGATAGGTGGCGAAAATCGTCATTAAAATCTGCCTTGATGATAAAATCTATGCCATGCTTATCTAGCAGAGCAACTTTTTCGGTGAAATTTGTCAAGCGAGCAGGGGGATTTTGTGGGTTAAAAAATTCCCTAGGCTGTGGTTCAAATACCATGACAGCTGTGGCAAGGGATTGATTTTTTGCATCTTTTTGTAGGGTTTGAAGCATCGCCTCATGACCCAAATGCACCCCATCAAAGTTACCAATGGTCAAGGCGTGTGGGGGTAGGGCGATGGGAATGTGTGGGTCTAGGTCAATGATTTGCATGAAAGTGAACAATGGGCGGACAAAGGGCATATTATAGGCGAAATTCATCATTTTTTCACAAAAAATTGCCATAAATTTGTTATGATGACCATCCCATGAATTTTTATCACCAATACCAAAGGCAGATACGCCCTATTTTTTGTAAAAATTGGCATAAAAGCCACGCTCCACTTACGCCCGATGGTAGGGGTGATTATTAATAATGCTCATCGCCCGATAAAGCTGTTCTATCAGCACCACTCGCACCAAAGGGTGGGGCAAGGTCAAATCCGACAGCGACCATTTAAAATCCGCCTGCGTTAGTACGTCCGCCGACACCCCGTCCGCCCCACCGATGACCAAAGCAATGTCAGCACCGTCTGTCATGGCACTTTCCAGACACCCAGCCAGACTTTGAGTAGAGAGCATGTTGCCTTTGACGTCCAGCACCCAGAGTTTTTCTTTGGGTAGGCGAGCAGATAAGATGGCTTGCCCTTCTTGACTTTTGTATTTTTCTATCTCAGCAGGCGATGGATTTTTGGTGCGTTTGGCAGGAGCTATCTCAATGATGTCAGTGCTTATCATTGGTTGGATGCGTTTGGTGTATTCGTCTGTGCCTGTTTGTACCCATGCAGGCATTTTGTGTCCGACACTTAGGATTCTTAATTTCATGGTATTTGTCAAAATGAAAAAGTGTATTATAAATAAAAATCACAAATAATTGGTAAAGTTTTATAAAATTTGTTATGCTAGGTTATTTAGCTTAGTGTGCCATGAAAGCCATCGGATGCCATTATGAACAGCTTGCCCAAGGTTTTTTGGTGCAACAAGGACTTACTATCATCACAACCAACTACACTGTATATGGTATGGGAGAGATTGATATTATCGCCTATCATGATGAACCACGGCAGGCAGGTGGGGTGTGTCCGACACTTGTATTTGTGGAGGTTAAAATGCGTCAGATGAATCCTAATGCTTACTATGGGCAAGCGATGGAGGCGGTAACGTGTGCTAAGCAAAAGAAAATCATAAAAACAGCTGAGCATTTTTTGGTCTATGGCGATGATTTTATACAAAAACTGGGGCTAACTGACAGTCAAAAACAAGCCTTGGCATGCCGATTTGACGTGATTGCCTTTGACGTGCCATCAAAATCACAAAAAGACAAAAAAAGTGGTGAAAATCAGACAAAAACCCATTGGCTAAAAAACGCCTTTTTGGTAGAATGAGACAATTAAATAGATTATCAAGAAAAGTCCATGTCTGCCAAAACGATTAAGAATTCATTATTAAGACCGTTTACATGCTTGATTGTGCCTGCCATGCTCCTTAGTGCCTGTGCCACACAAAATGCCAACAGCAATAATAACAGCGGTTATTATGGCGTGCCTGTCATGTATCGCACCCTCCCTGAGGTCATTAGTGATGAGGCCATTGAACGCACCAGTCATAAGAATCTGACCAATGTTCATGGTGTGAGTGAAAACAGCGTCCGCATTGGTATTGATAGTTTTCGCCGTGAGGTGTTGCTAACAGGTGAAGTGCCAAGCGAGCAGGTAAAAACAGACGTGGCAAATATGATCTCATCCATTCATGATGTTAAAAAAGTCTATAACTATCTGACGGTAACCGCCACGCCCAAAGCCCAAAGCCATACCTTGCATGAAAATTACCTAAAATCAAAAATCATTGCTAAAATCCTAGGAACAGGTGGCGTGCATCCTTCTCAATACAAGCTGGTAGTGCGTGATAACATGGCATATCTACTGGGATTTTTGACCGCCCAACAAGAGCAGACCATCATCAATACCATCGCATCGGTGCAGGGCATGGAGGGGGTGCGAGTGCTAACCACTCGTATTGATGGTGACGTATCACAGCTGAGCTTAACAGAAAATGCGGTTGTGAGCGAAAATAACTCACATGCAGAAGGCATGATGTACGGCGGTAATATAGAAAATAATACAGTAAATAACACAGAAAATACTGTCTATCCCAGCACCCCCAGCAGTTCCACGGCAACCACAAGCTATCCATACAGCATGTATCCTAACGCCCAAGACTTACAGACCTCATACCCATCCCAGTCAAGCATGCCCAAACCAAAGCCAACAACGCAGACACCGACAGGCGTCCATCACCCTAATGCTCCTGTAATATTTATGGATGGCAATCCAACATCAAGCTATGTCAATTTGTATAACAATACCAGCAGTCCTTAGTTGATAACCATGAATGATGAATTGTTACATTTTGGATGGGTGGTGTTGCAAAAGCACAAAATTTGGTATAATGGTTTTTGTAGTGAGACGTTTTTTATTGTTTTAGACCAATCACCACCATCCCAATAATCCATCAATCAATAATCCATCAATGATAGAGAATTTTATGAATGCAGATGACTTAATCGCCTTATTACGCCCCCATTTTCCTAACGCCGAGATTCAAGCGGTAAATCAAGGCAATAAATTTGAAGTGCTTATTGTTGATGATGGCTTTGATGGTAAACGTTTGGTACAACGCCAACAAGCAGTGTATGCCATTGCCAATCAGCACATCCAAAGTGGTGCCATGCACGCCTTGACCATTCACGCCTTGACCCATGCTGAATATCAAGCCCGCCAATCCTAACCAATTCAGCACCCAATGACCAAGATGCCACCTGTGTCATTGGGTATTTGTCGTTTTGTGGTGGGTATTTTTGAGCATGCCTAGCCTTTATCATATGACTTATGATTTAAAAATAGGTCAAAATAAACTCATCTAACAAAACGACCATCAAAACGACCATCAGTCTGTGTTTTTTATTACAAAACAGATACTTGCTTTGTTGTTATGTTGCCAAATGGCTATTTTATTATAGATATTAAAGCAGACACGCCCAACACAACCATTTTTAATAAATATTGATAGAGATCATCATGGATAAATTTAAAATCATTGGCAAAAGTCGCATCGCAGGAGAGGTTGCCATCTCTGGTTCAAAAAATGCCGCTCTGCCACTGCTTGCTGCCATGCTTCTGCCTAATGATGAGACAGTATTACACAACGTTCCTACACTAAAAGATACCGATACGCTTATAAAACTTATGAGTGGCATGGGTGTGAATGTCAAAAAGGAAGGCAATACCGTCATCGCAGATGCTCGCCATATCACCAATTACTATGCCCCCTATGAACTGGTGCGTACCATGCGTGCATCTATTTTGGTGCTGGGGGCATTGCTTGGGCGTTTTGGTGAAGCCGAAGTGTCGCTACCTGGGGGGTGTTCTATCGGTTCACGCCCTGTGGATCAGCACCTAAGGGCTTTTGAGGCGATGGGGGCGACCATCGTGGTAGAAAATGGCTATGTCAAGGCTCATGCACCAACAGGAGGGCGTTTGATGGGCTGTGATTTTACCTTTGATATGGTAACCGTTGGCGGCACCGAAAATGTCATTATGGCGGCAGCCCTTGCTCGTGGCACAACCCGCTTGCAAAACTGTGCCTGTGAGCCTGAGGTGGTTGATTTGGCAAATATGCTGGTTGCCATGGGGGCAAAGATTGATGGTATTGGTACGCCAACCATGATTATCAAAGGCGTGCAGAGTTTGCATGGCTGTGAGTATGGCGTGATAGCGGACCGCATTGAAACGGGCTCATATTTGGCAGGGGCTTTGATGAGTGAGGGGGATGTATTAACGACCAACACATCAGCCGAGCTGTTATACCCTGTATTAAACAAATTTGAGGCCATGGGAGCAACCATCACCACAGGCGATGACTGGATTCGTGCTGTGATGAAAGGCAGACCCAAAGCGGTGGACATTCGCACTCAGGTTCATCCTGGCTTTCCAACTGACATGCAAGCCCAACTCATGGCGATATGTTGTGTGGCAGATGGCACCAGCACCATCATTGAAAATATCTTTGAAAATCGCTTTATGCACGTTCCTGAACTCAATCGCATGGGGGCAAATATTCGCATTGATGGGCATACCGCCATTGTTACGGGTGTGGATTGTTTTATGCCTGCCCCTGTCATGGCGACTGATTTGCGTGCATCCATGTCGCTTGTTATGGCGGCGGCGTGTGCTGATGGCGAGAGTATCATTGACCGCATTTATCATATTGATAGAGGTTATGATAACGTTGAGAATAAACTGACCTCGCTTGGTGTGAATATTGAGCGGATTAAAAGTTAATGTTGTACTTATGAACACTAAGATGGTGCTAAAATAAAAAGATGATTTTTAGTGATTGTTTTATGTTGCATCTGGTCTATAAGTTAGGTAAGCACCGACCCAGATAGGTGTGAGATGATTTGCATCTTGTCTTTTTCTTTTTTGATGACATGCCACAGGCATTCGGCTTCATGATAGCCTTTGGTGAGCATGCCTAGCCATTGTTTATAGCGTCCGATGAGTCCGCTTTGGTTGTCGGTGTCATCATTTAAAAAGGTGATTTGGTAGGGAAGTAGCTCTGCCCATGTCAAGACTGTATCTCCATGTTCAATGCTTGCTACAAGGTCTGGGCGAGTTACCACTCCACGCCCCAGCATAAGATGGGGTGTGTTTGCCTGAATCATGCAGTTGTGGGCATCTTTGGCATGCCAAATCTCACCATTGGCAATGATGGGTAACCCAAGTTCGGTAAAGGGAGCGATTTTATCCCAATAAGCAGGTGGCTTATAGCCTTGTACTTTGGTGCGTGCGTGAATGGTAAGCCAGCTTGCGTTGGCAGATTTGACCGCTTGTCCGATATCGTGCATTTTACCCATATCGGCATAGCCCAAACGGATTTTGGCGGATACAGGAATGTGGGCAGGCACAGCCTTACGTACGGCAGAGATGATGGTGTGTAGCGTATCAGGCTCATCAAGCAGTACCGAACCGCCTTTGTGGTGATTGACCGTTTTGGCAGGGCAACCAAAGTTTAAGTCAATTGCACACGCCCCAAGCGATACCGCCGTAACCGCACTTTGACTCATGGTTTTAGGGTTATTGCCTAAAAGCTGAACATGTATGGGCGTGCCATTTGTGGTTTTGCCATTTGTGTACAGCTCTGGCACATATTTATAAAACACATGGGCAGGCAAAGGATAATGCGTAACACGGATAAACTCACTCACTGACCAATCATAAGGTCGCCCCAAATCGTGGGCAATTTGCGTTAAAATCTGTCGCATGAGTGGGTCAGTCAAGCCCTCCATGGGGGCAAGCAGGCGGACAGGTTTGGCGAACAAATGGGCAAAAGTATTCATGTTGGCAGTTTTAGTCCATTGGCAAGACTGATGGCTTTTTGTTCATCACCTTTTATGAGTATCTCTAAGGCATCTATGCCATATTCTATCGTCCTGTCTATACAAATACGGTCATCACTGCTGGGTTTTGAGAGTACCCAACCGCTTACCATGGATGAATGAGTGGGTCTGCCAATACCAACACGCAGCCGCCAAAAATCTGCCCCAATGTGTGGTATGATGTCCTTTAAGCCGTTATGTCCACCATGTCCACCTCCTTTTTTAAGACGTAGACTGCCTGCTGATATGTCCAGTTCATCATGGGCGATGAGTATCTCATGGGGGGCGATATTGTAGAATTTGGCAAGGGGAGCAACCGCCAGTCCTGAACGGTTCATGAATGTACTTGGGGTCAGTAGACGAATGTCTTGCCCAACTATCGTGCCACGCCCAACACTACCGTGAAATTTTTTATCATAGGTGAGCATGATGCCAAATTTATCAGACAAAGCATCCACAAACCAAAATCCTGCATTGTGGCGAGTGTCTTTATATTCTGCTCCAACATTGCCCAAACCGACGATGAGTTTTATCATGATTGTCCCCATGGATGATGAAATAAACAAAAAGCCAATAGATGAACCATTGGCTTTTGTTATAAGTAACGGCTTATTCGACGTCTGTATCCTTGTCAGATTCGCTTTCGCCGACTGTTTGGATTGTTGTTTCTTCGGTTTCGCTTACTGCTTCTTCATCGTCGGTAGGCATGGTTGGTGCTTGTACGCTAACCACTACACGGTCAGTAGCGTTGCTGTCAAGCTCAACGATGGTGATGCCATCAGCAAGTTTGATGTCAGAGAAGCGAAGCAGATCGCCGATTTCCAGATCAGTAACATCCACCTCAATGGCTTCTGGCAATTGGCGTGGCAAGCAGTTGATATTTAGTTCGGTTACGTTGGTTTGTAGGACGCCGCCTGCTTTAACGCCTTTGGCAGTGCCAGTATAATGCACAGGAACAGTAAAGTGCATGGTTTGACCACGAACAACACGTTGAAAATCTACGTGTAACGGAGTGCCCTTTGCAGGATGACGTTGTAAGGCTTTAATGATAACTTCTTCGTTTTCGCTGTCATCTAGTGCCAGTGTGGTTACGCTTGAAAAGAAGCTCTCATCTTGGATGGCTTTTACCAATTCATTTAGCTTGACGCTTACAGACAGTGGCTTGGCATCACCGCCATATACGATGGCAGGGATTAGGTTGGCTTTACGCAGGCGGCGGCTCGAACCTTTGCCCTGCTCATCGGTAGTGCGTGCTACCGCATTTAGAGTATAGCTCATAAGGATTTCCTATATAAAGGCGACAAAAATGATGATTTTCGACCAATCATCACACAAAAGTGCAAAATAGCTAGCTATTATAAAATAATTCTTCTGATATGACAAGTGATTTTTTAAAGTCGGTCAGAGCATTAGTGAGTTGGTGATGATTCTTTAAAATTGGCGATGATTCTTTAAAATTGGTGAGTATTTTGATGAGTCATCCCTATTTGCAAATGAATTTAATTTTGTTATAATCCTTGGGTTACTTTTTGTTAAATAATGTAAGGAGTGTGTCATGGATGCTGTAACAACAGGTGGAGCTGGTGTATGGATTGCATTGTCAATTTATTTTTTGGGCATGGTTGCCATTGGTGTGTATGCCTATTTTAAACAAAAAAATGACGTTGAGGGTTACATGCTTGGCGGACGCAACTTATCGCCTGCGGTAACGGCATTATCAGCAGGGGCATCGGACATGTCTGGCTGGCTACTGCTTGGTCTGCCCGGTTATATGTACTCATCAGGAATGGTGAGTTTATGGATAGCAGGCGGGCTTACAATAGGGGCATTCGCCAATTATCTGCTGGTCGCCCCACGCCTGCGTGTGTATACTGAGGTGGCAGGTAACGCCGTTACTTTACCTGACTTTTTTGCCAACCGTTTTGATGATAAAACGCACCTACTTCGCATGGCATCCGCCATCGTGATTATCATATTCTTTACCGTCTATACGGCAGCAAGTTTGGTCGGAGGTGGTAAGCTTTTTGAAAGCTCACTGGGGCTTGATTATGGTTTGGGTCTTTGGGTAACAGCGGGTGTGGTCGTGGCGTATACACTCTTTGGTGGATTTTTGGCGGTATCCTTGACCGACTTTGTCCAAGGGGTGATTATGCTCATCGCCATGCTACTTGTGCCATTTGTTGCCTTCAATGAAATCGGTGGCATCAGTGCTGGCATGGATGTGGCACATGCTGTCAATCCTGAGTTGTTTAATGTCATGAGTGGTGTGAGTGTCATGGGAGCGATTTCGCTGGCAGCATGGGGTTTGGGTTATTTTGGGCAACCACACATTATCGTGCGGTTCATGGCGATTCGCTCGGTGAAAGACGTGCCTGTGGCCTGTGGCATTGGCATGAGTTGGATGATATTGAGTTTGATAGGGGCTTTATTGGTTGGTGTGTCGGGCGTGGCGTATATCCACAATAAGGGCATGAACCTAAATGACCCCGAGACGATTTTCTTGGTATTCTCACAGCTTTTGTTTCATCCACTTATCAGCGGTTTCTTGTTGGCGGCGATATTGGCAGCGATTATGAGTACCATATCCAGTCAGCTGTTGGTGGTGTCAAGTTCATTGACCCGTGATGTATATAAGCTGTTTTTGGACAAAGAAGCATCTCAATCTCGTCAGGTCATGGTCGGACGCATTTCGGTGGTGTTGGTGGCGATGCTTGCAATCATGTTGGCAGGAGACAAAGACAGCTCGGTATTACAGATGGTTTCGCATGCATGGGCAGGTTTTGGGGCGGCGTTTGGCCCTTTGGTAATACTCTCGCTCATGTGGAGACGCATGAATTATCAAGGAGCGTTGGCGGGCATGGTTGTTGGGGCATTGACTGTTATTATTTGGGTGTATGGGGGTATTGAGATTGGTGGGGCGCCTGCCAATGATGCCATTTATTCCATCATGCCCGGATTTGTGTTTAGTGCCATCGCCACTGTGGTGGTATCACTCATGACAGCACCGCCTAGCACCAAGATTATGGCTGAGTTTGATGACATGCAACGTCAATTAAAGGCCTAAAAATCGGCATTTTAAAAACCCTAAAAGCTGATCGGCTTTTGGGGGTTTTTCTTCATTTACCCAAAAAATAAAAACCTAAATTCAAGTAAGGCGGGCATGGGATGTTTTAAACACCAAAACGGACTGTAAATTAATGGTTTATTCTAAAAAATATCGTATGATGAATATGTGCCATATGCTATGGCGTTAAAAAATGTTACAATATTCTTATAAAAATATTTAAAAAAATGATTATACTAAAATGTATTTTTAAAAAATAAACAGCCAACCATAAAAATAAAGGTATGTTATGCCCCAAAGACCTTATGATAAACCAGTCAGTCGTGAACAAAAGATTCGTACATCATCAGGACTTATCAGTCTGCTTTGGATGTTTGTGGGAGCACTGATTGCTGTCATGATAGGATTTTTCTTATATTTGTCTCCTTTATTTGATGGCTTTAAGACCGACGTTGAGGTCAATGCACCCGTTAAGGTTGAGCCGCTGCCCCAAACAAACACACCCGATGATTTTGAGTTTTATGAAGTTTTGCCAACTCGTGAATTCCAAACAGGCAAGAGCATGACAGATATTGAAAGTGCCAAGCAAGGTGATGAGCTAATAACAAAACCCGATGTCGCACCTGATGCTGTGGTTGTCTTTGAGCAAAGTGATGCAACCAAACCCAAGCAAGAGAATGTATCAGCAGGGCAGACTGATGCTGTGCTTATCACAGAAGAAGAGCTGACCTATGATGACGTACATGATCATGTGGGAGACAGTATTCATATCACAGCACCCAATAACAGCTACTACATCTTGCAGATTCGCAGTTATGACAGCCCTGATGAAGCTGACCGCATGCGTGCTGAGGTCATGATGTCAGGGGTGAATGCCCGAGTTGTCAAGCGTGTTGATGATGGCGTGGCATTGTATCAAGTCATCTCTGATGTTATGCATTCCAAAGAAGAGGCCATTTTTACCAGTAGAAAATTAAGCAGTCATGGCATAGATTCGCTTGTGGTAGAGCAAAGGCGTTGAGTGTTGGGAGTGTTGCTAAAAAAACACCGCTTGTTAAATGTGAGGGCAGGCGGTGTTGTGTTTTTGGTTGGTATTGTCATTGCTGGGTGTCGGTAGCATCAGCGGTGGTGTTGGTTTGTGGGGCTTCGTCAGTTGCCTTAGGCTCTGCCTCTGGTGTTGTCTCTGTGGTGGTGGGAGCGACCGTGCCTGTTGCTCCGCCAACATTGCCCATGGTAGGCTGTCCGTGGTCATCAAATCTTATCTCTTCTGATTTTGGAGCGTTGGCGATGGCATTGCTTTTGGCTTCTTCTAGCTTATCCACAGCCTTTGGATGGTTATGACCGCCACAGGCACTAAGAAGTAAACTGGTGCTGATGATGGCGGTAAATAATTTGGCTTTCATAAGAACTCCTAAGAGATGACTATTTAAATGGTGCTATTATGCCACAAATGGTAGGGCATTGACAATTATCATAGTAAATCTGACCATTTGTGATTTGAGCGATTGCCTTTTGTGTGTGTTAAATCACTGATTTTGGATTTACTAATCCAGACTTTCTAGGCGAATACGTACCACAGGTTCAGTAACCGCACTAAGAGCTTCTATCTCTTTGATGGCTTTGTTCATCCTTGATTCAAGCACAGGCAAAGTTAAGATAATGACAGGCACCAGCCCTGATTTGTGGGCATCACGTTGCATGATGGCATCAATGTTAATGCCATTTTCACTTAAAATGCGAGTGGTGTCAGCCAGTACACCCAGTTCATCTTTGACGGTCAAGCGTAGATAGTAGCCACAGGTCATCTCATCGCCAGATAAAATGCGAGTGTCGGAGAGTTCTTCGGGCACAAATGCCAAATGTGGCACATCGCTTGGAGTGTTGGCATTGATGACATAAATTAAGTCCATGACATCTGCCATAACCGCCGATGCTGTCGCTCCTGCACCTGCCCCATCGCCATAATAAAGCGACTGCCCCAGTGGGTGAGCATCCACCATGACGGCATTTTTTACGCCGTTGACATTGGCAAGTAGGGTGCTGTTGGGGATAAGCGTAGGGTGTACACGCAGTTCAAAGCCATGTTCACGACGAAACGCAAAACCTAGGTGCTTGATGGTGTAGCCAAGTTCTTTGGCATAAATCACATCTTGTAAATTAATCTTAGTAATGCCCTCACAGTACACTTTGTTAAATTGCAAGGGAATGCCAAAGGCAATCGATGCCAACAAAGATAATTTGTGGGCGGCATCAATACCCTCAACATCAAAAGTGGGGTCAGCTTCGGCATAGCCTAGGGCTTGGGCTTCTTTTAATACATCACCAAAACGACGGTTTTTTTGTTGCATTTCGGTTAAGATAAAATTACCTGTACCGTTGATGATGCCCGCTACCCAGTCCACTTTATTGGCGGCTAGGGCTTCACGGATGATTTTGATGATGGGAATGCCACCTGCCACCGCCGCTTCATAACGCACCTGCACACCATGTTTTTCAGCAAGCCCAAAAATTTCATTGCCATGCTCAGCAAGCAGGGCTTTATTGGCGGTAACAACGTGTTTTTTGTGTTTGATGGCATGAATGATGACATCTTTGGCAACAGTTTTACCGCCAATGACTTCAATGACAATGTCCACATCATCATCAGAGGCGATTGCCATCAAGTCATCACTTTGTTTGATGATGGGGTCAATGTCATCTCGCTGTCGCCTTGTGCCAACATGAGTGATACAAACGTCATGACCGCTACGGCGAGACAGCTCAATGGCGTTATCTTTTAGCAGGTTGACCACGCCTGTACCAACCGTACCCAAACCCAAAACCGCAATATTAATTTTATCTTTCATGAATGCCCCAACTGGTTATCTATAACAAAAATTGACGGTAAAAACCAATTGCTTAACTTATCATAAGTTTGTGGCTTATGCTAGGGGTTTGTAAAAATTTTTAAGAGTTTTGTCAAAATTATTTGTAAAAATTATCCCAAACAAAATGGAGCTTGATGAGCGTGGTGTTATTTTTAGGCTTTTATTAAGCCTTTTTGATTGATTGTTGATTGATTTTTTAAATCAGTCCAAATCACCGATTGGCAATGGCTTGTTTGGCAAGCTCAGCCGATGGTAGATAGCCCCCAAGCTGTTGTCCATTTTCAGCAAAGACAGCAGGAGTGCCTGATACACCTAATCTCTGACCCAGTGCCATGTGTTTGCGTACAGGATTATCACAGCTTGAAGCAGTGATATTTTTGCCTTTTTTGGCATCGGTTAGAGCGGCTTGACGGTCGCTGCTGCACCATACACGTTCTGTGAGTCCAACCATAGAATCACCACGAGGCCATGCTAAATAACGCACTTCAATGCCAGCGGCATTGGTTTGGTCAATCTCTTTATGTAGGAGCTGACAATACTGGCAGGTAGGGTCTGAAAACACATAGATGGATGCTTTGGTTTCGCCTTTGGCAGGGAATACAATCATCTCGGATTTGTCCACGGCTTGTAGTTCAGAGACGACCGCTTTTGACATCATGGCACTGCTGATGTCCACAGGTCCGCCATCGCCTAATTTCATGACCGCACCTTGTATGACATAAGTACCTGTTTTATCAACAAAAAATGGTGAAAAACCATCCAAAGTCGCCCAATACATCTCAGGCATGTCAGTTAAAATGACAGATTGAACCTGAGCGTTTAGACCTGAGTTGTTTAGGTTGTTTTGTAGGGCAAGGGCGACATCGGGCTGATGATTGGGGTCATCATTGTGGGCAGGGGCATTGTTTATTGGCTCGGCATTTGCCCCTTGGGTTTGGTCTGAGGTGGCTGTTGTATTGTCTGTGTTGGTACTGCTGTTTTGGTTGCATCCAACAAGCAGTAAGGCGGTCATGATGAGCGTTAGGGCGATAGATGGGGTTGGGGTGATAGATGGGTGAAGTTTGATGGTCATGATGATAAACGATAATGATAATAAGGAAAAATGGTTCATTATACCAAATTTTTCCATGTTTTACTAGGATGTGCTTGTCTTTTGTATTTATCATGTGCATTTTTCATGAAAATCTTCAAATAAAAAGCAGAATACTCATTATTTTACGCACCATTTTACTCACTTTTGGTTTTTACAAATCCCTAGTGTGGCAGATGATGCGTTGGATGGGATGATTGGGTGCTGATTATCAAAAAATATTCACGTTGTTGTGTTAAAATAGTTCTTTTGCAACACCATATTTATAAATTGGACTAAAACTGGGGCAAACATGGCAGGCAGTTTACTTATACTATTAGATGATATCGCAACGGTGCTAGATGATGTCTCGGTGCTGACCAAAGTCGCCGCCAAAAAAACAGCGGGCGTGTTGGGTGATGATTTGGCATTAAACGCTCAGCAGGTAACGGGCGTGCGTGCTGACCGTGAGCTTGCGGTGGTGTGGGCGGTGGCAAAAGGGTCATTTATCAATAAGTGCATCCTTGTCCCTGCTGCTCTTGGCATGAGTGCGATGGCAGCATGGCTTATTACACCTTTGTTGATGATTGGAGGCTTATTTTTGTGCTATGAAGGTTCTGAAAAAGTCATTCATAAATTTGCCCCCAAACTCTTGCCCCATGAGTCAGATGGTGAGAAAATTCATGAGGCACATCTAAAAGCCAACGCCAATGATGAGGATTTGGTGGCATTGGAGAGAGATAAAGTCAAAGGGGCAATCGCTACTGACTTTATCTTATCAGCAGAGATTGTGGTCATCTCGCTTGGAACAATGACACAGACAACCTTTATGTCCAAAGCGTTGGCACTTTCTGCCATTGCTGTTGTGATGACGGTGGGCGTGTACGGACTGGTGGCGGTGATTGTCAAGATGGATGATGTGGGGATGCACTGGGTGGCACAACCTGACCCAATCAAACAAAAAATGGGCAATTGGTTGCTTGGTTTTGCCCCTTTGCTGATGAAATTCTTGTCTGTTGCAGGCACACTTGCCATGTTTTTGGTTGGTGGTGGCATTTTGGTGCATGGTGTGGACATGCTTCATCATCAAGCCGAGCATTTATCACATTTATCGGGGGTGTTTGCTGGTCTGACCCAGATGATTTATCATGGCATGGTGGGTTTTATTGCTGGTTGTGTTGCCCTGATGGGGGTGGTGTTATTTAAGAAAATTAAGACATGAACGCTTGTATTTACGGTGGATATTTGTTATAATCGGCAGGTTTTGTAAAAACACCTTGTTCCAATTTGAGCTGATGCCTACGCCAAGACCGTACCAGCTAATTATAACATACAGCCAAATTGATGCCTTAGCTGTCTTGATAATCGGAGTAACCCATGCCTTCTGTAAAGGTCAAAGAAAACGAACCTGTTGACATTGCCATTCGTCGCTTTAAACGTGCTTGTGAAAAAGCAGGCGTTTTGGCTGATGTACGCAAAAAAGAATTCTACGAAAAACCAACCCAAGAGCGTAAGCGTAAAAAAGCCGCTGCGGTCAAGCGTTACAAGAAAAAAGTATGGCGTGAGCAAGCACGTACCGTACGTAAATACTAATCGCATGTAAAAGCCCATTGGTATTTTGCCACAAAAAGCATTCATCAATGAAACATACCCAAAAGTAAGATTTGGACAGTGTTTCAAAATTGAATGCTTTTTTATCCCCACCGCCGTAAACCTGCGA
>NZ_LXTW01000033.1 GCF_001679005.1 Moraxella nonliquefaciens | reverse complement strand
TGTGCTGTGCTGTGCTGTGCAAGTCTAGCGACTTTAGTTAATATTTCAAGCATTTTATAGCTCTTATTCAAAAAATAATAAATATTTATATCATAGATATATACACTAAATCAAAACTAAAAACAAGAGTTTTTACAAAAAATTACTCATTGGTTGTGTGGTCTTGGTATCTAAGCTCTAGCTCCGTTAGGTATTTTCTAAGACATTCACGAATGTAAAACGTTTTTGGTCTTGCTGTCTGTTTAGCAAGGCTTTCTAAACGTTCACTTAATTCAGTGGGTATGTTCACCGAAATATTCTTGTATGTTGGTTTGGCTCTCTTAGTCAAGGTTACTCCTGTAGCTGGTTATTGTGGTGTAACATTGTACTAGATTTTTTAAAAACAAAAAGAAAAAAAATTTTAAAAACAAAAAGAAAAATACGGTGGTGTTAAGTGGTGAAAATCAAAGTTATCCACAGGTTTTTTTTCGGAGTGCGGTTTTTAAAGGTTTTTAAAGGTTTTTAAAGGTTTTTAGACCCCCTTGCAAGCCTTGTGTGGTAAGGGTTTGCGAGAGTTAAATAGGAGGAAAAGACGGTTAAATAGGAGGAAAAGACGGTTAAATAGGAGGAAAAGACGGTTAAATAGGAGGAAAAGACGGTTAAATAGGAGGAAAAGACGGTTAAATAGGAGAGTATTTACAACTCCTTTAAGGAGAGGTATAATTAACTCCTACTTTATCAACTATGAGAAAAAGACGGCTATGAGTAATGACTTAATTACAATGGATAATTCCATAGTAACATCGGCTTACAATCTAAGCGTTAATGAACAACGCTTGATTTACTGTGCGTTAAAACAAATGCCAAAGTATGACCCAAAGAACCCAATTAGAGAGCCTTTAGACCCTAAAACACCATTTTACATTACTCGTGATGATTTTATAGAGCTTGGTGCAAACCCTGATAATGTTGCCAAAGAGATACGCCAAGCAACAAGAGAACTAATGAAAAAAAGTTTATTTGTTAATACTCCAGAGGGTGTAAAAGAATTTCATTGGTTGTCAGAAGTATTACGCTATGACCGCAACGCAGAACAGAAGTTAAGAGAGAAATACCCCAATCCATCGGATTATAAAAAGTATATTAACGCCCTTAAAATGTATAACTTGATAGATGCCTTACCTACCCATAAAGCAGATGATAATATTGTCGCTAGGGTTGTTTTTCACGAAAAAGTTATCCCACTACTAAGCGACTTAAAGGCAAGTTTTACCCAATTTTTACTATCTGATGTGGCGGAATTTGGCAGTATTTATAGCTATCGTATCTATCAACTATTTATGCAGTACCTAAACAAAGAGACTGGCAAGGGTTGGACACAGATTGATTTTTATGATTTGCGTTTTATGTTGATGTTGCTTGATAAGTACTCTGCAACCAAAGATTTAAGAGTTAATGTAATTGATGTTGCCATTAAAGAAATTAACGAAAAATCACCACTAAAAGCCAAGTATGAACTCATCAAGAAAGGGCGTAAATTTGTGGCGGTAAAGTTTACTTTTGAGCTGAAAGAAAAAGTTAAAAAGACAAAGGAAAACACCGAACGAGACCCAAAAACCCCTGATATTTTTGACAACCTAACCGATAAAGAACGAGAAATCATCGCCCAAAAGAATGCCTATGCCGACCAAATTGGAGCGACAGAGTTACACCGTCAAAACTTGATTAAAAAAGCCTTAGAACAACACAGACAAGCCGAGCGGAGCGAGCAAGAACGCAAACAGCGTGAAAAAGCCGAACGATTGGCACAGGAGCAACAGGACAAAGAGCGGTTAGAGCTTGCAAAGCGACAATTTGAGCAGATTTTGGCAAGTGATGGACTGATTAACGCTTACATTGCCAACAACATCGTTGCAAAGTATTTATCAGGTTTGCAAAAAATACGATTTGAGCAAGGGGATTTTAGAGGGGTATTTGAGATGGAGCGATACAAGTTTGAGCAGTTGCATGAATGGCAACGGCTTAATTTGAAATTTTTGGATTGACATACAAACACTTTTCATTGTAAATGTGTTATAATTGAAATGTAATTTAATTTAGGAGTATATTATGGATTACACTAACTTCAACATGCGACTTGATAACAATCTGCGTGGACGTGCTTACCCTGTTTTGGAGCAGTACGGACTAACGCCAAGCCAAGCTGTAAGAATGTTTTTCAATCAGATTGCACAGACTGGTAAAGTGCCGTTATCGTTTGATTGGGCGGATAATCAAGTTTTGACCCCCAAAGCGGTAACACGGTTACGCCAAACCGAACAAGAATTTGCCAATGGAGAGTTTGAACGCTTTGAAAGCCTAGATGAACTCAATCAAGCAATGGCGGAGATTGCTCGTGGCTAAACGCAAATTTGATATGGCAAAATCTTTTAAGCGTGATTTGAAAAAGCATTATTTGGCGTTGGTTGGCGAAGCGTGGACGGAAGTTTCAAACTGCCTTTTGAACGGCTTACCAGTCCCTGAAAAGTACCAAGACCACCCACTCAAAGGCGACAAATCAGGTTTGCGGGATTGTCATATCAAGCCTGATTTGGTTTTAATCTACAAAATCGTTGATGATGTGGTAGAACTGCACTACTTGGATAGCCATAGTGAAATTTTCGGCTAACTGCTAACCTACCGCCCAAACCCAAAGCCCTTGCTACCTGCTAGGGCTTTTTGTTGTTCCGCTCTTGTTGTCTTTGGTGCAAGTATGCACGGTTATTTTTGCAACATTGTCATAGTTTATCACTCATTTATAACAGATTTCCTATTAATATCAAGATAATTTATCTCATTTATGTCAAATAAATTTTCCAATGCGTCTGCCCCATTTTTTAGTAAAAAATCATATTCATTCTGATGTATAGGCAATAACCACAAATAACGAACACCATTGCCATCATATTCAAATGATTGACCATATGGGTAAGGTAGACTAATTAAGATAAGTTTCATGGAAGAGTTTTTTATCCATGGCTGACCAATATCAATTACATTGCCTATTTGAAATTCTTTTGGATATTTTAAAGAAAAAGAAGCCAACATGGCTAAATTTTCAATAAGTTTTTCTGATTTTTGTGGACTGATAAAAAAAATTCACTATTAAAACTGTCTGAAATTCCATGGCTGACATATAGATAAATATTTTTACTTTTAGGCTTTACACAGTACACTTTAAAATTTGGCATCTCATTTAAAATTCGCCCTACAAACCATGAGTGTTCTGAAATATCAGCCTCTTGCCAATAGGTCTTTAGATGGGTTAGAGTTTTATTTAAATCCATGTTCCTTTGCCTTGTATTTTGAGTAACTAGACTGTACCCCGCCCTCCCTTCTTTGACATGTAAGGCATTGCGTGCCCTTTATACCTTCATTTTTTGCATAATTTTTTCTTTCTTCTGGAGTCATTGCATGTCCACCGTGGTCATAATAGTGTTCTGATAAGGAAGGTGTATGTTGTGGAGAAGGAGCTGTTTTTGTTCCACTAATTTGAATGGCTCCGCATGTTTGGCATATAATTAGCTATCATAGATTGTCAAAATCCGTTAAATCTTTTCCATGCTCACGAAAATAATCCAAAGCATCAAAAAACCCAAGTTTGCTCAATATCTCATGATCTTTTGATGAACAGGGAATGCAAAAAAGAGTGTTGTATCTTTTGTTATCGAAGGTCATTACTGCTGGATATGTTGTTAAAACAGGCAACTGCCATGTGATAGAAAACAATATCCCATGCAAATGTTCAAGTTCTGGAATAAAGAATTGTTTAAAGTTGATATATTCATCTGCGTGGTAAGTTTTATAATCGCGACCGCACCACTCACAATAAGCCACACATAAAGCAGCGGTATCAAATGTATCTTTACTGACTGCAAAAAATACATTCTTGCTTTTCTCATCAGGGCAAGAAAATACCATGTAATAATCTGCATCTGGGATATTGAGCTTTATAATGCCGATATTTATTTTTAATTGGTTGATTGTGTATGTAAAATCCCAGTAATCTTCTGCTGCATACTCATTTAAACGACAAAAGTCAATGAAGGTATGTGTTGGTGTAGCTACAACTTCTTTGTTATAATTACTGACATTTAGATATTTTAAAGGGTTTTTAAAATCCGTCAAGTCCTTCCCATGTTCAAAAAAATAATCCAAAGCACCAAAAAATCCAAGCTGGCTTAATATGTCATGATCTTTTGCTGAACAGGGAATGCAAAAAAGAGTGTTGTATTCTTTATTGTCAAAAGTTATCACTTCTGGATATATGTTCAAAACAGGTGATTGTTTGGTAGTAGAAAGCAATATCCCATGCAAATGTTCAAGTTCTGGAATAAAGACTTGCTTAAAATGAATATATTCTTCTATATAAGCTTTATGACCATAACCATACCACTCACAATAAGCCACACATAAAGCAGCGGTATCAAATGTATCCTCACTAACTGCAAAGAAAATGTTTTTACTTTTCTCACCAGGGCAAGAAAACACCATATAAAAATCTGCATCTGGGGTATTGAGTTTTATGATGCCGATGCCGATTTTAATATCCACATCTTCAAAAGTATATGTTTTGTCTATATAATTTTGGGTTGCGTAGGGATTTTCCAAACAGTAACTAATAAATTGATGTACTTGATTCATTGTTGTTCACTTTTATTGATAATATCTTTAATTTTATCCGTTGGATTGCTTGGAACAAATTTTCCTTTACCTGGTGTTGATGATAATTCTCTAGCACCTTTTATTTGATTGCAACCATCTTTTCCACCACAAGATCCAACGATATTTTCGCGACTATTGGCTTCTCTTCTTGCTTCGTCTAGCGTTTTTTTATTGTCATTAACATCTTTAGCAAATTGGTTTGCTGGGATAATATGATCGCCTTGAGTGGCTACCCTGTTTTGACAATATTCACATAGACCATTATTTTGCTGTAACATCTCTTTTCTTGATTCTTTGAAGATTTTATTTCCGATGTCTTTTCTGATATCTTTAGAACTGACAGCATCTAACTTATCCCCTTTACCCCTAACAACCTGTTCGGCAACACCAGTTACTGCATTAACAGCTGCGGCCGCGTTTGGGTTTTCTTTTTTCCAGTTTTGATAACCTTGATGAAGATTATTAGCACTTTGTAGTCCCGAGGCAACATTCATTTGACTGTCATGCGGTAGTTATCGCATGACTTCAAAGCAATCAGATCACGAGCCAAGCCAATACCCTAAGATGTGTCAGAAGCACCTAATGCTTCCAAGGGACTATTAATAAGACCGCCAATCCCTAAAACCGAAGCTGAAATTGCTTTGGATATATTACCCAGTCTGTTTAGTTCAGGGTTATTCGTTGTGGCGGTATCGTAAGAATTTTTAGCATTTCCCCAAGCGTTCTCAAAAGCTTTAGTGCGATCTTCTAACCGATCTTGTGTCGATCGATTGTCATCAAAACCAATGTTAACACTAATTGCCGAACCATTGACATTGTAAGAATACTCATCTCTTGCACCTGTTGGTTTTGGATATCCGCCACCTTGCGGTCCATCATAACCATCACTTGGATGAACTTCGACACCCTGCCAATCCATTTGATAGCTAGTAAAGCCAATTAATGCCTGCCCTTGCTCTTCAGATTTATTACGACTATTACTGTTACTAAAAGGTGCGTGCACTTCATGACCATGACCTGAAAATTTTGTTTTATAGCCGTATTGTCCTTGTATTAAAGCTTGCTCTATTTGCAAATTCCCTATTTGCAAGTTGCCAGTAGGAACAACAGAAATATCTCCAGTTCTATCAGAAACTACGCCTCGACCAGATCCAAATAGATGGTTTCTTCCTCCTGGCTCAAAAGTATTTTTATCTGTATTTTTAGTGATAAATGGATCTGTTGCTATATTAGCATAACCGACTGATGAAAAAATTAAAGACAAGATGAAAGCAAAAATAATAAATATATATTTTTTTAGTTTAATATTAATCATAACATTGCTTCCATAAATTGTTTAAATACCGTAAATAATTATTTTTCACCGTATTTTCTATTGAACACCTTGCTGTCTTTTTTTAAGAATTTCTGATGTTCTTATACCTTCAGGGTTTTTATCATCATTTAATTGGTTTTGAAAGGTTGGTTTATTAGGTGAATTATCTTTCTGATAAGGCGTGATGTCAGAAAAATCCACAAGCAGCCCATCACTTTTTTGCAATGTTTTTTGTTTTTGGTAAGGACCCATCCATAAAGCATATTTTTCTTGATATTGGCTTTCAAAACTGCTTGTTGTTGGTTTAATGAGTAACTGTCTAGTATTTCTATCTACCGCAAAATACTCCAATTTTGTCAATGCCTGAAGAGTTTCTTTATTGTGAAGATGTAGCTCCGTCCGACTCCTAATAGTTCCAAAAACGTCAACGGCAATAAACATATCTACATCGGCATAATCTGGTGATACAATTTCTATACCTCTTAAGAAAAATAAGGACTGAATAAGATTTTGTAAATATGAAACATCTCTTGGGTTAGAAACCAACGTTTCATTTTGATAATTTCCCATTCCCTGAGCTGATAGACCAACAGTAGCCTTTCCTGTATCACCTTTGCTGTGATTAATGGCTTGGCTTGGTGCATTTAGAATGGATTGGGAAGAAGTAACACTTGAGAGAGATCCAGCATTAGTGTTGGCTGTTGTTATGTAACGAGGGTAGCTATAATCTGTAATATTCTTTGAGGTGTTCAAGTACTCACCACGAATCAAAGCATCAATGGAATACCTACCTCCTGATATGTTGCCAGAACCTTGATCGCCCATTGTAGAAATATACAAAGCGACCTTGCGACCTTGCAATGCAGATAAATCCATTTCTTTAGCTGCAGCACGGGCAGAAGCAGCAACTAGTTCTTGCTCTACGGCAAAACGCTTGCCACCGCCATGGCTGGGAATTCCAGTCAAAGTTCCACAAGCAGTTAATCCAACTGTACCAACAAACAGCAAAGTAGCTAAGAGTACGTTTTTCATTGTTATCTATCTAAAACAAAATGAGTAAACGATTATACCACAAAAACCATGATTAAGCGATAAAAATAAGACCAGAAAAAGAGCGAAACGAAGTGGAGCGTTTTTTTGTTTTTTAAAGTTTTTTAGGGGGTCGCAAAGCCTTGAAAGTAGAGATAGGAGAATACTTGTTTCACTACCTTTATGCACCTTTATACTACAAAAAACAAAAGTAGTTCTTATTTCTTTTGTCTTTTTAATAAAACTAAAACAAAAAAACAAGCAAAATCGCATAGCAAAAAAATTGAGTTATCCACAGGTTTTTTGCGATTTTTCTTTTTTATTAATTTTAATAAGTTTTAATAGTTTTAGACCCCCCGCAAAGCCTTGAAAATAAAGGGTTGTAGAGTTTATATAGCACCTTTTAAGGGACGATATAGCACCTTTTAAGGGACGATATAGCACCTTTTAAGGGACGATATAGCACCTTTTAAGGGACTATTGACACCTTATTTTATTTTGGTATAATAACACCTATAATAATTTAGGTGTTATTATGTGGAAAAAATTTATTTTAGGTGCTATACTATATGTCAAAAAATCTTATCATCAAGGATAATGCCTTGATTAGCGCCAGTTACCATCTTGATTTGATTGAGCAACGCTTGATTTTACTTGCTATTGCTCAGTCAAGGCGAGTAGGGGAAGAGCTGACTGCCACAACTAAGCTCAAAATCAGCGTATCCGACTACATAGATACATACAGCTTACAGGGGCGTAGCGTGTATGAGAATATAAAAAAAGCTTGCAAGACCTTATTTGAACGCCAATTTACCTATACCGAACAGCAGGAAAAGGGAGTAAGGGTAGCAACAAGCCGTTGGGTATCTGAAATCGCCTATAATGACAAAACAACTGCCATAGATATTACTTTTGCCCCTAGCGTTGTGCCACTTATTACAATGCTTGAACGCCACTTTACTAGTTATAATTTAGAGCAAGTAGCAGGTCTAAACAGTAAATACGCCATACGCCTTTATGAAATCGTCATCGCTTGGAAAAGTAATGGCAAAACCAATCAAATCGGTTTAGAACAACTTAGAGATAGATTAGGTGTTTTTGATGATGAATATCAAAGAATGGAATTATTTAAGCGTAAAGTACTAGATAAGTCAGTAGCAGAAATCAACGAAAAAACCGAAATCAATTTATCCTATAAACAACATAAGAATGGGCGTAAAATTGTTGGCTTCACTTTCACAGTCAAACAAAAATCCAAGCCTAAAAAATTAAAGACACAAGAACAAGAACGAGACCCAAAAACCCCTGATATTTTTGACAACCTAACCGACAAAGAACGAGAAATCATCGCCCAAAAGAACGCCTATGCTGACCAAATCGGAGCGACAGAGCAACACCGCCAAAACTTGATTAAAAAAGCCTTAGAACAGCACAGACAAGCCGAGCAGAGCGAGCAGGAACGCAAACAGCGTGAAAAAGCCGAACGATTGGCACAGGAGCAACAGGACAAAGAGCGGTTAGAGCTTGCAAAGCGACAATTTGAGCAGATTTTGGCAAGTGATGGACTGATTAACGCTTACATTGCCAACAACATCGTTGCAAAGTATTTATCAGGTTTGCAAAAAATACGATTTGAGCAAGGGGATTTTAGAGGGGTATTTGAGATGGAGCGATACAAGTTTGAGCGGTTGCATGAATTGCAACGGCTTAACTTGAAATTTTTAGATTGACATACAAACTCAATTTGATACTGAAGAAGAGCAAAACCAAAAATACTACGAATTTGTTTTAAAAAAGATAAAACAATGGTTTAAACTCATGGATATTGATAAATATAAGAAATACAGAAAAATTAGCCTTATGTCATTAGATGATTGATGTATTTTGTAAATATTTAAACGCCCTATTGGGCGTTTATTTGTTAGTAAGACAAAAGAAAAATTAAAACCTACTTCACAATAAACAAGACTAGCAAGCACACCACCAATCCAGCCACAAACCCAGCGACCGCAAATAGTACTTCACGTTGCTTTTTGGTATCTTGCTTGCTTTGGTGTTTTAACTGCTCTTGGTGTAATGCTTGTAACTTTTCTATTTGTCTTTCAAAACGTTCATCGCTGGCTTTGTCATAGTCCGCTTGGATTTTGTTTAAAATAAAATTTAAGTCCTTATTCTTCTCATCAAAGGCTTCTATGGCTTTTTGGAATGCTTCGCTTAAGTTTCTTTCATGATTTTCACTGTTGCCGACATAGTACATATTCGCACCGTCTAGCTGTGCTTCTATGCCAGCTATGGCACTGTCCAGCTCTACACGCATTTTTTCGGTGTAATTATGTGTGATAGCCATTAGCATACTCTCAAAGTCCGCATACTTCTTATCAAGCATTGCCACCAATGCCGTCATGGTCTCAATGGCAGGGTCATTGGGTGTAACCTTGGTGCTGGTCTTTTCAAAAATATGCTGTATCAGCTCTTGGGATATTTTACTGGTTTCGTCGTTGCTGTCTGTCATACAAATCCTTAGTCAAGTGGCGACAACGCAACAACATTGCCACCACAAGAAAACATCAAAACCTAGTCTTCGGTATTGAACACATTGTCAATCTGTGTATTAACATCTTGCTCAATGCGATTTAGGCGAGTTTTGCTAAAAAACTGAAAAGTCTTTTCATCAGCCCTAACATCATCAAAAGTCATACCGCTTTTTAGCATTTCTTTAAAATCTTTTTCAAAGGTATCAGCGTTTAGCTTATTTAATTTTACTACGCCAATAATATTGTCTATGGATTTATAGGCTTTTGTTGCCACAAAATCTACACTAGGTTTACCAAAATATTCATTTTCCCAAACAATAATACTAACATTAGGGTAACTTTCAGCAAGTTTTAACAGACACTTTTTAGTATCATCTTCTGCTTGTCCATAATTTATTGGCACATGAATATAGATATGTTTTCCAAATTCTTGTATGATGTTTGGAATACCCATAATGGATAGATAATTATTAAAAGGTAAATATTCGCCTGAACCAGTATCAACCAAAAATGTTGCATTTTCACTCTCTAAAAACTGCTGTAAAAATCCATCAAATTTAGACTGGTCTACAATATTTTCATCATCTTTTATGATGTCAATTTGTTTGACATTTAACCCCTTAAAAGAAGCTAGTGTTTTATTGCTAGGGTCAATATCAATCAAAGAAACATTATCAACATTTTTTAATAGATATTGAGACATTAAAGAGCTAACAACACTTTTACCAACTCCGCCTTTGCTTTGCATTACAAAATGAATGCTATTGTCTAATGGGTAACTCATAAATTACTCCGCTTTATCAAAAAGGTTTTTTAAGTCCACTTCTTCATCTCTTTCAAATAATGGTTCAGATAAAGTAGCAACTGTTTTTTTAGATTTAAAAACAGGTCTTTCTTTGACTTCTGTTTTGGTTGGTTCTTTGGATTGATGAATGCTTTTATCATCTTTGTATTTATGATAATTGCGAGCAACTGCCTGAAATGATACTTTAATACCAAATCGCTCATCAATCATATCTGCTATATCTTGCAAAGTGTAGATAGTGGTTGGGTCATCTCTACGCTCGATAATGAAAGCTATAGCTTCTTTGGTTAATCGTGGTCTAGCCATACATAGTAGCCCCCTTAGTAAAATTTCGGTTATTTTACACTAGTTTTCAAATAATTTCAAACATTTTCAATTATTATATACCTAACTTCAAACATTTTCAATTATTTTCAATTAAATTTTTTCAAAATTTCAAACATTTTCAACCAAAACAACTAAAATTACCCCACAGCTCAATATCTAGGGTGTCTTTGGGTGCGTCTGCACCACCAAACCCAAGCAATCAAGGTTCAACCAAGCGAATTTTTTGTTTGTTTTTTCTAGTGCAGGATAGGCTAACGCCGTTAAAAATATATATTTTTGTGCTATAATGTTGGCTGGTTGGTTGTGTTTTTGTGGGGTGTTTATGTCCAGTTCGTACTCTTTCCTTTTAAATGGTCTGACCCAAGACCACAAAGATTTTTTGTATCGCTATGCTCAAAGTGAGCTTGGTTCGTCATCACGCACCAAAGCAATTTTGGCACTTATTGATAAGGCAATGTGTGCAGAAGCCACCCAAAATCAAAATGATTTTTCTGACAAAAATTTACAAGATGAATTAAGAATTCAAGCCATAAAAAATAAAAAAATTTATATAGAAAAACATCAACAGAAAATCCAAAATCGCAATCAGCAGATACAAGAAGCTAAGTTGCAAAAAGACCACCAATTAGCCCAAACATTATCAAGAAAGAAAATATCTGTTGATAAGAAAAGATTACAAATATCACTTCTGATTTATGACTATGAGTATTTAGAAAAACTTGCAAATAACAGCAACAGTTCTATCCAATATTATACCATAGCATTAATATTGGAGCATTTGTATTCACAAAAAAGACTGCTTGGGAGTGAGATAGAAGTTTTGAAAAAATCAAATTATGAATTATATAAGATTGGTGTAAATATCAATCAAATAGCCAAAGCAAATAATGCTGGCGATATGGTGGAATTACCAATCAACCAGTTATATAATCAAATTCAAAATCATATAAAAGTTGTGCAAGATTTGTTAAAATATAGCACGGATATTTATTAATTTTATTGGACGGTTTTTATGGCAAAAATATATGATGACCCTGATTATTGGTTTGCTGGTACACCTAAAAAAACCAAAAAATCAGCAAGTAGTGGTGGTATGCCATCTTTTAGTGCTGTTAGACCAAATTATAATGCCAAAAAGACTGCTTTAAATGTAATCAAGGGCGTTAATAAAAAATTACCGCAAGTTGTGGTTAAAATCAGTGGCTCATCAAAAGGGGCTAATAAGGCCCAAGCTCATGCTGATTATATCGGTCGCAATGGCAAAGTTGAAATAGAAGACCAAGATGGTAATAAATACAAGGGTAAAAATGAACAAAAAGAGCTGTTGGGTGCTTGGCTGGCAATGGGCATGCACGACAAACACGAAACTGGTTCAAGGCGTGAAGCCTTTCATTTTGTATTCTCCATGCCCAATGGTACAAACCCCATTGCGATGAAAACGGCGGTAAAAAACCTTGTTAAAGAAGAGTTTGACGGTCATAAATTCTTCATGGCACAGCATTTAGATACAGACAGCCCCCATGTTCATGTATTGTTAAACGCCACCAATGACAAGGGGGAGCGTCTCAATCCACGCAAGCAGGATTTACACAATTACCGAGTGGCATTTGTGGCTAAATTAAAAGAGCAGGGCATAGAAGCCACAGCTACAAGGCGGATACACCAGTTTAAATACAAAGATAATAAACGCCAAGGCGTGATACACAAAGATGAGCGAATAGGGATAAAACAGGGCGATAAAAAACCAACCGCCAGCCAATTAAAGACGATACAAGCCACACACAAAGACATTGCCAAACAGTATCAGGCTTATGCTGATAATCTGCCCAGCGACCAAGCTAAGTTAAAGGCAGAAATTAAAAAATTGGTTGAGAGTAGGGTGGTCAAAGATAAGGGTAGGGGGTGTTAGCGTCCTTTGCCCTTATCTTGATTTGGCAAATCAGGTAGACTAATTTTACCACTGGCGATGTCAGGCAGTTTGCTTTGGATTTGTTCTAAAATTGCTTGTTGGGCGTTTGGTTTGTCATGGTATTTTGCTAATTGAGTGTTAATAAATAACTCTATGACTTTTGCGTTATTATCGGATATGGTTGGGTGGTCTTTTTTGATTTGTTCTATTGAGAGTTTTGCTAATAATTCATCTAATTTATTTTTCTGCTCTTCTGTAATTGATATCATTTGTATATCGTGTTTTTGGGATAATTTCTTAGCAATATTGACGACCCATTTCTCATCAGTTAATAAATAAATAGAATTTCTATCTTTATTATATTCAAGTGATAACTTTGGCTCTTCATAAGAATTGTCAAATAGTATAAAATTGTCTGACCTTAAAAATGCCTTTTCTAAATTTTCATCTCTTAAATCAAAGCGTTTACAAATGGTTGTAGTGTCTATATGATGACCGCCCACACTAACACGATGAGCAACTCTATCAATGTGTTTATTAACTGAATTTAGTCCCATATAAAGGACATCAATTTTATAGCCATTTTGTTGAGCTTTATCAAATCTTTTGAATACACTATTACCACTTAGAGTTGTTTCAAAAACAATATCTTTTCCATCTTTTATTGCTTGCTCAAAAATACGAATGGCTTCTTTACCGCCTTGCATATTAGATACGTTAGTGCCAATGCCGTTTATTTTAAACTGCTTGGATATTTTATCAGGGTCTATATTAATGGAATTTTCATCAATATTTAGCTGTTTATCACGAATAGAACTTTTTCCAGCCCCATTTATGCCACCAATGAAAATGATTGTTGGTTTTTTCATTTAATTTTTTATTAATTGTTGATTTGTAATTTTTCAATGACTTGATTTTTAAAATCATCTGATAGGTGCGGAAATGATTGGGCTATGTCGTCATAGCTGGTAATCTTTTTGGAGCTACCATCTTTGCTATGTAAAATAATTTCCCCGCCCTGTGAAAAGTTTTCACAGTGCATTGTAAAGAAATTTTCACTCAGTTTTTTGGTGTCTATTTTGATACTGCTCATAAAATTTCCTCTTAAATATCGTTAAATTGATGGTAGCATGTTTATTTTTTGCATTATATCACACATTATAAATAATTTTTATTTTTCAATAGAGTACACCCTAATGACACTAATATAGTACAGAAAAAATTGGTATCAATAGAATTATATTGAAATTTTGATACTACCATCTTATACTATCAACTTCTGATACCAAGCAAAGGCAGTTATATGGATAATGAAAATCATTCAAAGATTATCAGTAAAGGTCAATCCGTTGGCTATATTAGGGTATCAAGTGTAGACCAAAACACCGAAAGACAGCTTGATAACCTAAACTTGGACAAAGTATTTATTGATAAAATGACTGGAAGCACCAAAGACAGACCAGAGTTGCAACGCATGATTGAATACGTTCGTCAGGGCGATATTGTCTATGTGCATAGCTTAGACCGCTTGGCTCGCAATTTTGATGATTTACTTGATATTATCAACCAGCTTAACCAAAAGGGCGTGATTTTTAAATCACTACAAGAAAACATCACGCTTGACGGCGTAAACAACAATCCTATGGATATGCTAATTTTGCATATTTTTGGGGCAATCGCCCAGTTTAACCGCTCTTTAATCCGTGAAGCACAAAGAGAAGGTATCGCCAAGGCAAAAGCTAAGGGCAAGTACAAGGGTAGAAAACCAGCCTTAAGCAACGCCCAAATAAGCGAACTTAAGGCATTATTGGCACAAAAAAACAGCTCTGTTGATAACTACAAAAAAATTACAATGTCTACACTTGCTACACACTTTAATGTATCTTTACCAACAATCAAGCGTTATGTAAAACATATCAAAGATTGATAAGACAAAAGAAAATTAGCGGTCAACCTGCTTTCCCATATCTTGCGGTGTTGGCAACTGTTCGCCATTAGCTAGGTCTGGCAATTTGTTTTCCAGTCTTTGCGTGAGATTATCTCTGACTTCTTGGCTCTCAAAGCTGGCAATAAACTCTTTCCAAGCCTGAACAGACTTGATGTTATTATCTGATATGGTGGGGTAGCTTTGCTTAATAACATCAATATCTAGTGGGTCTTTGGGTTGTGCTATGTGTTCTTGCACGGCTTGCACTACTTCTTGACCTGCTTTTTCTTGGTTTATCGCTTCATGAGATTGTGTTTGCCCTTTGGAGTTAATGCGGTCTAACTCGGCTCTGATTTGTCTTTTAAACTCATCAATGCCCTTATCTACATACACATCATTCCAATCCTTGCCTTTATCGTGAGCGTCAAACTGCGGTATCAAGATATGCACATTTGGCACGCTATCAGCGACTTTTTGAGCATTGACAAGCCCTGTATTTTCTTTGGGTTTACCTGTGCTGGGGTTGAGTTCAAGGGGCTTTTGGTGGTCGTTATCAGCACCGATATAAATTTTACTATCAGGACAATGTTCTCTTAGTTGCTTAGAGACTTCTAGCAATCCGCCCTTACCAAATGCCACAACCACGGCTTTGTTGGTGTGTTCATGTAGGGTTGCCCCTGTTGCATAGCCTTCAGCGACAATAATTGGCTCGCCATTTTTAACTTGACCTAAAGCTAAAGATAAACCTTGCTTATCAGCGTTTTTTAGGGCATATTTGGCACTTTGATAGCCGATAGTCTCAAAAGCTCTTAATTCCCCTTGTGCGTTAAATTGGGGTATCATCAGATTGCCTTTTTGCAGAACCATTTTGTCAGGGTGATTATTTCTTAAATCCCTAGCTTCCTGCCAAGTGTTACCAATGACAATATCATTACTAAATTGTGGTGGTAGTTGGCTCTTGTCAGGCACAACATAAGCAACATTATTACCAGTTACCTGCTTTTTGTTTAAATACTCGTGAGCTGTCGCAAGGGTGGCAAATGAGAACGCCATAGCCACACGCTGTGCGGTCTTATCATGTAACGCCTGTTTTTCGGCAGATAGAACTTCAGCGGTTGGGGCTTTTTGGGTAATTGGCTTTGGCTCTGATAGGGTGATGTTGCTTTGGCGTGTCGGCTTTTGTCCTTTTGCCATATCCACCGCTTCAATGTTCTTTTGGATATGTAGATACTCTTTTGGATAGACCCATTTTTCAGCAACACCGCCACGGCTAAAGTTGGTAATATGACCTGCTGGTACACCGCCTTGATTGGGATAAAACTGGTACATGACATTCTTGTCATTTGAGCCATCATTGCTTAGGCGGTGCGGTCTACCGTCCATAATGGGGTGTCCTGCGGTAACATTAATTCCACTGGCTTTTAAGTGATTTACAAAGGCTTCTTCAGGGGTTGGCACATAAGGGCGGTGCGTCCATTGCTTGACCTTGTCGGCTTGGGTGTCATCTTTGAGATACCAAACCTTATGCCTTATATCAAAACTGACAACGCCAGCTTTTTTCAGCTCTTGCATGGCATCAGCGTCTTTGTAAGACGTATAAAGATAGGTGCGGTTTTGGGTTACTTCATTCTTTGGGGTTGTTTTTTGGCTTGGTAATGTGCCATGAAAAATTCCGCCCCCTTGCTGTTGTGGGCTTTGAGTTCGGATATTTGCTGTTCTGTCAGTCTCAAATGACGTATGTACTGCTCGTTGTTGTAACTCATTGTGCTTGTGTGTCTCATCATATGGAATGCTCCGTTGGTTATCTAATAAGTTTTGACGTGCTTCTTGAATATTTTGTTGTATTTGTTCTAGGGTTGGTTTTTTCAAATGTCCAGCTTCTTGCTGGGTTAGTTTATCCAATCCAAAACCAAATTCTTCACGCCAATATTCATTTAGCCCATCTTTTTGCTCAATAGATTTTAACATATTTTGACTAATAGATATGCTTGTTTTTTGTTCGTATGCCGTCATAACAGCCGAACCAATGACTTTTCCGCCATTGTTTTCAATGTATCCTTTTAAAGTTGCTATCGTACCACCTACTGATAAAGTGTCATCTACAATAAAGTAGGCTTGACCTGCCTGAACATTACCTGAAAATTCAGGGGGCGATACATAGCGATGATAAATACCCTTGCCTGTTCTTTTGGCGGTGTTACTTTGAAAAATCTCATCAGTAACTTGTAAATTAAGTTCATTTGCCAAAGCATAGGCATAGGCTTGGGGAATGCGATTTTTACCACTTGCTTCTTCTGAAAGAATAGGAACAATAATGGGTTTGTTGTCGCCTATTATTTCTTTGATATGTTGTACCGTTTCATCTTTAATCAGTTTGTCTACAAGTTTGACAGACTGTTCAAAATTACCGCTTTTGGCTTCTTGGTATTCTGGTTCATTTGATAAATCTCTTAATTTTCCATTACTGATAACTGGTGGAAAATCACCCCATGCTGTGCGAATTTCCTTTTGATTTGGTAAACTCTGCTCAAGTGAATACCACTTTCCAAACTTACCCAAATCTTCACCAGTAGGCACATACCAAGTTTTATTTTTACTGTCCCATTTTGCTCCTAGTGCTTTGGCTTCGTTCTTTTGTTTGTAGGGTACATTGATTGGGGTGTTTTCTTGGGCGATATTGGTGTTTGGATTTTTGGCAACTTGCTCTTTTGTCTCGTCAATCTCTGCTTTTATGGGCGTGTAATTTCTACCCAGTCCTAGCACATAATTTTTGATAACATCAGCGTCTTTAACGGCTCTTACTAGCTCTTTTGGGTCATCTTCAAGAACTTTTACCCAGCTTTGCAGATAAGCATGATGTTGGCTAGGGTCGTGTCCAATCTGCAACTCTTGTCCTATCATCATGGACGCAATTTCTGCTCTTAGCTCTTCTTTGGCGTAACTGATACTACCAAAACTACCTGATAAATCACGATTTAAACGGCTTTCGTGTCCTGTGGCGTGTCCGATTTCGTGTAAAAGCGTGGCATAGTACAAATCACCACTTGCAAACTGGCTACGCTCAGGCATGGTAATTTGGTCTTGGCTTGGGCGATAAAAAGCCCTGTCGCCAACTTCATGAACGATGGTCAAGCCTTGATTTTGGATATTGTTAATAATCTCTTCGGCTTTGGCGTGGCGTTCCCATTCTTCTAGCTTTGGCGGTAGCTCTCTTGGCGGTATGCCATTTATCTGCTCGGCATTAAATACATAATACTGCTTGATAATAGGGCGGTCTAACTGTACTGTTTCTTTGATAGGCTTGCCATTTTCGTCTTTGATGATGTTGCCTTGCTCATCTTTCTTATCCACCTGTTCTGTGGTAATTACCGCAATAATTAGCGTGCCTTTTTCACCACGCTTAACCTGTCCGCCTTGCTCTTTGGCGTTATTGTAAGTGAACCAGCGGTTATCGGTGTAGCCTTTTGATTGAGCTTCTACCATTAAATTTAGACTGTTTACGCCTTGATATGGTGTGCCTTGATGATTAACTGGCAAAGAAAATTCTGCTCCAGTCCACGGCTTCTGCCAAGGGGCTTTGTTTTCTTTGATTTGCTCAATTAGCTTATTGGCTAATACTTGTATGTGTTCATCATATTTTTGGCTCATGCGTCAATCCTTATGCTTAGTCTTGCGGTGCTTAGTCTTGACGGTCTGTATCGTCTACCAGTGCTTCAAATTCGCTTTGGGTCATCATTTCTGCCCCTGTCAGATAGGCTTCTTTCCAGCTAATTTCATCATCGCTTAGGGGTCTTTGCTGTACTTGCTCTGCCATTTCAGGATAATTAGCAGGGTTATCAGGGTGTTCTTCCCAAGCTAGATGTGCATATTCATCTTTGGGGGCGTTGATAGGGGTGTTTGTCATGGTGTTAATCCTTATGTTGGTTGAGACAAAAAGAAAAATTAGTCAAATTTTGGCTTACCGTCCACTTCATCATAATTTTGCTTACATTTGGGAAAATTAGAACAACCAAAGAAACTATAAGGCTTGCCTTTATTTTTACCCTTTTTATATATGCCAGTTTTGTGAATGAGTTTTGAGCCACACGCTTTACAATCAAAGTCTGTTAATGGCTTTTGCTCTTTTTCTACTGGCGTGCCATTATCATCTTTCATTTTGTGATTGCAGGGGTTTTGGCTGTCATTCCACCCACTGCACCCCCAATATTTGCCAAATTTACCGTCATTTAGATACATAAGCCGTCCGCACTTAGGGCAGGGACTACTTGGTTTTTCTTTGGGCGTGGGCTTGATGTAACCCACTTTTAGGGTGTTAATGGTTGGCGTGATAGTGCTTGCTTGCATTTTTTGGATAAAAGTAAAGACATCTTGCTCATTTTTGATGTTCTTTTGTTCATCATGCCAAATAGCGGTCATATCAGGATAACGGATAATATCATCTAACAGGTCATATAAGGCTTTGCCCTTATCTGTGCTGATGATGGATTTACCCTTATAAGCCAAATAACCACGCTCAAACAGATTATCAATGATGGCGGAGCGTGTCGCTGGTGTACCAATACCGCCATGTTCGCCTTGCTTGTCTTTGTCCTTGTCTTTTAAAATTTTGGCAAGGTGTGGGTCTTTGACATACTTGGCAACCTTGGTTAAGTCGCCAAGTAGGCTAGTCATAGTGTATAAAGCTGGCGGTTTTGTCTCATGCTCATTAGCATAGGCTTTTGTGCATTGTCCTGTGTCGCTGGCTTTTAGAGTGCGTAAATCTGCTTGCAAGACATCATCAGGTAGGGCGGTTTCTTCATTGTCAGTATCATTGGTATAGAGCTTTTTCCAGCCAAGAGCGGTATCAATCCTTGCAGTAGCATGGAATTGATAAGCCACGCCATCTACAATCACATCAAGCGTTATCTTGGTTTCATCATACTCATAGAGTGGGTAAAATTGGGCGATATAATTTCTTGCGATGATTTTGTAAATATTTTGCTCGGCTTCACTTAGGGCTTGCCAGTTGCCAGCGGTTTGTGTGGGGATAATCGCATGGTGTGCTGTTACCTTACTGCTATTAAATACACGCCCTTTGTAGTTTGGATTAGCATTGCCACACGCCCCAGCCATTAAATCATAAGTGCCAGCAATGGCGGATAACACACCGCCCACATCAGCAAACTGTTCATCAGATAAATATTGGCAATCGGAGCGGTTATAAGTAATAAGCTGATGTTTTTCACGCAGGGTTTGCGTGATTTTCATGACTTCATCAGGCTTGTAACCAAACTTACGGCTTGCGTCCTGTTGTAGCTTTAACAGATTATAGGGCAAAGGTGCTGGCTCTGTTTTGTGTGTGGTATTGGCGAAAAAGATTTTGGCAGGTTTACCACTCAAAAAATTAGCCAAATTGTCAGCAAATTGCTTGTCAATCAATCGCCCTTTATCATCTGTAGGGTCTTCTGTCTTGGGTTGGTATTTGGCGGTAAATGCCACGCCATTAAATACAAAATCGCCTTGTATCACATAATAAAAGCTCTTTTTATGGCTGGCATTTTCTTGGTCTCTACGCACTACTAAGCCTAGAATAGGGGTCTGTACTCGCCCTATGTGCCAAGTCTCTTTTTTGCCTGTTTTAGCTTGCTGGCTTAGACTGTACGCCCTTGTAAAATTAAAACCAAATAACTGGTCTGCAATGGCTCGGCTCTCGGCAATCCAGCCCATATATTCAAATTGGCTATTGGAATTCATGTTGGCAAGGGCTTTTTGCACCACGGCAGGAGTATTGTCATTGATTAAAAGACGCATGACTGGCTTCTTATTGTCAAAATAACGAAGCAACCCATCAACTAGCAACTGTCCTTCATCGTCAGGGTCGCCAGCGTGAATGATGGTATCGGCTTGTTTGATAAGCTCGCCAATTATTTTTACTTGTGCTTTTTTGTCGCTAGGTATTTTGCGTGGGGCTGGTAAAAATGGCTCTATGGGCAATGTGTCCATATCCAATATTTGTATTTTTCATCAATTTCATCAGGTTCTTTTAGGGCAAGCATATGCCCAAAACACCAAGTTACAACATCAGGCTTAACAGGGTGTCTGTAGTAGCCGTCATCTCTAATAAAGCCACCCCCTAACCCAGCACAAATGGCTTTTGCGACATCAGGTTTTTCTGCGATATATAGTTTCATATTATCAAGTTATTAAGACAAAAAGAAAAAATAATATAACCAAACAAAAAGCACTATGGACTAAAAAGGACAATATAATGTCTACCAACCTAAGACTTTTTAGCCCATTGATAAACGCTTTCACAATTAACGTGAACGGCTTTGCTCACCATTATCAGGCGTTCTAACTTCAATATCAGGCTTAATTTCATTTTGTGGTATGGGCGGTAATTCTTTTTTACCGCTTGCCACATCAGGCAATGTACTATGTAAATTATGTAATGCCTTTTGTTGGGCTTGCGGTGTCTCGTATCTATCTAAGATAATCTCTTTCCATAATACCGCTTTAGCGATATTCTCATCACTTAGCTTGGGATATTGTTGTTGCATGGCTTGTGGCTCTAATTTCGCTTTAATGTCTTTTAAAGCGTCATAGTCCTTGGTAAACATTTCATTGGTGAGTTTAACCTTTTGAGTGCTATCTTGTGGCGTAACAACAATAGATTTATCGTTTTCTTTAATGGTATAGCCAAGCTCTGATAAGTGCTTAACCAAGTCATCACGGTTGCTAATTGTGCCGTTCTTATAGCCGTTTTGGGTAATTTGGCGTATATCTGCTTTGATTTGCAGGGCAGATTTTTCTTGCAACTTGTCATCTGTCCCCTTGGTATCCTTAGCGACAAACGCACCAGCGACAATAGGTCGTACAGGGGGTATTTCTTTGGCTATCTCTTTGGGGTCTAGCTTATCTTTGTTGTCCTTGGCTTCGCCTTGTGGTGTGGTATCTGTGATTTTGACTTCTTCGGCAATGACTGTGTTTTGAGTACGCTCTTTTTGCTTGGCGATAAGTTCAGCTTGGTCTTTTTCACTAGGTGTATAGCCCTTGGTCTCAATACCACGCAATGATGCTTCAAGCCATGCTTTTTGTTTAAACTCTTCTGTGCCTTTTAGCTGAATTTTTGTCCAATTTTTGCTTTCCGCCATGTCCAGCATGGCGTTAATGGTCTTTTCATCTTGGCGTGATGTATTTAAACTGTCTTTGCGGTCTTCAAAAGCGATATTAACTTGGTCTTTATCGTCCTTATCATAGTAATTTACTTTTTCGTCTTGCAAAAAACGGTTTTTGGTAATAGCATAATAGTTATTTTTAATGCTACTGGGCAAATTTTCAAACTCTTCAGGCTTACGCTCTGTTTTGCCTTGCCAAGCGTTCTGTGCTTCTTGGACGACTTCATCAGGGGATTTTTCTTTGGCTACCGTTCTTTCTTTGTCTTGACTGATTGAGTTTTGCAAATCTTGGTAAGGCTCGTGGCGTTCTATTTCCCACATTCGCTTTTTGGTGGTCTCATCAATACCAAAATCTTTTAGATTTACAGTATCGCCTTTCTTCAAGTCGCCAACTTTATTAAAGGCTTCTTCCAAGCCTTTGCCACGGATAGGCTCAGCGTTTTCACCCTTTTCATTTTGTAAGACAAGATAAAAGGTTTGTTTGCCTTTGTAGTCATCATAGCCAACATCGGCTATCGTGCCAGTTTTAAAGTTACTCATAAGATTACTCCATTAAAAGTTAAATTCGTCTACAAACTCTTTTTCAAATTCGTCAGGATTTGACAAATCAAATTCTATAATGTCATCATCAGCGGTGATTTCATTGATAACATTTGATTGACTGGCTTTATCTGCCTTGGCTTTGGCTTCTAATGCGTCAAGTTCTGCCAATTCTGCCTTGCTAAATCCAAAGGCTTCACCCAGTAAGTCCACAAACTTAGCATGATGTTTTTTGTAATGGGCAACAGGCTGTAATTCTTTATAAGTTTTTACATCATTACCCACGATGCCACGCATAACCTTAAGCATTCCCACCACATCAAGAATTGGCGGTTCGCACTTGGGCGGTATTGGTAAGCCTTTTGCAGGGCGTGATAGGCTTTGCATACGACTACCAAACACTTGTGGATTGCTATAATAAAAGGCTTTTTCACACTTAATGGGCTTGGTGCGTCTAAAAAGAATAATTTCTTCTTCATCGCCCATTTCCATAAGCTCTTGGGGAAGCATTAACGCCCTTGATTGGTCTGATGTTGAGACGCTACCACCGCCACCCTTGCCACGATTACGGCTAACAGATTTACCCTTAACCGTCTGTGTACCTAAACGCTTACTTAAATGCTCGGCTTGCTCTATGGTGGTGGGGGTAAATTCAACTTGGCAAGCAATATTTGACAAAATCGCATTTGCCCCATCTCGCCCATAAGCGTCTTCTACTTGGCTGGTACTTTGAAAAATCGGCATAAGCCTAACGTTATAGCCAGCAATATAAGCAATGGATTTTTGGATAATATTTACTCTGCCTAGCGAAGTGAACTCATCAAGCAACACCAAACATTGATATTTTAGGTTTGGGTCATGTTCAGGCAATATCCTTGTATTGATATTGATAAGCTGGCTAAAAAATACATTAAGCAACTTTGAGAAACGCTCTAATTCGTTGGGTTGAATGCCAACGTAAATAGTCATTTTCTTTCTTCTAACATCATCAAAACGAAAGTCAGATTTGCTGGTTGCAGTTGCCACCATAGGGTCTGTAAACACATTTAATGGGGACATCAGTGTTGCTAGAATGCTTGAGCGAGTGTTGTCGCTATCTACATTGACAAATGCCATCATCGCTTCTATACACTCTACAGATAGCTCCCTTTCTTCTTCTTTGCGTTTGTTGATAACATCAGGTATCCACTCATGCAATGGCATAGCAGTTGGCGTTGTAAGTTTAATTAGCTCTGCCATAGAGCAGGGGCGTTCAGGGGTTTCTAGCATATACAACACAATCCCTGTAAAAATACGCTGTGCTTGATTTTGCCAAAAGGCTTCTTTGGGGTCATCAGTTGGATAAAAAATAGTGGCAATATTTTGAATGTCTGCCATTCGCTCTGTTTCGTCTCTACTGATATAATCTAATGGGTTATATCGGTGAGAACGCTTATCTTCGGCTTTTGGAGCAAACAAGAAAACATCTTGATATTTAGCACGAAAGCCAGCCGTTAAAAGCCAGTTTTCCATTTTAATATCTAATACCACAATACTATCAGGGTAGGTTAATAGATTGGGAATAACAATAGAAACACCTTTACCGCTACGAGTTGGAGCACCAATAGAAATAAATTCATTGCCATAAAATTGTAAAAATTTACCCTTGTGTTTACCAATAATTACAGGCGGTTCACTTGGAAATTTACCTTTTAATTTCTTTTCTTCTTGGGGCGTGGGCAAAAATCCAGTTTTGCGTATTTCCATATCATTAGCGAAACGAGCCGAGCCGTGTAATTCACGCTTTTTCTTGGCAAATAACGCCACTAATAACGCCACATTAACAATAAGCCAAGCTACAAAACCACCTAAGATAGAACCCTTAATAGCGGTTGCTACTTTTTCAATATGTCCGTATTGCTCATGATATAAATAAATCGTCTTATAGCCATAATATTCGGACGGTACTTTTTGCCATTCCACAAAAATATAATTGGCTAAAAACACCGCCCCAATCACAATAAATATATTGAGAATAAGCATTAAAGCAATATTTTTACCAGCCGATTGCTTTTGAGACATTACAATTTTTTCCCTTGCATTAAGCGATATTTACGGATAGGGTCATAACTAATTTCAGATACATAAGTTTTATTTAAAAACATCATTACATCAATGGTTGTGTAAACATCACGCATAATATTTTCAATATCCAAATTTTTACCAGTTTCAGATTGTTTGGCAAGCATTCCAATGCGATAATAAGCACTTTGGCAATCGTTGGCGTGTACTGTTGTGATAGAACCACCGTGTCCATTATTTAACGCACCCAAATAATCAAAGGCTTCATCACCACGCAATTCCGTTAAAAATATGCGGTCAGGCTTCATACGCATACAAGACGCTAACAGCTGTTTTGGTGTTACTTCCTTATAAAACAAATGCACCCTATTTAAATGTAATGGCAAATCCAATTCAGGCGTATCTTCAATCGTGATAATGCGAGTATCAAGCGGTACTAAATCACAAATTGCTTTTGTAAAAGTCGTCTTACCTGAACCTGTCGCCCCTACCAAACAAAAATTAGCGTAATGTTTAATACCAAGCTCAATAAAAGTTTGGGTATCTCTTTCGGCTTTTGCTTTTAACATTTGTAATTCAGATAATTGCAAATGCACATCATCAGGAATATCAAGCCATTTGTTTAAATACTCAATTTCTTTGCTTTCTGCTTCTAGTTTATCCTTTAAATGACTTGGTAAAATTGTATTGGCTGTGGCAAATGTTGATTTATCAATCCAGCGATTTAATCTCCCAGTTTTGCCATAATCGCCTAGCGTAAATCGGTCTTGGCTTGGCTGTCGTATGGTAATAGAAACCGTACCCCTTTCGCACGCTGTCGGTATAACCACTTGCCCACGCTGTTCATCAGGAAAAATTCCTGAACAGATAGGGTTTTTAGGGCTAATTTCTAGTTTATTTAAAGTGGCAAATGTATTAGCGATTTTTAGCAAAACGGCATAATTCAAATTTGGCATTTCAAAGCGTTGCCAACCTTGACTGTTTTCCGTCCACAGTTCAAAAGGGCGATTTATGGCAATTTCTGTATTGCCCTTATCGTCCAAAAACCGCTGTATGCCAGTTTTTATGAGTAGACCACGCAATGACGCTGTTCTATCCAAGCTCATTAAATTATCAGACATCACACACCTTACTGCCGTCTTAGGCTATAGATACTTGAAAAATCAACATCACGAGCCACCATAATATTTATCACCGTGCCTTGGTTGATGGTTGCTGTTGGTGGTATATTGATGGTGTTTTCAAGGGCTTTTTCTGCAATGCTCTCGGCAGTGCTTGACGTGTTTTCAATCGTGGTTTGCCCTGCCTTGGATTTATCCTTTTCTAAGTGTGTTGTACCAGCAGAAATGGCATCTTGGATAAGGCTTAGCATGATTGCACCGCCAAAACGTTTCCAAAAGTGGTTATTGACTTTTGCTCCCACGCCCATTTCACCCAGCTGTCCTGTGGCTGGGCTGTCTATGTTGATAGACATATTTTTTGGTGTTTCAATTTTGCCCCACAGTATCGCAACCCTTGCTTTACCTTGGCTCATTTGAATATTTTGTTCGCCAAAGACACTAGAACCACGCTCAATAAGTAGCACCTTGCCATTGGCAGAATAAACATCTTTTGCCACTTGGCAAATGGTAAAGCCTTGATAGGTGCTATCCACTCTTGTTTTTAACACACAAGGAATGGTTGTACCTTGTAATAACATCATGCTCACATCACCACGGCTGTTTACTGTGCCATTGGCAAGATTTGATGACCGCATACTACCTGCCAAGCCTGTTTCTTGGCGTGCTGTTGTGGCGGTGCGTGAACCATACACATCAACCAAGACCGATGAATGCTCAACCTGCACAATCTGCGTTGGGGCTGGTGCTGTCGGCTCGTCATCATCTTTATCATCATAGATAATCATCGGCTGTGGAGCTGGTATGGGTGCTGGTGGTGCATAATCACGCCCTGCCACCATAGGGCTGTTATAGTCGTTATATCTAGGTTGTGGTTGGGGTTGTGGTGCTGGCGTAACCACAGGCTGGGCAACCACCATATCTGCCATGTCGTCATCATTATCTAAGTCGCTAAAATCCGCTGGGGGCGGTAAAGACTGCATGGCTTGCTTATCCGCTTCAATATCCACCCTTGAACCGCTGGTTATCATATTTTTTTACTCTTGGGCTTGGCGTTCGGTCTCTTGGGCTTTTTTGTCGGCTTTGGATTGCTGATAACGCCCTATTGCCATAGCAGAACCAATTAGCATGATAATAATCCCCACCAGTGCCACCGCCATTATCTTAAAATTCTTGGCATTGCCACCGTCTCTGCCAGCTTGATTGACACTTGGCACATCATCTTTGATTTGTGCGTCTTCTTCGCCTACCTGCTCAATGCTGTTTTCGGTCTCGTCTGTATCGTCTCTGCCCAGTATCTTTTTCGGCTCTTTTTTGCTAAATAAACCCATATCTACCCCCTATTGCTCTGTCCGCACCACGCCACGGATTGAAGTACCGCTATGATTAAACCCATTATCTTGTAGTCTTTGGTTGGCAAGCTCTGCCACCGCCCCACCAAGGCGGACACGATACAGGCGATTAACTTCATGAATAATCATGGTATCGCTGTCAATATGCGTATTAACCAAGGCTTCTGTACCGTCAGGCATGACTTTGTAAACAGTTGGTAACTCTTTGGCGTTGTCATACTGCATATAAGTAAATAAACCGTTGTCCCACATGGCTGTTGGTGTTATATCAGCATTGCCACGCTTGACATAAGCCGTATTGATTTTTGCGTCTATCAAGTAGGTAATATCGCCCTGCTTGACACGCTGAAAACTTGTCGGTATGGGCTTAGGCGTATTTTTAGCATTGATAGGGTCTTCAGGGTATTTAAAGCGTGCAACATAGGTCATGTCATCATCTATGGTGTTATGTAAGGCAAAAGCATAAGTACGCTTATTGGTTACAATAATCATGTTGGTTGGAGCGGACGGCTGTAACGGCTTAAAAAACACATTATTACCCTTGACTGCAATAGACCAATCACGAGCTTCACCAACACCCAAACCACCGTCATCATGGATATTTTCGCCATCTTCAAACTGGATAAGGCTTGAATGTCCTATTTTTGTCTTAATAACAAACACATCATCAGTACAATAATCAAATACTTGCATTCGGCTATCAGCGGTATAACTTGGCGACTGCTGGGCGTGAGCTGATAGCATAGATGTTAATAAGACAAAACAAAAAATTAGTTTTTTCACAATAACCCCCTAAAATCCACCGTCTTCATTGACTTCATAGCTTTTGACAGTAAAGCCAAAAGGATTAACAAGCCGTATCTCATCAACTGTTGGCACATTGATATAATCATAAGCTAGTACCGCAATATGACGGCTCTCTTGGGGTTCAGGTGTTAGTCTGCCACTCATAGCGTCATAAGTACCACCATTCATAGGGCTTACAATCTTGGTAAAGCGGATTTGCATAAGGTTATCGCCAATCTTAGACACGCTGTTAATCTTGACATCTACACGCTGGCTTTGGGCGTACACTTTGTGGGGAGCGGACGGCATGGCAAATTTATTTCTAATTTGATTTTGAACATTGTCATCAGCAAACAACATCAAATCATCAAAATTGCGTTGTACCGTGTACCAATCATAGCTTTCTGATAGCTTCACAAAATTAGCCGAGTAGTAACGAGCTGTCTGCTCAAGGCTAGTAATGTCTTCATCTTGCAAGGTTGTTACAATATCCACTTCACCAGTGCTGTCATTGACACGAAGCACAAACGGCACTTTTTCTTTAAGGGGTGTTAAGCCTACAATCGCCACGCTGTTAGCAATGGCAATAGCCACCGCCCCCAATGCCACCCACTGCCAAAAAGTTTTTGACTTTTCCACAAACTCAATACGGCTATTTTCAAAAGAGCGTGCTTCTTTGAGATAGTCATTGACCGCCTGATTGTCGCTTATCTTTTTGTCTTTTTTGGGCTTTGCTTGTTTGGGTGCTTTTTTAAAAATGTTCATCGTATATCTCTTTGTCAGCTTCTGATAAATCAACATCTTGTGCTAATGTCTGCACATTATCACTATATTTAGTAACATTAGGTGGTATAAAGTCCACCGCATTAACTGGTGTCCACTTGCCTTTGGCTTGGGGTATCTTATGACTTTGGCAACCTGTTAGCACCAAACCCACACAAGATAATAAAATAAGAATTTTTGGCATATTGCACCTTTTAAAAACATAGCTTTTGTGATAAAATTTTAAAGGACTTTATTTTATTAAGACAAAAGGAAAAATTATGAAACTAACCACCTTTTTAACCATATCTGCCATTACCGCCACCGCCCTAACTGGTTGTAAACAAGAGACTTATACTGTGGACTATCTAAAAGAAAATGAAGCTAAACGCACCGAAGTTTTAGAAGCCTGTAAAGCCAATAAACAATCTGATGAAAATTGCAAAAATGCGAATGAAGCGGACGCTTTAATTAAAATTGCTGAGTTTGATAAAAAACAAAATAGATAATTAGCTATGATTTTTCCATTCTATTGCCAAATATCTTACCTTTAGCCCAAGTATAGCCAGATTTGCCCCTTGCGTATCCTGTTTTTCCAGCGGATACGCCAGCATTAACACCATCTCTACCATTACCAATAGCTCTGCCAGCTTGGGTAAATCCACCAACACTTACACCACCTGCTAAACCATTTGCAAGCTCAGGTATTTTTAATAGCACCACAAAAAACATAAATGACAATAACACAACAGAGATTAAAAATGTATTGGTTGTTGGATAGTCTATATTTGAAAAATCAATTACTTCACCATAGATTTTAATCATAAAACTAGCAACAATATTCATCAATAACAACATCAAACTGTAATTAACAACCTGATTTATCCATGCTGTAAAATATTGTCTTGTCGCTGGGAATAAACCAAGTGAAATAAATACTGGGCCAACCAGTGCTAAAATACCTGTAAATATTTTTGCTAATAAAATATAAGATGCCGAAATAACCAAAAATACAGAAAAAGAAATTATCACAATAGCATTATAGATAACAATCATTAAATACCTACCAACACTTGTTATTGGCAATTTCTTAGCTTCATCATTATTTTTAGTAACTATATCAACCATAGATGTAGCCATATTATCCAAAACAGTTGCGTTGGTTTGTCCATTTAAGGCGTGCGATAAACCATCACCAAGACCCATAACAATAGGCATAATAGTTTGATTATAGCCAGAGACATTGACACTAAAACCAAGTATCAATATCCAAGCTATTACTTTTTTGAAAAAATCAACAATACTATCTTCAAATCTACCATTCCAGTAAGATAAAAATAAAAATAACAAATAAACAGTAAAGCCACTTAGCAACAATGGCTCTAGCACATTCATTAAATTAGATACATTGCCAGCTATTACTTCTTGAATAGCGACATCTATTTTGTCAAATACATCAGAAAACATAGTTGCCATTGTTGCCAAGCCCTAAAGGTAAAGTAAATTAACGGTTTTGCTTTTTGCGGATATTATCCATTAGGATTTTTTCCGATTGCTTTTCCAATATTTCCATCTGCTTCATTTTCAAATTGATTTGAGCAATGGTAATGTCAATTTGGGTTTTTTGAGCCATTAGGGTGTTCGCCAAATCCGCCTTAGAACTTGCGTCTGTAGTTAGGTTGATTTGATTGGCGGTGTTTTGAGCTGATTTTGCCAAGGTAGACAAGTCGGTTAGCGACTGCTCAACTTGGGCGTAATTTAGCAAGGTTGCTTGTGCCAGCTGAGTTTTTGGGTCAGTTGAACTCTGCCCTTGTTTTTTTAAATCTGCTTCAATACGCTTGGCGATTTGTTGCAACACTCTGTCATAGTTACCACTTGCCAAATCCATCACGCTAATGCCTTGTGGTACATATTTACCCAATGCTTTTTGAACGTTAGGGTCATTGAGTAGTACACCAAGACGAGCGTTGCCAGTTACCGCTTGAAGCTGGTTACGCAAGTTTTCAATTTGCTTAATTTGGTTTTGCACTTGACTAATCGCCTGAGCCACGTTAGCACCGTCAAACACTGGCATAACAGCCGAATGAGCTACGGTACTTGAACCAAGAGCGGTTAGTAAGACAAAGGCAGAAATTGCTTTTTTGGCTTTTTCACTAAAATTAACTTTCATAGAAAGCTCCTTACTCTATGTTATAATGTGGTAAACCAATATCACATCAGGGGGTTAAAATGATTTCTTACACCTATCAAGACCTACAAAACCGCACAAGCGAGCTACAACAAATTGTCAATCGCCGACCTGTACTCATTGAAGATAACGGCGTAAAGCAAGTATTGATAAACTATGACGACTACAAACAAATGGCTGGCTCAGACGCTGATAAGCCTTTTGAAACTGCTCATGAGTTTTTAAGTAGAATGAAAGCCGTCTTTTCAGATGAAGAGCTTGAAATACTTGCCAATGACGATACCAAATACGATATGTCGGAGTAGGCTTAATGTATCTACTGGACACCAACATCATTTCAGAAATTCGCAAAATTCCACTTGGCAAAGCCAACGCCAGTGTTGAACACTGGACTATGACAAAAGCACCAGAAGACTGGTTTTTGTCTAGCATTGTGCTATTGGAACTCAGACAAGGGGCGTTACGTTCACGGCATAACGGCGACATCACCAAAGCAAACACATTGGACAAGTGGATTGATGAATATGTCATCAAAGAGTTTGCAGGACGTATATTGCCAGTTACCGAAGAAGTCGCATTAGCCTGTTCACCCTTGCACGTCCCCAACCAAAGGGATAAGCATGACGCTCTCATTGGAGCGACCGCTCTTGTGCATGATTTAATCTTGGTAACTGATAACACCAAGCACTTTAAGGACATAGACAATTTACGCATACTCAACCCTTTTGAGCGTTGATTGCTCCATAGCAATTTTAGCTTCTGATACCAAGACATCTAGGTTTAGCACGCCTTGCTTTTTGTCTTTTCTTGCTTGATAAAAGATAGGTAGCCAAACATCAGATTTTGGTCTTTCTTCAAATCTACTTAAAATATCATCAAGCAATTCTACATTTTCTTTGGTTGATGATAGCACGCTGATTTCATCACTAAATCCGTACAAGTCTAGTTTAGCAAAGCTAGACTGTTGCCCTTGCTTCACTAAGAAAATGCGACTTTGTGGATTGAGCGACTTCAAAATTGCAAATTCTTTTTCAGTTAAGCCAACACGGATATAACCACCGCCTTGTGCATTCTGATATTCTGCGTCAGGGTTCGGCAATAAAATTTTGGTCGGCGTTTGCTGAATGATGGCTGGAAAGATTTCAGACTGTACCGCTTCTTCGGGCGACTGAGTAACCAGCAACATAAATTCAAGACGCTTCCGCCCTGTTTTTAAAACGTCCAAAATCATCTCTCTTGGTGTTTTGTATTTGAGCGGTAGCCAAAATTCTTCTACAACTGTCAAAAGCAGATTGTGGCGTTTGGCAACTTCTGTTTTAATGTACAAAAGACAAGCCAAAAGTGGCTCAGTGGGCTGATAGTTCTCTTTTAAAATTGACCCCACATCAAAACCTACGATTTTAAAATCGTCAGGATTGAACAAATTTACTGGATTATCAAGTACCCACGCATACGCCCCTTGACCGTACTCATCAGTTGTACACCACTTTACCAATCTAGCGTATAGACTATTACCACCCCTATCAGGGAGCGATTGCAAAATGGCGGACATACGGCGAAACTCAAACGGTAAGCTCATGACCGTATCAACCGCTAATTTGATTTGGTTTTGCTCTTCGCTGGTACATTCATTGTTTTTGTCGGTCGCACAAGCGATTACTAGCGTGTTTAAAAAATCACGCAATCTTGGGCCATCGTTAAACTGAAAAGGGTTAATACCAGTTGGCACATTCTCTTCAATAGCGAAATAGTCGCCGTCCAACGCACGGATAAAAATATCCATACCACGGTCTTTATCTAGCACAAACATGGCAGGGTTAAACCGCTGTACAAACACGGTCATTGCAGATTGTAGTGTGGTTTTACCTGTGCCTGTTGCCCCTAAAATTAAGGTATGACCTGCTACCGCTTCGCCAACATTATTTTCATCAATATTTGTAAAATGAAAATTAAAGTTATACAAAGTCTTTGCAACAGTCTCTAAGGGCATAACCGCCGAGCCATCACCCAAAGGGTTGCCATACGCTTTACCAGTTGAATAATTATGCAAAGAGAATGTACTGGCAAGGTTACGGCTCGTCTTTAGCATGGGGCGTGGCTTATAGCGATAAGTCGGAAACTGGCTAAAAAACGTGGCTGGTGCTGATACGCTTGCTTTTTTGAATACCGCCCCTGATTTATTGCTAAAGCTGGCGTTGGCTTCATTGACATTATTAACCGCTTGCTCCATACTGTTGCCAAACACCATAAGGCTACAATGATATTCGCCAAGCGTCTGTTCGCCTGATGTGATGAACGCTTGAGCTTGCTTTAACTCTTCTCTTTGGTGTTCTGCCTTGTCGTCAGCAGACCGCATTTGATTTGCTTGTCTTTCAATGCGTGTTAAAGCCTTAGCTGGTGCTATCGCTACAAACGACTGTACCAAGTTGTATTCAAAAGGCAAAGCAAGACTGGCACTATCAAAAAGCCCAAGATAAGTGGCATTTGGAAAATCTTTTAAGTCCTGCAAACAGGCAAAACGGTTTTTTACATCGCCTTTAATCTGCAAAATCTCATGTCCAAAGTGCAAATTGGCAGACGGCAATATTTCATAAGCTGGGCTGGGCGTTAAAGGCACAATACCACCAACAGGCTTTTCGCAATTTAACAGCTCATAGAAAAATTCAAAAATCTGTGATGATAGAACACCGTTTTTGTTTTGATAAGTTGTTAATACCGTTGGTTGATATTGCGATAGTATGCTTAATATACGTTTTACCAAGTTTTGTATATCATCTATGCCACTATCCAAATCAGTTTCATATTTCATTACCAAGGCAAGGTAATAAAAGTTGTTGTAATAATCCTTATCATTAAATCTTGCCAAGTATTTATTAGCAAAATCACGGCAAAATTTATTGTCAAATTCATAAACAGTATCAACTTCTATCTTGCGTCTAAGCTGATAAGTGTAAAATGCCAACCGCCCTGCTTTATCTTTGGTAAGCTCGGTATACGCTAAATTTAGAGCGTCAAAATCACTCTCTAAGTGATTATCACCTATCGCTTCAAAGTTAATACCATCAAACGCTATCACGCTACACAGATAGTTATTTTCAAAATCAATAACATCTTCTGCCACATGATACTGTAGCTTAGGTAATTCGTCTGTTGTAGCGGTTAGCTTGTTTAAAAATTTGCTGAATATATTTGCCATTTCTTAAATACTTCATTGGTACATAGGTTAGGGTATTGCCAAATTCTTGGTAATTTTTGCGTTTTAAGCGAAACAACATTTCTAACGCTAAAATATTTAATGCTTTATCGTCTGTTTCGCATATGAGCCGTAAAAACAAGAATACAGGCAAACCCAAGCCCACAAACGCAAAACCAATTAGACCGATTATTTTAGAAGCAATTAACGCCCCAAACATAACTATCATAAATACAATAACCGCTGGTATTAACGGTACGCCAAAAATCATGACAACACGGTCTAATCCGTTATAGCTTGAAAATTTACGATATTCGCTCATTATTTAAACGCACCGAAAATGTAGGCTGCAATCGTGGTTACACCACCAGCACAAGCATAGAAAAACGCAAATTTCAAAAATTCTAGCCAATCTGAATGACCGTTCCATGCTTGCACAAATTTAATTAGCAGATAAACTGCACCTGCTGAACCAGCCAAGACAACTGCCCATTTCAAAATATTTTTGAACAACTGGTCTGCTTTTTGAGCACTGTCTTCAAAGCCAGCCGCTTGAGCAGTTACAGCAATCAAAGACACCGCCAAAAAGCATAGAGAGCCTTTTAGAATGCTTGTCATCATTGCCTTTTGATGTGCTGATAGCGTAAAATTAGCGGTTGTTAAGTATTGGTTTTTCATAAAAAAAATTCCTTAAAGTTAGGTTAAAAATCCCTAAAAACGTCCCAACCATGAAATACTTTGACTGGAGTTTCATTGGTAAGCTCGCTTACAGGGGGTTGTTGGGGAATATCGTCAGAACGCACAGAAACGCCCATATTGGCGTTTTGCACGTCATTTGGTACTTGGGTAGCTGAAATATTTTGAATGCTGTCTATGGCGTTTGTAGAGCGTCCTACAACGTCATACTGCTGGTAGGTGATTTGTTGCGTGTTTTGGTATGGGTTTTTGGGGCTGGCATTGGCATAACCAAGCAACGCATTATAATTATTCGTTACCTTGGCGACATAGCCATTACTAAAGCCTTTTTGTGCATTACCTGTGTTATAGCAAGACCAAGCACGTTGCATTCTTGTGCCGTTGCCGTTTGCACCTGCTTTGTCATAACAATGTAAGTACACAGTCTGTAAGGCTTTCAAATTACTGCATGGGTGAAATGCTTGCTCAACCGTCAGATTAAGCCACTTCATATTGGCAGAATTGATTTGACCTAAGCCCATATCAATATCTGCCCCATTAGCCAGCAGTTGCTTGGCGACTGATACCGCTTCATCGTAGCTGGTCGGCTGTTTTGCCAAATACCCTGCTCCACGATTAACACCAATGGCAAAAGGATTGAAACCGCTTTCGGTTTTAACAATCGCATTGACAATAGCTGGGTGTATATCAGGCGAGCAACTGCTAGTAATGATTGCTTCTAACACAACAAACCCCCTAATATCAACGTCTTTTCTTGATATTGGCAACTTGGCGTGTTGTGCCGTCAGCGTCTTGCACATAGACATAGACACGACGTTTAGAACCGCTTGTCCAAATCTTAGGCGAGCCATTTTGACCGCCCACAGAGCCGTCAGCGTTAGCAATCATAGGGCAAACTGGGAAAGGCTTACCACGAGCCAAATCATGAGTAACTTTACGGATTGTAGACTGGCATTCGGACGTGTGCATACCGCCAGCAAAGCACAAAAAGGCTTGGCAAGCAAATGTGTCTTTTGATGAGAGTTGGGGGATTTGAACTGGTTATGGTTCGGTTAAACCTTGAGAGTTTGCAACGGTAGGTATTGCAAAGACAAGCGGTAAGACCGCTAAGGATAGGGTTTTTACAAGACGAGAGTTAGGCTTGCTGTGCTGTGCTGTGCTG
>NZ_LXTW01000032.1 GCF_001679005.1 Moraxella nonliquefaciens | reverse complement strand
TTTAAACTTATCTTAATAATGTTTATTAACAATAATCATACTCAATATTAACAGTATTATACAAAATGATATTAGTTTTGGCAAATGATTAATATCAGAAAAACTCATTAATGATATTGTGGATTTTTATAAGTATTTGTAATTAATTTAATTTTATATTTTTATACGAAAATGTCAGCCCTAAATTTTCATAAAATCTTATAAATGATAAATTTACGGTATTTTGTGGCATTAATAACAAGCATATTTTATTTCATTTGTATTGCTATATTGTAAATTTTATTTAAAAATATTACATTTTGATGAATAAAAAACCTGTGATTGAACACAGGTTTTGTTATTTTGAGTTTTTGATGCTTAACGCAACTCTCTTTGTATGCCCGGCTCTTGTTCAGAACCAATCGTGGAATCACTGAGTCTAAAAAAGTCATCAGGTAAGTTGGGTATGGTGTCTGGCGATGGCGTCAGAGGCATGTTGGTGCCGATATGATCTGATGGGGTAGGGGCTTGATACTGGGTGGGGTGGTTACCTATAATGACTGGCTGTGCATTTTGCACAGGTTGGGGCAAATAATTGCCATCAGGCATGCCTTGTATGGGCATATTTTGGTCAGGCATGTATGTGGTGGGGGGCATCATGATGGCGTTTGACTCTGGTAACAGCTGAGCGATGTCTACATTGAGTGCAGATAAAGTTGTCTCATCATATACCAAAAACTCTGTTCGTTCATTTTTAAAGCGTCCCAACTCGGTTACGTTGTCCGACACAGGAAAGCTGTCACCTACGCCCTTGGGGGTCAGCTGCTCATCATTTACCCCTTGCCCCACCAAAAAGTCTTTGACCGCTTCTGCTTGTCTTTGCGATAGGTTCAGATTTGCCATGCGGTCAGTGCCATCTTTGCCACTGGTGTGGGTTACGATGATAAGCTTGATGTGGGAGTTGGTTTTGATTTTTTCTGCCAGCAATGATAGCATCTCATGACTGTTGGTAGGTAACTCATCTCTGCCATTAAAGTCAATAATGCCAAGATTTGCCGAACGTGATAAATCATAACTGTCAGGGGGGTCATCTAAATTATTTAGGGCAGCAGTGGCACGCTCAAAACTTTGACTGATAGCACTTTTTCTGTCCAAAGCAGGGGCAGGCGATACTTCAAATTGTGGTGCGAGTAGGGCGATGTCATTGATGATTCTGGGTAAGATGTCCATCTTTGGTGTATTGACATAGATGTGATTGCCAACAATCTCAATGCTGGTGAATGGTTCAGACTTAATCATCGCCATGATGCTCTCTAAACGCTCTAATCCTGTCATTGATGTGCCAAAATTATCATCAATATCCATGATACAGCCAATTTGTCCAAAGTTGTTTTGTAACACATTAAGCAACTGCTCTTTGAGCTGGGCATTACCTATCTCAGCTTGACAGGCGTACAGCGTGCCATTTTCACCTGATGTCAGCGACAGACGAGGTGAGTTTAGGGATTTGACGGTAGGTGTGGCGATGTGCGTGGCGATATTGGGGTCATCGATGACGACTGTCTTTGATTTGTTTTTTAGTAGATGCCACGCCACACCCCCAACAGTCAAAGTGATGAGAGTTACTCCCAGTATGATTAACAAAGGATTTGAGCGTGCTATTTTAGGTTTGATGGGTTTATGATTGATAAGGTTGTTATTTATATTAGCAGTTGTGTCGTTATTTGTATTATTATAAATACTGTTATAAATACTGTGATGAACGTTATTTTGATTGATGTCATCATGATTGAGATGATGGTCTTGTTGGTCATCGCTTGGGGGCGTATTAGAGCCATTGTCATTGGCAGGATGAGCGGGGCTGTCAAAATTACCAGATGCCCCATCAGCGGTTGGCATTTGTGTGTTTAATTGTTCAATCTTTTGAGTTAATGAACTTTGGATGAACTGGGATGACCATGCAGGCAAATGCGTGCGACTTGATTCAAAATTCTGTGCCAAAAAAACAATCAGCCCATCACCTCCTGCCAAATTTGCCACCTCTACCATCATCGGTGGGGTAATGGCTCTAAGCAGTGTCATTGTGGTTTGTTCATCCATGTGAAAACTGCGTGCCAAACGCTTTGCCAAAGGTTCTGCTTGTATGCCCCATAAGGCGACCAGGTTATGATTTTTAACGTGGGTGCTGTCAAAATTGTCATCAAGTTCAATCAAGCGTGCCGCACTTAGGGCATAATACTGTTTTAACAAATCTGCACTTGTGTCTTGGTTTGAGATGCCCATGGAGCTTGATACCAACCCATGTAAATATTGTACAATGTCCATCGTTCGCCTTATCAATTTTTATACTAACCTTTTATTATACCGTAAATATCACCAAAAATCTGCGTTATGATTGTCATCACCTTGCCTTTTATCTTGTTTTTATGCTGTTTTGTCATTTAAGATGCAAAGACTTGACGTGGTGTGTGTGTGGTGATGCGATGATTATTTTGGCAAATGGCAAATGGCAAATGTATTTAACATAATACAAAATAATTTGGTCATTGTGTCAAAATATGTTAAGATGATTAATGTTTGATAATGCTTGATTTAATTTTGTCAATTATTATCCAAGTCAATCACCCAATCCAATATCATATATAGCCAACAACCATGCGACTGTCTGCCATTTTAAATCAATCCGCCCACACCCTTAAACTCTCACCCAGTGATACTTTGCCCGCCCAAAGCAATCAAACAGGGCAAACCCATGATGTCTCTGGCGATAAGATGCCCCTTAGCCGAATGATTTCTCACAGCATGTCTGGGGATATGTCATTGGTGATAGAGCGTTGGCTGTCATCATTGATGAGACAAAATTATTCATCCCACACGCTGTCAGCATATCAGGCGAGCGTATGTCGTTTTGGTGGATTTTTGGGGCATCATGGTCTAAACTGGCAGGCGTGCAGTACCAAGGATTTGGAGCGGTATGTTGTAACAAGGTTGGAGCAGGATGGGGTACAGACGACAAGTGTCAAGCGAGACATTTCTGCCATCAAATGCCTCTACCAGTTTGCCATCAAGGAACAAGAACAAAAAGCGGATGACAAGACAAAAATCCACAATCCGACCATCGGTTATCGCCTAAAATCTGCCCCCAGACCCCTGCCTGTGGTGTTGGATGTGGATTTGATGAAACAGTTGTTGGAGCAAGCATCACCTGATGACCCCAAGCAGGCGGATTTGTGGGTGCGAGATAAGGCGATGTTTGAGTTGATGTACAGTAGTGGATTGCGTTTGGCAGAGCTTGCCTCTCTTGATATGGCGGATGTGGATTTGAGTGCCAAATTGGTTAGGGTGTTGGGCAAAGGCAAAAAAATGCGTATCGTTCCCATCGGTGCTAAGGCGGTGCAAGCCATTAATGCCTATCTGCCTTATCGGACAATGTGGCAAGCCAAGAAAGTCGCTAACAAAACCACCAAACCAGGTAACACCATCACAGCGTTATTCATCAGTGAACAATATGGCAAAAGGTTGGGCAAGCGGGCGATACAGCTTCGTCTGTCTTTGTGTGCCACTCGTGCAGGCATCGCCCAAAACTTGCATCCACATTTGCTTCGTCATAGTTTTGCATCACACTTATTGTCATCTGGCGGTGATTTGCGTGCGGTGCAGGAGCTTTTGGGACATAGCAATCTTAGTACCACTCAAATTTATACCCATGTGGACTTTGGGTTGCTGACCAAGGTTTATGATAAGGCACATCCTAGGGCATTTGCCAGTAAATCCTGATTATAAATCTACCTGACATTTAAATATTGGCATGTTTTTACGAACATCATCTTGCTCATCTTTATCAAAATCAGCATAGGTTATCATAAAATCCCCACCGTCTGTTTTATTGGTACTGCTGATGATTTGCCCATTGGCATCCGCCATCATGCCATGCCCCCACGTTTGGCGAGTGTGTTGCTTGTCTTTGTGAGTAAAATGGTGCCTGCCACCTTGTGCTGAGCCAATGATAAGGCATTGACTGTCTAATGCCCGAGCGGTCAGTAGAGATTGCCAGTGAGCTTTACCTGTTGTGTGAGTAAAGGCAGATGGCACGGTGATGATATCCGCTCCCATGCTCCGAAGTTTTTGACACAGTGCAGAAAAGCGTACATCAAAGCAAATCATCATTCCCACACCGATTGTTACGCCAGCTATCACGCAAGAGACAACCATGGGTGTATCACCTGCTTCAAAGGTACGCCCTTCATCATAGTTGCCCACACCGTCAGCCACCGATGCCCGAAATAAGTGAATTTTGTCGTAACGGGCGATGAGTGTGCCTTGATTGTCAAAGAGTAGGCTACTTTGGCGGAATCTGTCGTCCGTGGGTGTGCCATCAGGACGAGTAAGGCAGGGCAGTGTACCTGCCAAAATATACATATTTGTATCATGGGCAAGGCGTGCATAAAAATCTACCATTTCATGAAAACGGTTGGCAAGTTGTCCTTGCGGCCCCATGATACAGGCATTTTCTGGCAAAACCGCCAAATCTGCTCCACCGTGTTTGGCGGCATGAATGGATTTTTGGATGATGATAAGATTATTGTCAATGTTATCTTGGGAATTTAGCTGAATGTTGGCAATCTTTGGCATGGCTGTTGTTGGTTGTTGGTCAAAGGGTGTTGGAATTTATGATAATCTCATTTGCTTGTTTGGGCAAATTTTGGTTGGTGTCAACTGGTTGATGCAAGCGGATGATTGTGATGAATTTTAACGAAAAAATTACAAAATAACAATCATTGGATATCGCTTGGGTATTATGTCGTAAAATTGACGCCTTTTGGCAAAATCCATGCAAAAATTATGCCAAAATGTTGTAAAATTCATAAAATTGAAAGGTATTTTAAACCATTTTAAAAGTTAGGATGATGACACACCTATGAGTCTCTCATTTGGCTTGGGCGTTGGCTTAAACCAATCCCAAAAACTGACCCCACAAATGCAACAGGCAATCCGTCTTTTGGCTTTGTCGCACCTTGAATTAGAACAAGAGGTACAAATGAAGCTAGAAAATAACCCTTTGCTTGAACGGGTTGATGAACGTGTGCAAATGGAGTTTGACGGCGATGAGCTGACTTTGGATGACTGGACAGATAATGGTTGGCAAAAAAACGATCAATCAAATACAGATAATTTTGATGAACCTTTTGACGGCGACAGCTATGATAAACTGACTGAGTCTGGTTTTGATGATGGAGCAATGGATACAGCTTGGGATAATGTATATGCCTTTGATGTTGAATATCATGGTGATTTTGGTGTGGCAGGTAGGCATAATGATGAGTATGAATTTTGGGGAGCGACTCACACCAGCATTCAAGAGCATGTGCGTTTTCAGATGAATTTTAGTCCCATGAATGCCAAAGAGACGCTGATTTTGGATTATCTGTTAGATGCCATGGATGAGATGGGTTATGTTCGTCTGGGCGTGGATGAGTTGTATCAGAATTTGGCGACCCTTGCCAGTTTTTATCAGTGGGAGCAGACGATTAGCCCGCCTGAGATAGTCTCAGTGCTACAACGCATTCAGGCATGTTCACCAACGGGCGTGGGGGCAAGAAATCTGCCTGAATGCCTAAGATTACAACTGGATGAACTGATAAAAGACAACCCTGATTTGCCCTTTGCTGATGAAGCTTATATGGTGCTTGGGGCAACCACTCATTTACAGACCAATAACATCAAAGCACTCATGCAGGATACTGACCTAAGTGCTGCCGAGATAAAGGGGGCGATGGCGATTATCCGTGGTCTAAATCCTGAACCTGCCTCTAAATTTTATAAAAATGAGGGCAATATCAGTCAAAGCATTGATATCCCTGACATTTTAGTCATTGCCCTAGAAAAAACAAAGGATAAATATGCCAAAAAGTCATTGGTTAATGTCGCCAATACTGATGCATGGCGAGTGCTACTAAACCAGGAGGTTATTCCCAATTTAAAAATCAACCAAGAATATGCCAGTCTCATCAAAAAAGGCGATGATGGCGATGATAATGTCTACCTTAAAAATAAGCTTAGCGATGCTCGTCTGTTTATTCGTAGCATTGATGAACGCAACCAAAATCTACTTAAAGTGGCCAGTTGTATCGTTCGCCGTCAGCAGGGGTTTATGGAGCAAGGTGTGGAGGCGATGATTCCTTTGACTTTAAAGAATGTCGCCGATGAGGTTGGATTGCACGAATCTACTGTCTCACGACTGACCACGAACAAAACCATGCTCACCCCACAAGGTTTATACCCTTTAAAATATTTTTTCTCATCTGGTGTGGACAGTGAAGATGGTGAGATATCATCAACCGCCATTTGTGCCCAAATCCAAAGTATGATTCAAGATGAAGACCCCAAAAAACCATTATCAGATGCTTATATTACTGGCGTATTAGAAAAGCAGGGCGTGAGCATTTCACGGCGAACGGTAACCAAATACCGCGAGGCGATGGGGATTTTACCATCAACATTACGTAAACAAAAAATTTAGCCAAAAAACCCCACGCTATTTGTGGGGTTTTTATCACTTTTAACAAAGCCGTGGCGTGGCTTATAGACCTTGACAATACTGGTTAATCATCTGCTCGTGTTGCTGGCGTCTTGAACTGATTTCTTGGTCATTGAGATAAACTCGCTCACCATTTGCGTTGGTTTCATAGATGCGGCCGCCGATGGTTAGGTTGGCGAAATTGGCACGTAGCGACTGACAGCGACTGGCAAGCTCTTGATTTTGTAGGGCTTGGTTTTGTTGTTCTAGTTCGGCGATACGTTGAGTCTCAGGTGATGGCATCTGCTGTTGCTGCTGGGCTTGTTCTGGTATATGACCTGCATCAGCGACACGACCATCTTGACGCATGGAGATGATTTTACAATCCTTGCCATCCTTAATGTCAACATGCGTACAAACCATGTCTTTTGGTGGTAACTGCATGTACCTAGATTGACTGATGATATGATAGACATCAACACTATTAGCATGTGCATAAGAACCCAAAGTGGCAATGCTAAGAAGTAAAACGGTCAAAGTGTGAAATTTCATGAAAAAAATCCTTAATGTTGGATGATGCAAACACCTATCCACAATCGGCAAAAAATAATGCTAATATTGCAACAAAACCACGATAAAATCAAGACCAATTAGGCAGATAAATGCGGTATTTATCACTTTTTGAGTAAATGTTAGTGTTATTTGAAAAAATTAACAAGAATATTAAAAAAACTGTTGGCAAAAAAGACATTTTGGGGTAAGATAGCAAAATCTTAATTTTAATAACTAAATTTATTAAAAGTTTTCTAACTTATAAAAATTAGTTATATAAGTCAGCGTTCTTTATCAAAAAGACGTTTGTTAAGCCCCAACGAATAAATTACCGTTTATTCATATCGGTTTAACATTGCACAGGACTTACCGGTCTGCAAGACGACATTTTCACTTCATTTGTCAGTCCTTGTACCACGTCTTTGGTAAGTTTGTTTGTTAACCCATTTTGGGAAAAAGGATTGATATGACAGAGCAAACCACCCAAGCCCCCAACATGACAGGGCACACCCAAACGGCAGATGCCGCCAAACATTTCCATGAAAATCAAGCAAAACTTGCCCGTGGCGAAACCGTTGCCATGAGTGGGGCGGAGTTGTTGGTACAAGCCTTGATTGATGAGGGTGTGGAGTATGTCTTTGGCTATCCTGGTGGGGCGGTGTTACACATTTATGATGCCCTATTTAAGCAAGACAAAATAGAACATATCTTGGTTCGCCACGAGCAGGCGGCAGGACACATGGCGGATGCTTATAGCCGTGTTACAGGACGTACAGGGGTGGTGCTGGCGACATCAGGGCCAGGTGCGACCAATACCGTTACTGCCATCGCCACAGCGTTTATGGACAGCATTGCCATGGTGGTGTTGGCAGGACAAGTACCGAGTACCTTAATCGGCGATGATGCCTTTCAAGAATGCGACATGATTGGGGTGTCTCGCCCTGTGGTGAAACACAGCTTTGTTGTGCGTGACCCTGCTATGATTCCTACAATCATCAAAAAGGCTTTCTTTATCGCAAGTTCAGGCAGACCTGGCCCTGTGGTTGTGGACATTCCAAAAGACATGACCAACCCTGCTGATAAATTTGATTACTTTATGCCAAGCGAGATTAACATTCGCTCTTATCAGCCGACTTCTAAGGGGCATGGCGGTCAAATCAAAAAAGCCCTAGATGTGCTGCTCTCTGCCAAACGCCCTGTGTTGTATGCTGGCGGTGGCGTGGTACAAGGGGAGGCATCTGTTGAACTTCGTGAACTTGCCAATTTACTCAATCTGCCCGTTACCAATACACTCATGGGGCTTGGGGCGTATCCTGCCACAAGTGAGCAATTTGTTGGTATGCTGGGCATGCACGGCACTTATGAAGCCAACATGACTATGCACCATGCTGATGTCATCTTAGCGGTGGGGGCAAGATTTGATGACCGTGTAACCAATAACGTCAATAAATTCTGCCCCAATGCCACCATCATTCATATTGACATTGACCCAACTTCCATCTCAAAAACCATTAACGCCCATATTCCCATCGTAGGCAATGTTAAGCCTATCTTAACCGAAATGGTCAATATCATCAAATCGGCGGATAGACGCCTAGATGAGCATGCTCTTGCCGACTGGTGGATACAAATTAATGAATGGCGTAAGCGTCATGGCTTACGTTATGGTGATGATACAGATGCTAATATCCATGCCATCATGCCCCAACGTGTTGTTGAGACGTTATGCAAACTCACAAAGGGTAAGGCAATCATCACCAGTGATGTCGGTCAGCATCAAATGTTTGCAGCCTTGTATTACAAGTATGATGAGCCACGCCAATGGCTAAACTCAGGTGGGCTAGGCACGATGGGTGTGGGTCTGCCTTATGCCATGGCGGCAAAACTTGCTTGTCCTGATAAGATGGTGGTCTGTATCACAGGCGAGGGTTCAATTCAGATGAACATTCAAGAGCTCTCTACTTGTTTACAGTATGATTTACCTGTTAAGATTTTAAATTTAAACAACGCTCAGCTTGGTATGGTCAAGCAGTGGCAAGACATGCTTTATGAAGGCAGACACGCCCAGTCGTATATGCAGTCATTGCCTGATTTTGTCAAATTGGCAGAAAGTTATGGACATAAAGGCGTAAAAATCACCAACCCTGCCACTATGGAACAAGAGCTAAAACAAGCCCTAGAAATGGATGGTTTGGTATTTATTGATGTGTATGTGGATAGAAATGAACATGTCTACCCCATGCAAGTGGCAGGACAGTCCATGCGTGATATGTGGTTATCAAAAGGAGAGCGTACCTAATGGCACAGTTACAAAAACATCTGATTTCGGTACTGATGGAAAATGAAGCAGGTTCGCTGTCTCGTGTGGTCGGGCTGTTTAGTCAGCGTGGTTATAACATTGATACGCTAAACGTCGCCGCTACCGAAGACCCTACGTTATCACGGCTTACCTTGACCACGATTACCACGGCTGATAAGATTGAGCAAATCACCAAACAACTGCATAAACTCATTGAAGTGGTCAAAGTCCAAAACCTATCGGAGGTCTCTGGTGGCAGTCAGATTGAGCGAGAACTCATGCTTATTAAAGTGCGAGCATTGGGGGCGTACCGTGAAGAGGTGTATCGTACGGCAGATATTTTTAGAGCCCAAATTGTTGATGTATCAGCAAGCCTTTATACCATTCTTATCACAGGGGACGCTGCCAAGCTGGACGGCTTTATTGATGTGATTGGTCGTGAACGCATTTTAGAGGTGGTGCGAAGTGGTGTGATTGGCATTGCACGGGGGGAGCGGACGCTTTCTTTGTGATGGCAAAAGTTGTCTTAAAAGGCCATATCATCATTCCTAAAACCAATCGGCAAGTTATTTTAGATGAACTTAAAAAACACATTGACTTAACACGCCAAGAAAGTGGTTGTTTGATATTTCAAATCACACAAGACAACAGCGATGTCGATAAGTTTTGGGTTTATGAAGAATTTGTGAACAAAGAAGCCTTTGACTTTCATCAAGCTCGTGTGCGTTCGTCTGCGTGGGGCGTGGTATCTGCTGATGTAGAGCGACATTATGAGATGAGCCGTTAATCATGATAGATGATTAGTATTGATTATCTATTAAAATGATTTAAGGAGATAAAAATGATTATAGAGCTTGCCAGCCTACCGCCAATGGTGCAGGCATACATCAAAGATGAAAAACAACTACAAGTCATTGTCAAAGATGAGCAGGTGCATTTAATGCCCTTACATCAATTTGCATCAAAGCCAACCAAAAAATCCGATTTTGCAGGGGGGTTGGCACAATTTGCGAATTCTGACTTAATGCCAAAAGAAGAACAAGCGGTAGAGATGGCAATCAGGAAAAAAATATGGCATTGATTGATACAAATATTTTGTTGCGTTTTTTATTGCAAGACCACGATATATTAAGCCAACAAGCCAAGCAAATCATTGATGATAATGATGTGATTTGTTTAAATGCCGTCATTTATGAAGTCATTCACGTATTACAAAGCGTTTATAAAATTGACGGAGCATTGATTGCTGATAAACTTTTGATACTATTTGAAAATGATGTGATTGAAAGTGAAAATAAGTCAGTTATCCTAAAATCCTTATCAATTTTTAAAGAAACTTCTATGGATTGCTTGTTAATTGCTTATCGCATCATTGATAATAGCGTAATTTTTTCTTTTGATAAAAAAGTCAATAATTATCTAAACAGAATAAGTTTTTAATTAACCCACGCCCTTAAATTACGGGCATTATTTAAGGAAACTCGTATGAGCTTAAATATCTATTATGACAAAGATTGTGATTTGTCCATCATTCAAGGCAAAAAAGTTGCCATCATTGGCTATGGCTCACAAGGTCATGCCCATGCCCTAAACCTAAAAGACTCAGGCGTTGATGTAACCGTGGGCTTGCGTGCTGGCTCTGCTTCTTGGAAAAAGGCCAAAAATGCTGGTCTAAACGTTGCCGAAACTGCCGATGCTGTTGCTGGTGCGGACGTGGTGATGATTTTGACCCCAGATGAATTTCAAAAGCAATTGTACGAAAATGACATTGAACCAAACATCAAACAAGGGGCAACGCTTGCCTTTGCACATGGGTTTGCCATTCACTATAACCAAATTGTGCCACGCAAAGACTTAGATGTGATTATGGTTGCCCCAAAAGCCCCCGGTCATACCGTCCGTTCTGAATTTGTCAAAGGCGGTGGTATCCCTGACTTGATTGCCATTTGGCGTGATGCGTCAGGCAATGCCAAGCAAGTGGCTCTGTCTTATGCTGCTGGCGTGGGTGGTGGTCGCTCTGGCATCATTGAGACCAGTTTTAAAGATGAGACCGAAACCGATTTGTTTGGTGAACAAGCCGTTCTTTGTGGTGGTGCGGTAGAGCTGGTTAAAATGGGCTTTGAGACTTTGGTTGAAGCTGGTTATGCCCCTGAAATGGCGTACTTTGAGTGTTTGCATGAACTAAAACTCATCGTTGATTTGATGTATGAAGGCGGTATTGCCGATATGAACTATTCAATCTCTAACAACGCAGAATATGGCGAATACGTAACAGGCGTTGAAGTCATCAATGAGCAATCTCGTGAAGCGATGCGTCATGCGTTAAAACGCATTCAATCAGGCGAATATGCCAAGATGTTCATCAGTGAGGGTCAGCTTAACTACCCATCAATGACGGCTCGTCGCCGTAATACTGCTGAGCATGAGATTGAAAAAACGGGGGCAAAACTTCGTGCGATGATGCCATGGATTGGTGGCAACAAAATCATTGATAAAGAGAAAAACTAAGCACTTTTAGGTACTTTATTTTTTAAGAACAGCCGTCCGTGTGGGCGGTTGTTCTTTTAATGCCTTGTCAGTATGCACTAATCGGCGTATAATAACCCATTTGTGCAGATTTATTTTTGATGATGGCTCATAACATTCTTTATAATATTCACCACTTTTTAAACAGTTTGTCCGATTTTGTCATTTTATATATTTTGGCAAGTCTCATCATTGCCATCTTGATTTGGGTGGAGTCAGCGTGGGTTGCTCGTAATGGTGGTAAAATACCCCAAAACAACTTCTTTGCTGTCATCAGTATTTTGACATCATCATGGCTTATTGTGTCGGGGCTTGCGTTATACTTTTTAGAATTTGATGGTGTTCTGATGAGCGTGCCTGTGGTGTATGGCGTGTATTCACTGCTAAGCTGGATAAAAGGAGCAAAACTCATCGGTGATGACTTGCCAGATGACCCAAAAGAGATTGTTTTACCAAACAAATACTTGACTTATTCACAGTCTTTTGCTTTGGTCTTTGCTGTGCTTTGCGTGGGTATGCTTGCTTTGCCCTACACCAATTTATCTTTTTTGTAAAATTTATAAAAATAAATCCCCTTTTTTGGTAAAATTTTGTTATAATAGTCGTATGGTATTTATTTACCATAGTTTATGTACCATATATTGTGTTTTACTCGCCTTTGTGCGAAAAAACGACTTTGATAACTTGCGGACGAGTGCTGGTATCAGGGCGTATGTTAGATTTATTACTGAACCATTAAGGTAACTTAACGGTTTGATGTAGAGTTTAAGCGTCGTATCTTTAACTTATTTTGCGGTTTTGGCAACATAAATATTTTCACGGCATTTTGCCATTATTTCCCAATTTTCAAGGAAAACTCTCATGTCAAACAAAGTTACTGGTGTTGTTAAATGGTTTAATGAAGCCAAAGGTTTTGGTTTTATCGCCCAAGATGCAGGCGGTCAAGATGTATTTGCCCATTACAGTGCCATTACTGGTTCTGGTTTTAAAACCCTGGCCGAAGGTCAAAAAGTGGCGTTCATTCTAGGCGAAGGCAAAAAAGGCCCACAAGCCGAAGAGATTGAAAAAATCTAATTGCCAATATCATTGGCTAAGCACTCAAAGTAATTTGGGTGCTTTTTTGTTATTTTAGTAATATACGATCAATTAACCCCAATTTGCACCCATGCTAAATTTTAAAAAATTCATTTGTCGCATGGTAAGGTGCGTGATACGCACCTTACTGTCATTGATGTATTTTGAAGTTAAAGGATTATATGTTGGAAGAGCGTGTAGCAAATTGCAATTTGTCCTTGTGTTGTCCTTGTGGAATATGATTTTAAAAAAATGCCATTTCCTATTATCCAAACACCCCAAAAATAAAAATGACTGCTCATTCACGTTAAGTATTTGACCAAAATTTGTAAATTTTAGACAATCTAGCATGGCATAAAGCTGATAAATGTGATATATTTTTATTGAATTTTAAACCCAAAAAACGGAGTAATCATGAAAGTACTAGTTGCCATCAAGCGTGTTGTTGACCATAACGTCAAGGTGCGTGTTAAGGCGGATGAATCTGGCATAGATTTGACTAACGCCAAGATGAGTGTGAATCCATTTTGTGAGATTGCCATTGAAGAGGCGGTTCGCTTAAAGGAGGCGGGTGTGGCAAGTGAGATTATTGCGGTATCTGTTGGTACAAGCCAGTCCCAAGAACAGCTTCGTTCAGCATTGGCACTCGGTGCTGACCGTGGAGTGCTTGTTGAAACCGATGCCAAGCCCTATCCGTTACAAGTTGCCAAAATCCTAAAAGGCGTGGCACAAAATGAGGGGGCAGAGCTGATTTTGCTCGGTAAACAAGCCATTGATGACGATAATAACCAAACAGGTCAAATGCTTGCTGCTCTCATGGATGTTGGGCAAGGCACATTTGCATCTGAGATTAAAGTTGATGGCGGTAAAGTCAACGTTACTCGTGAAGTGGATGGTGGCTTACAAACGGTTACCTTACCACTGCCTGCGGTTGTTACCACAGATTTGCGTCTTAATGAACCACGTTTTCCAAAACTGCCTAACATCATGGCCGCCAAGAAAAAACCGTTGGACATCAAAACTCCTGCTGACTTTGGTGTGGACATGACATCAAAACTGACCACTTTGCAAGTCAAAGCCCCTGCTGAGCGTGGTGCAGGCGTGAAAGTGGGTAGTGTTGATGAGTTGATTGACAAACTCAAAAATGAAGCCAAGGTAATTTAATAAAAAATGTTGAGATAAATGTTGGGCTTATAGAATGAACATAACGTTGATGCCTCTGATGGGTGAAGGCGAATTGCAATTTACCCAACACATTATAAATCAATGACAACCATTTTAAAATAAAAGAGGATATAATCATGACTGTACTGGTTTATGCTGAACACGACAACCAAGAATTAAAACCCGCCACGCTTGCGACAATCACCGCTGCTGGTCAAATTGACAGCGATATTCATGTATTGGTGGCAGGCTTACACGCCCAAGCCGTTGCTGATAGTGCCACCCAAGTGGCAGGGGTAAGCAAAGTGTTGCTTGCTGATAATCCTGCTTTTGCCAATGCCCTTGCTGAAAATATCGCCCCATTGGTGGTGGAGCTTGCTGGTAATTATAGCCACATCATTGCCCCTGCAACAACAACAGGCAAGAACTTTTTGCCACGTGTGGCAGCTTTGCTTGATGTTAGCATGGTATCAGACATCACCGCCGTGGTTGATGAAAAAACCTTTGAACGCCCCATCTATGCAGGTAATGCCATAGCAACGGTACAATCAGTTGAGGATAAAATTGTGCTAAGTGTGCGTGGTTCAGCATTTGATGCGGCACCTGCCACAGGCGGTAGCGCGTCTGTTGAGAGCGTGAGCGTGGGCGGTGATAGTGGCAAATCAAGTTTTGTGGGCGAAGAGCTTGCCAAATCTGACCGTCCAGAGTTAACCTCTGCCAACATCGTGGTATCAGGTGGACGAGCGTTGTCAAGTGGTGAGAATTTTACCAAATACATTGAACCGCTGGCAGATAAGTTGGGTGCTGCTGTTGGTGCGTCTCGTGCGGCAGTTGATGCAGGCTATGTGCCTAATGATTTGCAAGTGGGTCAAACAGGCAAAATTGTTGCTCCACAACTGTACATTGCTGTGGGCATCTCTGGGGCGATTCAGCATTTGGCAGGCATGAAAGACTCTAAAACCATTGTGGCGATTAACACCGACCCTGAGGCACCGATTGCCAGTGTGGCAGATTATTTCTTGGAGGCGGATTATCAAGTGGCATTGCCTGAGCTGACCTCCAAATTATAATTCATGTGATTTTAGTACGCTTAATATGATAGAAAACGCATTTGATGATATTGGGTGCGTTTTTTATCGCATATGCCAAACCCATGCTATATTTTTCGTTCATTTTAGATTACAATAATTACCTTATTCTTATCCTTATCCATTTAATCTTATCCATCCGCCATGTCTGATGTGAGCTTAGTCAAAAAGTTGCCTTATTTATCGTACGAAGAACAGCAGCGAATCACTCGCTTGTGTGTTCGCTGTGCGTTATTACTCATGCAATATGGGGCGGAATCGGTGGTTGTGGTAGATTTGACCAAACGTTTGGGTGTGGCGTTGGGTGTTGGGTCTGTGGAATGTGGATTGTCTTTTAATGCCATCACGCTCACCACGCTCTATCATGGACAGTGTATCACGACTGTGCGAAATACCGTTCATCAAGGGATTAATATCAATATTTTGGTACAAATTCAGCAAATCATTTTAAACGTAGAACATCAAAGACACTCAGATGAGCGAGATGAACACACCGTTACTCACATTGAAAAGCAGTTAGATGGCATTGATCGTACGACATATCCCAACATGCTCACGGCGTTCTTTGTGGGCATGTCTTGTGCCTGCTTTGCTTATTTAAATGGGGGTGATTTGGTCATCTCATTTGTTACGCTTGTGGCAGGTTTTTGTGCCATGCACACCCGCATGTACCTATCTGCTCACCATTTTAACCCTTTTGTGGTGGTCATCATCACCGCCTTTGTGGCGACTTTGCTAGGAGCGATGACTTATTTTTTACAACTGGGAATTCATGCTGATGTGGCGGTGGCATCTAGCGTGTTGCTACTTGTGCCGAGCTTTCCCATCATTAATGCCTTGTCAGATATTTTAAAGGGGTATATTAACATGGGCTTAGGGCGATGGATGTTCGCTACCATGTTGACGTTGTCGGCGTGCGTAGGTATTGTTATTGCGTTGATTTTTTTACGCATACCGCATTGGGGTCTGTGATGAATGTATTAACACTGCTGATGAATGTGGGGCTATCGTGTATGATTACACTAGGATGGTGTTTGATGCTTACATTGCCCAAATCTTATGTTGGACTGTGCCTTATGATGACAGTGCTGGGCTATGTTACTAAAATGGGGTTGTTGGCACTGGGCAGTCATTTGGCGGTGGCGACATTTTTTGGGGCGATGCTGCCAAGTTTTTTGGGGGTGTATTTTGCCCAGCGACATGGATTACCACCAAAAGCACTCATCGTGCCAAGTGTGATTTTTCTTATGCCAGGCATTGTGGCTTATAAAGCGATGGTAACCATGGTGCAAATAGGGTATTTTGGGTTTGGCATGGAACTGTTTGTGATGATGATGACGTACTTTTTTGAGGCACTTTTTGTCATCTCAGCATTGGTACTCGGACTGTCCATTCCAGGGATTTTGTTTTATCGTAAAAAACCCATTGTGTAGGGTGTGGCTAAGAATGTGACTGCCCCAACACTTCATTCATGAGCTGATGATAAGCGATTGCCCCCTTGGATGATTTTTCATATTCAAAAATGGATTTGCCAAAACTTGGTGCCTCAGCCAAGCGAATACTTCTTGGGATGACAGTTTTGTACAATTTTTCGCCAAAATAATTTTCAAGCTCTGCCGACACGTCTTGGGCAAGCGTACTTCGCCTATCATACATTGTTCGTACCACACCACGAATGTGCAGTTTGGGGTTGATTTGAGTGAGCTTTTCAATGGTGTCTATCAAGTCAGCAATACCTTCTAGGGCAAAATACTCGCACTGCATGGGGATAATCACGCCGTCTGTGGCGACAAGGGCGTTCACGGTCAGCATGCTAAGGCTTGGAGCACAGTCCATGATGACATAGTCATAGTCTGGCTTGGCGTTTTTTAGGGCATTTTTTAATAAAAGCGGAGCGTTCGCTACGTCCGCAAGCGACACGTCAATCCCTGCCAAATCACGGTTTGCCCCCACCACATCAAGGTGCTGACTTGCCACAATGGTTTTGACCAGTGGCACATCGTCAAGCAACACGTCCGCCACCGTATAATCGAGCTCATTTTTGTCAAGCCCCAGACTGGTTGTGGCGTTGCCTTGTGCATCAAGGTCAATGAGTAGCACACGCTTTTTGCCGATAAGTGTCAAAGCACAAGCAAGATTAACCGCCGTTGTGGTTTTGGCGACACCGCCTTTTTGGTTGGCGATTGCGATAATTTCCATAAAATACCTTTTAAATCAATATATTAACTATTATTTGGCTATCAAATACACCACACACCGCTCGTCGCTCATTTGTGGCACCTCAATGGATTTGACTTCAATTTGCCAATCTGCCAAATTTACCACATCCTCGCTTGTTGGAGCTTTGCCTTTCATGGCGTATAGCACACCATCTGTCTTTAAATGCGGTTTGGCAACACCCACAAAATCATCAAGACTTGCAAATGCCCGAGAGGTGATGATATCAAATTGCCCATCAAACTCTTCAATGCGACTTGCCACAGGATTGACGTTGGCAAGCCCCAACTCGCCCACCATTTGGCGGATAAATCGCACCTTTTTGCCATTGCTATCTAAGGCGGTAACGTGCCAATCGGGACGCATGATGGCGATGATGACAGATGGCAAACCTGCTCCTGTACCAATATCAAGCACATTCATGCCCATTTTGTCAGAAAAAGGCAAATCTGCCACCACCGCCAAACAGTCCAAGATATGTTTGGTAAAAGCCTCTTGTGGAGCGGTGATGGCGGTCAAATTGTATGCCTTTGTCCAAAGCAGTAAATTATCCAAATAATCAAGCAGTTGTTTGATTTGTACTTGACTGAATGTTAAATTGAGTTTATCGGAAAAATGTGCCAAATCACGAGCAAAATCATCGGCATGGGTGGATATCTTATGATAAGTCATTGTTATAAAGTAGCAGTTTTAGGTAATGGTTGAAATAATTAAGGTGAAATAATTAAAGATAAGTTAATTTTAAATTGGCTATTTTATCACGTTTTAATCTGTTAAAATATCCCTTTTTTGGTATTTTATAATAGAAACAATGACTGACCAATTTACCCCCCATCGCTTGCCCCATACCGACCTAAAACGCTACACCGACACCGATGCCTTACCATCTGACAGCACGCACGCCCAAGCCATGTCATATCATTTTGGGCAAAACCGAGCCGTTAATGCCATACACAGTGCCCTTGACATTAAGGCGGATGGTTATCATGTCTTTGCTGTGGGCGAAAACGGACTGGGCAAACGCACACTCATCACACGCTTACTTAGCGAACGTGCCAAACACGAACCGACACCACCTGATTTGGTGTATGTGCATAATTTTAGCATGCCACGCTACCCCATCGCACTGACCTTGCCAAGTGGTCAAGGGGTGATTTTTGCCAAAGACATGCATAAGCTTTGGCATGAGATTTATAAAAAAATCATCGCCAAATTTAATAGTGTCAGTCATCAAAACAGCATCAATGCAATTAAACAATCTGCCCAAAAACTAGAAAAAAATCTACTCAATGAAATAAACGCCACCGCCAAAAGCCATAATTTAACTCTATTGCATTCTACCGACCAAAAAGCAGTATTTGTTCCTATTGATGACAAAAAGCCTATTAATAATACCGCACTTGATAAATTACAAAAAGAACTTACCAAAATTAACATAGAACTGGATAATATGGATGATGAGGTTAATAAAAAAATAGATGAACTTCATGAAACACTATTAATCAAAATTATCACGCCATTAATAACTCCTATTTTAAAAAAATATGACAATAAACATGATAAAAAAATCAGCCAATACTTAGATGATTATCAAAAAGACATCATAGACAATATCCTATTTATCGTAGAGCATGATGAGGACTTTATGATAAAAACAGCAAATGTTCCTAATCGCTATTATGTCAATGTGATGGTAAGTCATGTGCCAAATGGTGGTGCACCCATTGTCTTTGAGGACATGCCCACTCATCCCAATTTGCTTGGGCATGTTGAACATATTACTCAGCTTGGCACGATTTTGACAGACGCCAGTATGATACGAGCAGGGGCATTACATAAGGCAAATGGTGGATATTTGTTATTAAAAGCATCATCGCTATTAGAACATCCTTATGCTTGGCAAGGATTAAAGCGAGCCTTGCAATCAAAATCACTTAGCATATCAAGCCTAGAACAAATGCTAACCCTAACAGGCTCAGTATCTTTATCGCCTGACAGCACGCCATTATCGGTAAAAGTGATATTATTGGGCGAAGCTGATTTATATTATGAATTATTAGAATTTGAACCTGAATTTAATAACCTATTTAAAATCCGAGCTGATTTTAATGATACCTTACCACGCAATCATGACAGCGAATTATTTATCATTGGCAAAATAGCGGATATGATAAAAAAACATGAATTACCCATATTTGATAATACTGCTTTTGGGGCGATATTGGATGAATCATCCATACATACCGATGATAAAGATAAATTGGGTTTACACAGCGATAGATTATTACAACTTGTGGTAGAATCAGCACGACAGTTTCATTTAAATCATTCTAACAAAGATAAGAATAAAGATAAAAATCATACCAAAATGGTGAATAAAATTCACGTCAAAAATGCCTTAGATGACATCAAAGAGAGAAAAGGCTATTTAAAAGAATTATATTGGCAAGAGATTCAAAACGGACAACAACTTATCAATACCACAGGATACGCAGTAGGGCAGATTAACGCTCTGACTGTGATTGCTTATGCTGATAGTGAATTTGGTTTGCCTGCACGCCTTAGCGCACTCATCGCCCCAAAATTTGGCACAGGCGAGATTCTTGATATTGAGCGAGACGTGGAGCTTGGGGGCAGTTTGCATGCTAAGGGCATGCTGATTATGACGAGTTTTTTACGGTCATTATTTAGTCAATTTGCTGAGCTAAACTTCTCAGCAAGCCTTGCCTTTGAGCAAAGTTATGCCCATATTGATGGCGACAGTGCTACCCTTGCCGAATGTGCTGTACTGTTGTCCGCTCTTGCTGATGTGCCCATCAATCAATCACTGGCAATCACAGGTTCTATGAATCAGCTTGGCGACGCTCAGGCAATTGGTGGTGTCAATGAAAAAATCATTGGTTTTTTTGATGTCTGTTTTGAGCGTGGACTCACAGGCGAACAGGGCGTGATTATACCAATGACAAATCTTAGACAACTCATGCTCCCTGATAATATCGTTAAGGCGGTAGAGTGTGGTAAGTTTCATGTTTATGCGGTAAGTAGTATTTATGAAGCATTGTTCATCTTGACCAATATGCCCATTCATGACAAAAATAAAAAAGGTAATTATAAAAAGCACACATTATTTGGCAAAATTGTCAGACGGCTTATGGCTTGGCAAAGCGATGATGACGAATCTAAAAAATAAAGCCAAAAATAATTTTCCCCATATTAAATCATTTGCCCTGTATTCATTTGCCCTGTATTAAAGTAAATGCTAATTTGGGCAAATATTATTTTGTATTATTTGTATTAAATGATAAAACCATCATCTAATAATCTTCACTTCTCCATAAATAAAAGGATATGCTACCGTTATTACACATTCATCAATCCATATATTTTTAAAGTAAAATTGACCAATCTTATCATGACACACATATCCACCATCATCTGTCATAAATACCGCCTTTAATTCACGTAATGACATACCAATACCCATGCCATGTGCTTTTAATACCGCCTCTTTTATTGTCCAATAGCTAAACCATAATGTATCATTTTGACTACCTTGCCAAAGATGGTATTCATCATCATGAAAATAACGTCTGGCAAGGGCATTTTTATTTAAATGGCGGTTCATGTTTTCAATATCCACACCGATGTTATTGGTAGATAAGCTGTATATGAGTGCATAATCAGTTTGGCAATGGGATTGATTAAAATGTAGGTCTGGGATATTTTTTATAAAAGGTTTGCCAGTGTTTGATTTGCCATAAATGGGTGTGGGTAAGTCATTACTTTGGCAAAATTGACTTAAATGAACATGACGATGATGGGAGATGACTGTTTTTTTGTCAATCGGTCTTAAATCATCTGAGGTGATTTTTGATAAAGGCATGTGATATAGATAAATCATCAGAGGAGTATAAAAATGGCATTAAGATTTTAAAATAAACAATGGTTTGGTTGTGATATAATAATCGTCAACATTGATTTTGTCCAGCCCTTTGCTATGATTGCCAAAGTTAAAACCTCCCAAACCACAAACACCACAAACACCACAAACACAAAAAACAAAAAGCCTAAGCTTGCTACTGTCAAAACTGCCAATACACCAGCATCTCGTCCAATGAACGCCGATAAGCGTGAGCGGTTTTTTGCCAAACTCTCTGAGCACATCAAAGAGCCTGCCACTGAACTTAACTACTCATCTGATTTTGAGCTACTTATCGCTGTCATGCTCTCCGCCCAAGCCACTGACAAAAGCGTGAATATCGCCACATCTCGCCTGTTTTCTGTGGCTAGTACGCCGCAGGCGATTTTGGATTTGGGTGAAGACCGTTTAAAGACTTATATCAACTCAATTGGATTGTATAACTCAAAAGCGACCAACATCATAAAAACCTGCCAAGCTCTGCTAGATAAGCACGGCGGACAAGTACCATGTACCCAAGATGAGCTAGAAGCATTGGCGGGCGTAGGGCGAAAGACCGCCAATGTCGTGTTAAACACTGCCTTTGGCAAGCCTGTGATGGCAGTGGATACGCATATTTTTAGGGTGGGCAATCGCACAGGGCTTGCCACAGGCAAAACAGTATTGGCAGTAGAAAAAGCCCTAATGGCACGAGTTCCTCGTGCGTATCTTGTGGATGCCCATCATTATTTGATTTTGCATGGGCGTTATACCTGCATGGCCCGCTCACCAAAATGTGGTTCGTGCGTGGTGTTTGATGAGTGTATGTTCAAAGATAAAGATGAATGGGCGGATATGGCATGAATGAAGTATGATTAAAACAGCCCCACAATCTCCCCATCAATCACATCAATATTTATGGCGGCAGGAGCTTTGGGCAGTCCTGGCATTTTCATGATATCTCCACACAGTGCAACCAAAAAACCTGCCCCATGTAAGATGGTCATTTCACGCACGTTGATGGTGAAATCTGTGGGTCTGCCTAAGGCTTTGGGGTTATCAGAGAGTGAATATTGGGTTTTTGCCATACAGATGGGCAAGTGCGACAAACCCAGCTTATCAATAATCTCAATATCGGATAAGGCTTTGGCACTAAATGATACGTCTTTTGCCCCATAGATGGTTGTGGCGATGGCACTGATTTTGTCTTTGACATTGGTATTATCATCATAGGTTAGGGTAAAGTGATTTGGGGTGTGCGTGGCGTCGATGACTTTTTGGGCTAAGTCAAGACCGCCTTGTCCACCTTTTGCCCAGACATCGCACAGCGACACCGCCACATGTTCATCATGGCAGGCTTGTTCTATTAGAGCAAGTTCAGCATCGCTATCACTGGCAAAGCGGTTGATAGCGACCACAACAGGCAGACCAAATTTGGATTTCATGTTGTCCACATGTTTTAGTAGATTTGGCAATCCCTGAGACAGTGCGTTAAGATTTTCATCAGTCAAGTCATCTTTGCTGACCCCACCATTGTATTTTAAAGCACGTACAGTTGCCACGACCACAACCGCATCGGGGCGAAGCTCTGCCAATCGGCATTTAATGTTGCAAAATTTCTCCGCTCCCAAATCCGCCCCAAAGCCTGCTTCGGTAACCACATAATCGCCAAGTGCCAGTCCAAGCTTTGTTGCAACAACCGAATTACATCCATGAGCGATGTTAGCAAAAGGCCCACCATGAATGAGTGTGGGCGTACCTGCCATGGTCTGAACCAAATTGGGGGCAAAAGCGGTTTTAAGCAGGGCACTCATTGCTCCTTGGGCTTTTAAATCTTTGGCAAATACAGGCGTGTTATCAAAGCGGTAAGCGACCATCATGTTACCCAGTCGCTCGTTTAGGTCATCTAAATCCTGTGCCAGACAAAACACTGCCATAATCTCAGATGCCACGGTAATATCAAAACCATCAGGGCGAATCACGCCATTGCCAGACTTGCCCATGCCACCCATGATGTGGCGAAGAAAGCGGTCATTCATATCTAGGACACGCCGCCACAGCACTTTTTTGGGGTTGATGCCCAGTTCGTTGCCATGGTGAATGTGGTTATCAATCAAGGCAGACAGTAAGTTATTGGCACTGGTGATGGCGTGAAAATCCCCTGTAAAATGTAAGTTGATATCCTCCATGGGGATAACTTGTGCTTGACCACCTCCTGTTGCGCCACCTTTGATGCCAAATACAGGGCCAAGTGATGGTTCACGTAGGGCAAGTACAGCACGTTTATCAAGTGCACTTAGAGCATCAGCCAAACCGATGGCAAGCGTGGTTTTGCCTTCACCGGCGGGTGTGGGATTGATGGCGGTTACTAAGATTAGCTTGCCTTTATGGCCTGTGGTTGGTGTATGGCGGATTTTGGCTTTATATTTGCCATAGTGTTCAATGTCATCATCAGACAGACCGAGTTTTTGGGCGACATCACTGATGGGAGCGATGGTTTTTAGGGCGTTACTGGCAATTTGGGCGTCGGTCAGTTGAGTCATGATGATTCCTTAGCGTCATATGTGGTTAGATGAAATGTAGAAAATGATGAAATCCATCACCGCCAATAAAGTAAATAGATTATCATGGCATTATAATGATTTTATCATCAAAAAGCCACAAAAAGCCACGATGAAATTTGGGGCGGTCAAGCGTGAGTTTGTTGATTATTGACAGGTATTTTGCCAAGCAGTGAAAACGCTACCCACAAAGGCCCAATCAGCAAAAATTGCAAATCCTTAAAAAAAGACGGTTTTGCTCTTTCTATTTTATGCCCAATAAATTGTCCAATCCACGCCAAAATAAATACCCAAATCCAAAACCAAATGCCAACAGGGGCAAACATGACAATGCCAAGACACATCGCATAAAAGCCAAGCATGGCAATAAAGGACAATAAAGACAAGCGTATATAAAACCACAGCACACCTATGGTAATAACTGCCAACAGATAACCTGAAATATGATAAAGCAGACCAACAATGGTCAAAAAGATGATTGGCACACAAATATAATGAATGCGTTTATTGGTGGTGTTTTGATGGCTGATGGCATATTCAGACAGCCAAATTGATAAAGGTTTTTGGGATTTAAAGGGGTTCATAAAATATCCTTATTATAAGAATGTATCAATAATGGGCATATCCTAATTTGTTTTTATGTATTTGTTCACTACGATACCAACCATACAATCCAACGACGGCATTGATTTGATAAACCATTGTCTGAATGGCAAAAATATAATTGGCGGTCATGATATTAACAACAAGCCAAACCATATTTACAATAATCCATAAATACCAATTAAATGAATATCGCATTATCATAGTTGCCTGAGCACTTACAGATAAAATAAATGCCAAAATATTAATGGTATAAAAGCTAATGCCCATAAAAGTAGAGCCATCGTCTTGATAAATGGCATAATCATGAGTGGTCAGCCAATCATTGATGATGGGAAATAAATAAATGCCAATACCAATAAATAAGATGGTAATCATCCATACATATTTATTTGCTGATTGCACAAGCATATCGCCGTCAATGTCGGTGTTCTTTTTCCAATAAATCACCCCCCAAACATGCGTAAAAAAGTTAAAGAGTGGAGCAAGCATGAGTCCAATCGCGCCATGACTGCCTTGTACGACGACCTCGCCGATGGTGGCAAGCATGCCAAAGCCGTTGCCCATGACATTCTTACGAAAGGATAAGCCGACCACACATAAAAGTCCAACATATGAGACAATAAGATAAAACCAGTCAAACCCTGTGCGTTCTGTGGTTTGCCAAAAGCCAACAAATAGGGCAATCATCCCAACGATAAACCAAGCAATTATCCATTGTTTTGACCAATCTTTTTTACCAAATCCTGTGATATTGTCCAAAAATTTAAATTGCATGGGTCGTCCTATTTGTTTGGGCAGATTATTAAAAACTATTTAAAAATTAAATCCGCTTTATATTTTCCTAAAATCAATATGTATTTGATTTTGCATTTTTGTCATTGGCTTTTTAAAAACCAAGGCAATGATTGCTTTTAAGGTATTTTTAAGGCATTTTAAAAAAGATTGCGTATTTTATCAAGTCATTTTTGTGTAAAAATGGCAAAAAATCTGTTAGGTTTTATACCGCCATTGCACAAGCAAAACCACTTGCCCATGCCCAGTGAAAATTATAACCGCCAAGCCAACCTGTAACATCTAGTACCTCGCCGATAAAGTACAATCCGCCGCACAGCTTACTTTCAAAGGTTTTGCCAGATACTTCACAAGTATCCACACCGCCACAAGTTACCTCTGCCACTCGGTAGCCTTCGGTGCCTGATGGCTTGATTTGCCAGTCATTTAAGGTATCACCAAGGGTGATGAGTTCTTTGTCTTTGATATTGCCAAGTTCGCTGTCTTTGTAAGTATGCCAAAAGTTGCTCTCCAACGCCAATAATAATTTTTTGGCAAAATATGGTGCTAAGGCGGTGCGAATGTATTGTTTGGGGTGTGCGTTTTTGTGTTTGATTAATAATTTGCCTGCATCTGTGTGTGGTAGTAGGTTAATGTGAATGTGTTCACCTAATTGCCAATAATTGGACAGTTGGAGCATGGCAGGGCCAGACAGACCCCGATGGGTAAATAGAAGCGGTAGGGCAAATTGGGCTTTATCATTAAAAGCGATGACATCCGTGCTAATGCCACTTAATGCTTTTGCCATGTGTCCGACATGGTCGGTAAAGGTAAATGGTACAAGCCCTGCTGATGTTGGTAGTATATGATGCCCAAACTGAGTTGCCACCTCATAACCAAAACCACTTGCTCCAAGTGTGGGAATGGATAAGCCACCTGTGGCGATGATGAGTGAGCGAGCAGATAAGATGTGCTCACGGCTGTCTTTGTGTGTGCTTAGGATGAATTCATTATTTTTGTTGATGGTGTTAATTTTTGTATTTAGCCAAATGGTAACGCCATGATGGCGACACTCGTTTAGTAACATGTTTAGAATATCTTTGGATGATTCATCACAAAACAGCTGTCCATGTGATTTTTCATGAAAGCCAATGCCGTGTTTATAAATATAATTCATAAAATGATGGGGTGTGAATTTTGCTAATGCTGAACGCACAAAATGTGGGTTGTGACTGATAAAATGCTCAGGGCGTACGTCCATGTTGATAAAATTGCACCGTCCGCCCCCTGACATGAGAATTTTTTTACCTGCTTTGTTGGCATGGTCAAGCACCAGCACACTTTTGCCACGCTGGGCAAGATGAAAAGCACAAAAAAGCCCCGAAGCTCCTGCTCCGATGATGATGGCATCAAAGTGGGTACTGGGTGTGGGTGATGATGGGAGTAGATGACTCATAAGACGATACAAAACCAGATATGAAAATTGTTTTATTTTACCCAAAATCTGTGTAAAAATCTTAAATTTTTACACAAAAGCCCCCCATTTTAGGGTATCATAGGCTCAAATTTTCATGTTTTAATCTGCCATGTCTAACAATAAGCCTAATAAGACTAGCATTTTTACCCTACCCAATAACTTAACCATTGCTCGCATTGTCATGATACCGCTGTTCGTGGCGATTGCGTACATGCCCCCCGCACTTGGCATTGGTGTGCCTGCCATTCCTGATAACGCCATTGCCCGCCTTGGCATGCTAGAATACAGCGATAACATGCTCCGTCATTTTTTGCTGACATTTGTTTTTATATTGGCGGCATTGACCGATTGGCTTGATGGCTATTTGGCACGTAAATTGAACCAGAGTTCGGCATTTGGACGCTTTTTAGACCCTGTGGCGGATAAATTGATGGTGGCAGCAGCACTGATTGTTTTGGTACAGTGGCATCCAAACATCGTGATGGCGATTAGTGCCATTGTCATCATCTCTCGTGAAATTGCTGTGTCTGCACTGCGTGAGTGGATGGCAGAGCTTGGTAATCGTACCAGTGTGGCGGTCTCATATGTGGGTAAATTAAAAACCACATTTCAAATGATTGCCATTATTGTGTTGCTGCTTAACTGGGAGAGTTTGGAGATGTTGGGTTATGCCTTGATGGTTGTTGCGGTGATATTAACCTTATGGTCAATGATGATTTATCTTAGGGCGGCATGGCCTTATTTAAAGCAAAATTAAATTTGAAGTAAAATTAACAAAAATCCACAATCATGTGTAAGTTGCGTATAATCGCCAAAAACGGCTTATGATATAATAAGCCGTTTTTTCTGTGGCTTATGCCATTTTATCATTTCATCATGGCTAAAAATATGTCAAAATTCACCTGTTCGCCCCGTTTTTCCATCCTAGCGATTGCTTTGTCTTTGACTCTGCCCCTGCCAGCGATGGCACTGTCTGCTGATACCGCCAAAAGCGATGGCAGTGTATCAAGTTTATTCGCCCAGCAACCCAAATCAAAATTTTTACCTGTTCATCAGGCTTTTAACGTCTCTGCCCATCAGCAAGGCAACCTACTCACACTCACATTTGGCGTAACGCCTGGGCATTATGTATATAAAGATAAAATCAAACTGACCCTACCTGATGGTGTGAGCATGGGAACATGGTCATTTAATAAAACACACACCATGATAGATGACCCTGAGTTTGGACGGGTAGCGGTGTTTGATGATGACGTGGTGGCAACTGTTAAATTGACCGCCAGTGCTGATACGAATGCTCCGATAAGTATCCGCTGGCAGGGCTGTGCCAAGGCGGGGCTATGCTATCCTCCTGAGACGCTAAATACCACCATCAATCTGACAGGCAGTTCTGATTCATCAAAAAATAATGACACAGGCACTCAGAGCGCAAATAAGACAAGCCCATCTAGAAAAGGTGCACCCAAAGACGCAGGGTCTGGCTTAAATAATGACTCAAACCATGCTTTGGATAAAAGAAATCCAAATGTAGCACCTGCCCAATCTGGACAGACAGCGACAAATCAAAATGAGGTGAGTTTATCCACCAACCAAAATGCCATGCTTGATCAAACATCATCAACCCCATCGTCGCCATTGGTAACTCATGTGCTTGATGATGAGCAAGGGGGGGTCATGGGTGAGCCAAATATGGGTTTGGACAGTCATACCTCTGATGGTATGGTCAATCTCTCAACCAATACCTCAACCAATACCCAAACTAAGACAACCTTAGACACCAATCATCAGGCGCTCAGCAGCCAAAGCGACCCCTTTGGTATTAACAAAAACCCTGCTTTGGCGGTATTGTTGCTCTTTTTGGCAGGATTGTTGTTATCCTTTACACCATGTGTCTATCCAATGATACCGATTGTTGCTAATATTGTAACGCACAACAAATCTAACACCGCTTTAAAAGGTTTTGTTTTGTCGGGCAGTTATGGGCTGGGCGTAGCAACCGCTTATGGCGTACTGGGGGGATTGATTGCGTGGTTTGGGCAGGCATTGGGTGTGCTTGGACTGTTACAAAATCCTTATGTGTTGGGAATATTTGCCATTATTTTTGCCTTGCTTGCCTTGTATATGTTTGATGTTGTTAAGATAACATTGCCATCTGGGGTGCAAAACATTTTACACAGAAAGTCTCAATCTGCTGACGATAAACTGGGCAGTGTCGGTGGTAGCTTTATTGCTGGGGCGTTATCGGCGTTGGTGGTATCGCCTTGCGTGTCTGCCCCCATGGCAGGAGCTTTGACGGCGGTTTCGGTAAGCGGTAGTGTGCCTTTTGGTTTTATTGCTTTATTCTCTTTGGGGTTGGGGCTGTCTGTGCCACTCATGTTCATCGGTTTGGCACAAGGTAAGTTCATGCCAAAAGCAGGCGAGTGGATGAACCGTGTCAAGGAATTTTGTGGATTATTATTACTGGCGGTATCGCTGTCTTTGTTGGAGCGACTGCTGCTGTCGCCTGTCATGCTTGTCATTTGGGCGGTGTGGTTTGCGATGACGGCGGTATGGCTGTTTAGAATAAAAAATATGGCATCCCATGCCTTTGCCTTGGTAGGGGTTGTTTGGATGGCGTGCCTTGTGGTGGGAGCAAGCATGGGGGCAAATGACCCATGGCGACCTTTGAGCAAACTTGGGACAACAGCGACAGCGACCATCGCAGATGCTAGGGCAGATATTAAGATAAGCAGTCTGGATGAACTTGACCCCATTCTCGCCAGTCATGAAAAAGTACTGGTGGATGTAACCGCCGATTGGTGTGTGGAATGTCGCATCATGGAACGCACACTGTTTACCAACCGCCCCGAGGTGCTGTCAAATTATCAAGTTGTTAAACTGGATATCACTGAGACCAATGACGACAGCCGAGCCGTATTGGCACGTTATGGACTGTTTGGGCCACCTGCATTGCTCATTTATCAGCAAGGACAATTACAAACCATGCTGCTCGGTGAGGTTAAGCGTACCGATTTTGAGACTGTATTGGCAAAATTTTGATGATTTTTTAAATAATTAGGGTGTGCCTGCCTTTTGTGTTTTTCATACAAATACCAAAGGTAGGCACGTCCTAATTACTGTTTGATTTACAATTTACAAGCATGTTTGATTTTTGTTAAAATATGCTGTTTGTTCTAGTGTATAATGATTGATAAAATTAGATAAGATTTAGATACATGATGCCCAATGTACCGCTCTTATTTGATGAGTGGCTAACATCATTTGCGTTATGTGCTTGTGTGAGATATTTATGAATTTTATTCCAAAGCGATTGAGCCTTGCTGTGTCATTCTTGTTACCATGTTTGGGTGTCATGAGTGGGCAGGCATGGGCAGAAGAGATGATACTACCCATCTCTGATGAGCGTGTGCAGATAAGTGAGCTTGACATTGCAAGCCCCATATACGATGAACGGCTGTTTTTTGATTGTGCGTCTGTGTTAAATGATGGTGAGCGTTTGGCATGTTTTGATAGCATTGCCCTAGGTAGGGTGCCAAGCGTGCTTCATGAAAAACGTCCCCTTGATTTAAAACAGACATTTGGACATCTTATAAAAGGCAGTCCACAAATTGCCTTTATTGAGCCTGTCAAGTATCCATCGGCCATTGATATGACTTTAACAGACGATGACATGAATGAGATGAGTGATGATATGAGTCCTAACATCAGTGCCAGCGGCTTTGGTAGTGTGGATGGTGGTAGATACACTCCGATGAGTCTGGCTTATGATTTAGACAAAAACAGCGGCGGACTGTGGAGAGCTCGCCCCTACAACCCCATGTATATCTTGCCAATCTTTGTTAATACCAAGCCCAACCGCTCGGTTGGCACACCAACCCAAAAGACCCAAAATTATACCCAAAACGAGCATCGCAGTACTGAGTTAAAATTTCAGGTGTCTTTTAAATCCAAAGTTGCTGAGGACTTATTTGACAGCAACGCAGACATGTGGTTTGGTTATACCCAGCAGTCGCACTGGCAGGTGTATAACGAAGATAATTCACGTCCATTTAGGGCTCATGATTATGAGCCAGAGTTATTCATCACTCAGCCTGTGGCAGCACAGTTGCCCTTTGGTGGCAGGTTGCGTATGTTGGGTGCAGGTGTGGTGCATCACTCAAATGGTGAGGATGACCCGCTGTCACGTTCGTGGAATCGTGCCTATGCCATGGCAGGAGCAGAGTGGGGTAAGTTTACGGTCATGCCACGTGTGTGGGGGCGTATCTTAAAAAAGGACAATGGCTCCAAGCCCAACGATAATCCTGATATCATGGATTATTATGGTTATGGTGATGTGCGTTTTATGTATCAGTTTGATAAGGGTAATAACGTATCAGGCACTTTGCGTTATAATCCTAAGAACAGCAAAGGAGCGATTCAACTTGACTATGTTCGCCCCATCGGCAAAGGCGTAAGTGGTTATGTTCAGCTGTTTCATGGCTATGGCTCATCCATCATTGATTATAATCATGAGTCTACAACCGTGGGTGTGGGCGTGATGTTAAATGATTGGATGGGGTTATAATCCTTGCCTGCTCGTCTGCCCCCATATGCCCTTGCCATGCTTGCTTCATACATACATGAGTGTTGTCAGTTATGTGGACAAGCGATAGATGTCAGAGCTGATTTAAAGATGGAACATGCAACCCAGCATGCCCCATTTTACCATGCCCCTTTTTATCGTACGCCATTACTTTGTATTTATTGCCATGCACAATGGGCGGATAGATTGCCAATATTTGCCATACGTGATGATAAGCAGGAGATGCCTTTGTATGCAGCTGCTTATTATGAGGTGCCATTAAAGCGGGTCATGACGGTCTTTAAGGATAAAGCGAATGTATCATCACTTATGGTTTTGTATCATCTGATGAAATATGTCAGGCGACCCCAAGGCATCAACGCCGATAATGCTGTACTGATTCCAACACCGACAACAGACTCTCGTTTGGTAGAGCGAGGTTTTTATCCTGTGCTGATTTTGACGAGATTTTTGTCCTTTTTATGGCAAATACCGATATGGCAGGGCATCTCTCGCTTGGATAATGCCATTCATCAGCGTGGTCTTAGTCGTGGTGAGCGTTTGCAAAATGTGAAGCATGATTTTTATCTTACCGGTACGCTACCTACCCGCCATGCGATACTGGTTGATGATGTTGTAACCACAGGCTCAACACTGCTTGCCATGGCAAATGCCATTTGGTCAGAGCATGCTACTGCCAAAGTTCATGCCGTTTGTGTGTTGCATGGGCGAGAGGGGATTCATCTGCCCATCAAAGGTAGATAGGCATACTTAAAATAAAGCCAAATATTTATTGAGTTTTTATATTGGGTTTGTATTGAATATTGCATATCATGATTTTGAATTTGCACGTTTACATAATAAAACATGAAATTTATTAAAATATCACAAATCCCTTTGAATTGACTATTGATTTTATGGCTTTTTAATATTAAAATAAAAGCATATAAATTAATATTTAGTTTATATGTGTTTATATATTTTTATATTACTTATTTGGAGAAATGATGAACACTTTTAAATTAGCAGTGCTAACCACCGCGGTAGCATTTTCTGGTACTGCCATGGCAAATGTCGTAACCAATGCAGGTCATACCATTGTAGACAGTGGTAAAACTGTATTTACCACACTGACCACACCAGGTGCCATCAACGCCGAAATTGGCACATTGGGCTATGGAGCGAGCATTGCATGGTCAGCCAACGAATCAACCGAGGTGGTTGCTGGTTGGAACGGTGGCAGTTTTAATGTGGAGAACAACATTGGTGGTAGCGACTCTATCATCAACTGGAAAAAAGTGTTGGGTAATGATTGGGAAAATTATCAAGGTAAACTAAAACTTGATGGTGATTATAGCAACCCTTATCTTGGTGTTAATCTACGTCCTTGGAAAAACCGCTTGACCGTGGGTACTGGTGTCATTGTGCAAGACAACAAGCTTAATGCCACCCTAACCTCCCAAGAGGGCAAAGCGACCATTAAGATTGATAACAAAGAATACCAAGTTAATGGTAACATTAACGTTAAGGCAAAGTCTGGTAACACCCTAGCCCCTTACTTAACTTTGGGCGTTAAGCCAAATATTAACAGCAACAGTCGCTTAGGTTTCTTTGGTGAGGTGGGTGCTGCCTATACTGGTAAATGGAAAACCGAGGTGAATTTGGATAACGCTACTGTTCCAAATCAAAGTGATGTTGAGTTCAAAGCTGACCTAGAAAAAACCATCAGAGATAATAACCCTACCTGGTATCCCATCGTTAAAGTTGGCGCAACATATCGCTTCTAATCTAAGCACCTAACTTAAAAACCCCAAAGCAGGACTTTGGGGTTTTGTTTTGGTCTTGATTAAATATTATCAAAATTATGGATAATTTGTCGGTCAATTTAACGGCACAACTCTTAACACTTCTTCAAGCGTGGTTACACCCTCTGCCACACGTTTTGCCCCCTCTATGCGTAAGGGCAGTACGCCCTCAGAGTGTGCTTGGCGTTTTAAATCATCAAGGCTTGCATCTTTGGCGATAAGTTTTTTGAGTGCATTGGATAAAGGTAGAATCTCATACAACCCAATTCGCCCTTTATAACCTGTATTTCGGCATTTATCGCAGCCCACAGGCACATAAATTTTGGATGGTACAGGTGCCCGCCATGGGGCAACAAGCCCACGCCATTCATCGGCTAAGGGTGAGTTCTCTTCTATTTTTTGGGCGGATTTACAATGAGGGCAAAGTGTTCGCACCAGTCGTTGGGCGACAATCCCCAAAATGGTTGCTGATGTCAAAAATGGTTGAACACCCAAATCATGCAGTCGTGTTAAGGCACTGGGTGCGTCATTGGTGTGTAAGGTGGACAGCACCAAATGCCCCGTAAGACTTGCCTGCACTGCCATGTCCGCCGTCTCGTTATCTCGGATCTCTCCTACCATGATGATATCAGGGTCTTGTCGCATGAGTGAGCGGATGCCATCTGCAAAATGCAAATCAATCGCCGCATTAATCTGCATTTGGTTAAAAGATGGTTCAATCATCTCAATAGGGTCCTCAATGGTACAGACGTTGACTTGTTCTGTGGCAAGTTGCTTTAATGTGCTATATAAAGTGGTGGTTTTACCGCTTCCTGTTGGGCCTGTTACCAAAATAATACCATGAGAATGATTGGTAAGCGTGTGCCATGTTTCTAGCTGTCTGCCAGTTAGACCAAGTTCTTTAAAGGTGCGTACCAATACCTCAGGGTCAAACACACGCATGACGAGTTTTTCGCCAAAAGCGGTAGGTAGGGTAGATAAACGCAGTTCGGTTTCTAACCCTTTTGGGGTGCGAGTTTTTAGTCGTCCGTCTTGAGGTTTGCGTTTTTCAGCAACATTTAATCGCCCCAAAATCTTGATACGGGCAGTAACAGCAGTTAAAATTGCAACAGGCATCTCATACACGGTATGTAACACCCCATCAATCCTAAATCGCACCTTGCCCATCTCACGGCGTGGCTCTAAATGAATGTCACTGGCCTGCTGTTCAAAGGCGTATTGTAGCAACCAATCCACGACTTTGACAATATGTTGGTCGTTGGCATCGGGGTTGCTATTATCGCCAAGTTGCAACAAGGCCTCTACATTGGTAACGTCCGCACTTGCTCTTTTTTGGGCGATGTCTGCCCCTGCGATAGCTTTTGTTACTTGATAAAATTCGGCACGATAGCGATTTATCTGCTCAGGTGAGAGATAGACAGTTTTTATGGTTTTGGGGCGGACGATGTGACTGATATTGGCATGCCAATCATGATAAAAAGGTTGGTCAGTTCCAATAACCACATTGGTGTCTGTTATGGCAACGGGCAGAATGTGCTGATTTTTGGCGTATTCAAAGGACATGACATCTGTAATACTTGGCACGTCTACTTTTAGGGGGTCAATTCTCACCACGTCCATACCCGCTTTGTTTGCCAACCACGCATTGAGCTTATCCAAAGTTAGGATCTGACGGTCTAACAAGCTTGTCAGGTTAAAACGGGCGATATTTTGGATGGGGTGTAGGGTGGGGTCATTACGACTGGTGATGACAAGATTGTATGATTTTTGGTCAATGCGACCTTCCTTTAATAACTCATCCAAGCACCAACGTAAATCAACGATTAAGGATAATTTACTCATGACGGCTCTTTTTATCAAAATATTATCAAAATAAATGTCATTGTAACATGAATTGATGAATGGATTTTGATTTTGTTTGCGTGCATGTCTACAAAAAGCCACGATAGAATGTGCTATCATGGCTTGTCTGTGGTCTGCTTTGGGTGGTTTGTTCTGGCTTATGTAGGCTAGATAAGCTGTGCCAATGTGTTATTGGGTTTTTTGTTGTTTGGGGGCATGCGTGGCAGAATTTGTTAGGGTACTGATGCGTTTGGTAACAACAAATGCGATGGGAATGCTCACCACAAGCCCTGCAACCACTGATCCAAGCACGGTTTGCATGTTGGTCATGTCATTGACAAATACCACAATCATCAAAACGCCAATAAGTACAGTAGATGCAATTGAAAAAATGGCACTAAATAGTGGAATGTTCATGGTAAGTCCCCATTGCTTTTATGGATAAAATCTATATGCTATTTATACACCTTTTTTACATGAATGTTAAGTATTTTTGTCTAAAATTCCATAATTTTTATAAGGTTTTTTATTTATTCTAAAAAGTTATTAAAGTTACCAAAATTTTAACTAAATTTTGTGAAAAATTGCTTAAAATCACTGTTAATTATGGCAGTTTGTGATAAAATTAACCGTTTATTTATCAAATTTGCCCAATTTGCCCCATGATTTTTAACATAAAATCACAGGCAGGCAGGATACTGGAAAAATCATGACAACCACCCATTCATCTAAGACCATACAAGCTAAAACCATGCAATCAAATGAAGTACGCCAAGCCTTTATTGACTTTTTTGTCTCAAAACAGCATGCCCATGTCCCCTCATCAAGTCTTATTCCACACAATGACCCCACGCTGCTGTTTACCAATGCAGGCATGAATCAGTTTAAAGACACTTTTTTGGGGTTAGAAAAGCGCGACTATGTGCGTGCTGTGTCATCACAAAAGTGCGTGCGTGCTGGCGGTAAGCATAACGACCTTGATAATGTGGGCTACACCGCTCGCCATCATACTTTTTTTGAGATGCTGGGTAATTTTAGTTTTGGTGATTATTTTAAAAAGGACGCCATTGCCTTTGCGTGGGAATTTTTAACCGATGACAAATGGCTTGCCCTGCCAAAAGACCGTCTTTATGTGACTGTTTATCACACCGATGATGAAGCCTTTGATATTTGGCACAAAGACATCGGTCTGCCCCAAGAGCGTATCATTGCCATTGGCGATAATAAAGGCGGGGCGTACCAGTCCGATAACTTTTGGATGATGGGGGATACAGGCCCTTGTGGTCCTTGCACAGAGATTTTTTATGACCATGGTGAGCATATTTGGGGCGGTCTGCCCGGCACGCCTGACGAAGATGGCGACCGCTATATTGAGATTTGGAACTGCGTTTTTATGCAGTTTAACCGCCAAAAAGATGGCACAATGCAGCCGCTGCCCAAGCCATCGGTTGATACAGGCATGGGGCTTGAACGCATCAGTGCCATCATGCAAGGGGTGCATGGCAATTATGAGACTGATATTTTTACCAAGCTGATGACACAAGCAATCAACATCATTGGCTTGCCAACTGACACCGACATTCAAAATGAGCCATCTTTAAAGGTGCTTGCTGACCACATTCGTTCGGTGGCGTTTTTGATTGCTGATGGGGTTATCCCAAGCAATGAAGGGCGTGGCTATGTGTTGCGTCGCATCATTCGCCGTGCGGTGCGTCATGGCAACAAACTTGGGGCAACAGATGCGTTCTTTTATCAGCTGGTTCACCCACTTGCTGACATCATGGGTAATGCCTACCCTCAACTGCGTCATGAACAGCACAAAATTGAACAAGCGATTTTAAAAGAAGAAGAACAATTTGCCAAAACATTATCGCAAGGGCTAAAACTGCTGTCGCAAGAATTGGACAGCTTGCAACAAGGCGATGTTTTGGCAGGTGAAACGGTGTTTAAATTATATGATACCTATGGTTTTCCTGCGGATTTGACAGCGGACATTGTGCGTGAAAAAGGCATCACCATTGATGAGGCAGGCTTTGAGATGAGCATGGCAGAGCAACGCACAAGAGCGCGTGAAGCAGGCAAATTTGCCATGGATTATCACGCTCTCATTCAAGTAGACAGTGCCACCGAATTTTTGGGCTATGAACGGCTTGATAATGACAGCACCGTGATTCATCTTTATCAAGATGGCAAGGCCACCGACACGCTGGCAGAAGGTGATGAGGGCGTGTTAATCCTTGATAAAACCCCATTTTATGCCGAAAGTGGCGGACAGGTGGGTGAGCTTGGCGAAATTAGCACCGAATCTGGCGTATTTGATGTGTTAGACACCCAAAAATCAGGACAAGCCATCATTCATCATGGGGTGGTAAAAATGGGGCATATTAACCGCAACCAGTCAGCGACCGCCCAAGTGGCAAGTCAGGTGCGTGCGTCCAGTGCCAAAAACCATTCCGCCACTCATTTGCTACATGCCGCTTTACGCACCATATTGGGCGATGGGGTTAGCCAAAAAGGCTCAATGGTGAGCAGCGATTTGCTTCGTTTTGATTTTTCATATGACAAACCATTGACCGAACAAAATATCAGCCAAATTGAAACCATGGTAAACCAACAAATCTTAGCCAACACCCCTGCCCATGTTGAGATTTTGGACATTGACAGTGCCAAAAACAAAGGAGCGATGATGCTCTTTGGCGAAAAATACGGCGATACGGTGCGTGTGCTATCCATGGGTACAACCGATAAAGATGGCAAACCATTTTCCATTGAGCTATGTGGCGGTCTGCATGTGACTCGTACAGGAGATATTGGGCTGTTTAAAATCGTAAGCGAACAAGGCATTTCAGCAGGTGTTCGCCGTATAGAAGCCGTTACTGGCATGGGAGCGGTTCACTATGTGCAACAAGGCGATAAGCAATTAAACCAACTTGCCAATCAGTTTAAAGCCAAACGCCATGAAATCGCCCAGCGTGTGGCACAGTTGAGCGATAAAAACCGTCATCTGGAAAAACAAATTGAACGGCTAAACCAAAAAATTGCCAGCCTGCACGCCAATTCATTGACGGACAACCTAAAAGACATTCATGGTCAAAAAGTACTGATTGCCACGGTCAACGGCATGGATAATAAAACATTACGCACCTTATCAGATGACATGAAATCAAAACTGGCTGATGGCATTGTGATACTGGCAAGCGTTTATACGGCAGACGGTGAAGACAAAATCGCCATGACCGCAAGCGTGGGCAAGCACTTAACAGGCAAAATCAAAGCAGGCGACATCATCAAGCACCTAAGCGAAAACTTGGGCGGCAAAGGTGGCGGCAAACCAGACTTTGCCCAAGGGGGTGCAACCGATGTGGCGAACCTGCCAAAGCTGATGACTGACTTGACAGATTGGATTGGGGAGAAATTGGGTTAAACTTTACCCATATTGTCTTTCAATCAGCAAATGCCATAATATAGATTGCTAACCAAAATGTGTGCATGTTTGCCGAGCATTGCAATATATGCACACATTTTTTAATTATGCGTAAAATATTGGCTTATAACTTCTACTTTGTGATTAATAAACAGTTAGGTAATCCCCCATTTCAGTTTGAGCTGCTTATTTCAAGTTGAGAGTGGGGTATTTAATATGATTTTATACAAGAGAGGGTTTTTATGGATAGCAATATTCAAAATCAACTGGAACAAACATTACAATCTGATGGTAGAGTTTGGGTAAACAATGACAGTAACGAAACAAGTATTTTAGCCAAAAATATCCTATTGGATTTGGTAGAAAAAACCGACCCGACCATTATCGGTTTGTTATTGGGGAATGATGAGTTAAAACGCCATTTCTTTGTGGAAGTGAATGGTGTTTTGGTGTTTAAATTGCAGGATTTTCGTTTTTTCTTGGACAAACACAGCGTCAATAATTCCTACACAAAATACGCCAACCGCATTGGTTTGACGGACGGCAACCGCTTTTTAAAAGACAGCAGCGATATTGTGCTAGATTTTCCGTTTAAAGATTGTGTGTTAAATGGTGGACAAAGCACCGAAGAAGGCGAAGAGATTTATTTTAAACGTAATAATGACCAGTCAGATAGTCAGTTATACACCAAATTGACCCAAAAAAGACAAGAAATATTTTTTAATCAAACACTTGCTTTTGATGAAATTGACCGACTTTTTGACGCAAAAGCATTCTCAAAATTCTCTCGCTATACCGCAGATGGCAAACAAGCCGTTGGTGAAATCAAACGCCATTTTGACGGCACACCAGCCGAAAATCTCATTATCAAAGGCAATAATCTGATTGCCCTGCATTCGCTTGCCAAACAGTTTAGGGGCAAAATCAAGCTGATTTATATTGACCCGCCGTATTATTTTAAAAATAAGCAAGATAATGATAGCTTTGGGTACAACACCAATTATAAATTATCAACTTGGTTAGTTTTTATGAAAAATCGTCTTGAAATTGCGAAAACATTGTTATCTGATGATGGTGTAATCTTCGTACAAATAAAAGATGATGGCATTTATCACTTGAAACTTTTACTAGATGAAATTTTTGGTATTGAGAATTTTGTAAATAATATTAGTGTTAAGATGAGTGAAGCAACAGGGGTTAAGATGTCTCATTCAAGAATGAGATTTCCAAACATAAAAGAGTATATTTTATTTTACAAGAACAGTTCTTCTTTCTCGGGTTTTACACATATTGATAAATATGAAACAAAAGAATGGGATAGAGAGAATAATATTTTCCTTGAAAACCTATCATTTGAACAAAGACAGGAATTAATTTCTTACCAAGAAAAAGACGAAATATCCGAAATAGATTTACAAAAAGTTATTAAAATTTTAGCTAATGTTAAAAAAGTTTCTTTAAATACTAAACTTCAAGAATTAGATGTAGAAGACAAGGAACAATGGTTGTTTGACAATAGTTATAGAATTATCAAAACAGCAGGTTCTAGCAGTATTAAAAATCAAGTATTAGCTTTAGATGATGTTCCCAACCAAGATATTTCAGCATTAATTTCAAAGAAAGATAAGGTTCTATTTTTTTACATCACAGATTTTAACCGTGAGGCAAATGACCCAAGATTACGTGTGATTTTTGCCGATGAGAATATTTGGAAAAACCCTTGCGACTTTTGGCAAGATATTAAAACAAGTGGGGCAATTGCGAAAGAGCGCGGTGTCCAACTTAGTAATGGCAAAAAACCCGAAAAATTACTACATAGAATAATATCGATGACAACGAAAGAAAAAGATATTGTTTTAGATTTCTTTTCTGGCAGTGGTACTACCGCCGCTGTTGCCCACAAAATGAATAGGCAGTGGATAACGATTGAACAGATAGAAAATCAAGTGAATTTGTCTATTCAAGGGTTAACCAACGTGATTAATGCTGACAATACAGGCATATCTGAATTAGTCAACTGGCAAGGCGGTGGCGAGTTTGTCTATGCCGAACTTGCCCCATTTAACGAAACCGCAAAACAACAAATTTTGGCTTGCGAAAATTCAGACGGCATCAAAACGCTGTTTAATGAATTATGCGAACGCTATTTTTTAAAATATAATGTGAGCGTGAATGAATTTAGCCAAATTATTGAAGAGCCTGAATTTCAATCTTTGCCATTAGACGAACAAAAACAAATGGTGCTTGAAATGTTAGATTTAAATCAAATGTATGTTTCATTATCCGAAATGGATGATGAGCAATTTGCAGGTTGCTTAAATGATGACGATAAAGCGTTAAGCCGTGAATTCTATCAATCAGCAAAAAATCAAGCGGAGAAAAAAGATGGCGAATGATAAAACTTTGTTTGAAGTGATTGAAAATGAACGTAAAGCGGTTAAAAAATACAAGCCTGAATTACTTGAAATGCCTGAATTTATGTCCAAAAACTTAAAATATGATTTTTTTGAATGGCAAAAATCCGCCCTTGAAAACTTTTTGATTTTTGACCGCGTGCCAGAGCTAGACGATTTCCCTGATTTAAAAAATAAGCCAACGCATTTGCTATTCAATATGGCAACAGGTGCTGGTAAAACGATGATGATGGCGGCGTTGATTTTGTATTATTTTAAAAAAGGGTATCGGCATTTTCTGTTTTTTGTGAATCAAAATAATATCGTGGATAAAACGGAAAATAATTTTATTGACCCAACGCACGCAAAATTTTTATTTACTGAGAAGATTTTGCAAGGTGATACGGTAATTCCCATTCGCAAAGTGGAAACGTTTAGCCCACATTCGGACGGCATTGAAATTAAATTTACCAGCATTCAAAAACTGCATAACGATATCCACACCGAGCGAGAAAACCAAACCACATTGGCAGATTTGCACAAATTGAACCTTGTGATGCTTGGCGATGAGGCGCACCATTTAAACGCGCAAACCAAAGGCAAAAAACAAGGCGACTTAGATTTAGAAAAAGAAATCAATAGCCGCACTAGCAATGCCGAAATTGAACGCAAAGGCTGGGAGCATACGGTTTTGGAATTGTTACTCAATAAAAATGGCAATCCTAGCCAAAATGTGCTGTTGGAATTTACCGCCACGCTGCCTGAAAATGCTGACGTGCAACAAAAATACGCCGATAAAATCATCACAAAATTTGGGTTAAAAGAATTTTTGCAAAAAGGTTATACCAAAGAAATCAATTTGGTATCCAGTACGCTGGGTAAGAAAGAGCGAGTATTGCACGCTTTATTATTTGCTTGGTATCGCCATCAAATCGCGTTGAAATATGGCATTGCCAATTTCAAGCCTGTGATGTTGTTTAGAAGTAAGACGATTGATGAATCAAAAGCTGATTATTTGGCATTTTTAAATTGGGTAGAAAATATGCAAGCGATTGATTTTTCGTTTTTAACGACATTTTGGGCAAGCTTAAACGATGGCGATAACGCCAACGAACAAGGAAAAACCCGCACCGAACAAGCCCTAAAATTTATGCAGGAAAATAAATTTGAGTTTGTGCATTTGGCAAATTGGGTACAACAAAATTATCAAAAACACAATGTCATTATTACCAACTCCGAAACCAACAAAACCAAAACTGAAAAAACCGACAGCGAAACCGAAAAATTACTAAACAATTTGGAAGCGGCTGATAATCCGATTCGTGCTATTTTTACGGTGGATAGATTAACCGAAGGTTGGGATGTTTTAAATTTGTTTGATATTGTGCGTTTGTATGAAGGGCAAAACGGTGGCGGTTCAAATAAAAAATCGGGCAAAACGGCTGCCGCTACCGTATCGGAAAAACAGTTGATTGGTCGTGGTGTGCGTTATTTTCCATTTTCGTTTGAAGATAAACAGCCGAATAAACGCAAATTTGACAACGATATGCAACATGAATTGCGTATCTTGGAAGAATTGTTTTATTACACGCACGATGAGCAATCCCGCTATATTTCAGAACTGAAAAACGAGTTACGAAAAGACGGTTATTTGCCTGAAAAAGACGATGATAAGGTATTGGCAATATTTAAACTCAAATCTGAATTTGCAGATAATAAGGATTTTAGAGAGTTGTTAATTTGGGCGAATAAAAAAATCCCCAATCCCAATGCTAAAAGTAATAATGCAGACAGCCTAAAAGCCAATCCGCAAACACTTTCATTCCAAATTCACGGCAATCAACTGTTGCAGGAAATGCAATTTACAGCCGATGAAAATGATGAAACAGCCCGACAAATCGGCACACAAAATAATTTTACTCAAACCATAAAAATGAGTGAAATGGAACGGCACATTTTCAATAAAGCCTTGCATATCAAAGGAAAAAATAGTCAATCTTTATTTCATTTTGATCGCCTGCAAAGCAAACTCAACATTCAAAATCGCAATGAATTACAAAATAAATTGTTGAAAGACTGGCAGATTGAATTTTTGGGATTAGAGCAAGATAAACAGATTCGCCCAGATGACAAACTTGCAGGCTGCCTGAAAATCTTGGAAATGGTTGAAAAACATCTGAATGAAAGTGATATGCCGTTTATCGGTACAAAAGAATTTACGCCTAAAAAATTGTGGGAAATTTTCGGCACACCAAAACAAAAATGGGTCAAAAAAGATGATGTAAAAACTGCTATTGCCATGCAAAATGATTGGTATGTGATGGATAATTTTGCTGGAACGAGTTTGGAAGAAGCGTTAATTCAATTTATTTCAGAGCGTTTGGGCGATTTGAAATCTCAATATGACATTCATTTAATCCGTAATGAAGAAGTCTTTAAATTGAATAACTTTGCCGATGGCGAAGGATTTATGCCCGACTTTATTTTATTGCTGAAAGATAAACAAAAATCTTCTTCCAATGGTGTGGATGGCTTTTTACATTACCAAATTTTCATTGAACCCAAAGGTGAGCATTTAGTGGAAACTGATAGGTGGAAAGAAGAATTTTTAGAAGCCATCACAGCAGAATATGGCAAGGATAAGATTCTGCAAAAAGATACGCCACATTATAGGCTAATCGGACTTCCATTTTTTACAGAGAAAAAATATATAGAAGGAAATTCTTTATTTGAGGAAAGGTTTAAAATTTTATAACAGCCAAAGCGATAAATTGGCAAAATTTGGGGCGGAGTTTGAAGATAAATTATTAAAAGGGTGAAAAATTATTAATGATTAAAAGAACGAAGGATAATCACACTTATCATCTGATGGGGCTAAAATCAGCACCTGACCAACTTTGGTATTAGCCTTGGGCGTCAGTATTGGCACACAGATGATAAAATGCTTGTCATATACCGCCCAATCCGCTAAAATATTTAGGTTTTTATCAAAAAACTGTTACATTCAGTCTTAATCACCAAATTCACTATAACTGATTATAAATTAAAATCAGTGATGATCGTTATTTGATTTGTAAGGTATCATTCATGGCATTAATCGTACAAAAATATGGCGGGACTTCGATGGGGAACATCACTCGCATCAAAAATGTCGCCCAGCGTGTCAAGCGTTGGCATGACAATGGGCATCAGGTTGTGGTGGTGGTATCTGCCATGAGTGGTGAAACCAACCGCTTAATCGGTTTGGCTCGTGAGATCAGCTCCGATCCAGACCCTCGTGAATATGATCAGATGGTTGCCACAGGTGAGCAGGTATCTACTGCTCTACTTGCCATGGCATTAAAGGATTTGGGCATAAATGCCAAATCCATGACTGGCAGGCAGGTTGCCATCAAAACCGACACAACCCACACCAAAGCACGTATCGAGCATATTGACGCTGATAATCTAAAACAGGAACTTGCTGATGGTAAAGTGCTGATTGTGGCGGGCTTTCAAGGTGTTAATGAACACAATGACCTAACCACGCTAGGGCGTGGCGGTTCGGACACCACAGGTGTGGCAATCGCTGCTGCCATTGGTGCAGATGAATGCCAAATCTATACAGATGTGGACGGTGTGTATACCACTGACCCACGAGTAACACCCAAAGCCAAAAAACTCTCCAAAATCACTTTTGAAGAAATGTTAGAAATGGCATCTCTTGGTTCAAAAGTGCTACAAATCCGCTCGGTAGAATTTGCTGGTAAATATCAAGTACCACTTCGTGTCTTATCCAGTTTTGATGAGGGTGATGATGGAATATTTGATGATAAATTTAAACAAACTGTCGGTACGCTAATTACCGCTGATGAAGGAGATGATATGGAACGTGCTGTAATCTCAGGCATTGCCTTTAACCGTGATGAAGCCAAAATTGTTGTACTTGGCGTGCCTGATCATCCAGGCATTGCATCTGCTATTTTAAGCCCAATTGGCAGAGCCAACATTGAAGTTGATATGATTATCCAAAACATGTCCGAAAATGGCGTAACCGATTTTAGCTTTACCGTGCCACGTGGTGATTTTGATAAAGCCATGAAAATCCTAAATGAGCAAGTCAAAGATGACATTGGAGCAAGCGATGTTGTTGGCACAAGCGATGTTGTCAAGGTCTCTATCGTGGGTGTGGGCATGCGTTCACATGCTGGTGTGGCAAGTAAAATGTTTGAAACACTGGCATCCCAAAACATCAACCTACAAATGATTTCAACCTCTGAAATCAAAGTCTCTGTACTCATCAAAGAAGAGTGTCTGGAAAAGGCAGTTAAATCACTACATACCGCCTTTGGTCTTGACCGTGAAGATGGTGAGAGCAAGGTTGCAGGACTTTAACTGTCGTAAAATTTAATAATCAGCATGCAATAATCAGCATGATTGTTAAATTTTATAAAAAAAGCTGACAACTTACCCAAGAAGTTTTATAATAATGGCTTGGGTAATTTCTATTTTTTGCTTTATCATACTTTTTAGCAAGGAGCTATCTATGTTAATCTTAACCCGCCGTGTTGGTGAAACCTTAATGATTGGTGATGAGGTCAGTGTGACTGTGCTTGGTGTCAAGGGCAATCAAGTCCGCTTAGGTGTCAATGCCCCAAAAGACATTGCTGTGCATCGTGAGGAGATTTATCAACGCATTCAACACGAACGCTCTATGCAAATGCACATGAGTCATCTGGAACAAGGTAATTTTGCCCCACCATCATTTGACGATGACGATTATTTTAATCGCTGATGGTGTATGATGAATCATACTGACATTTCACGATTATTAAACGGCATTGAGCAGGGCAGTTTGACTTTTAAGGATGTGCTTGCCTTTATTGATGCTAATTATATTTATACACCTGTCATCTTTTATAACGGCGAGGTGGTCAATCATGTTGGCACGAACGAAGGTTCTGCCAAAGTGTTTAGTCTTGCCAAATTGCATGGCCTAAATCAGATTGATACCTTAAAGCTGTTTGCTGAGCATTATAAGATGGTACTAAACACGCCAGATGGTACCGACCATGCCAATATCCGTAACTTTTTGCATTATGGTTGGCAGGGCTTTGGTATGCCTGTGAGTGCTTTGACCGCACGTTAATTTTGCCAATTTCATGCTTGCTTTATAAAACTTATTCTACACAATAAGCCCATTTTAACAATTTTACTTGAAGTGTTAGTAAGATTGGTGTATAATTTTGGCTTTGATTTTTCTGTCTCTTTCTATTTATTGTCGCCTTTAACAATAATGATGAAATGACATCACTAACAAGTTTGAACAGTCCGCCAAGTCCATACCTAATTTTGTGGCGATTGTTTAAATGGCACAACCGATACCGCTCAATATCCGTGCCACATCGTAATATAGGAGTTCATCATGTCTCGTGTATGCCAAGTTACTGGAAAACGCCCACTTGTGGGTAATAACGTATCTCACGCTAACAACAAAACCCGTCGCCGTTTTTTGCCAAATCTACACAACCATCGTTTTTGGGTAGAATCTGAGAACCGTTTTGTGCGTCTTCGTGTATCTTCAAAGGGTATGCGTATCATTGACAAGCATGGCATTGAAAAAGTGCTTGCTGATTTGCGTGCCCAAGGTCAAAAGATTTAATTTAGCAAAAGGATAATACCATGAGAGATAAAATCAAACTTGTTTCTACCGCTGGTACAGGTTATTTTTATACCACCACCAAAAACAAACGCACCATGCCTGGCAAAATGGAAATCAAAAAATTTGATCCAAAAATTCGCCAACACGTTCTTTTTAAAGAAGCAAAAATCAAGTAATTGATGGTGTCAAACCATAAAAAAACCAAATTCGCCATTCGGATTTGGTTTTTTTATGGTTTAAAACATGTCACAAAATCATGATGATTTTTTATTTTTGGTCAGGCACACATCCGACTATGATAAAATGTTTAATAAAAAAATTCCCAAATATCACATATTTGGGAATTTTTAATAAATGGTGCCCGGGGCCGGACTTGAACCGGCACGCTCAAAAGAGCGAGGGATTTTAAATCCCTTGTGTCTACCAATTTCACCACCCGGGCGGATAACTAAAAGTTATCAAAATGGAGGCTGAGGTCGGAATCGAACCGGCGTACACGGAGTTGCAGTCCGCTGCATGACCACTCTGCCACCCAGCCTTAATTCTTCGGTCCATCAATGACCTAAGTGGACGCTATAATAGCATGTTTTTATAAAATTGCAAGTATTTTTTTAAATTTTTGTCACATTTTTTTAAATTTTTATCAAATTTAGTTTATTAAATACAAGGCTTACCCTTTATACTAAATTAGCGTATAATAGTGCGTCTTGCTGTTTTTAAAAACAGTAAAAAATTCAATGGTTTTAGCATTTTACTTTTATTGGTTTACTTTCTATCATGGGATGTCCTAATCAAAAAAGTAAAACCCTAAGACTCTTTTTAGGCAATTTTAAACATATTAAGCAGATACTTATGAAATTTAGTTTGCAAGTATTATCATTTTCTGTGCTTGTGGCACTTGTTACGCTGGTAGGTTGTGGCAAAAGTGAACAAAAAGCGGACGGTGCAGCAGTAGGAGCGGGTGAGCAAATGCCCCTAGCAAGCGTGGAGGTACAGACCGTAACTTTGCGTTCAATACCTGTGGTTAAATCTTTTTCAGCTCGTGTAACAGCAATTGAGACATCTCAGGTACGTCCACAAGTAACAGGCATTGTGGAGGCGGTATCTTTTCAAGAGGGCAGTTATGTCAAGGCAGGGCAGGAGCTATACCGCCTAAACCCTGATAATTATGTCAGTGCTGCTAACAATGGTATGGCCGCCATTCAGATGGCACAGGCGAGTTTGATTAGTGCCAAGGCAAGTTTGGTCGCCCAAGAGGCAACCCTTGCCCAAGCTCAGGCGGATTTGGCTCGTGTGGAGGGATTGATTGATATTGATGCAGTATCAAGACAGCTGTATGACCAATACATCACCGCTGTTAAAACCGCACAGGCAAATGTAGAGGCTGCCAAAGCCAGTGTCAATCAAGCCAATGCCTCCATTTATAGTGCTAAGGCAAACCATGATGCCAGTCGGCTTGATATCAGCCGTACCATCATCAGAGCACCCATTAGTGGTAAAATTGGCATATCAGCGGTTACAGCAGGCGCGTTGGTCTCTGCCAGTCAAACCACGCCACTTGCAACCATCTCACGCACTGATATGGTCTATGTGGATATCAAACAGTCATCATCAGAGCTACTAACAATGCGTCAACAGATGGCAAATGGTCAAGCAGGTGAGGGATTGCCAGAGGTGCAAATCATTTTAGAAAATGGCGAGATTTATCCACTTATTGGTCATTTGGCTCTGTCAGATGCCAGCGTGGATGAATCAACAGGGACTGTTAAGCTAAGAGCGGTGTTCCCAAATCCTGATGGATTGCTTATTCCGGGCATGTATGTCAATGCCAATTTGGCACAGTCAGTGGTGCATAACGCCATGCTGTTGCCCCAAAGTGCCATCATTCGCACCCCCAAAGGTGAAACGCAGGTTTATGTGGTCAATCACAATAACCAAATTGAGGTGCGTCATATCAAAACCAGTGGTACGCTCCAAGGTCAATGGGTAGTAACAGATGGTCTAAGCAATGGCGAGAGTGTGGTTGTGGTTGGAGGTGCCAAGGTCAAGCCCGAGCAAACGGTTAAGACATATCCATATTCATCAGGTGATAAAAACCCCCAAGAATCCAAGCGGACACCAAAACAAGTTGCCCAAACGCGTCCATCAGTCCCCATCATTAGCGGTCAATCCCTACAACAAAATGGAACAAACCAACCAAACCAACCAAGCCAAGAGCAAGCATTGCACCCTACTCAGAGTACAACACTAAAAGATGATAGCCGTGAACAGGCAGAAGCCTTGGCGATGGCAGAAGCTGCCGATGATGTGGCACAATAGGGGCGAATGATGTCAAAATATTTTATTAACAGACCCATTTTTGCATGGGTTATTGCTATTTTGATCATGCTTGTGGGTATCATTGCCATGCGTCATCTGCCTGTTGAGCAATATCCACAGATTGCCCCACCAACGGTGTCGGTGAGTGCTGTTTATCCAGGTGCTGATGCTCAGACGGTTGAAAATACGGTAACGCAGGTCATAGAACAACAGATGAAAGGACTTGATGGACTCATGTACATGTCATCTGGTTCATCAGCCAATGGTTTGGCATCCATCACGCTGACCTTTGAAAATGATGTAGACCCAGACACTGCACAGATACAAGTTCAAAACAAACTACAAGCAGCGACCAGTTCACTGCCTGTTGATGTACAGCGTCAAGGTCTGTCGGTAAACAAATCTGGCAGTAGCTTTTTGATGGTGGCATCTTTTATCTCAGAAGATGGCAGTATGACTCAGTCGGATATTGCTGATTATATCAACACCAACGTGGTAGACAGTCTAAGCCGTGTCAATGGTGTAGGTTCATTAAACGTATTTGGTTCACCTTATGCCATGCGTATTTGGCTAGACCCTGCCAAGCTGTCATCTTATGCACTCATGCCATCTGATGTTTTAACAGCAATTCGGTCTCAAAATGTGCAAGTATCAGCAGGTCAGCTTGCCAGTTTACCAACCGACCTTGACCGTCAAGTGATTAATGCAACTGTGAGTGTGCAGAGCTTTTTACAAACCCCCAAAGAATTTGGTCAGATTCTGCTAAAAACTGATACGTCGGGGGCAAAGGTTTATTTAAAAGATGTGGCGGATATTGAGCTGGGTTCGGAGAGTTATGCCGTAAAGACGCTTTATAATGGGCAAGAAGCGGCGGGCATGGGTATTATGCTTGCCTCTGGTGCCAACGCTTTGCAGGTACGTCAAGCAGTACAAGAACGCCTAGATGAGTTGTCGCAAGGTTTTCCTGCGGGACTAAAAATCGTTGTGCCTTATGATACCACGCCGTTCGTCAAACTCTCCATTCAGCAAGTGGTGATGACGCTATTAGAGGCGATTGTGTTGGTTTTTTTGGTCATGTTTTTGTTCTTGCAAAACTGGCGTGCGACCATTATTCCAACACTTGCTGTGCCTGTGGTTATCTTGGGAACGTGTGCGGTACTGTTTTTATTTGGCTTTACCATTAACATTTTGACCATGTTTGCGATGGTGCTTGCCATCGGTCTGCTTGTTGATGATGCCATTGTTGTTGTTGAAAATGTGGAACGCCTTTTAGAGGAAAATCCAAATATCTCGGTAAAAGAGGCAACTACCAGATCAATGGATGAGATTAGTAAAGTGGTTATTGGCATTGCCATCATTTTGTCGGTGGTATTTGTACCGATGATTTTCTTTGGTGGTTCATCTGGGGTGATTTATCGTCAGTTTGCGGTAACGCTGATTGCCAGTATGTCGCTGTCAGCGGTAATTGCTCTGATTTTTACCCCTGCTTTGTGTGTGACCATTTTAAAACGCCAACCCCATAAAGACGTTCATACCCAAAAAGGATTTTTTGGTTGGTTTAACCGCTTTTTCTTTAAAGCCAGTCGTGATTATGAACATTTTGTTGGCAAAACTTTTAATGCCAAATGGTTCTTTGCCATCGCCTATGTTGGCGTTATTATTGCTATTGCATTGATTTTTATGCGTCTGCCAACCTCATTTGTGCCAGAAGAAGATCAAGGCATGCTCATGACACTGGTGCAGTTGCCTGCTGGCTCAACCCTAGACCAGACCGAAGAGGTGATGGCAAAGGTGGGTGGCTATTTTCATGAACAAGAGGCGGATAATGTGGAATCGGTTTTTACCGTTTCAGGATTTAGTTTTGGTGCCAGCGGTCAAAATACAGGGCTGGCATTTGTCAAATTAAAAGATTGGGGTGAGCGAAACACCAAAGACAGTGTGGCACAGGCGATTGCAGGGCGTGCCATGGTGCTAAATGCCATGATTCCTGAGGCGACACTTGTGTATCCGATTGCCCCACCCGCCATTCAAGGCTTTGGCAATGCCAGTGGCTTTAATTTACAATTACAAGACATCGGTGGCGTGGGTCATGCCAAGTTACTAGACGCACGTAATATGCTCCTTGGTATGTCCGCCCAAAACGAGCATGTGGTTGGTGTTCGTCCCAATGGTCAAGAAGATGCTCCCAAGCTTAAAGTGAACATTAACCAAGAGCAGGCAGCAGCTTATGACCTAGATATGACAACAATCAATACCACACTTGCCCAAGCCTTTGGTGGCAGTTACGTCAATGACTTCATTGACCGTGGTCGTATCAAAAAGGTGTATATGCAAGGCAATCCTGACAGCCGTGCTACCCCTGAGGATATTAACAAATGGCATGTGCGTAATGCTCAGGGGCAGATGATTGGTTTTGGGGCATTCTCAGACAGTCAGTGGGAGTTTGGCAGCTTAGCCCTTCATCGTTATAATGGCTTATCATCGCTGAATGTGCAAGGTGCTGCTGCTGTTGGCAAAAGTACTGGCGATGCCATGCTTGCCATGGAGGAGATGATTGCACAGTTACCTGAGGGCATCGGTCATGAGTGGACAGGCCTGTCGTTAGAAGAGCGTAAATCAGGTGGTCAAGCCCTGTCATTATATATCATCTCCATGCTTGTGGTGTTCTTGTGTTTGGCGGCGTTGTATGAGAGTTGGTCTGTGCCATTTTCGGTCATGCTGGTCATTCCACTTGGGGTCATCGGTGCGGTTGTATTTACCATGTTGCGTGGTTTTGCCAATGATGTATACCTACAAGTGGGTCTATTGACGGTGATCGGTCTGTCCGCCAAAAACGCCATTTTGATTATTGAATTTGCCAAAGCCATCCAAGAATCTGGTAAATCTTTAAAAGAGTCGGTCATGACGGCAGCCCGTCTAAGGCTGCGTCCGATTATCATGACATCACTTGCCTTTGGTATTGGTGTGGTGCCACTGATGATTGCCACAGGGGCAGGCTCTGGCAGTCAAAATGCTGTTGGTACAAGTGTGGTTGGTGGGGTAATTACAGCGACTTTTTTGGGCGTGTTCTTTATTCCAATGTTCTATGTGTGGGTGCGTTCTGTGTTCCCATACAAACATAAAAAGACAACCAACATAAACACAAATAACGCCTAATACAAAGCATTGCCAAATTAGCCCATATTGTGTATCATGAGATGATTTGGGCTGATTTGGTTAAGAGAGAAATTATGAAAAATAACATAAAAACACCACGCCTATTCATGCTAAGCACGCTTGCTATTTTTATGAGTGCATGTAGTACCATTCCCCAAAAGTCTCAGAATGTATTGGCACAGCCTGCCGTGCCTGTGGCATTGCCTTATGAGGTTTTTGATACCAATACAACCATCAGTACGCCAAAGATACCGAGTATGGCAGGCATGCGTTGGCAGGATTTTTATGCTGACCCCAAGTTAAAAATCTTAATTGAGATGGGTTTGGTGCATAATAAAGACTTACAAGCAGCCATGTTGGCGGTACAAAGTGCCAGAGCTCAATATCAGATTAGCAGTACCAATGCTTATCCCAATATTGGCGTATCAGCTGGGGCAACTCATAGGGCAGATGCTCGTGATACAAATCCCAACACCAGTTATCGTGTTGGTCTTGCCCTGTCAAGTTATGAGCTTGATTTGTGGGGTAAAGTTGCCAGTACCAAAGAGTCGGCACTACATGATTATTTAGCACAAAACTCCGCCAAAGATGCTGCCCAAATTTCCATCATCTCAGCGATTGCCCAAGGTTATGTGAATCTAAGCTATGCCTTAGCCCAAAGACAGCTTGCCTTAGAAACACTCAAAACTCGTGAGCATTCGCTATTTATCAATCAAAAACGCTTTGAGGCAGGCATTGATCCCAAATCAACCAGTCTACAAGCACAAGCATCATTGGAGATGGCAAAATTAGCCATTTATCAGGCTGACACGAATGTCTTAAAGGCAAAAAACGGCTTACAACTGCTCATAGGCTCACCCATTCCTGATGAACTTTTGCCCGACATGGGGGTAGATGATATTACCACACAGACCTTATTTAGTGCAGGTTTGCCCAGTGAGTTGCTCTATTATCGCCCTGATATTATCCAAGCTGAACACCACCTAAAATCAGCAGGGGCAAACATTAATGTCGCTCGTGCTGCCTATTTTCCCAGTATTAGACTGTCAAGCGATGTCGGCTATGGTTCTAATCATTTGAGTGATTTATTCAAATCGGGGGCGTTTAGCTGGTCGGTAGGGCCATCCATCACCCTGCCAATCTTTGATGCAGGGGCAAGACGTGCTAATTATGAAGTGGCACAAATCGCTCAAAAGCAAGCTTTGGTAAGTTATGAAAAAGCCATTCAAACAGCATTTAAAGAGGTCTCTGATGTGCTTGCTACCCGTGCTACGATGGAGCATCAATTAAACTCACAGTATCGCCTACAAAAAAATTATCAAGAAACTTACAATATCGCTCACGCACGTTTTCGTTCAGGACTTGATGATTACCTAAATGTGCTAGATGCTGAGCGTTCACTCTTTGCCAATCAACAAAGTATTTTAAATTTACAGTTACAAAAGCTTCTAAGTCAAATTGAGTTATATCAAGCATTAGGTGGGGGAGCAACGCTCATCGCTGAACAAATCACAGACTTTAATAAACAGCGTCATGCCATGCAAAGTGCCAGTTTGGCAACTGATGAACAGATGGCAAATGCACACATTAAAGGGGATGATGCTGCCTACACACCAAAACTTATACAACCCAAACCCAATAACATTAGTGTGATAGAGCCGTCTAATGTGGGTGGTGTGGCAACAGAATTTGCCACAACCAACGACGCACAGGCAAGCACCATCTCTAACACGCACCCATCAAATACAACCATCATTACACCTACCGATGTGGGTGAACCTATACAAATAGCTCCTTGATTGTGCCGTTAAAAAGTCTGCAATCTGATACAGGTTGCAGACTTTTTTCATGGGTTTTCATTTCATAGGTTTTCATAGGTTGGGCGTGTTTGTTGTAAGATGACAGACGAAGATGACTGATGGAATGTGTCAAGTATCGCCATGCAAAACTTACTTTGATTGATTTTCATCATAAATGGCCACTTGTAGCCAAATGTTGGCTTGAATGTAGTCTTGTACTTGAATTTGATTGTTTTGCTCATCGCTGACGGCAGCGACACGCACCACAAACATCTTAGCATTATGTTCACGCAAAATCGCCACATCAAAGAGTGTGATGGGTACATCAAAAAACTCAGTGTGGCTAATACCGAGCACTTGACCTTGACACCATGCTTCATCTTCTTGTCCAAAGGTGTCGCCAAACAGATAAATACAACTCTCCCCAAAATTAATCTCCACAGGAGCAAGAGGGGTATTTTTATCATCATCTTTGGGTGTCCATGCCTTTATCTGTTCGTCAATATCATCAGGAATCACGCCATCATTGTCTGCCACAATGTCATTAAAGGCACGATGATAGCGAATGGCTTTGGGGTTTTTGACCAGTAGCGTCTCGTCTTTGTTGCTAGGCTCAATGTTGTACGCCCACGCACTAAAATTGGCATAATAAGTTTTTGGGGTTTTGTACTCATGGCGGTTGATGGCATAGAGTTGGTCAAAGGCGTAGATGGTAGTGCCATCGGTGGTTTTAAGGCGTAAAATGGCATCAGCGGTACGTTTACAACGAATCACACGTTCAATCTGACAGTGTAACCCATGAGGACTGTGTACCGCAGGATAGGCATTGATAAAGGCAGTAGGTTTACCATTATCCATGGCAAGGATTTGCTTGATATGACAAGGGGTATCTTGTCCAAGCAAAAGGGTCTTATGATCGGTACGCCCCACGGTCAGACCAGTAGGTAAAGTGGCACTCTCCAACATATTTTGGAGCCAATTTGGTACATCATCGGCGATATTATTGGTCAAGATGGCCCAATGATCACCATGTCCTGCATTTTTGTCGCAAGGCAAATCTATCTTTTTGGGTGGTAGTTCATGCTTATAGTCGTAATGAATGCTCATGGGTGTTCCATATGGATAAATATGTCATCTTTATAAGGGAAAATTTGAAAAAATCAAGGCATATCATCTTGTTGGTTTTCATAAAATTTATCAGTATGAATGACAAAATTCCCAAAAGCGTGCCAAAATGGTGTAAACTATGGTGTCAAATTTTAAAGGCAATCCTTATCTATGTTTCGTCCCCTTGCTTTATTCATCGGACTAAGATATACCCGAGCTGAGCGTAAAAATGGCTTTATCTCTTTCATCTCGCTCATCTCCATGATTGGGTTAACCCTTGGCGTGGCGGTATTGATTACCGTACTGTCGGTGATGAATGGTTTTGATAGAGAGTTAAAAACTCGTATTTTGGGCATGGTGTCACAGGCAAATGTCAGCTCTTATGAAATCATCCCTGATTGGCAAACACTTGCCAAAAAGATTGAAGAGAATGACAAAAATGTCGTGGCAACTGCTCCGTTTATTGGACTACAAGGCATGCTGACCGCTCATGGACAGGTGGCGGGCATTATGGTAACAGGCATTGAACCTGAGCATGAGACGAAGGTCTCCATCATTGGCGAGCATATGGTGCAAGGCGACATCCATGCCCTAAAAGCGGGCGAATTTGGCATTGTGCTGGGTCAGAGTATGGTAGATTCCATGGGACTTGTGATGGGGGATAAGGTAACATTGGTATTGCCTGAGGCATCTCCATCGGCGGCGGGTGTCGTCCCTAGATTTAAGCGGTTTACCTTGGTTGGCGTGTTTAATATCAGTCAAGAGATAGACAATCATATGGCATATATTGCCATGCGTGATGCAGGCGTGTTACTGCGTCTGCCTGATGGTGCTCAGGGCATTCGCCTAAAAATGAATGATATTTTCAAAGCACCCCAAGCGGCAATAAAGGCACAGAGTATCGCCCCTGAACGTCTGGTGGCTGATGATTGGACAAGTACGCATGGTAATTTGTTTTCCGCCATTCAGATGGAAAAGGCGATGATTGGGCTTTTGCTGTTTTTGATTGTGATTATTGCATCTTTTAATATCGTGTCTAGCCTTGTCATGTTGGTAACGGACAAAAAATCCGACATTGCCATTTTAAAAACCTTTGGAGCAAGCCCTAAGCTTATCATGCAGGTCTTTATGGTGCAGGGCATGATTATTGGTGTTATTGGTACAGTGGTGGGTACGATTTTGGGTGTAACTTTTACGCTAACCATCAGTGAGTTTTTGGGATTTCTTAATCAGGTATTTGGCTTACACTTATTTGATGCCTATTTTGTCAATTATCTGCCAACGCACATCAAGATAAGCGATATTTTGTTAGTTACCTCGTCTTCATTTTTATTATCATTTATCATGACCATTTATCCTGCCCTAAAAGCAGCGAAAATCCAGCCCGCCCAAACCTTGCGTTATGAATAGGGGAATGAGATGAGTATTATTTTACAAGCAAAAAACATCAGTAAGACTTATGATGAGGGCAAAATTAAAACAACTGTACTTACAGGGCTTGATTTGACTGTTCATCAAGGCGAACGTGTTGCCATCGTTGGCAGTAGTGGTTCAGGAAAAAGTACATTACTTCACCTGTTGGGGGGGTTGGATATACCGACCACAGGCGAGGTATGGCTCAAAGGCGTGTGCCTAAATCATCTGGCAGAGGCGAGACGTGGACGTATGCGTAATGAGCATTTGGGTTTTATTTATCAATTTCATCACCTTTTGGCGGAGTTTAATGCGACCGAAAATGTTGCTATGCCCTTGCTTATGCGTGCTGATGTGAGCATTAATGAAGCAAGAAGTAGGGCGAATGAACTGCTTGACCGTGTTGGTCTATCGCACCGTACTCACCACCGCCCAAGCGAGCTGTCAGGGGGTGAGCGTCAGCGTGTGGCGATTGCTCGGGCATTGGTTACGCGTCCTAGTCTGGTGCTGGCTGATGAGCCAACGGGCAACCTAGACGATGATAATGCCTTAGCGGTATTTGAACTGCTCTCAGAGCTACAAGACACGCTTGGCATGGCACTGCTTATGGTAACACATGATAGGGCATTGGCAGCACGAGCTGATAGAGTGCTACACATGAAAAGTGGAACATGGGCAGAGTTTTGATGGGATTGTTACATAAAATATAGAAATATAGAAATATAGAATATATGTCAAAAAACCACGCCCTAAGACGTGGTTTTGTGTTCTTTTCTTACCAACGAATTGGAATGATGTGTGGATTGCTGGCTTTGAGATTTTCGTAAGTGCCTTTGATAAAGATGTCTTCATTGACCGTACTGATGTTAGTATGACCGCAAAAAGCCATGGTAATGTCGCATTCTTTGTAGATAATCTCTAAGGTACGGCGAACACCATCTTCACCATACGCCCCCAAACCATATAGGAATGAGCGACCTATCATCGTGCCTTTTGCTCCCAGTGCGATGGCTTTTAGTACGTCTTGCCCTGAACGGATGCCACTGTCTAGCCAAATTTCACATTTTGAATTTTCCGCTTGTACCGCTTGCACGCAATCAGCAAGACTGGCGATGGAGCTTGGTGCCCCATCTAACTGACGACCGCCGTGATTGGAGATGACCATGGCATCTGCCCCTGACCTAGCAGCCAAAATGGCATCTTCTGGCTCCATGATGCCTTTGATGATAAGCGGCCCGCCCCATAACTCTTTGATGCGAGCGACATCATCCCAGTTAAGACGAGGATCAAACTGCTCTGCTGTCCATGATGATAGGCTAGATAAGTCGCCCACACCCTCGGCATGACCGACAATATTACGAAATGTATGGCGTTTGGTGCCAAGCATATTAAAGCACCATTCAGGCTTAGTCATCAGATTGATGATGTTGGTCAGGGTTGGTTTGGGCGGTGCAGACAGTCCGTTTTTGATGTCTTTGTGGCGTTGTCCCAGTACTTGCAAATCAGCAGTTAGGATAAGGGCAGAGCATTTGGCTTGTTTGGCACGGTGGATGAGATTTTCCATGAATTTCTTATCACGCATGACATACAGCTGAAACCAAAACGGCTTCGTGGTATTCTCTGCCACATCTTCAATGGAGCAAATACTCATCGTTGAGAGCGAAAAAGGAATGCCAAATTTTTCAGCGGCACGAGCAGCATGAATCTCGCCATCAGCCCACATCATGCCTGTAAAGCCAGTTGGGGCGATTGCCACAGGCATATGCACATCTTGCCCTATCATCTGAGTGGCAAGCGAGCGACCTTCCATATCCACCAGTACTCGCTGGCGTAGCTTAATGCGGTCAAAGTCGGTCTCGTTGTTGCGATAAGTGGTCTGAGTCCACGAACCACTGTCCACATAGTCATAAAACATGCGTGGTACTTTACGCTCAGCAATGCGACGTAGGTCTTCAATTTCGGTGATTTTGCTTAAATCTGCCATAAAACAGCCTTAGTTTTAAAGTTTTAAAGGTGGGTATATTTTACAATACTTTATAAAAAATAACAAAAGGGATTATCAAAATCCCTTTTGTTTGTGGTGAGTATCAGACTCGCTCACTCTTTTTGCTAATAACAGTCATGATGACAAAGAAAGTCGTCGCCCATAATGCTGCTGCTATCCACCATATGGGGTTAAAGATGAACGCCATGCCTACCAAACCCCCTTGCACCACATAATAACTCATGGCGATGAGCGTCTTACGAATGACCAAACCCTCACGGTTTACCAGTCCAACCACCGCACAGGCAGCAACGACGTTATGCACACTGATCATGTTGCCAGCTGCACCGCCTACTGCTTGCAGAGAAACTACTTTGGCGGCATCCATGACATCTAAGTTGATTTGAGTGGCAGTGCTCCACTGAAAATGACTAAACATCATGTTAGAGACGGTGTTAGACCCTGCAATAAATGCCCCCAACGCCCCAATCCACGGAGCAAACAGTGGCCATGCCCCTGCAAACATGTCCGCCGCCCCTGCTGCCAGTACATTTGGCATGGATACAATTGGCTTGACAGCATCAGCAGGTGCACCAGAGTTAATAAATACTTGCACCATCGGAATGGAGAACAGTAGGGCAGGAGCGGCAGCTATCATGGTTTTGCCTGAGGCTGACCAGCTTTTTTTGATGGTATCACCTTTCATGCCAAACAAAAAGATACAGATGATAGAGACAAGCAGTAGCACCGTTGCAGGTGAGTACAAAAGCTGTGTTTTATTGGTGATGTTAGTCTCTAAGATATTACTAAACGTAATGACGGCATTGCTGCTTAACCAGTCTTTTAATGGTTTGATGGTACGAGTGGCAATCAAGATGCAGATGACCAATAAATAAGGAGAGAATGCTTTGACAATGGAAAATTTGGCTTTTTCATTCACATCAACATTGGTGGTTGCCAGTGTGCCTTTCCAATCTTCTTCCCATGTATCACGGCTTTCAAAATCAAAGGTGTTTTTTGGGGTCAAAAAACCCATTTTGGCAGCTGGTACGACGATACCAAGACCGACCACCGCCCCAACCAAAGAGGGCAGTTCTGGACCGACAAATTTGGCAGTCAAGTAATAAGGAATGACAAAACAAAGACCTGCAAATATAGCAAAAGGAGCGGCTTCAAAGCCTTGACGGAACGAGCGTTTTGCCCCAAAGAATTTGGTTAAAAAACAGCACAGAATTAATGGAATTAAAAAACCCACAACCGAGTGTACAAACGCAACATTTGCCCCAATCTGTACGATATAATCACCAAAGGCGATGCCTTGCTGACCAATGGCAGCACTTACATCATCTTTGTTTTCAAGACCTGAGTTCACACCAATGAGAATGGGTGTGCCGACCGCACCATAGGAGACAGGAGCGGATTGAATGATGAGAATCGCCATGACGCATGCCATTGCAGGAAAGCCGAGTGCCAGCAGTAAGGGAGCACCGACCGCCGATGGCGTACCCCAACCTGTTGAACCTTCAATGAGCGAACCAAACAGCCATGCCACGATAATCATTTGTACACGGCGGTCAGGCGAGATGCCCATAAAACCTTGACGAATGGCAACGATTGCTCCGCTCTCTTTTAGGGTGTTAAGCAGTAACACCGCTGTAAAGACAATAAATAGCACATTGACAGCGGTCAGTACGCCATGAATGGTTGCAGCGGCAACCTGACTGCCAGAGGTCTGCCATACAAACAATGACAGCAAGGCGGTTGCAAAATATGCCACAGGCATGGCAATTTTGGCAGGCAATCGCATGACGACCAATAAGATAAAAACAATTAAAATTGGTAATAGTGCCAAAAAGATTAGCATATACACTCCTTTGTCTAATATAAAGACCGTACGCCCATCTGTATTGTAATTTCAGTGTTTGAAATGGTATTTATTGTTGGGTCATACAAAAAATAACAATTGCTTGCAATGTCAGTTTGGCACATCACAAAGCCCTGTTTTGATAAAATTTAGCAAAAACCACAATAAAAAATGGTTATTTACAATAAATCTCATTAACAACTAATGAGTGAGATGCTATTTTACTCAAAAACTTATTAAAAATAAATAACTGATTTTTAAAAATCATAAAATTTTATTGTTTTTTGTGATTTAAAAAACTGATAAAAATGAAAATGTGTCTATTTATTTGATGTGTTTGTGGTGATGATTTGGCAAAAGATGAATGACATCCATGACACCAAACGGATAGCACAGCAGGCAGGTGGGGGTGATAAGTATGGGGATGAGCATGCCCAAATGGTCAATCAAATCATCACTGCCAGTCAGCTCTAACACGTGAACGGTGGGCATGTGTGGATATATGACCCGAACTTGGGTCAGTAGGGCATGACTGGCATGACACAGATGACAGCCGTCCGTGCCTAAAAGATACCAATCAGCGGTAGGGTTGGATGAGTGGATGATTTGTTGGCTGTCCGAATCTGTAAATGTCGCCAATAGTAGAGCATGGAACGTGTGGTATTCGTTATGGCCTAGGCAAGTCAGGGCAAAGCGGTCATCTGTTAAGTTTTGTAAGTATTTGATAAAATTAATATTATTCATAAAAAATAATGCCCTGTGGCAAAAAATCGTGTAAAATAGGGCGTTTATTATAGCAAATGCACCCAAAGTTTATCTTATTAGTTTATTTGATTTTATGTTTAAAAAATCCACAAATGCCCCATCTTGCCTACACCCTACCCCAAAAACATCACCAAAACCCAAAAGTTATGGGCTACTTTTGTGGCTATGGCGATGGATGATGGCTCCGCTCTTGGTGTTGGTCATCAGTTTTCATTTGCTCATTGTAGCCATGCTCGGTGTGTGGAGCGTCTACCCTGTTGGTAATTCTATGTTTATGGTCGCTCATCGCCTATTGGGGGGTGAGGTTACGCAAGTGTGGGTGGATTATGATGACATCGCCAAAACAGCCAAACAGGCAGCAGTGGTAAGTGAAGATGCTAAATTTACCACGCATAACGGTTTTGATGTGGATGGCATTGAGCGTGCCATTAAGGTCAATGAAGCAAGTGGGAGGGTGGGGGTAGGTGGCTCAACCATCAGCCAACAGCTTGCCAAAAATTTATTTTTAACATCGCACCGCTCTTACATTCGTAAGGGTGAGGAGGCGATTATTACGGTGATGATGGAGCAGATGTGGGACAAACAGCGGATTTTGGAGGTTTATCTGAACGTGGCGGAATTTGGCGAGGGCATTTATGGCATTGAGGCGGCGGCACAGCATTATTATGGCAAATCTGCCAAAAACCTAAGCCGTGAACAGTCGGCACTACTCATCAGCATGCTCCCCAATCCCAAATATTACCAAAAAAATCTCAATAACCGTCGCCTACAAAACAAAAAGCGGATTATCATGAAGCGTATGCCCAGTGCGGTATTGCCTTAGGTTACACCTTTTGATATAGCAAATCCCAAGACGCACGTCCATAATCCGCCCCACGTTTTTCAAACTTAGTGGCAGGGCGAAAATCAGGACGTGGCGAAAAATTGCCCTTGCCTGCTAAGTTGTCAAATGTTGCCATGTTATCTAGCACTTCTAGCATCCACAAGGCATAATGTTCCCAATCGGTTGCACTGTGAAAAACTCCGCCCGTTTTTAGTTTATCCGCCACAAGAGTCATGCGTTCTGTGGTAACAAAACGGCGTTTATAGTGTCGTTTTTTTTGCCAAGGGTCAGGAAAGTAGAGTTGTACGGTATCTAAATGTTCATCTGGTAGGTTATTGAGCAAGGCAATCGCATCGCCATTTAGCACCTTTAAATTGGTCAGTCCCAGTTCATGAGCAAGGTAAGCGGCTCGTCCAATGCCTGGTTCGTGAACTTCTATACCAACAAAATTACGTGTTCGGTCAGCTTGTGCCATCTTCACCAAACTGTCGCCCATACCAAAGCCAATTTCTAGGGTCAATGGGGCGTTTTCTTTGTTTGGTGTGTCTTTAAACAACACTTGCAAATCACGGATATTTGATACATCGCCTAATTTGCCCAAAACCTTGCCATGATTGATGATATATGGGGCAAAGCTGGGGTCGGTTAGGGCTTTTTGGGCATATTGGCTTAGGTGTGTGCGTCGTCTCATAAAAGTGGCGATGGCGTGACTGTATTTGGCAGGCGTGCAATTGAGATTTTGAATCTCTTGACTGATGGCATTCCGAGAGATATCAGGGGTTTGGCGGTCACCACCGACAGGGGCAAGAGAAGATTTTGGGGTTGGCTGTTGTGTGTTTGTCATGGTATATTAATTAAAAAAGGCGTAAAATAGTGCCTATTATAAAACATTCATCGGTTAAGTACAAAATTTATGTTTCGTTTGCCATTTTTAGAAGACACAACACCACCCCCATTTTATCAGCCGTATTTATCTGACAAAGAGCGGATGCAACTTGATAAGTGGTTTATTGGCACACGCTCGCAAGCGTATTATTTAAAGCGATTTGGACACTTTGATAAAGTGGGAAAATTATCTGCCCGTTGGAACTGGTCAGCGTTTTTAACCACTTTTGGCTGGCTTATGTACCGTAAGCGTTATTTGGATTGTGTGGTCTACTGCATTGCTGGTTGGTCGTTTATCAAACTTAACATTGTCATTATTTTGGCGGTATGTGAGTTTTTATTTATCGCTAAGTTGCCAAATGCTTATCAGATGTATACACGACTGACGATAGGCATGGGAGTATGGCTATTTTGGTCGGGCATGGTGGCACGTTGGGCGGATGCTTATTATTATCGTATGGCACGGCGTGAGATAGCAGACGCATTAGAGTTATACCCCAATGACAAAGATGCCCAAAAGGCACATTTGGCAGAACATGGCGGGGTCAGTGTGGTGGGGCTTGGTGCAGCATTTGCCATGTTTGGTGCATTACTTGCAATCATTGTGTTGCAATTTATGCCCATCATCGCCATACAACAAGAGCAAACGGTAATTTTTGAGAGTTATCGCAGTGTCAAAGCCATTACCAAGCGAGTGGAGCTTATCTATATGCAAACGGGTATCTGCCCTGTGGATTTGCCTGTTACTACTGACAAGCAAAGGGTGAGTGTCAAAGTGGTGGCAAGTCTGCCCTATGTCAAGACCGATTGTGCGGTAGTGGCAACGGTATCGGGGGCAAACTATCCTGTGCGTTATCTGAATGGGCGAAATCTGACCATGTATCATCAGATGGACAATGGCAAATCAGTGTGGCGTTGCCAAACATCGCTGAATAAAAAACAAACACCAAAACGCTGTGTGGGTTAGTTTTATTCTAAATTCACAAATAAAAACTCGGTGCATGCTCTAAGCGATGAGTTGATGGGTTTATTTATTTTTGTGGCAAATCTTAAAGGTAGGTATGCCTTATCATCGCTTTTTTGTGTCTTTTTAAACAATCATCATGGTAATAATCGCATCATCTGCCAACCATTATCGTCTTTGCGATACACAATACGGTCGTGCATGCGATTGGCTCGCCCTTGCCAAAATTCTATCTTATCTACCATCAGACAGTAGCCACCCCAAAATTCGGGTTTGGGGACATGTTCACTGAACTGTTCGGATAATTTGATAAAATCGCTTTGCATGACCTCACGGCTGTCTACTACCCCACTTTGGGGGCGACTGACCCATGCGGCAAGCTGACTGTCCTTTGGACGTGAGTGGTAGTAAGCCTCTGATTTATCATGAGATAATCTAACTACTTGTCCAGATGCTCGCACTTGACGTTCTAGGGTGTGCCAAAAAAATAAGGCTTCGGCAAAAGGGTTGTCCGCCAAATCTTGCCCCTTATCGCTGTCGTAGTTGGTATAAAAAATCATCTGTATGTTATCATCTTCTACAAGGTTAATCTCACGCATGAGTAGGGTACGTACAGATGGTCTCATGTCTGCCCCACAGGTGGCAAGACTAAACGCATAAGCCTCACCAATTTGCTCGGATGTGGCATCATCCATCCATTTTTGTAATAAAGGATAAGGGGTGTTACCAATGTTTTTTTCAATCAGTTCGTCTTTTTCGTAGGACAGACGACTGGCACTAAAATCAATAGCCATGTTTTTGCCTTTGTGAATTATTGAGTTAATTCTTAAAAATTAAAAATTGTATTTTTAAAAGGGGTCTGTGATAACAATAAAATCATAACAATAAAAACCATCCATCCAACCTGTTTTTTATGAAATGACAGCACTCAGTTTAACTCATGTTTCAGTTTAACTCATGTTTCTTGGAGACTGTCCATTAAGTGTACCACAAAAAGGCACATTTAGTGTTTATTAAACTCATCTTTTAAGGCGAGCATGGTATCACGAACTCTCATCGCCTCTTCAAATTTTAGCTCTGCTGAGAGTTTTTTCATTTGTTTTTCTAGGCGGTTAATCTCTTTTATGATAAGTTTAGGACGACGCAATATCTCCATGTCAATATCATTTAGGGCAAATGGTATGTCAATTTTTGGGGTGTCCACACTCTCAATCTCGCCTGTATCAATCTTATCGGTGATGGTGCGACTTGCTGATGTTGGTGTGATGCCATGTTCTTCATTAAATGCCAGTTGTTTGGCACGACGGCGTTCGGTCTCATCCATCGCTTTTTGCATGGATGGCGTGATGCTGTTGGCGTATAAGATTGCCTTACCGTTAATATGACGTGCTGCCCGCCCAATGGTCTGAATGAGTGAACGTTCTGAGCGTAAAAAGCCCTCTTTGTCAGCATCAAAAATTGCCACAAGCGACACCTCTGGTATGTCCAAACCCTCACGAAGCAGATTGATGCCTACAAGCACATCATGCACCCCTGTTCGCAGTTCGTGAATGATTTGCATGCGTTCTACTGTATCAATATCGCTGTGCAAATACGCCACACGCACGCCATATTCTTTTAAATAACTGGTCAAATCCTCTGCCATGCGTTTGGTGAGTGTGGTGATGAGTACACGTTCATTGAGTGCTTTACGTAGGTTTATCTCGCCTAGCACGTCATCTACCTGAGTGAGTACAGGGCGTATTTCTAATATGGGGTCAATGAGTCCTGTTGGGCGTACTACTTGTTCAGCGATTTGTTCGCTATGTTCCAACTCATAGGGGGCAGGGGTTGCTGATACAAAGATGCGAGTTGGTACGACCGCCTCCCATTCTTCAAACATCATGGGGCGGTTGTCCATGGCGGATGGTAGGCGAAAACCATGATTAACCAAATTCTCCTTGCGACTTCTATCACCCTTGTACATCGCACCAATTTGGGGGACGGTAACGTGGCTTTCATCCAAAAACACCAACGCATCAGAGGGCAGATAGTCAAACAATGTGGGCGGAGCTTCACCTGCCTTTCGTCCTGACAGATGACGAGAGTAGTTCTCAATACCATTACAATAACCAAGTTGTTGCATCATTTCAAGGTCGTATTGAGTGCGTTCTTTGATACGCTGAGCCTCCAACAGCTTATCATGCAAGCGAAAATAAGCCAACCGCTCGGCAAGCTCTTCTTTAATCGTCCCCATCGCCACCTCTAATTTTTCTCGTGGGGTAACATAGTGGGATTTGGGGTAGATGGTAATGCGTGGTACGGATTTGACATTTTTTCCTGTCAAAGGGTCAAACCAGGTGATTTTTTCAACTTCATCATCAAACATAACAATACGTACCGCCAACTGTTCACTCTCAGCAGGATAAATGTCCAATGTCTCGCCATGCAATCGATAAGTGCCACGCCCAAAATCCATCTCATTGCGTTCATACTGTAACTCAACTAAGCGTTTGATGAGTTCGGTTCTATCTACAACATCGCCTACCACCACATGCAAGAGCATTTTTAAATAACTTTCAGGGTCGCCCAAGCCATAGATGGCAGAGACGCTTGCTACGATGATGGTATCACGACGTTCTAGTAAGGCACGTGTGGCGGACAGTCGCATTTGGTCAATGTGGTCATTGATGGCAGAGTCCTTTTCAATAAAGGTATCGCTTGCCACGACATAGGCCTCAGGCTGATAATAATCATAATAACTGACAAAGTACTCTACTGCATTATGAGGGAAAAATTCCTTAAATTCACCATAAAGCTGTGCTGCCAATGTTTTGTTATGTGCCATGATGATGGCAGGTCGCCCCAAACTTTCTATCACTTTTGCCATGGTATAGGTTTTACCAGAGCCTGTAACACCAAGTAGAAGCTGGTCTTTTTTGCCTGCCTTAACCCCATCCACTAGGGATTGTATGGCAGTTGGTTGGTCGCCACTGGGGGCAAAGGGTGTTATCATTTTAAAGGGTTTATCATCATCCATCTGTTTGGCGAGCTGATTTTTGGTGATTGTGGCACGAGTGCTTTTGGATTTTTGCATGGTTTTGTTATTGTATTTATAAAAAATCCTTATCATTATGGGGTCATGATAAGGATTTGCAAGCATCGGTAAGCTGGTTATTTTTTCAAAATCTTCTTAATGTCATCTTGTAATTTATTAAGGTGCTTTTTTTCATAATCTTCTATAATTTTTTGGTTATTTTCACCTGCACTTTTCATGTAAGATTCAAAGACGGCATCTTCTTTTTTTAGGGCGCTTTGTCCATCTTTACTGCCATAAAATGCAATCATGGCGTCCATCTCAGCTTGATTGAATGATTTGGCAGCGTTTAGGTAGGATTTTTTAAGCCCATCTTTGACTGCTTTGCTATCTAAGGTTTTAATCAGTCCTTCGGCATAGGCATCAAAGGTGTTTAGTGCTTTTTTGCGTTGCTCATCGGTAAGTGTGTTGTCCTGTGCCATGCCCTGAGCGATTGCCATACGTTCCATTTCAAGTGGGGCAACGATTGCTTGATAGAAAGTGGATTCATAGGGCATGATTTTGGCAAGTTCTTCTAGTGATTGATTGCTTGGTGTGGCAAAAGCACTGGCACAGCATAGACCGCTAAGCAGTAGTAGTAATTTGATTTTCATGACAGCTCCAAAGGGTGAAAATTAAAAGGGGATAATTTAACAGATTTTTGTTAAGATGAAAAGTTATAAATTGTTATCATTTGCAACTAAAATGATAACCGAACTGTACCGACTTTTTATTGAAATGTTCTATTATCTAAAAGTCGGCACATTGTACGCTGATTTTGATGTTACCAAATCAATCCTCGTACCGAACTTTGACTGATAAAACCATCAGCAATACGCCCATTATCTGCCTGCCACCGAGCAAAGGCACGAGAGGTGTTTGCCCCTGCTACGCCATCAGCCTTGCCAGCAGAGTAGCCTTTGGCATTTAGGGTTTCTTGTAGGCGAATAATTTCAGAGCGAGACAATGGTTGTTCATGACGTGGCCAGTTGCCACGAATGCCAGCACCGCCAGCGATACGTTTGGCAAGAGTTGCAACGGCCAGAGCATAACTGGATGAGTTATTGTAGACCTTGATGACGTCAAAATTGGGGGTAAGTAGTAAGGCAGGGCCATTCACGCCCGCAGGTAGCCACAGCTCGGCTTGGGCATGACCGCCAAAGTATTCACCATTGGTCAAGACCACACCCAAAGATTTCCATGATTCTAAGGACTGTTTTTGTCCTAAGAGTTGATAGTTAAAGCCTGTGGGCAGGTGAACCTCATAAAAAGCATCCACGCCTGACACCCAACCGCTTGCTCCCAAATAATGAGCGGTAGAGTTTAGGGCGTCTGAGATTGTCCATGGGTTTTTTTGTCCATCACCGTTACCGTCCACACCATATTTTATCCATGTAGAGGGGATAAATTGAGTGTGTCCCATACCTCCCGCCCACGACCCACGCAGTTGTGAGCGACTGACATCCCCACGCTCAATCATTTGCAACATGGCACGCAGTTCACCCTCGGCAAATCCACGACGACGACCATCAAAGGCAAGACTAGATAACGCATCCACCAAATCGGTTGAGCCAGTACCTGCCCCATATGAGGATTCAATGCCCCAAATGGCAACCATAATCTCTTTGGGAACGCCATACCGACTTTCAGCCTGTGAGAGGACAGAGAGGTATTCACGCAGTTTTGTTTTACCGTTAGAGACACGTCCTAAGCTAACAGCGGATTCAACGTACGACCATGGCATTTTGGAGAACTCAGCTTGGCGACCATCTAGGCTGATGACCTGTGAGTTAAGGCTGGCAGAACCCATCAGTTCATGTACCGCATCAGGGGTGTGTCCGCTACTGATGGTGCGTGTGATAAAGTCGCTTTTCCAGTCGCCAAAATTGCCATAGTGGTGATTTGGTATTGATGGTTGTGGGGCAGGTGTGGGTGTGGTATGGGCTGTTGAAGTGGTGGGTGTTTGTGGCTTTACAATAATAACCCGAGATGGAACAGGTGTTGTCGTTGGCGTATGAACAGTGGTTGTTGGCGTATGAACAATGATGGGTCTTTGTGGTGCCTCTGGGGGAGAGGCACAGGACAAAAGCGTGATGGCGACAAAAGAGACGGCGGAGAAACGAAAGATGGGGTGGTTTGGTATGGTTTTCATGGGGTAGGTCATGATTTATGGTGAAAATTTGTTGTCATTGTACACAGATATGGGGATTTTGGCAATGATATTTGTGCATTTGGCAGGATATGTCTACCTTTTGTATTTGCGATGAAAATACCTGCTTAAAAATTTAAAAAAGCAGTCCGACCACTAAGTCATGTCAATTCTTAGATTAAATCCTTAGATTGTTTGATTGGCATGGTCTAGCATTGGCTAAACCCCACGCCCACATGACCGACCATGGCAACAGCAATGCGATTATCAGCATGGATGGCAAGCCCACCACGAGCAGTTTCTTTGTATTTGTCCATCATATCAAGCCCTGTCTCTTTCATGGTTAAGATGGCTTTGTCTAGTGAGACATGATGCGAGCCGTTACCACGCAAGGCAAGGCGAGCGGCATTGATGGCCTTGACAGATGCCATTGCATTGCGTTCAATACAAGGCACTTGTACCAGTCCTGCGATGGGGTCACAGGTTAGCCCCAGATTGTGTTCTAGTCCGATCTCGGCGGCGTTTAAGCATTGGGCAACCGTACCACCCATGACATGAGCCAACCCTGCTGCTGCCATCGCACAAGCAGAGCCAACCTCGCCTTGACAGCCAACCTCCGCCCCTGAGATGGACGCATTTTGTTTGATTAAGGCACCAATGGCGCCTGCCACAAGCAAAAATTCACGCACGCCCTGATAGCTAAATGATGAAATAAAGCCTTGATAATAGTGCAGCACCGCAGGGATGATGCCTGCTGCCCCATTAGTAGGAGCGGTAACGACACGTCCGCCTGAGGCGTTTTGTTCATTGACCGCCAAAGCGTATAGGTTGACCCAGTCCATGGCAAGCAATCCACCATCGGCCCTGCCATACTCTTTGCTTAGCTGTTCATATAGGGCTTTGGCACGACGTTTGACGCCCAGCCCACCAGGTAAAATACCATCTTTTTGGTAGCCAGTATTGACACAAGTTTGCATGGTTGCCCAAATCTCGTTGAGATAATCCTTAACCTCTTCTTCATCTCGGATGGCAGTTTCATTTTGTAGCATAAGCTCGCTGATGCTAAATCCGTGTGTGTGGCACAACCGCTCAATGTCCACCCCCAGTTCAAAGGGATAAGGGTAGGGCGACTTTTTGGGTTCGTCCATCTGCTCTTGTGAGATTTGAGCTTTGAATTCATCATCATTTACAACAAATCCACCTCCAATAGAAAAATAAGTCTCGCTAATACAAGTACCATCAGTTAAGGTAGCGATGAGCGTCATGCCATTGGGGTGTTGGGGCAGGGTAACATCGCCGTACCATAAGATGTCGGTGTTTTTATTAAAATCAATCACATGGCGACCGCCTAAGTTCATCTTGTGGTGTGTGTCAATGTCTGCCAAATACTCATCCGTGCGTTCGGTATCTATGGTGCGTGGTGCATGTCCGAGCAGTCCAAGTAAGGTAGCGGTATCGGTAGCATGTCCTTTACCAGTGGCAGCCAGCGAACCGTAGAGTTCTATACAAATGCCTGTAATGGTACTAAAATCACCGTGTAGTTGTTCATCTAAATGTGCCAAAAACCGTCCACTGGCAACCATAGGACCAACCGTATGTGAGCTTGATGGTCCGATGCCAATTTTAAACATCTCAAAGATGCTGATCATAAAAAGTCCTTATAAAGCCCTTATTTAAAAGTTGTTTGATACAGATGAATTGCCAAATGTAGCATCATTTTATCATAATTGGCAAGTATTTGAGCAAATATTAGCTCAGTTAAATTTATTTGGGTGGATTTGAGAATATTGGTGTTTAAACCCATTTGAGCCTTAACAAGAGATATTAACCCCTTGTAAATTAATACATAACTTATCACCATTATTTAAACTGCCAATCCATGCTTTTGCATTTTTAAACATCAATGGCCAAGGCAGTTCAGGATTTTTGGGGCTCTCTAAGATAAATCCATCTTTGTGAAAGCGAAAATCAATGACCAGTTGTCCACTTTTATCAATAAAACCCCAATTATCGCCCATACGTACCGCCGCCAGATTTTCACTATAAGGCTTGACATCATCAAAGGTGTAGATAATCATCGGTACGCCCTTATCATCAACAAAACCCCATTTGCCATCTTGCTGTTTTGGGATGAGTATCAGTTGCGTGTTAGGGTTTGATGGCTTGCCTTTGTCGGATGGTTGGTTTTGGATTTGGTGTGTCCGCTTGCCTTTTTTGTCAATGGCGTAGGTTTCATCCTCGGCGATGACGGTAGCAACGCCCCGAGAGAAGTTGCTGATACTTTTGATATTTTTATTAGGGCGGATGATGATGTTGCCTTGCGTATCTAACATGCCCATGCCACCGTTTTGTTTGACGATGATACGTCCATTTTGAACGCCTCTTGCCCATTGGTCGCCACTCATCGGTTCGTAATTAAAGGCGATGACGGTTTTGCCTTTGTCATTAATGTAGCCAACTTTGCCATTTTTTAGGGCAGGCAGTAGCCCATGTTTAAATTCTAAACCCAGTACGGCATCATATGCGAACAAATCCGCTGTTTTGTTACCTTTTTTATCCAGCAGTGCCACAGGCAAACCGTTATCTTTGAGAGCCAAAAACACATCCGAGCGTGCACTGCATATGACGTTTTTATAATGGCTTTTGGGTGGAGTGCAGGCATAAGCTAAGGGCGTGAGCAAGCCAAGTAGAAGTAATAGGATGCTAAGCAGGTATTTTTTCATAAAAATGACAAGTTAGAATTTGGGGTTTTTACCTATTTTATCATAGACTGTGGAGGTGGTATGGTAAAACATATATTCTAAAAAATTAGTTTAATTATAAAAATTATAAATTATTGTTATTTTAAAAGTATGCTATAATGGCAAAATTACCCAGTCCATGACAGTGTTGGAGAATAAAATGGCAGGCAAAACCTTATATGACAAACTTTGGGATGACCATTTGGTCAGACAGCGTGATGATGGTTCATCGCTCATCTACATTGACCGTCAGCTTTTACATGAGGTGACCTCGCCTCAGGCTTTTGAAGGTTTGGCACTAAACGGTCGCACGCCTTGGCGGTTGTCTGCCAATATCGCAACCCCTGACCATAATGTACCCACCTCGCTTATAGAGCGTAAGCAGGGCATGGCAGGGATAGCCGATGACACATCTCGCATTCAAGTCAAAACCCTTGATGATAATTGTAAATCTTTTAATGTCATGCAGTTTGGCATTAATGACATTCGCCAAGGCATCGTGCATGTGGTCGGGCCAGAGCAAGGCTTGACTTTGCCTGGTATGACTGTGGTGTGCGGTGATAGCCATACTGCCACGCATGGGGCATTGGGCTGTTTGGCTCATGGCATTGGCACATCAGAGGTTGAACATGTGCTTGCTACCCAATGTTTGGTTGCCAAAAAAATGAAAAACATGCTGGTGCGTGTGGATGGCAAATTGGGCAAAGGCGTTACCCCAAAAGATGTCGTGCTTGCCATCATCGCTAAAATTGGTACGGCAGGGGGGACAGGCTATGCCATAGAATTTGGTGGACAGGTGTTTTGTGATATGTCCATTGAGGGGCGTATGACTGTGTGTAATATGGCAATAGAGGGCGGTGCTAGGGTTGGTCTTGTGGCGGTGGATGATAAGACCATTGACTATGTCAAAGACCGACCTTATGCCCCAACAGGCGATGATTGGGAGCGTGCGGTAACCTATTGGAACACACTACATTCTGATGATGATGCCCATTTTGATGCGGTAGTTGTGCTAAACGGTGATGAGATTGAGCCACAAGTGTCTTGGGGAACATCTCCTGAGATGGTGATTGCAGTTTCACAAAATGTGCCAACGCTGGATATGGCACGAGACGATGTGCAGCGTAATGACTGGATGCGAGCTTATCAATACATGGGCTTGACGGCAGGACAGCCCTTGTCTGATATTGTGCTTGACCGTGTGTTTATCGGCTCTTGCACCAACTCACGCATCGAGGACATTCGTGCAGCAGCAGAAGTTGTTAAGGGTCACAAAGTTGCCCCAAGCATCAAGCAAGCGATGGTTGTGGCAGGCTCAGGACTGGTTAAAGCACAAGCCGAACAAGAAGGGCTGGATAAAATCTTTATGGATGCAGGCTTTGAATGGCGTGAACCAGGCTGTTCTATGTGCCTTGCCATGAATGCCGATAAACTACAAGCTGGCGAGCATTGTGCCAGTACATCCAACCGTAACTTTGAAGGTCGTCAAGGTAATGGTGGACGCACGCATTTGGTATCTCCTATCATGGCAGCAGCAGCGGCAATTCACGGGCATTTTGTGGATGTAAGAGCGATGGTGTAGCATGAGATGGCATGTCATGCCTTTGAGTATTAGAATTTGAGTAAAATATTGACTAAAATATTATGGCACTGCCCAAATTGTATTTGGCAGGATTTTAGTGCTAAAATGGTGTGATGATGACAGTTTATTTTAAATCCAGCAAAATCCAAAAGATTGTCAAAGTTATGTATTAAAGTTATGTATTAAGCCATGTATTAAAGCGTTTTGATGGCAAATTTAACTTTAAAATTTAACCTTAAAAAAGGAAAAAACCATGACCGACCTAACCCAAAACTCCTACCTAGATGTGCGTAACCCTACCCAGCCACAAGGTGAAATGACCCTAAAATGTAGCGACATTGCCGATGGTGGCACGCTGTCTAATGATTATGTCGCCAATATTTGGGGGTATGCAGGCAATAACATCAGCCCCAATCTTAAATGGCAAAACACTCCAAAAGATACCAAAAGTTTTGTGCTAACAATGTATGACCCAGACGCCCCAACGGGCTCGGGCTTTTGGCATTGGAATGTGTTTAATATTCCAGCCGATTGGAATGAATTACCTAAAAATGGTTCAAATAATTTTGGTAATGGCATTTTGGAATTAAAAAATGATGCTTCTCTTGACGGCTTTATTGGGGCATTTCCGCCCAAAGGCGACAAACCACACCGCTACATTTTTACGCTGTATGCCTTAAATGACACGCTGGATTTGTCAAATGATATCAGTGCTGCGGTACTCGGCTTTAATTTAAATGGCAAGGTATTGGCAGCAGCAACTTTGACGGCTTATTATGGTTGCTAAAATGACTGTTTTTGATAAGTTGTACAAGGATAATTTATGAAACCATACACCACCGAACAGGGCATCGTTGCCCCACTTGACCGCTCAAATGTGGATACCGATTTGATTATCCCCAAGCAGTTTTTAAAATCCATCAAACGCACAGGCTTTGGCGATAATTTATTTGATGAATTGCGTTATTTGGACGAAGGATTTTTGGGGCAAGACATTGCCAAGCGTCCCAAAAATCCTGATTTTGTGTTAAACCAAGCCCGCTATGCTGGGGCAAGCATTTTACTGGCTCGCAAAAACTTTGGCTGTGGTTCTAGCCGTGAACACGCTCCGTGGGCATTGGAAGAATATGGCTTTCGCACCGTGATTGCCCCAAGTTTTGCTGATATTTTTTATAATAACTGCTTTAAAAATGGCATGTTGCCTGTTGTGCTAAGCGAAAGCGATGTTGATGACTTATTTAACGAATGTTTTGCCAATATTGGCTATCAATTAACGGTTGATTTAGAAAACCAAAAAGTCATCAGCCCAAGCGGTAAAGAGTATTCTTTTGAAGTTGATGCGTTTCGTAAGCATTGTTTGTTAAATGGACTGGATGATATTGGGCTAACCTTGCAACACGCCGATGACATTAAAGCTTTTGAAGAAAAAGCCAAAGCGGACAGACCGTGGGTGTTTAAAGAATTGACGGCTTGATATTTTTGATAGGATTTTATTATGACTGATACATTTTCCCCAGAAATTTTAAAAGAGCAATATCATTTAACTAATAATGAGGCTCACGAGTTAAGTGATTTATTAAAATTCTTTGAGAATAAGAATTTTACTTATAGTAAACAATTAAGTGATTTTATTGTAAAAAATAATCTTGCGGATAGATTTCCAAATTTAACTGGTGTAGGTTTATTTAAGAAAGGTTCTGATGAGTGGAATTTAAAAGGTGCAATTTCACCTAGTGTTTATCATATTGTTTGTAGTTGTCTTAATTTACAAGGTAAAGACAGTGGTTCTACAATACACAAATTCACAAGTTACAAATCAACTAAAAATAATTCATATCCTAATCAGTCTTTATTTGAAAGTTTGGAAAGATTTTTTGTTGATAAGAAAAGTTATGATGACGAAAAATATTCTATTGAAGATTTAGTTGAGTTATATGGTGAAAACCCTTCTGAAATGACCAGTAGTGAAATGGAGTTATTTTTGGAAACCTAAGAACCTGACTTTGATTGAAACATTTTCTAATTTAAAAAGGGAAAATCTTTATGAAACACATTGCAATCTTAAAAGGCGATGGTATTGGACCTGAGATTATCGCCCAAGCCGTTAAAGTATTGGACAAACTCATTGAACAAGGCTTGGCTGTCAGCTATGAATACGCCAAATTGGGCGGTGAAGCCTATGACGCTTATGGTTTGCCATATCCAAGCCAAACCCAAGAAATCGTACAAAAAGCTGATGCGGTGTTATTGGGGGCGGTTGGTTCGCCACAATATGACAATTTAGACCGCCCATTGCGTCCTGAGCGTGGACTGCTTGCCATTCGTAAGGATTTGAATTTGTTTGCCAATTTGCGTCCTGCCATTTTGTATCAAGAGCTGGCGGGTGCGTCCACTTTAAAACCCGAGGTGGTATCGGGGCTTGATATTTTGATTGTGCGTGAGCTGACAGGGGACATTTATTTTGGTGAGCCACGGGGCATTGTAACCCTTGACAATGGCGAGCGTGAGGGCTTTAATACCATGCGTTATGGCGAAAGTGAGATTCGTCGTATTGCCAAAGTGTCCTTTGAGGCTGCCCAAAAACGCCGTGGCAAACTGTGCAGTGTGGATAAAGCCAATGTGCTAGAAACCACCGAACTTTGGCGGCAGATTTTTACCGAAGTTGGCAAAGACTATCCAGAGGTTGAGCTTAGTCATATGTATGTGGATAATGCTGCTATGCAATTGGTCAAAAATCCCAAGCAGTTTGATGTGATTGCCACAGGCAATATCTTTGGCGATATTTTGTCCGACCAAGCGTCCATGCTCACAGGCTCTATTGGCATGTTGCCATCAGCAAGCCTAAACGAGACAGGCAAAGGTTTGTACGAGCCGTCTCATGGCTCTGCCCCTGACATTGCAGGGCAGGATAAGGCAAATCCGCTAGCGACCATTTTGTCGCTTGCCATGTTGGTCAGATATAGCCTAAATGATGAACAGCGAGCGGTACAGATTGAGCAGGCGGTACAAAAAGTGTTAGAGCAAGGCTATCGTACAGCGGATATTTATGAAGATGGCACGACGCTTGTGTCTTGTGATGAGATGGGGGGCAAAGTGGTGCAGGTTTTATAAAATATAAATACAAAAAGCCCATGAATGTGGGCTTTTTTATTGACTTTTTATTTGCCAAATGATTGATTTTATTTTACAATGATTGATTGTTTTTATTAAAAAAGGGTGTGATGATGAAAAAGGTATTGCTAAAAAACATGCTGGCAAAAAAATGGTTGGCACTGAGCCTTGTGGTTTTGATGACAGCTTGCGTTCAGGATGAAACAACAAAAAATAATCAAGCACAATATCTAGATGCCCATAAAAACCTGCCCGTACCTGCCAACGAACCGATGACGCCCAGTGAGACATTAAAGGCAATTGATAACAGTCTTGCCAGAGTGAGCGGTCAAGACGGCAATAAGGTCAGTTTTACAACCCAAAAGTTAGAGTATACCCTGCCCAAAGACGTTACAGACAAATGCGTACCTGAACTGCCAGCCAATTGGGATGAAAATACCATCCAATGCCCAAGCATTGATATCACGATGGCAAAGATTGAACCGAACTGGATAAATAGTATCATGCAACGTGCCATAACCAATGATGACAATCCCAAACTTGTCAAGTTCCGTCGTGATTTGGATGATTTTGCCCGCTCACAAATCCAAGATGGCTCATCTTTGGGTTATTCGTGGAGTATTAGCCCCACATATTTGGGCATGCACAATCAGGTGGCACAATTTGCAGTAACGCATGATACTTATTTGGGAGGGGCTCACAGTATGGAGGTGATAAAACATCGTCTGTTTGACATGGATTTACAAAGCCAAATCACCTTGACAGACATCCAAACAGTTGATATGTCAGACACAAAGTTATTTGATTTGATGGCCGATGCCTACCAAAACTACCTAAAAGAACATGCAATGAATAAAAAAGAAGTGGCAGAACACATGCAGGCTTATCCACTTGATCTATTAAAGATGAGTGAAAATTTCTATTTTGGTCAAGATGGACTGGTATTTTGGTACGCACCTTATCATTTGGGTTCTTATGCCATGGGGCCTGTGGAGCTTGTCATTGCTTATGATAAATTGCAAGGCATCATCAGAGATGAATACTTGCCCAAACAGACAGCCAAGCCAGCCAGCCAAGAGATAAAACAGGCAAGTTAAACCAAGTTAAACAAATGAGATGATGTGTGTTATAATTAAGCATGACTGATGTATCTGTTGATGGCTTGATAATGATTGCATTATTCATGTTCTGTTCACCAAATTAAGGAGCTTTTATGAAAAAGTTGGTTCTATTGTCTTTTGTTGCCTTGACAGGTATGGCACATGCTGACATTTATGAGATTGACCCATTGCACACCAACGCTCGTTTTGCCATTGACCATTTTAATACCAGTACCAATGTGGGTGGCATTTATGGTCTGACAGGCGAGATGGAATTTGATAAGGTCAAACGCACTGGCAAGATTGATATTGAATTACCACTTGCAAATCTACAATCTGGCTCTGATGAATTTAGCAAACATCTGCTAAGTGCTGATTTATTTGATGCCAAAAAATATCCCACCATGCGTTTTGAATCTACCAAGTTTAATTATATTGGCACAGGTACGGCACGCAAACTAAGCTCGGTGGATGGCAAACTTAGCTTGCTGGGTCAAACACATCCTGTTCGTCTGTATGCCAATAAATTTAACTGCTATGACAGCCCAATGGCAAAAACCGAAGTGTGTGGCGGTGATTTTGGCACGACCATTGACCGTACTAAGTGGGGCATGGATTATTTGGTAGATGCTGGCATGGCAAAAAATGTCCGCATTGACATTCAGGTAGAAGCCGCCAAAAAGTAATCAATAAATAATCAATAAATTAAAATTATTGACATCAATAAAATCACCCCAAATCATGTTGGGGTGATTTTATTATGTGATTTTATTATGTGATTTTATCAAGATGATGGAAAATCATCTGCTCCTTGATGAATGCCATGCGTTTAATCAAATGCTTAAAAAATACGGTTCATGCCATTTAACGCCGCCACACGGTAAGCCTCTGCCATGGTGGGGTAGTTAAAGGTGGTATTAATGAAGTACTCTAAGGTATGTCCACATTTCATCACTGCCTGCCCAATGTGGATAATCTCGGATGCATGGTTGCCATAGCAATGAATGCCTAGGATTTGCAAGGTTTCACGGTGAAATAGGATTTTTAGCACCCCCGAACGTTCACCGATGATTTGGGAGCGAGCTAGGTGTTTGAAAAAGGCTTGTCCGACCTCATAGGGGATTTGTTCACAGGTTAGCTCTTCTTCGGTTGCCCCAATGCTTGAAATCTCAGGGATGGTGTAGATGCCTGTGGGTACGCTGTTAACAAATTCGGCATGTTCGTCACCTACCATAAAACCAGCAGCATTTCGCCCTTGATCATAGGCAGCTGATGCCAAAGATGGCCAACCGATGACATCGCCCACAGCGTAGATGTGTTCGGCTTTGGTGCGATAGGTTTTATCCACTTCAAGCTGTCCACGACTGTTGGCAGACAGACCGATCGCTTCTAGGTTTAGTCCATCGGTGTTGCCCGAACGACCATTACACCAAAGGATGGCATCGGATTTGATTTTTTTACCGCTTTTTAGGTGCAAGACCACGCAGTCATTAAAGGTTTCTAGGCGTTCAATTTCTTCGTTGTTACGAATACGTACCCCAAATTGGCGAAAGTCGTGTGATAGGGCATCTGAGATTTCATTGTCAAGATAGCTTAGCAGTTGGTCTTTATTGTTAATCAAATCAACAACATAACCCAAACCTGTAAAGATGGATGCGTATTCACACCCAATCACGCCTGCCCCATAGATGATGATTTTGCGGGCAACATAATCCATCTGTAAAATCTTATCTGAGTCAAAGACGCGAGGGTGGTCAAAGTCAAGCATGTCGGGACGATAAGGGCGAGAACCCACGGCAATCACCGCTTTTTCAAAGGTAACAGTTTTGACGCCATCTTCATGGATTTGTTCAACTTCTAGGGTATTTTTATCAATAAAACGCCCCCAGCCTTGGATGATCTCAACACGATTGCGTTCATAAAACAACTTGTGGGTATTGACTTGACTGGTAATCACTCGCCGTGCTTTACTTAATACTTTGTTAAGCGGTACTTGAAAATTGTCAGAAAATGAGCTAAAAATAGGGTCACGTCGCATGCCAATGATGTTAAAAACCGACTGGCGAAGTGCTTTGCTAGGAATGGTGCCAACATGAGCACAGTTTCCGCCCACCTGATCACGAGGGTCTATGACTGCCACTTTAAGCCCTGATTTGGCAAGTTTCATCGCTGCCGCTTCACCAGCAGGCCCTGCCCCCAGCACCACAGCATCGTATTCAAAACCATGGCGTGATTTGCGTTTTTGGGGAGCGATGGCGATACGCTGACCATCTAGGGGGCTAATCAGTAAATGGCTAGGGTCATATTCTTCATGAACTGGCATGTGTGTATCATTAGAGATTTTGGTATTTGATTTGGGCAGAAGCGAAGATTTGGATTGTTCTTTTGTCGCATGTTCTGCCTTGGTCTTGTTTGTGGTGATGTTGTGGGCGTCATCTGCTGTCTTGGGGGAATTATTTTTGGTCATGATATTGCCTTTTGTTATTTTTAATGGATTAAATCAGCGAATACTTTGCGTCAAAATCTCATCTAACTGCCACTGTCCTGTTGGTTTGCCTGTATTTTGGTCTATCTCTTGGCGTACCTTGATGGTATAGGCAGTGCCGATGGCTGGTGTAAAACCGATGATGTCATTATAACCAATACCAAACAGTTTATCATCGTCTGCCCCAATGGGTTTTACCAGTAGGCATTGCATGGGTGTGGCAGAATGACAAGCCTTGCGATAAGGCATGACCTCCAAAGTTTCGCTGGCATTTAGGGCAATATTGGGCATGTAGCGTGGTTCTGGCATGGGGGGGCGACTTTGACATGCACTCAAAGAGATGAATAAGGCTAAGGGTAAAAGTAAAGAGCGATGTTTCATGGTGTTCTCAGAGTTTGGTTTTTAAAGTATTTTAAATGATTAACCAATCCGCCGTGCCAGACCTGTGATTTGTAAAATGCGTGTGGCAATCTCTTCAACACTCATCTCAGAGACATTCAGGTTGGGAATTTTTTGGGCGGTATAGATGGCTTGGATGGCACGTTGTTCTTCTTGACATTGAGCAAGGGATGCGTAGCGAGAGCCTGCTTTACGCTCTTGACGAATGCGTACCAAGCGTTCGGTGTCAATGGTCAGACCAAAGAGTTTATGGCGATAAGGTTGTAACACTTTGGGCAGATTACTGCTGTCTAAGTCATCCTCGGTCAAAGGATAATTGGCGGCACGAATGCCAAACTGTAAGGCAAGATATAGGCTTGTGGGTGTTTTACCCGAGCGTGACAGTCCAACAAGGATGATGTCCGCTCCATCGTAATGGTTGGTTCTTGCCCCATCATCATTATCTAGGGCAAAATGTACCGCATCAATCCTTGCCTTATAGTCATCACTGTCCACTCGTCCGTGTGCCATGCCTGCATGTGGGTTTGGGGTCTCGCCAATTTCGTTGGCAATCCGAGTAATTAGCCCTTCATAGATGTCAAGATTGGTGGCATCGGCCCCATTGATGATATTGCGAATGTCGCCACTGACGATGGTGTCAAAAACCAAGGGTTTAAGTCCTGACAAGCGGTGAGCTTCATTGATGCGTTTGACCGCATCACAGGCTAACTCAACCGTATCCACATAGGGGATAATTTTGACGTCAAATTTAACATTACCAAACTGGCTAAGTAGCGACCGTCCAAGGGTTTCAGCAGTAATGGCAGTACCATCAGAGACAAAAAAAGCACTACGAAGCAGTTTAGGAGCTTTAAACTCCTTGCTTTGCCAAGTCTGTTGCTCTTGTTGGTTGGGTGTGGGGGTGTGAACGTACATGACTGTCCTTTTTGTCCTGTGTCATACAAACATACAAAATCAATGAGAGTATAGCACAAAAACACAGGGTTTTGTAGGGGAAATTATCAAGCAAACTAAGACGATAAATTAAGATGATAAAAATTAAATTAAGCCATGAAAAATTAAGACATGAACATAAAAATGTAGAGAAAATGTCATTGCATATGTATGCTAATTTTGTTAGAATTAACGGCATTTTTTAATGCAAAAATACATGCAAATCATTAGGTTAATAATAACAGTAATTTTAGCAGGGCATGTTTATGATTTTTAAGACAGTTGATGACCAAGGAATGCAATGTTTTCATTTTTATCGGTAGAATTTGCTTTATTATTCATGGCGTTTTTTACGCTTTATTGGGCATTTTATAAAAGACCAGACATTCAGAACATGTTATTGCTATTTATCAGTTATGTCATTATTTATTTGATGGCAGGCATCATAGCAATTGGCATGCTTTTTGTATTTAGTGTTATTATTTATCTCATCGCCACAAAAATCATTACCAGTTATTATAAAAAAACATGGATGACGATGGGTGTGATTATCACATTAATAAACCTATCGGTTTTTAAATATTATGAATTTTTTCGTGCTAATATTGGCCATGTCTTAGAAATATTGCAATTGGATAATACAGGACTCATGGCAAATATCATTTTTCCATTGGGCATTTCTTATTATTCATTTCAAGCAATCAGTTATTTGGTAACAATTTATCAACAAAGTGTTGATGATAAGCACAAAGAGCAAAATGAAAATGATGAAATATTGATTTCTTATTTACCTTTTTGGCAAGTGTTAACGCATTTCTCATTTTTTGCCACAATTTCAGCAGGCCCTATTACTCGTGTTAATGACGCCAAAGGGTTAAATGACATTGCAGGCAAGCCTTGTGCCATGCACCAGCAATTTAATGACCCTACGCCACGTCAATTATTATACCCAAAAGTGGCCTTTGCCCTAATTGTGCTTGCCCTTGCCAAAAAATGGTGGCTTGCAGGGTATTTGGCGGACAACTGGGTCAATCCTGTCTTTGCCAATCCCACAGGTTTTCATGGTTTAGAAGTATTGACCGCCATTTATGCTTATACATTACAACTGTTCTTGGATTTTTCAGGGTATAGCGAGATGATGGTGGCATTTGGATTGTTGCTTGGTTTTCGGTTGCCCATGAATTTTAATGCTCCTTTGCTTGCTCATAATATCAGAGATTTTTGGGATAGGTGGCATATTAGTTTATCTACATGGATACGAGATTATATTTATATTCCCTTAGGTGGTAGTAGAAAAGGCTTTTGGTTTACTCAACGAAATCTCATGATTGCGATGGTGTTATCGGGGATTTGGCATGGCTCAACTTTTAACTTTTTCTTTTGGGGATTATTACATGCTTTGGCGATTGCTTTATTAAACACCAGTGATTTGATGTGTCAAAAAATAAGCGGTAATAAAGGGCGTAATTTTTTGGCAAATACTGGTACTGTTGGTAAAATATTGGGTGTGTTGATTACCATACATTTTGTGGTATTTGCTTTTGTCTTTTTTAGGGCAACAACATTAGATGAAGCGTTATTGATTTTTAATGCCTTATTTTTTAACCACATTAATATAGCATGGACAAATAACCCAATATATCTGCTCGCGATATTGGCACTGGCATGGTTGATTTACCCATCATATCATCGTCATCAGGCAAATATCGGTCGTCTTATCAACCATATGTCAGATGTGATTTTTTATGTGTTATGTTTTATGGCATTTATGGCGGTGGTTATATTAGCACCATCTGGCATTCCTGGTTTTATTTATGCAAATTTTTAAGATTATAAAATTTTTTAAGATTATAAAATAAAGAAGATTATCATGAAAGAAAACAATAAAGACGATATCAACCATACTGACTTCCAAGAAAATATGTATTATCCTAATAATACATATGATGAATTAATGATGGTAAATAATAATAAATTCAAAAAATCCTTTATGGTTACATTGATATTTTTAATACTGTCTGCTTCTATGAGTATTTGGATAATGCAAAGGTCAATCAATGCCTATTATCTACAAACTTATCACAAGCCTAGCCCATTAAATTTAATCAACAGTCCATTGTGGCAAAAAGGGGGTAATATTGGCGATGAGTTATATACGTTTTATGATGCCATCGCTGGCAGTATTGGTAATATCAATCAATCCATGATTGATGAATTTAATAACAATCATGCCTACACCCCTGCCTATAAAGCCCAAATGGCACAAAAGGCACGCCAAGAGCAGTTATATCAAGAACAACAAAGACGATTAAAAGCCCAAACCTTAAAAGAAAATCAAACCCGAAATGAATTAGAACAATCCTTAACTTTAAATAAAAACCAAAAAGTTTTTTTTGCTGGTGATTCAATGATGCAAGGCATTGCCCCGCATATGCAAAAGCATTTACAAGATTTGGGTGTAGATTCGGTTAATCTAAGTAAGCAAAGTACTGGATTGGCATACCCTAAATTCTTTGATTGGAATAATACCATTAAAAATACCTTACAATCAGACAGTAGCATTAAAGTGCTGATTGTCATGCTTGGGGCAAATGATCCATGGGATATGCCAGATAAGCAGGGAAGATATCTTAAATTTAATAGTCAAGAATGGGCATTAGAATATCAAGCACGCATGAAAGACATATTAGACTTTGCCAAACAAAGACAAGTTGGCGTGATTTGGGTAACACCACCTAATATGAAAAAAAGCAAGCTAAATGAACAAATGATTCATCTAAGTGATGTGATGATGGATGAATTAAATCGCCATAATGTCAAAGTCATTGATGCACGTCCCATCATGGGTGGGCATGATAATATTTACAATGATTATCTTGAAAAAGATGGCAAAAACATTAAAATGCGTAGTGGTGATGGCATTCATTTTTCTGGCGATGGTCAGCGTATTCTTGCCAAAGAGGTGCAGTCTTATTTAATTATCAAATGATGATATTTTTATAAACAAACGATGAACAAATATCAAAAAAGAGCATTCATGAATTTAACACAATTTAGTTCCAAATCCACATTATTTAAACTTGCCGTATTGGTTGTGGCGTGTATGTCAGCATCAGCTCATGCCAATTTAATCAACTTTGGCGAACCCAACACCCATGCTTTGACACAAGCGATGGCAAATCATTCTGTGCATGTTGTTCAGGTGGGTGACAGCCACACCGCAGGGGATACCATGACCGACGCCCTAAGAAGTCGTTTGCAAGGGGCGATGGGCGATGGCGGTATGGGTTGGGCGATGCCCATGTATTTTAGCGGCCAGCGAATGGCACGATTTAGTTATGATAATGTGGATTTTTTACCGATTTCTAGTCGCAACAATCACAGCGAGTATTATACGTTGGGAGGATTGATTGCCAAACCCAAAGTTAATGGAGCAAGTCTGACCTTAAAACCTAAAAAAGGAGCAGAGCCTGCTCAGCGAATTTGGGTGAGTATGCGTCAGCAACCGACAGATGGTAGATTTACAGGGATGGATGCGTATGGCAGACGTTTTGTGTTGGAGGTGGCACGCAAGGATGGTACGTGGCAGATGGTGAGTGTGGATGTAAATTTGCCTTTTACCATCTATAATGATAATGCCACAGGGTCAGCCATTGGTGGTTGGTGGGCATTTAACCCAAGTGGACAGGGGGCGGTAGTGTCAGCATTAGGCATTAACGGAGCTCAGTTGTCGCATTGGGATAGGTGGAACACGCAGGCGTGGCAAAATGAACTTGCAACCATTCGCCCCACGCTCATCATACTTGCCTATGGTACCAATGAGGCCTATAATGGGGTATCAGGTGAGCGTGTGCGTGCAACCTTGACCGAAACAATCCGCCAAATCCGTACTGTCAGCCCACGTTCGGCGGTCATGGTGATGGGTTCACCTGAGGCTTTAAAAAGCACGACCACAAGTTGTGGTACACGCCCTGCCACTTTAACAGATGTGCAGACTGTCCAACGTCAAGTTGCTCAAACAGAACGTACTTTATATTGGGATTGGCAAGGGGCGATGGGCGGTTCTTGTTCTATGAAATCATGGATAAATCGTGGTCTTGCCAGTAAGGATGGTGTGCATTTTAGCCAGTCGGGTTATACTCGCTTGGGCAATGAGTTGGCAAATGAGTTGTTGGCATTATCATCGCAAATCCCAATGCGTCATTCTGATGCCATTTATCCAAACGGCACTTATCCAGCAAATCATTCTACAAATAATTCTAATGATGTGCCAAGTATCAACTCAGGGCAGGATGGTCAAGGGCGTGGTTTTATTCGTATTGAGCGAGCAAATTAAATATTGAATTTGGTGAATATTATGAGTATTGAGTGTATTTATATTATAAATGCACCCATTTTTTTATAAAATAACATTGAGTATTGGCAGATTTACCGTTATAATTTGACAAATTTTTGATTAAAAGGTGTTCTTATGGCACAAGTTATCCCCTTTAACAAACTCGGTAAAGATGATGTTGAACTTGTCGGTGGCAAAAATGCGTCTTTGGGCGAGATGATTAGCAATCTTGCCAATGTTGGCGTGTCCGTACCAAATGGCTTTGCCACGACCGCAGAGGCTTTTAACCGCTTTTTAAATGAAACAGGACTTCTTGACAAAATCAATACCGAGCTTGAAGGTTTGGATGTTCATGATGTTGAAAAACTGGCCGAGGTGGGAGCAAAAGTGCGTGGTTGGGTCATCACCCAAGAGCTGCCAAAGGATTTAGAAAGTGAGATTCGTACAGCATTTGATGTCTTGACAGACGGTCAAGATGTGGCAGTGGCGGTACGTTCATCAGCGACTGCTGAGGATTTGCCTGATGCCTCCTTTGCAGGTCAGCAAGAGACCTTTTTAAACATTCGTGGTATTGATAATGTACTCATTGCCATCAAAGAGGTCTTTGCCAGTCTTTATAATGACCGTGCAATTGCTTATCGTGTGCATAAAGGCTTTCACCATGCAGGCGTGGCATTGTCGGCAGGTGTCCAGCGTATGGTGCGTTCAGAGACTGGCACATCTGGGGTAATGTTTACCATTGATACTGAAAGCGGATTTAATGATGTGGTATTTGTTACAGCAAGTTATGGTCTGGGCGAAATGGTAGTACAAGGGGCGGTAAACCCCGATGAATTTTATTTGTCCAAAAAACTTTTGGCAGAAAATCGCCCTGCGGTGGTTCGTCGTAATTTGGGTTCAAAACACATTAAAATGGTCTATGGTGATGAAGGTACGACCAAACGTTCAACCAAAATCGTGGATGTAAACAAAAGCGACCGCCAGCAATTTGCCCTAAATACCGATGAACTGACCCGCCTTGCCAAACAAGCACTTATCATTGAAAAACATTACGGTTGTCCTATGGATATTGAATGGGCAAAAGATGGGGACACGAACGAGATTTTTATTGTGCAAGCTCGCCCTGAGACCGTAAAATCTCGCCAAGACAAAACAAGCATGGAGCGTTATGTTATCAATAGCAAAGAGGCAAAAGTGCTGTGCGAGGGACGCTCTATCGGTCAACGTGTGGGTGCAGGCAAGGTGCGTATCGTTACCAGTCTGGGTGAGATGAGTAAGGTGCAAGACGGTGATGTACTGGTATCTGATATGACAGACCCTGATTGGGAACCTGTGATGAAACGTGCCAGTGCGATTATCACCAACCGTGGTGGACGTACTTGCCATGCGGCGATTATCGCGCGTGAACTTGGTGTGCCTGCCATCGTTGGTTGTGGCAATGCTACTGAGCTTCTGACAGATGCTCAGAGAGTAACGGTGTCATGTGCTGAGGGCGATACGGGATTTATTTATGATGGCATTTTGGATTTTGAGATACAAAAAAATTCTGTTGCCAGTATGCCTAAGCTTGATTTTAAAGTCATGATGAACGTGGGTAATCCTGACCGTGCCTTTGACTTTGCCCAAATTCCAAACGAAGGCGTGGGTCTTGCTCGCTTGGAATTTATCATTAACCGTATGATTGGCGTACATCCAAAAGCTCTTTTGAATGTGGATACCTTGCCCCAAGAAACCCAAGCTCAGGTATTTGAACGTATCGCAGGGTATAACTCGCCTGTGGAATTTTATATCAATAAGCTCATCGAGGGCATCTCAACGCTTGCTGTGGCGTTTAAGGACAAGCCTGTCATCGTACGTATGAGCGACTTTAAATCCAACGAATACGCCAATCTTATCGGTGGTAAACTGTACGAGCCACACGAAGAAAATCCAATGCTCGGTTTTCGTGGAGCAAGCCGTTATATCTCGGATAACTTCCGTGATTGTTTTGAGCTTGAATGTCGTGCTTTAAAATACGTCCGTGATGACATGGGGCTAACCAATGTTAAAATCATGATTCCATTTGTGCGTACCACAGACGAGGCAAAACAAGTCATTGAATTGCTTGAAAAAAATGGCTTAAAACGTGGTGAAAACTCTCTTGAAGTTATCATGATGTGCGAATTGCCAACTAATGCCTTGCTTGCCGATGAATTCTTGCAATATTTTGACGGTTTTTCAATCGGTTCAAACGACCTAACACAGCTGACCCTTGGGCTTGACCGTGATAGTGGTATCGTATCGCACCTGTTTGATGAGCGAGACCTTGCTGTCAAAAAACTTTTGGGGATGGCGATTGACGCTTGTCGTAAACAAGGTAAATATGTCGGTATTTGTGGTCAAGGACCATCCGACCATCCAGACCTTGCCAGATGGCTCATGGAGCAGGGCATCAGTTCGGTATCACTAAACCCCGATACAGTGCTAAATACTTGGTTGTTTTTGGCGGATAAATAAAGCATAACAAAGATGGGACTAAACACAGCTGCTTGAAATCTATCTAAATCTTTATAATGCACGATTATAAATAGATGGATAAATAGATTGGCATTAACGAAGCTCAAAACGGTTGGGTGTCTCTATCTTAGCTTTGAGATGAGTGGCTTTGAGATGGGTTGTTGGATGAAACAGGCGTGCTTGTTGTAGAACGCACGCCCAAAGGTCATCGCAGAAGAATAAATTGCACCCCAGTTTTTATCACAACCTGCCAATGCCAAACCGTAAAAACGTTGCTTGTGCACGAGTTCAAGCCACGACAAAAAGACGATTTAGACCATCAAATTCAAGTGCCAGAACTGTATTGTGCCAGTCTGATTGGGTGTTTGAAATTATCAACGATTTAGGCTTTGGTATGAATTACCACAAAAAGGCTTAAAACAACTCTTAGATAAATATCAAACATTCATAGAGACTTTTTCGTAGAGACTCTTTTACAAACTTAGCCCAAATCTTGTAAAGCCTTATGATGTGATTTGTCTTGAAAACCTTAACATTAAAGGCATGGTAAAAAATCGTAAACCATCAAGCGATGAAATGGGAAGAAAACGCTAAATCTGCCTATGGGGTAGGTTTGGGTAGATTTTTTTTTGGAACGGTGCTAACATTTGATGACGACGATAAACGATAAACGCATAAAATCATTTTACATTTAACTCATTTTTAAAATTCCAACCCAGTTATCAGGAATTACCATGCAAAAACTCAGCCCCATCGCCTTAGCATTGTTATTTATCAGCCAAACCACATGGGCAGACGGTCATCATCATGCCCCTGTTGTCCCAAGTGATGAGCCTTTGCCTGTGCTTGACAGTCTAAATGACGATAAACCTCTTGATTTAAAAATACCCCACATGGAGCGGTTTGACGTGGACGGCGTGTCTGTGATTTTTACACCCATTGATGAACTACCGATTTTGGACATTAGCTTGACCTTTAAGGGCGGTTCTGCCAAAGATGATACCATACGACAAGGGGGCTATGGCATTGCTGGCATGACCGCCACCATGATGACCCAAGGCACAACCCACCTAGACGAGAACACATTTGCCGAAAAAGCCGAACTGCTGGGCGTGGTATTTGGGGCGACTGCCTACCGAGACACGTTTGTTTATGCGTTTAGAAGTTTGTCGGACGACAAAGAGCTGTATCCTGCCCTTGATTTGTTTGCCGACATGATACAAAACCCCCGTTTTGATGAAACTATCCTAAAACGCAACCAAGCCCAAGCGGACATCGGTTTTGAACGTGCCAAACAAGACCCCGCTCATGTGGCGAGTGTTGAGTTTTTAAAAACCATGTATGGCACGCATCCTTATGCCATATCCACACATGGCACACAACAGAGCGTGGCGAGCATTAGCCGAGATGACCTAATCGCCTATAAAAACAAATACTTAACCAAAGGCAACGCCCACATCGCCATCACAGGCGACATCAGTGCCGATGACGCACGCACCATCGCCAAACGCCTGATAAATGCCTTGCCCCAAGGCGAGAGAGCCACCGACTTGCCCACGCCTATCGCCCCCAAGCCACAGCACGTCCATATCCCCTATGACAGCATCCAAACGCACGTCTATATCGGACACATGGGCGAAAAAGAGACCAAAGATCCTGTGGAGCTACAAAACCGCACCAATTTTAGCCTTGCCAACAGCGTGCTGGCAGGGGGTGATTTTAATGCCCATCTTATGAAAGAGATTCGAGACAAGCACGGCTACACCTATGGCATCACAGGTGCTATGAATGTCTTTGATGAGCGTGGCTATTATCGTATCAGCTTTTCTACCCAATCGGACAAAGCAAAAGAGGCAATCATCAAAACCTTACAAGTCATTGAAAACACAAGAAAAAATGGTATAAAAGACAGTGAGTTTAACCTAGAACGCACCAGTCGTAAATACGCCTATCCCATGAGCCTTGCCACCAATACCGCCATTCACAACAAAGCATCTGAACTAAACTATGACAATTTGCCTGACAGTCATATCACTGATTATTTGGTGCGATTGGACAGAGCAACCCCAGAGGCGGTCAATCAATCGCTAAATACCTATATCCGCCCTGATGAATTTATCATCGTTACCGTTGGTAAAGAAAAACCTGATTTGTCAAGTTTGTTTAAACAGGATAAGGCAAAGGGCTTAAAAAGTGATTTGAAAAAGTGATTTGGAAATATCATGATTTTTTAAATTGGCTTGATATAGACTGCTTGATAAGAAATTATCCAAACACCCAAAAGGCGATTTCATGCGTTTTTTTGTAGATATGCCATTAGCCGTGCATGATACGATCATCCTACCTGATGATGTTTACCATCATTGGACAAAAGTATTGCGAGCAGATATTGGCGATACTGCCACATTGTTTAATGGGCAGGGGGGAGAATATATTGCCACGCTTAACCACATTGATAAAAAATCAGCAAGCGTACATATAGATGAATTTAACCCTGCCAATCGCACTCTGCCTTATCGTGTTACCTTGATTCAGGCGATGAGTAAAGGCGAACGTATGGATTATACCGTTCAAAAGGCGTGTGAAATGGGTGTATCTGTCATACAACTCATCACAACCGAACGCTCCGAACGACTGCGGTATGAGCGTGATCACAAAAAGCTCATTCATTGGCAAAAAATCGCCATTTCTGCCTGCGAGCAGTGTGGATTAAACATCATTCCCACCATTTTGCCCCCCATAACACTCACAGATGCCTTGGGTGTTTGTACTGATGAGTTAAAAATCGTCATGAGCCTATCAGATGACACACACCGCTACATCCCCAAAACTCCCCTACCATCCACAATCAGCATATTGGTAGGTGCAGAGGGTGGACTGTCCGATGATGAGATAGAGATGTGCCACAAGCATGGCTTTTTGTCATGGACGATAGGCGAGCGTGTGCTTCGCACCGAGACGGCGGGGGTTGTGGCATTGGCAGGGTTGCAAGTGATGGGGCAAAGCTAGATGTCCGCTGTTAGCACAATCTCAACCAGCCAATTTGGATTGACCAAATCCGCCTGTACCATCGCACGGATGGGCGGTATGTGCAATACGCCAAAGATGATGAATGTTTTTAGGTCTTAAACGTTCATCCTTAGGACTGTTTTGCGTATTTTTCTATGAAATTGGGAACTATAACAGACTTTTATAATAATGCAAATAATTTTTGAGTCAGCTTGCCAAATACACCGCCATCGCCATGCCATTATTGACCATGTGCATGAGTATTGCCATGACCAGTCCGTATTTGACACGGATATAGCAAAACAGCAACGCCATGGCAAAGATGATCATCATGCCAAGCAGGTCGTATTGTAGATGAACGAGTGTAAAGAGCAGACTGCTTATGAGGCTTGCCGTGAGTGTGGATTTGGCGATGCTAAAACCGACCAGACGGATGGGGGTTTGCTCGGTACGATGACGATGAAGCAGTCCGCCAAATATCAACCCCCGAAACACCAGCTCTTCGTAGATGGGGGCGACCACCACGATGGCGAATATGAGCAGGGGCAGGGACTCATCTGTGATAAGCCCATCCAAAAAATCCATGGGCGAGCTATCCAAGGCGGTCAAGATAATCTCACTTACCGCCATAAATGCTATCATGCCTATGAGACTGACGACAAAGCCCCGAACGCCCATCGCCTTTATCCCGAAAAACTGCCAAACAGCCCCCCAGTGATGAGCTGATGGGGGCTGATGGGGCGTGCCGTGGCGTGCCGTTTTGCTTTTAAATAGCACCAAACCTACGGCAAACAGCGTAAAGGCTAGGGCAGTGATGACAACCGAAATGGCGACCACCACGCCGTTATTTGAACCGAGTGTGATGAGTGTGGCGATATCTAGATTTTGTGCTTGTTCATAATAAGCCAGTGAACCGATGTATGTGCCAATGATTTGCAGGGCAAACATGCCAAATAGGCAAAATAAACACAGTCCTACCAGACCCAGTGGCGAAAATTTAATCACAGATTGATGTGATTGTTTGGTTATCTGTGTCATCTGTGGGTAAGTTCGGTTAAGATGGGGCATTTTAGCAAGTCTTTATTTGTTTGGTGATGATGTCTAGCACAAGATGGGCGGTGCTGTCTGGCTTTTCTAAGGGAAACATGTGTGAGCCGTCCACATAGATGATGGGGATGCCCCAATTGTCATGAATGGCTTGATATGAACCTATGTGGGTAAAATAACTGTCCTTACCAGCGATGAGCGTGGTAGGGCGGTAGATGGTCAGAGATTTAGCCCAGTATAAAGATGGTATGGTGCGAAAAATGCCAATCTCAACCCCCTTGTTGATGGCGAGTGTGAATTTGTCGTCTTTGGCGGTCAGTCCGTGTCTGATGTAGTCATCAAAGGCACGCCTGTCAAAGGCTCTAAATAATCCCTTTTGGCGTAGGCTGTCGTGGGCGTTCTGTCTGCTGTCAAAAGTGTCTTTGCGGTATTTGGATTTACTGGCAGGCGAGATTTTATCAACAAAATAATGTTGAGACCCTGTTAAGGGGCATAGGGCGTCATCCATGATTTTGGAGAGCTGGTAAATTAGGCTCATTTTGCCCATGAGTAAAGATGGGTCAAGGGCGATGAGCTGACTGATGTGCGTAGGGTCTTTTTCGCATGCCTGCATGGTCGTTACTGCCCCCACAGAATGCCCCACAGCAACAACATGTGGCACACTGTGTTTTTGGCAGGTCTGATGAATGTTGTCTAGTACCTGATGGGTCAGTTTTTGCCAGTGATTATCTGGCGGATAATCAGGATGCATGCCAAAGAGTTTAATATACTCAATGCTAAATACCCTCTCCCAATGCTCAAACAATGATGTATAGACTTGGGCGGGAAAGCCATTGGCATGAACGAAGTGCAAAACAGGTTTGCCTGTCAAGGTAGATTTGGGCAGAGTATCAAAGAGCGTGGTTGTCATGATGCCCCTTTCATGATATGGATGGCGTGCATTTATTGTTTTATAAGGACAAATGAAATAAATTTACACACAAAAAAACTCAACCGCATTCACGATTGAGTTAAAACATGGTGGGGACGGAGAGACTCGAACTCTCACAGGTCGCCCCGCTGGAACCTAAATCCAGTGCGTCTACCAATTTCGCCACGTCCCCAATTGGTCGCTCATTATACAGCAGTATGATAAGATGTCAAGTTTTTTATTGCAGTTTTTTAAAAATATGGCTAAAAATATGGCTAAAAATATGGCTAAAAATATGGCGAGCAAACAGCATGCCAAATTGGGCTTTGACCATCTTTGATTTGCCATCAAAAAACCATCGAGAATATGGTTTGCCACGATGGTTTTTGATTTGGATTTTATGATTTGTCAAAATTTGAAATTTGCCCCGAGCATAAAGTTTCGCCCCATCTGTGGCATGTCTGGGAAAAATGTCTCGTGAGCAAAGACTTTATCGTTTAATAGATTGTTGGCATTAAAAAACACCTGAACCGAGCCTGCTTGATGGCTTGGCTTGTGCTGATAGTTAAGCCCTAAATTCACCAAATTATGAGCGGGGGTTGGGCGTTCAAAATTCGCCAATTTATCTTGTTTAAAGGTATGGCGATATTCCAAAGACCCTGACCAATTTGCATTAACATTGGCGGTTAATTTCATGCCAAGGCGTTTTGGTGGCAGTCTTGGCGTATGGCTGTCTGGCTGTTTGATGAGAGGACGGTTGCCATACGCATCGGTTCTGCCTTGTTTGTCAGGCAAATTGGTGAGTTTGCCACGAATATAATCACCAAATAACGCCACATGATACACATCATTAATCTGATAACCGATGTTGGCATCAAATCCATAAAATTTCGCCGCTGCTTGTTCATAGCGTGCGGTTTTTAAGTCTTTATCATGACGCATGCCACGCAAACCTTGCTTGTACTGCGACAATGTTTGTAAAAACACATAGTTATCAAAATCATAATGATAGCCACCAAGACGGTAATCCCATTTATCACCTTGAAATGTCAGCCCCAAATCAATGTTGTTGGATTTTTCTTTGTTTAAAAAGCGGTTACCAATTTCAAAAGAGTTGGTGGCAAGGTGCATGCCGTGAGCATACAATTCCTGAGCATTTGGCAGGCGTTCTTGATGCGACAGATTCAGCGATAATTTATGTTTGGGCGTTAATTGTAAATGCGTCCCAACAGCATAAGAGCGTGCGGTTTGTTTTTGGGGGTTTAGAGTACCGCTGTCAAGCAATCGTTTAAAGCGTATGTCTGGTTCATGAGCGGTTGCTAAGCCTAAGTTTAAGCTCTGATAAATGGCGTCTTTGTCATAATCCATGGTGATGGTTTGTTTCTCAATGCGAGCGGCGGCGTCAACTGTCAGCTTGTCATTGGGCTTGTATTCTTCAAACCAAAACACACTGCCTGTCTTGGTTTTATTGTTGTGCAAGATGTTTTGGGTGTCTTGTTTATTGCCATCTTCATAACGAGGTGGCACAAGTCCGCTGTTTTTTGAGGTGAGATAACCGACCCCAAACACCCCGCTAAACTTACCCATCGGCGTATGAATGGGGGTATGTGAGGCTTCTAGACGCCACACATTGGCTTGATTGTCAAAAAAGCTGGTCTTCTCACCCCCATCTATCTCATCATGATGATAATCCGCTTTGCCCATGCTGGCTCGGATTTTATCAATGCCAGCAAACGGTGCATTGATTTGCCCTTGCACATCATAACGCTTCATTTTCAAATCAATCCACGGTTTGCCATGCTCGTGGTCGTGGTCATGAGCATGGTCATCATGTGTATGGCATTCAAGTCCTGCATTGTCAAACTCTAAGTCATCATTTTCCATCAAAAAAGGATACAAACGCAAATATGGCTTGTATTGTAAGGCGGACTGAGAAATGCCATGCACGCTACATTCTTCATATTCATGTGAATGGTTGGGCAAGCCATATTTGTCTCGGCGTAAGCTCACCGATGCCCCCAAAAAGCCTTGATTGCCAACCCATGATACGCCAAGCGTTCCTGCGTTTGATTTGGCATGGCTGTCTGGCAGATGCTTTAAGGTGTCTTTATAGATGAATTCTGGCTGAGTGTCATCGTATTCAGATTCTTCGTTAAAGACATGGCGGTCAAAGCGTGGTGTTTTATAGTCTGCTGCTTGTTTGGACAGCCCTGCAACACGCACCGCCACATGTTCTCCCAGTGGGGCTTCGGCACTGGCGGTGATTAATTTTTCACGGTTGGCACTGCTAAGACGCACCGCCACATCACCTTGTAATTTGCTGGGCAATTTGCTGGGTATTTTGTCATCAACGACATTGACCACACCTGCTGAGTTGCCAGAGGCGTACAACAATGCACCAGAGCCTCGCACAATCTCCACCTGTTTTGCCAGTGTGGTATCCACGGCTATGGCATGGTCTGGCGATAACCCAGACATGTCCACAACCTCTGAGCCGTTTTGTAGGATTTTCAGGCGTTTTCCTTCTTGTCCACGAATGATGGGGGCTGAGGCACCGCCCCCAAAATGGTTAGAATGAACGCCAAGCTCACCTGCCAAAGCATCGCCTAGGGTGGTTGCTCGTTGTTGTAGTGCTTCCTGTTTGATGAATATGTTGGTAACGCTTTGGTTGTTTAAGAGTGGACTTTGAAAATCATCCCCATCAACAACAATGGTCTCATGTGCCAGTTGCACAGTTGGCATGGCATTGCTGTTTGGTATTTGTATCTTTGGTATTTGTACCATGGTCTTATTAGCTGTGGTCTCATCGGCCATGGCTGCATGGTTTAAAAGTAATAAAACTGTCAAAGACAGATGTTTATAAGTGGTCATGACAACTCTCTTGTAAATAAACGTAACTGATGTGTGCGTCAGTTACGTTTTGCATTGATGTCTCACTGGATTTGTGACAAGTTTAAAGATTTATGGATATATTATAACATATCTTAATTTAAAGTTGCCATAATATTTTATTTGGCAATTGATGACCAAATAAAAAAGCCCATCATCAGATGGACTTTTTCGGTATTGGTGGTTTAAAATTCATATGTCAACGATAGGGCATAGTTACGACCTGGGGCAGTGTAGCGGTTAAAGCCATGACCTTCTTTGTCTACCATGCTATTGACACTGGTGGTGGCAAATTGTCGTAATGTTTGCCAAGGAATGTATTTTTCATTGGTGATGTTATAGATACCTGCATTTAAAGTCCAATCATTGTTTTTACCGAATTTTTTAGAGCCGAACATGTCAAATAAGATGACAGATTTACTGCGATGGATTTGGTCATAACTTCCCACATACTCATAATAGTCATATTTGGTTACGTTGCCGGCAAAATAGGGTGGGCAATGTCCATAATAATTTATGATGTCTTGGGGACAGCCATGGGTTGTGGTTGCATTTTCTCCGATCTCTAAATTTTTAACGGCATTTGGTTTTTTGCGTTGTATCCAGTTGATGCGAGTGCCTAATGACCATTTGTCATTGGCTGATGTATATGTTGAGCCCAGCAGTAAGGATGTTGGAACGGCGGCTAGGGTGTTGATTTTCATTTTGCCATTTTTATCGGTGTCAATGGTTGCACTGTCTTTGGCAGTATGAAAGTTGGCAAATACATCAAGCCTACCATTGGTGTGCAGTTTGTCAGACAGATCGGCGTTAATCCCAAACTTGATGCCATAAACCCTGGCCTGATCTAAGTTGACAGATTGCAGGCAAGTGCCTACCGTACAGCCTTTGCTATTGGGGTTGTCTCTACTTCCTTGCCAATAGCGTGTATGAATGAAATCATCATATTGGGTCAGATAACCGGCCATGGTTAAGTTGATGTCGCCATTTACTTTCCAATCTAATTCTAATTCTTGATTGAGTGATTTTTCAGGTTTTAGATTGTAGTTGGGAACTTGACTTGCCCCATTAAATGAATAATTGCTATAAATTTGAGTAACGGTGGGTGCCAAAAAACCTGTGCCAATCTTATAGCGAGTGGTTAGTTTGCTAGGAATTGCTTGATAATCAATAGCACCACCGAAGGTGATGTGGTCAAATTTGCTCTTTTGTAGCCCTGTGTATTTTTCATAATTATCATCTCGCCATTTTTTGAGCTTCTCCTCACCGTCACGCCAATGGGCAAAAGCAGACAAGTCGTCTGATGTTAGCCCTGCCTGTTTGCGATAGGTGTTGCAATATAAGCTGTTATTTAGCCAGTCTCGCCCTAAGGTATTGGTACAAGAGTCGGTATTGGATTTGTGTTCATCGGCATTTTGAAAGTAGGGTGAATATTTATAATTATCATAACGCACGCCAATCATGGCTTTTAAGCGTTCGTGAAAATGAATGCTGTCTGTTAGGCTCATGCTATGAATGTCTTTTTTGGCATCAGCGAATGCGTATTTTAGATATTGTCCATGTTTTTCTTGTTTGTCCACGGCGGTGCTGGTGTAGTCTTGTTTTTTGTAAGTTGCATTCAAGGTAAAACGATGCTCTCCAAACTTATGCAGTGAGATGGGTAAAAAGTCTGTGCTAAGTTCAAGCTGGTCTGTGATCGTTTTTGTGGGGCGGTATTCTCTATTGTTTAGGATTGATGATGATACGGTTTCATTGTCAATTTCTCTGTTGTATATCCAGGTATGTGCCAGCCCAAAAGCCTTATTATGAGCATAATTTAGGTGTAACTTGTCCAACCACTGACTGTTGTTTGGTGTGTAGCGATGGTTTATGCCATAGCTCTCTAATTTTTCAATATCATGAGCTCGTCTAATACCACCACCCAAACGAGAGCCATTTGTGATGTTTTTGCTGTCAATGTTCATGTGGTTTTTGCGTTCTTGAAACATGCCATATATGCCCACACGATGTTCATCGCTTAGATGGCGATAAAATTTTGCCAATACGCTGTTGGTTTTGTAGTCAAGTGCATCTGGGTATATTAAGCTTGATGTGCTGCCATTGTGTTTATAGGCTTTTAAGCTGTCAGGCATGTACTCTTTTGGAAATAAATACATGGGGTCTAGCTGTGAGCTGTCATGACCTTTCATGTCATGATTTTTTAGTTCATGCCCTGTGCGATGAGCGTAATTTAACAAAAATTCTGTTTTGTCATAGACCCCCGCCAGACCAAATGCCGATAGCCATTCTTCGTTTTTGTTGGCATAACCTACTTTGGCATAACCGCCAAAGTTACCTGTTTTGACCAAACCGATAGGCTCTTTGGTATGATAGGATACCGAACCACCAACCGCTCCTGAACCCAAAAGCAGACTGTCAGAACCTGCCATGATGCGAACACGCCCCATCATCTCCAAATCGGGATTAAATCGTCCTTCGTATTGATAGCCATAAGGGGAGAAAATTTCATTGACCTCCACCTCAGGCAATGCCACCCCATCAATGTTCATGTTGATGCGGTTGCCATCCACACCACGAATGGCAAAGCCTTTATTACCATAACGCCCCACCTCTGCTACATCCACCTCGGTATTATAACGCACCAAATCATGGTTATTTTGTACCATTTGCTCATTAAGTTCACGGCGTGTTGTGGTCTGTTCACCAACCTCTTTTTGGGGCGTGCCACTGACGGTAATCGTCTCATGACCAAGATGAACTTTGAGTTCGTTGTCATTGGCATGTGCCTGTATGGCGTGGCACATTATGGCAGGGATGAGTAGGGCGAGCAATGAGTTTTTGGGCAAGTTGTTGGGAAAATTGTATTGGCACATGGCGTGGTACTTATAAAAATGAATGATTTTGGTGATTACCAAATTTGTTTCAGACTGTAAGAATACATACAAAATGACAACAAATGAGCCATTTTATCTTAAAAAATTACATTTGTAAATAATAATGGTTATTATATTTATTTATAAAATAAGGAGCGTGCCTGTTTACATTCTCATGCCCATCTTTGGTGTGTGCGATGAAAAAGAAGTAAAATCACTGGCAATAACTTGAAATTTGGCAAAATAATCACCATAATAATGCTGATTCATATCAGTGATAAAAAGCACACCAAAAGCACGCTAATAGTAGGCAATATTATGGTAAAACAATCCGACAAACAGACAGAGCAGGGCATGACGACAGATAATACGTCTGTATCTACACAAAACACCAAGCAAAACAGACCCAAATGCACTCATAAAAAAACTGACCCAGCGACTGCTGTTCTTGATGTGCAAGCAGATAATGACATTGATAATAATCAAGCAGTAAGCGACACTCAAAACCAACCAAGCACCACAAAAGCAAAAGCCAAATCAGACCAAAACAAGCCAAAAAAAACCAGAACCAGTCAAGCCAAAAACACCGAAGATACTGACAATCAAGCCAAAAGCCAAACCGACAATCAAACTGCCAAGCCAAAACACACCCGCAAAAAAGCGGTTAAGGCAGACATCAGTGAAGAAGCTCATGCACAGCAGGGCGATGAGTCAGCCACAGATGAGCGGGGCAGACCACGTTTTGGTGCCAAAGAAGCCATTTTGGAATTTATTGAGACAGAAAATGGTTCACTGGTGCTCCAAGAAGTGGGAACTGATGAGATACTGGTGAGCATTGCTTTTTCTGATAAGGTCAAGCAAATGGTTGGGGCAGAGCATATCCACAGCATCGGTCAAAGCATGATTTCAGCAGCCATAGCCACGGTTATGGAACGTCAAATGCGACAATATCATGCTCATGTGTATGACGAGACCCCCAAGCGATTTAGCTGATGTTTATTTTGGCTAATAAAGTAGATGAGAGTGGGGCGGTTGTCCCATTTTTATCTTTTTATATTGCCCTTTTATTGCTTTTATTGGTAATTACCCTCTTAAAAATCATTCAATTATGATGGAAACACTCATGTCCAAAATTCATATCACACACCCCAAGCCTACCCAAAAACCCAAAAAAGCACTCATCTGGATTGACCTAGAAATGACAGGGCTTGATACCCAAACAGATGAGATTATTGAGATTGCAACCATTGTTACCGATGATGACCTGAACATTCTTGCCGAAGGTCCTGTATTTGCCATCAAAGTTCCTGATACAGCACTAAATGCCATGGACGAGTGGTGTACTCGCCAGCACCGAGAATCAGGTTTAACCGACCGTGTCCGCCGTAGTACGGTAACATTGGCAGATGCCGAGCAAGCGACCATTGAATTTTTGTCAAAATGGGCAGATGAGGGCATCTCCCCAATGTGTGGTAATTCTATCTGTCAAGACAGGCGTTTTTTGGCAAGACAAATGCCCAAATTGGAAGCGTTTTTTCATTATCGTAACCTAGATGTGTCTAGCATCAAAGAGTTGTGCTATCGTTGGCGACCTGATATCGTCCATGGCTACCAAAAAGACGGTACGCATGTGGCATTGGATGATATTCGAGACTCCATTCGTGAGTTGCGTCATTATCGTGAGCATTTTTTTAAGCTACTAGATTGATGGCATCAGCCAAACAGTCTTTTGATGCTGTTCTTATCAAAGCGGTATTGTCTACCACAAAAACCACAATCTAGCACCAGTGTACCGCCATGGGCATCCACAACTTCCAAAGCTTCATCGTAACCCAGTTGTAAAATTGCCCCTTGGCTTTTTTCAGACGAGCAAGTACAAGCAAAGCTAAGTGGGACTGATTCGGGCAGTACCACATCTTCTTCGTGATATAGGCGATATAGGATTTCATCGGCAGGCAGTTCGGTCAGCTCATCCGCTTTTAGGGTGCCAGTTAGCATGCTTAGCCTATCCCATAGGTCAGGGTCGTTCTCTTTATCAGTATCTGACCTGGGCAACAGTTGCACAAGCAATCCGCCCGCTGTCGTCTCATCAGTGGCAAGTTTGATGATGGTTGGGATTTGGGCGGATTGTTTTTGGTAGTGGGCTAAGCACTCGCCTAGGTTATCGCTGATACGTTCAACAATGCTTTGATAGCTCTCGCCAAAGTTGGGATGAATGCTGATAAATAGCACGCCTGTTTTGATGGCACCAAACGCATCATCGCTGGTGGGGCGTGATTGCCAAAAGGCTTGTTTGTCATCGCTGTTGTCAAAACTTGCCAACGCACGCACTGCCCCAAATCCTTGCCCTAATGAATGATCACACTCTGCCATGGCAAAACGTAGGGGTGAGTTGGTCTCTGATGATTGTAATTGAATGGATAATTTACCATCAATTTTGAGTGTGCCAATCAGTAGGCTTGCCGAAACCAACATCTCACCCAATAACGCTTTGATGGCAGGGGGATAGTCTTTTTGACCAACAACAGTGCTAAAACTGTCAGACAGTTGTACCACATCACCACGCACGGGCGAATGCTCAATAAAAAAGCGTTGGCGATAATCTTTATTTAACATAATATTCTCTGCTTGGCTGAATCTAAATTTTAAATAACACTTGCCATTAATGGGGGTGTGTTTTAAAATTTAAAGCACTTTGGAGTGCTTGATTGATGGGGTGGTTTTTGATTGTCAAAACTAATTAACTGACCGCAAAATATAAGATTTTAAACACCATTTTTTATGATGAACATTTTTTATGACAAACATTCACCAAATCCACGCCTTAGCCGATGACTGCCCTTATGATTTTGGGCAAAGGGTGAAGCTCTTACTTCCTGATGAGGCATGTTTGGGTGTGGGCGCTGATTTGTCGGTAACAACGCTTTTGCACGCCTATCGCTGTGGGGTGTTTCCGTGGTTTCATGATGAGCCGATAGCGTGGTGGTCGCCCAACCCCAGATGTGTACTCACACCAAGCGAGTTTGTGCCAAAAAAATCACTCGTTCGTAAAGCCCGCCAATCAACATGGACATTGACAACCAACCACGCTTTTACCGACGTGATACAAGCATGTAGCGAGCCACGAGCTTATGCCGATGCAACGTGGATAGGACATGAGATGATACAGGCGTATACTAAATTACATGAGCTGGGCGTGGCGGTCAGTGTGGAGATATGGCAAGATGAACCGATGGCAAGTGCCTTGATAGGCGGTTTGTATGGGTTAAATATCGGTGCGATGTTTTGTGGCGAGAGTATGTTTCATCGTGCAACCGACAGCTCAAAGGTGGCATTTTGGGGGCTGATGCAACTGTGCCAAAGGCAAGGTGTGGCACTGGTAGACTGCCAACTTGAAAATGCACACTTGATGAGTTTGGGGGCAAGGCTGATGCACAGAGATGAGTTCTTGGTTGAGGTGAATGCACTCATGCAGACTGATGTGGCAGGGCTGGGCGGTTGGCAGTTTGTTATGGCTGTGCGTCAGCTGTGCTGATGGGTTTATTGATGGTTGTATCATAATGAATTTTACGCAATTATTTAAAATTGCTCCGATGACCTTGCTCTTTATCATAAGTTTTGTGGTTGTGATGGGCATTCAACTCATTCAAGGTGTGAACATTGATGAGCAGACAGGGCAAGAGCTGATTGACTATGGGGCGAATTTTTTGCCATTGACACTCACTGATGAACCGTGGCGACTGGTTACGGCGGGTTTTTTACATATTGGGGTGATTCATTTGTTATTTAACAGCTTTGCCATATATTATTTTGGCATGGCAAGTGAGCAAATATTGGGGTGGTGGCGGTTTTTGGCGGTATTTTTGCTGTCAGTGGTGGCAGGCAATCTGTTAAATCTCTACACAACTCTAAGGCACATAAAAGAGCAGGGCGTGCAAGGGATTGGACTGTCAGCAGGAGCATCAGGCGGCATCATGGGTTTGGGCATGTTACTGCTGACCTTATCCATGTTTAACTTAAACAAAAAGTGGCGACTAAATACCAAAAATTTGGCATCTGTCATGGGCATTAACTTTGTCATGACTTTTGCCATACCAGGCATTGATGTGGCAGGGCATATCGGAGGTATGATGATGGGGATGGTTTTGGGGCTGTGCCATGTGATGAGTTGCAGATTGAACAAAAACGCTCATCGGGGCATGTTTGCCTTATGTATTTTGGTCAGTGTGATTGTTATGATGGGGGCATGGCAGATGATGCACGGCATGGTGATGCGGTGGTAATCAATTATCTGTCATTAGTCATCCATTAGTCATCTGTCATTATGGTTATTTAAAAAATCCGTCCGCTTGCTCCTTTGTCAAATTTGCCAATTTGCCCATCAATGTTTTTGGCGATATTTTCATAATACACCGCAAATTCATCATTTGCCATGACAGAGGGTTTACCCTTGTCCATTTGGGTGCGAATGCCTGTGGCAAGGGGCAGCTGCCCAAGTAGGGGAACGTGGTATGTTTCCGCCAAATTTGCTCCGCCATCTGCCCCAAAAATGGCATCCACATGACCGCAGTTTGTACAAGTGTATAAAGCCATGTTTTCAACCACGCCAATGACAGCAATGTCAGTTTTAAAAAACATTTCCATGCCTTTTTGGGCATCAAGCAAGGCGATGTGCTGGGGTGTGGTAACAATGATTGCTCCTGTAACAGGAATACGCTGAGCAAGCGTAAGCTGAATGTCGCCTGTGCCTGGGGGCATGTCAATGACAAGATAGTCAAGTACTGGCCAGTTGGTCTGACCATACAGCTGCATTAATGCCCCTGTTGCTTTAATTCCACGCCACGCCACAGGGGTGTTGTTGCTTTCAATGAGATTACCGATTGAGAGCATGGCGATACCATGAGCTTCTATTGGTACGAATTGGTCGTTTTCAATGACAGGTTTGACCCCTGCTACCCCAAGCATTTCAGGGATGGATGGCCCATAGATGTCAGCATCTAAAATACCGACTTTTTTGCCAAGTTTTTGTAAGGCAAGAGCGATATTAACAGTGGTGGTAGATTTGCCAACACCACCTTTACCGCTGGCTATCACGATGATGTGGCGAATGCGTGGATGGGGAGCGATGTCTGTTTGTTTGGGAGCGGATTTGGTAGGGATATTTTCTTGATTGTCCGTGGGAATTTGTTTTGATGTGTGGATTTGTACCGCATTGGGGGTGTTGGTAGTTGGAGCGACTTTATCGGATAACACGACATTTAAGTTCACCTCTGCCACACCCAAAAGATGAGCTTTGGCACGCAGGTTGTGATAAACTTGTTCAAGTTCACTTTGGTCGGCGTTTTTATGCACTTTTAGGATGATATCTAGCGTATCATCATGCAAGGATTTGTCATCAATAAAAGCTGGCAAGGCTTGACCATACAGACGAAAATCTTGTAAGAGCTTGTCAATATCGCTCATGCTGATGTGAATTTTCTTTTTAAAAGGATTGAACATGGTTGCCTCGCTACTCATATTACCATTATTTATCATAAAACCAACTTAACTGACTTATCAGCCAAACAGACCATCGGTGCGTTGTTTTGCCAAAATGCCCACGTACGACAGACAAAACAGCCCAAAGCAGAGTATCCACGCCACTTGTGAGATGAGTATCCACATCATATAATCACCACCAAGCATTGGCATGAGTACACGACACAGGGCGGAGAGTATCATTAGGATAAATATCGCACTCACAGTCTTTGGGGGCTGATGAATGTTTCGCCCAGTATGTCCAAGCGACACCCGAGCCATCATGGCAACGGTCATGAGTCCCACACCAAACAGGGCAAGCCCATGCAAGCCGAGCGAATGCACATTGACGTCTGTCTCAATAAAAGGCAATACAACAAACAATAATAAACTTGCCGTCATGCCCCCAAAGGCGATGACCAAAGACCACAGCAGGGGTTTTTGCCAAATGGCAGGGTGATACCAGTTTTTTAGGCGACAAATGTTGGCAATCACACAAATAAAAGCAAAGATGCCAGCGATTGTGGGAAACTTCATAAACAAATCAAATACGATAAAACCAAAAAATCCGATCAAATTCATTCTGTCTAAGAGTGCCGAATTTTTTTGTTCTATATTTAAGCCATTGGGTTTGCCATCGTTGTCCACGCTGACCCCTTTGACGATAAAAAAAGGTAAGACACGTCTTGCGATGGTAAACACCACGCCAATAACCAAATATAATGCTCCATATAGAGCAATTTGTTGTACGTTGGTATTATCCAAAAACACACCGATATAAAAGGCGATGCTGGCAAGCATAAGCAGGGTAAGTTTGGCAACGATACCAATTTGGCGTTTTTGGCGAGCGACCCACACCGCCTTGATGACCGAGTATGTTACCATGATCCAAAATAATAAATCAAACACAAAAGCCACAATAAGCATGGCAGAGCTTGATGTGGCATGCAATCCAAGCCACAGCAGGCGAGCGGTTGCCCATGCCCCAAATATCGCCCCTAAATGCCAACCAAAAGGCATCATCTGTCCTGTCCATGTCTTGACCGCTGTTAATAAAAAGCCTGCAATCACCGCCAACGCATAGCCAAAAATCATCTCATGGGCGTGCCAATAAAAGGGGTTGAATGTGCCTTTAAAGGGGGCAAACCCTTGTAAGATGGCAAGCCATAGCAACATAGATAAGATGGCAAAAACTGCCGAGCCCACAAAAAATATGCGAAAACCTAAGTTTAAAATGGGGTGTGGTGATTTGGGACGTGGGGCGGTGTTTTGGATGTTCATTAGCATGATAAAACAGTCATCAAAAAATAATGGTTGGTGATATGATACGCCTTTTTTGTCTACTTTGCAATTTAGCCAAAAGGTGTATCTTAGAACATTAACAACATAAAACAAATTGATGGGTTTTTTGATAAAATTTTTGATAAAATAGACCATTTTATCTTATTGCACTTATATCATGAACACACCTTTACTTACCGCCGATTTTGATTATCATCTGCCCGATGAGTTGATTGCTCGCTATCCACTTGCTGTACGTTCAAGCTCCCGCCTGTTGCACGTTAAGGGCAATACATTGGGCGACCGACATTTTTCCGATTTGCCAGAGTTATTAAATAAAGGCGATTTACTGGTGCTAAACGATACCAAAGTGATGAGGGCCCGTCTATTTGGTGTTAAAGATACAGGTGGTGCGGTGGAGGTATTAATAGAACGCATCATTGACCATGAGCATAACATCGCCCATTGTCATGTACGCTCTGGGCGTGCGTTAAAAATCGGACAAACAGTCAGTCTGGCTGATGGTAACATGAGTGCAACCATGTGCGGGCGTGTGCAAAATTTATTTATTTTACAATTTAATGCACCGATTTTGGCGGATTTGGAGAATCATGGACACATGCCCATTCCACCCTATTTTGAACGCACCGCCGATGACACCGATGATGCTCGTTATCAGACGGTGTTTTATGACCCAGCCAAGCAGGCAAGCGTTGCTGCACCGACTGCCAGTTTACATTTTGATGATGACACCTTGCAAAGACTTACCGATAAAGGCGTGCAAATGGCATTTATCACCTTGCACGTTGGTGCAGGTACGTTCGCCCCTGTCAAAGCGGATGATTTATCTGACCATGTCATGCACGCCGAATACGCTCACCTACCACAGGCAACCGCCGACAAAATCAACGCCACAAAAGCACAAAACGGAAAAATCATCGCTGTGGGTACAACCGTAGCTCGCACACTAGAAACCGCCCATTTGCACCGTGTGGATGGACAGCTTACCGAATTTTGTGGTGATACGCAGATTTTTATCTATCCACCTTATGAATTTGGTGTGGTAGATAGACTCATCACCAATTTTCATTTGCCAAAATCAACGCTGCTTATGCTTGTCTGTGCCTTTGCAGGTACAAATAACATCAAGCATGCTTATGCCCATGCCATCAGTGAGCAATACCGTTTTTTTAGTTATGGCGATGCCATGATTTTAGATGGTGCTTAATTTGTCATGTTATTAATTTCCTACAAAACCGATAAACCCAATGAACCCAATAAAATTGGGGTTTTGCAGGCAGTTTATTTTTAAAGTCTCTTACCGACATCACAATTTTAACCGATTTTAACAAATAAGGTTTTTTATGAGCGACAATAAAGATACTCAAAATGATGACGTTGAATTTAGTCAAGACGAACTTGAAGAGCTTAAAAAACAAGGCATTGATGATGCTGAGCTTGATAAGATTGTCAAAACGGTTCATGATGAATTGTCTGATAATGCCAATGAGAAAAGTGATGACAAAGACAAAAATAATGACAAAGACAAAGAAGCAAAAGTAGACAACCATGACACGCCTAACAAAGACAACCAAGAAGATGCCATTGCCCAAACAGATAATAACACCAAAGTCATCACATCAAAGACATCAAAAGAGGCGTCAAATCCACAAAAAAATGATACAAAACCAGACAATCTTAGACAAGACAGACCGACAAACATTCCCATAAGTTATCAATCTACCAATAAAAAAACAGATGATGAGCTAAAAAATAATGCCCCAGCAGCCGATGAAGAGGCACAAAAAATAGAGCAACAACAAGCTGATATTGTCCGTATGCTCATCGCCAAAAAGCACAGCCAAAAAACCATAGACCACAAAGAGGTTCGTATTAACATTGAAGCGGGGGCATTGCCAACCAAAATTTTCTTTATGATGAATGGTCTGTCAGCGGTGATTGCAGGTTATGGATTGCTTGCCAACTCACCTGCGGTGGTCATCGGAGCCATGCTTGTGGCGATGATGCTCTCGCCCATCACCAGTGCCGCTCTTGCTGTTATTGATGCCCGCTTATCATTGCTTAAAACATCGCTCATCACACTCATTGGTGGGGTGTTTGTGATTTATGTCATTGGCATGGGGCTTGGGTTTTTGCATGGTGATAACGTCATGACGGCTGAAATTTTGGCACGCACATCGCCGACGACCATGGATTTGATGGTGGCGTTGGCAGGCGGTGCGGCAGGAGCTTATGCCATGGTGTCACCAAACCTATCGGTGGCGGTGGTTGGCGTGGCGGTAGCAACTGCTCTTGTTCCGCCTTTGGTAGCCAGTGGCATTTTGCTGGCATCTGGTCATCTGTTATTGGCTTGGGGAGCATTTTTGTTGGCCTTGACCAACATGCTTGCCATTCAGTTTACCAACGCTTTGGTGCTGTGGTTTGCAGGGTTTCGCAGAATTCTTAATGATGATGAGGTGGGCAAATTGGGGCAAATTGGACTGTTTTTAAAAAGAAACAGTGCTGTATTGATTGCTTTGATTGTCGTTGGTGGTTATTTGACGGTCAATTTTAGTAAAAACTTAAATGAACAAAAATTTGAACGCCAAAGTATTGCATTGGTTGAAAAAAGCATTCAAAATCAAGCCAATTATTTGGTATCACACAGTTTTACGCATGAAGGGAAAAAAGCCCACACGCTAAGGGTGGTCATTCAAGGGCTCATCACACCAAATCAGGCACAAGCGGTTGAATTAGAAAGACAAATTCAAAAGCTCGCCAAAGACACACTTGATGATAGGGTCATCAAATTACAAATCCGCTTTGTGCCAGAGGTGGTCATACAGTCCACACCCACCGATGAAAGCGAGCTAAAACTTAGCCCTAATGACATCAAAAACTTGCAATAACGTGAACGTGGCGAGAATTTATCTCTTTTGAGTGTGTAGGTTTTGAGTGTTTAGAGCGTGCCTACTCTAAAATCACTCTTCATCAAGCAAATCCTGTTCTCTGGCAGCATTTAAAAGGTTGTTTGAGCGGTTGCCTGTACGACAAAAAATGTGCAATGGGCGTTCGGTCTTATTAAAAAAATCAGCAAAGGCTTGGACGTGGTTCATGTCCATCATACCACCTGCAAAGGCGATTTGCTGATAGACGATACCATGAGCTTGACACGCCTGCTCAATCTCAGCGGAGGTTGGCTGTCCTGCTTCTTCGCCATCTGGACGGTTGTTTACCACGGTTTTTACGCCCATGCAAGCCAGCTCTTCAACGTCGGCAGGGCTAATCTGACCTGATAGGGTAATGCGAAATTCGGGGGCGATGTCATTCATAAGTTTTCCTATTAATAAAAATAAAAGGCATATTACCTGTTTTTGGAGCGTTTGGCAAATGGATTTTTGGGATAATTTTGTTATAATGATACCTATTTTTTTGGGGTAAAACATGACTTGCACCGACCATCACAACCAAATCACTCACACCCTACACGCCACTTGCCACGCCCACGCCATTAAGCCGTTACACTCCATAGAGAGCGGTAGTCGGGCTTGGGGTTTTGCCAGTTTTGATAGTGATTTTGATGTACGGCTCATTTATCATCATACGCCCGATTGGTATTTGCAGATTTATGATGACAAAGACACTTTTGAATTTATCAATCATGAGTTATTTGATGTGCCATTTGATATTGGCGGTTGGGATATTAAAAAGACTTTGATACATACTCATAAATCCAATGCCGTGATTTTTGAATGGTTAAATTCGCCCATTATTTATCACAGCGATGATGAATTTATCAAAGATATTAAACATATCCAATCAGACTTTTTTAATCCCCAAGCAGTTTATCATCATTATCAAGGCATGGCAAAAAAGGCAAATGGCGAGCTAGACATATCACGCCCCATAAAACTTAAAAAATGGTGCTATCTGATTCGTGCGTTACTTGCAAGCCTATGGATAAAAGAACATCAAACCATGCCCCCTGTGTGTATGAATGAAATGTTTGACTTATTAAATCCTGATAATATTGATGAATTAAATCATATTATCCATTTAAAACAATCGCATGATGAAAAATATTTGTATCAACTGCCCCTATCCATGAAAATATTCACCCAACATCTTTGGCAAATAACCCAGAATTTAAATTTTGATAAAAAACAAAAAGGCGATGCTGGTGTATTAAATGAGTTGTTTAGAAAAATTGTTTTTAAATAAATTTATCAAGTCTATATTTTAAAAATTGACAGATTGAAATACATTTGTAGAGGGCAAATTGCAATTTGCCCTTCTATATTAAAAATCACATAAAATTAACGAGAATCCCCATGATAACCATTGATTACCTAAAAGCCAACAACCTGATTTTATTAGAATGTATCTCAGGTAGTCGTACCCATGGATTAGACACACCGTCATCGGATATTGACATTAAAGGCGTGTTTTATTTGCCCAAGCCCTATTATTATGGTCTGCATGATGATTATGTGCCACAGGTCAGCAACGAAACCAATGACGTGGTTTATTATGAGCTAGGACGGTTTGTGGATTTATTATTACAAAATAATCCTAACATCATGGAACTGCTTGCCACGCCAAGCGATAAGATATTATACAAACACCCCATTATGGATAAATTTAATCCTGATTGGTTTATTTCAAAATTATGCCAAAAAACCTTTGCAGGATTTGCTCTTAGCCAAATTAAAAAATCTCGTGGCTTAAATAAAAAAATTGTCAATCCGATGAGTAAAGACAAAAAGAGCCTATTGGAATTTTGTGTGGTATTTGACAATCAAAAAAGCGTGGATTTGATAGACTGGCTAAATAAAAATAATCTTACCCAATCGCAAATCGGCTTATCCAAAATGCCCCACGCCAGCCATATGTATGCGATGTTTGTTGGCGATTATCGGGGGATTATTCATGATGATAGCCAAGATGTATTATTAAGCTCCATTCCCAAAGACATATCGCCCATTGCTTATTTGTCATTTAATCAAATGGGATATAGCAAATATTGCCAAGATTATAAAGAGTATTGGAAATGGGTAGAAAAACGTAATCATGAACGTTATGAATCCACCGTCAATCACGGCAAAGGCTATGACGCCAAAAATATCATGCACACCTTTCGGCTGTTATATACCGCCTTAGATATTGCCAAATTAGGCAAAGTGATTATCAAGCGTGATAATCGTGGTGAGCTTTTGGCAATTAAATCAGGGCAATTTGATTATGATGACTTATTACAAAAGGTAGATGAGTTAATAAAAGACGTGGAATTAGCATTTGACCAAAGCGATTTACCAGAAATCCCCGAGCATTATTTGGCAATAAAAACCTTAATTAAAATACGAGAACAATTATATGGCTAATTTGCTAAAATTGGTAAATATGCTATAATACGCCACTTTTTTATTTGATGATTGTATGAAATTTACCCTACATAAAACCGACAAAAACACTCATGCCCGTCGTGGCACGGTACACCTAGCTCATGGCGATGTTGCCACACCTGCTTTTATGCCTGTGGGGACGTATGGCACGGTCAAGGGCATGCTTCCACGAGACATTCACGCCACAGGGGCGGATATCATTTTGGGCAACACTTTTCATCTGTGGCTGCGTCCGACGACAAGCGTGATTGATGAGTTTGGTGGATTGCATGATTTTATCGGTTGGGATAAACCGATTTTGACCGATTCGGGTGGTTTTCAGGTGTTTAGTCTTGGGGCGATGAGAAAAATCACCGAAGAGGGCGTACATTTTCGTTCGCCTGTGGACGGAAGGGGGGTATTTTTATCGCCTGAGATTTCCATGCAAATCCAAAAATCACTAAATTCTGACATCGTCATGCAGTTTGATGAATGCACGCCTTATCCTGCCACACATACAGAATCCCAAAAGTCACTTGAACTGTCAATTCGTTGGGGTCAGCGTTGCCTTGATGAACATCATAAATTGGGCAATAAAAATGCTTTGTTTGGTATCGTGCAAGGCAGCATGTACGAAGATTTGCGTATGCAGTCCTTGACGGATTTGATGCAAATGCCCTTTGACGGTTATGCTATTGGAGGTCTGTCAGTTGGCGAGCCAAAAGATGAGATGATGAAGGTATTAAACTATCTGCCAAATCGCATGCCATCTGACAAGCCACGTTATCTGATGGGTGTGGGTACTCCGTCCGATATCGTGGAAGCGGTGAAGCGAGGCGTGGACATGTTTGATTGTGTCATGCCAACTCGTAATGCTCGTAATGGACACCTGTTTACAAGTACCGGAGTGGTTAAGATAAAAAATGCAGCTCATCGCCATGACAAAAATCCACCAGATGGCGAATGTGATTGCCATACTTGTCAGAATTTTAGCCGTGCCTATCTACATCATTTACACAAATGTGGCGAGATGCTCTCAGCACAATTAAACACCATTCACAATTTGCATTATTATCAAAATCTCATGAAAGGCATTCGCAAAAGTCTAGAAAATGACACCTTTGATGAATTTGTGGCGACATTTTACGCCAAGCAGGGGCTGGACGTGCCTAAGTTTGGGGCATGTTAAATATTGATGATATTTCCATAAAGCATGATATTACCAATGATACATGTTGGCTTAAATGCAACCCAAAACAAAGCCCTGTATGACAAGGGCTTGATAATTTTGGATTTTGGCGGATTAACTTTAATTAATGATGGCTCATTGATGATGATTAGGCGTCATTCTCTTCGGTAGGTGTCAGATTAATGCCTGCCTGTGCTGCCAGACCATCAGGGCTAAACACCCCTTCATAGACAAAGGAGGCCGGGCCTGTCATCATTACCGAATACCCCTCTTGATAACGCACAGCAAGGCTACCACCATAGAGCTGAACTCGCACATCAACCCCTTCGTCAATCCAGCCCTCACGCACGCCCACAGCAACCGCCGCACACGCACCTGTGCCACATGCCTGCGTCTCGCCCACACCACGTTCATAGACACGTAGACGGACATGGCGTTGATTGACGATTTGGACAAAACCAACATTAACACGCTCAGGGAATGCTTCATGACGTTCAATGAGTCTACCCAAACGTGCCACATCAGCAGTTAGCACATCATCTACCAAAATGACCGCATGTGGGTTGCCCATGTTGGCAAGGTAGAGCTGAACAGGTTCACCATCAACATTTAGGCGGTAGGAGTTGCCCACTTTGGTGATGGCTTGGGGAGCAAAAGGAATTTCATTAGGTTCAAATTTGGGCTTGCCCATGTCTACTTGCACCCAACCATAGCGGTCAGTGGTCAGCGTGATGATCCCACTTGCTGTCTCAACACGCAGACGCTGTTTAAAAGAGAGTTTGCGAGCCTGCACAAAGCAGGCAAAACATCTTGCCCCATTGCCACATTGTGCCACTTCTTGCCCATCAGCATTAAAAATACGATATTTAAAATCCATGTCAGGGCGAGACGGTGGTTCAACGATAAGCAACTGGTCAAATCCTACGCCCAAATGACGGTCAGCAAGCAGACGCACCAACTCGCTTGTCAGGTTCATTCGCTGTGTTACGAGGTCAATCACCATAAAGTCATTGCCCAAACCATGCATTTTTGTGAATTCAATTAACATTGTCATTTTCCTTTTATTTTGGATAAATTATAAAGACTTACCGTCTATCTTAACATGATACGCCCAAATTGTTAATAGGGCATGTTGAACATTAATAACATTTTCATGAAATATGATGAAAATTTAACACTCTAAAACCAACCAATATCATCAATCATTTATTAAATTGTGCACATTTTGCTGACTTTGGTGTAAAATTGGGGGAGTTTTTGATATATAGATTAACACAGACAATGATGAATGATGTAAAAAAACCGATGAATGATGTAAAAAACCCCAATGATTTTAGTTTCCCTTATGCTCATCTAAGTGATGATGAGCATGCTCTGCTGGATTTGCCTAGCAAGTGGGTGCGAACAGATGATGAACTTTATAAACTCATTGATGAGATAGACGATGTGGACGTGGTCGCTTTGGATACAGAATTTATCAAACGTAATACCTACTATCCAATACTGGCATTGGTGCAGGTCAATACTGGCAAAGGGATATACCTTGTGGATGCCCCACGTCTTGATTTGACTGAGTTTTGGCAAGCCCTATGCGAGGTGCCAAGCATGGTGTGGTACGCATGTGGGGAGGATTTGGGGATATTTTATCTGCTTGCCAATAATCCCCCTTTGACCAACGTCTTTGATGTACAAATTGGCGTGGCATATCTGACAGGCAAGCCACAAGTAGGTTATAGTCAAGCGGTCAATGAAATTTTGGGGGTGGCACTAGATAAAGGTGAAAGTCAATCTAACTGGCTTGCCAGACCGCTCACCCCAGAGCAAGAATTGTATGCCATCAATGACGTACGTTATTTGCTCATCCTGCATCAGGCAGTTGTGCAAGCATTAAATGCCAGGCAAATCCTAGATTATGCTAATGAAGACAGTACGCTTTACGCCAAAGAACTCTACAACACTCAGCACCTAGACGATGATAAGCTCTATCTTGACCATATCACCCCAACCTACACCAGACAGCAACTGGCAGTACTTCAAGCTTTGACCATGTGGCGAGAGTCGTTGGCACGGGCGGTTAATGAACCACGCAGTTTTATTATTGGCAAACAGGCTTTGCGTGAGATTACTGAGAGCTTGCCAACCAACATGAAAGATTTGGCACGCACCACACTAAATCGCTCTGTTTTACGTCGTTATGGCTCTGAGATTATTCGTGTCATCAAAGAGGCCAAAGATTTGCCCCAAACACAAATGCCCATCAAAACCCCCATTTACACCAGTAAAATCAAGCCACATCGCCATGCCTTAGATGAAGCTACCAATGTCCAAGCTCGTCTGTTGAACATCCCCGCCAACCTGCTATTAAAGGGACGCTGGATAAATGAGCTTATGTATCACGTTTATCAAGGATTGCCTGTGGATGATACACACGTACTGTCAGAGGGTTTACAAGGTTATCGGCGTGCGTGGATTGTTGGCACGGTGCTGCCTCTACTTTATGAACATGAACAATCCATTCGTGATGGGTTTGACTGAAAATCTGACGAGTGATGATGGCTGTTTTTTGTAAATGCCATCTCTCATTTTTATGTTGATATTGACACGGCGTATCCGATTTGTCCGCATCATAGCTGACAACCATCGTACCTGTGGGCATACAACAGCAAGCCAGTACCTCATCATCATCTAAGTGTGCCAAAGGGATTTGTTTGGTTTTGGGATACTCTGTTGCTGCTTTGACACGCATTTTGCACGCCCCACAAAAGCCCTGTTGACACATATAACGCACATCTTTATGCTCGGTGCGTAACATGCCATCAAGCAAACTTTCGCCTTCATGTAAATAAAAACGCATTTCGTCTGTAAAAATCCACGGCATGGCTGATACTTTTGTTATTAGAGTTCAAAATCATCCAAATCCACCCCATCCAAATCACTGTCAATCTGACCGACCAGATAGGTGGTGATTTCGGTTTCTTGGGGGGCAACTTGTACATTATCAGATGATAGCCATGCATTAATCCAAGGAATGGGGTTGGATTTGGTGTCAAAGATGGCAGGCAGACCAATCGCTAACATGCGTGTGTTGGTAATGTACTCAACATATTGGCACAAAATATCACGATTAAGACCGATGATAGAGCCATCTTTAAACAGATAGCTTGCCCAATCTTTTTCTTGCTCGGCGGCAACACGAAAAATCTTGATGGCTTCATCATAGCATTCTTTGGCAATCTCTGCCATTTGAGGGTCATCTTGCCCATGTCTCATAAGGTTGATGATGTGTTGTGTGCCATTTAGGTGCAAAGCCTCATCACGAGCAATCATCTTGATGATTTTGGCATTACCCTCCATGACTTTATTTTCAGCAAAGGCAAATGAGCAAGCAAATGAGACATAAAAACGAATGGCTTCTAGGACATTGACCGCAACGATACACAGATACAGTTTCTTTTTAATCTCACGCAAATCACCTTGACCTGTCAAGTTGTATAACTGACTGGCTTCATACAAATCATCATAATAAATAGCAATGTCTTTGGCACGGGCAAGGATATGTTCATTGTCCATAATGTCATCAAAAATTACGCTTGGGTCATTAACGATATTGCGAATGATGTGCGTATAACTGCGACTGTGGATGGTCTCGCTAAATGACCATGTCTCAATCCATGTTTCAAGCTCAGGTAGGGATACGATGGGCAGTAGCACGGCATTGGGACTACGCCCTTGAATGCTGTCAAGCAAAGTTTGGTATTTTAAATTGGATAAAAAAATGTGCTGAGCGGGGGCAGACAACTCACTAAAATCAATCCTATCACGGCTGACATCTATCTCCTCAGGCCGCCAAAAAAATGACAATTGCTTTTCAATCAATTGTTCAAAGACAGCATGACGCTGTTGGTCATAGCGAGAAACATTCACCGCTTGCCCAAAAAACATGGGTTCTTTTAGGGGGTCATTTTTGGTTTGAGAAAAGATAGAATACTGCATGATACTCTCTATGATGATTTAAACAAATTTGATGAAAAAATATGATAAGTATGTGATAAGTATAAATAAAGAAGTGATTGAATTATTTTATCTAGATATGGTATTATTTTAAGATAAAATCACTATATCATGTGTTTTATGGCATATTATTTTAACATAATTTTTATGAATTGGCAGGACTTTTTTGGTAGAATGGACAAATTTTTGGATAAGGAATTGATTTTGTGAGATTTTCAATTGATTTGTATAATCACCATCACACTAAGATTTGTGTGGTAAGTTTTGCCATACAACGATTGATAAATTACCTATTGGGGTAATGTGTTGACATTTGGCGGTTTTTTTTATGTGTTTTGATTTTAAAAGGTCAAGAATTTTGCTATAATATTTGACACTTACTCATCCAATATTATAAGATAAATAGAGAACAACATGTCAATTAAGTCAGACCGCTGGATTCGCCAAATGGCGACCGAACATGAGATGATTGCCCCTTTTGAACCTGGTCAGATTCGTCATAACGATGATGGCGAGAAAATTGTCAGTTACGGTACGTCAAGCTATGGCTATGATGTTCGTTGTGCCAATGAATTTAAGGTGTTTACCAACGTTCATTCAGCCATTGTTGACCCTAAGAATTTTGATGAACGTAGCTTTATTGACATTGTTGGTGATGAATGTATCATTCCACCCAATTCATTTGCCTTGGCTCGTACGGTGGAGTATTTTAAAATACCCCGTGATGTGTTGACGATTTGTTTGGGTAAATCTACCTATGCTCGCTGTGGCATTATCGTCAATGTAACGCCCTTAGAACCTGAATGGGAGGGTCATGTTACCTTAGAGTTTAGTAACACAACCAACCTACCTGCTCGTATCTATGCAGGCGAGGGCGTGGCACAAATGCTTTTTTTTCAGTCAGATGAAGTGTGTGAGACGTCCTACAAAGACCGTGGCGGTAAATACCAAGGGCAAATGGGTGTAACTTTGCCAAAAACTTAATTGACCATTTGGTTGTATTATTTTAACATTTAACTTTATTTTAAAAAGAGAACATTATGTCTGATTTACGTATTGAAAAGCGTCATAACTTTGACCTTGCCACTGCTCGCACAAAAGCCAAAGCATGGTTAGAAGAAGCCAAACAAGAGTTTGATTTTGAGGCAACCTACCATGAGGGGTTGGACAGTGATACAGTAAATATCACCAAATCAGGCGTGGATGGACGTGCATTTTTAGACAGTGATAAGGTCGTATTCGAGGCGGATTTGAACTTTTTGGTAAAGCCGTTTAAGGGTATGATTAGTAGTGGCATCCAAGAAGGTTTGGATAAGTATTTTGCTTAATGCTGTCAATGGCCATCTCCACTAAGAAAACCCAACATGCTTAGCTAATACTCTTAGCTAATACTTAGGTGCTTAGGTTAGGTGCTTAGGTGAAATCATGTAGATGGGAAAATCATTTGGATAAATAAAGCACACCTAAGTGTGCTTTATTTATAAATTAAAATCAAATCATCATTAACAGCGACGGTTGATACTGTCGGCGAAGATGTGAGAGAACTCCTTGTTTTTACCCTCAAAACGCCAATGCCATGATTCCTCAGAGACACCACTATATCTAGAATAATCAGGGGTAAAAGTTTGGTAAAAGCCATACTCATGGGCATGCTGTTGTAGCCAACGGTATGCTGCTGTTTTGGCAAAATTGTCGTTGATGGGTGAGAAATCTACCGCAAGCCCTGTATGATGTTCAGAATATCCAGGATGTGATGAGGTGTAATAAATCTGTTTGGCACTTTGACCTTGTTTTTTCTTGTTGGCAACGATTTGGGCTTGACGGCTTGATGTGCGTAAGATGGAACCTGGGGTTAGCGTAACGCCATCAGCACGAGCTGCCCTAATCATCTCTTGTAAGGCAGGCTTGGCGGCACGATGTATCTTAAATTTTGGGTCATTGCCATAACCACTTGGTACAAGGTCGCTCGTGTTGGCATCGTCATATCTAAAATGTTTAATGCCCACCTTTAAAGCTTCGGGGGCACATATTTGTTCTGCTGTATTACCATGATTACCATGTTGGTGTGTTGGCATGGTATGGGCATCACCTTGATGGATGAGGTTCTGATTCATCGCTTGTTGTGGCTGATTTTGATGATGGGCTGGTTGGCTTTGGTTGTACCCTGCATAAGAGCGTCCACTTTGGTCAGCGATGGCGGTTGGGTTGTTGGGTTGGTTAATGGTAATGGTGCCTTTGTTGGGGTTTGTGATATATCCTGACCCTGATTGGTTGTTTTGAAAAGTTGCAATGGCAGCAACGCTACCAACACCCAAAAGTCCGATGCCAATCACCAAATCCCTTGTTCGTTTTTTCATAAAATTACCTAAGTCATTCATTGTTAAACCACCATTATTGTTGGATTCTTATGGATTGCCAAACGTCCAAATCAAGAAATTTGTTGAGCTAAACTGTAAAACGAGCAACACACAAATGTATCACCCGTCATTCATACAATCTCTGTTTATCTGCAAATATAATCCGAACGAGCCCAGCCCATATTGCGACCAAACTTGATTTTATACCACAGCCAGCCATTAACAGTGCGTTCACCGATGATGCTAACATCACTGCCGTTAGGCATGCGAGCGAGTGCTTTATAATTTTGACCAGGGCCTGAGCGAAGCAGTACATGCCCATTGACATGATGAGTACAAGCATACCCGTATGAGCTACCGTCATCATAAGCAGGACCCACACGTGCAGAGACGTTAGTGGAAAAAAGTATGGTGCTGGTGGCAATTAAAGCGATAAATAAAGACTGTAATCTCATCATCAATACTCCATAAACAGAAGATGGGGTGATATGGACATGTTTTAAACGTATGTATGTTTTGTGAAATATTACCATGATTTTTTGTTTAAAACAATAAAAATATTGTCATAAATGAGCAATAATTCACTGCTAAAAACTATTTATCTGTCGTCTGTGATGATGTCTGATATTTTGGAAAATTATCGGTCAGCGTTTTTGCAGACGTTTTCTAGGGCTTTTTCTATCAATTTCTCGCTAATGCCTTGTTCTTTAAGTTCATTAATAAAGGCAATGTCATTACTTAGAGAGTATTCAGAATTATCACGGTCAAGCCCTTGACGGATATAAAAACGAATGAGTGGCTGAATACACTCAAAACCATGTTCGCCTTTGACTTTTTCTAAATGTGCCACAATCTCGTCCGTCAAACGCAGATGGATGGGGCGTAAAGTATGGTTATGATTAAGATACATAAAAACACCGTTTTAAAATTAAAATAGGGATTTATGTTACCAACATTTGGATGAAATTTCAATGAATATTCTTAATAATCAGCCTTTATTCATAACGATTTAAAATTAATGACATGAATGCCACGTATTGTCTTGATGATTTTGACAAAATGTCAGGGATTTTGTTGTGATGATGAAACTGTGATGATGAAATTTGGCTAAATTGGCAGATGCTCCAATATTTGATGGTAAATAGTAAAGCGGACATGCCCAAAAATTACGCCATGATTAAGTTTAGCCAAAAATCAACCACATCATTAACAACATAGAAGCAATGTTTTCTCTAAATTTTTGCAAAATTAGACTAGATTGCAACATAAAAACATGGCACAATAACTTGCTTTATAAGTAACCCACTTTTAAGATTGTCTTGATGCTTTTATAAATGATTTTTTAAAATTAAGCATTTAAATAAAGCATTAAACCAATTTATTTTTATAAATCAATTATTTTTTATTGTTTGGACTTGTTATGAATACAAAAATTACCTTAGGTGTATTAACAACTTTACTGCCCATGACCATCTTTACTGCCCATGCCAGTGATACAGCGGTAACCAATTTAAATAACCTACTTAAAAATACTAAGTCAATGACCGCCAATTTCTCACAAACAACCAAGACAGCTGACAGAAGTCAAAGTTTTAGCGGTAGCATGGCATTAGAACGTGGTCATAAATTTCGTTGGGAAACCAAATCGCCCTCTGAACAGCTCATTGTGGTCAATGGTAATACCATGTGGATTTATGATAAAGATTTGCAACAAGCAACCAAACAGTCGGTAACCAGCGAGGTTGCAGATACACCCGCCTTGCTCTTGTCAGGCGACCCCAACCAAATTGCACGTAATTTTAGCATCAGTCAGCCAAACAAAGGCAAAAACTACTATGTCCTAAAACCCAAATCAAATGCGGCTAATTTTAGGGATTTGTCAATCAGTTTCAATGGCGGTAAACCTGTCATGATGGTACTAAATGACAGTATTGGGCAGACCACATCAATCAATTTTAACAATGTTAATATCAATAAAAACATTCCTGCCAAAGAGTTTAGCTTTACCCCGCCTAGGGGTGTGGACGTGATTAATCAGTGAGACAGTGAGACGGAACACGCTAAGACTGCCATTTTAGACACAACCGCCATTTTGATAGAGAATGGCGGTTTTTGGGTGTGACGTTTTTTAGGATGATGCCCATTATAAGTAGCATTTGCCTTAGTATTTATCAGCTTACATCCATGCACCAGTATTTGGTAATGAGATATTCATCCAAACCATATTTTGAGCCTTCACGCCCAAACCCTGACTGCTTGACCCCACCAAATGGAGCGACTTCGGTGGATAGTAGCCCTGTGTTTTGGGCGACCATACCATATTCTAAGGCTTCGGATACTCGCCATGCTCGGGCGTGGCTTTGGGTATAAAAATAAGATGCCAAACCATAGGGGGTATTATTGGCACGGCGGATGACTTCTGATTCATCGTCAAACACAAAAATCGGAGCAATCGGAGCAAAAATCTCTTCGTGGGCGATGTCCATGTCGTCTGTGATGTCTGTGATGATGGTTGGCAAGAAACAGCGTGCATGTGTGGGATGAGACTTGCCTCCTGTGATGAGTGTTGCTCCTTTATCTAGGGCATTTTGGAGCAGTTTTTGGGTTTTTTGTACGGCGGTATCATTGATAAGACAGCCAATGTCCGTACTGTCTGACAACCCATCGCCAATGTTTAATTCATTGATTTCTTTGGCGAATTTGGCAATGAATTCATCTTTTATCGTCCGATGAACGTAGATGCGGTTGGCACACACGCACGTCTGCCCTGCGTTGCGGTATTTGGATGCCATCGCACCCTTGACCGCTTTGTCAATATCAGCATCATCAAATACGATAAAAGGAGCGTTACCGCCAAGTTCTAAGGACAGTTTTTTGACCGTGCTGGCACATTGCTTCATCAGCAGCTTGCCAACCTGAGTAGAGCCTGTAAAGGAGAGTTTTTTAATGCGTTCATCGGAGCTGAGTATGCCCCCAATAACATCCGCTCGCCCTGTAACGATTTGTAGCACGCCCTTGCCAATGCCCGCTTGAATGGCAAGTTCACCCAAGGCAAGGGCAGAAAAGGGCGTTTGGCTGTCGGGTTTTACAACCATCACACATCCTGATGCCAGGGCGGGGGCGACTTTACGAGTAATCATCGCTGACGGAAAATTCCATGGCGTGATGCTGGCACAGACACCGATGGGCTGTTTTAGCACGACATAGCGTAAGTTGGTGTTTGGGGCAGGTATCACGTCGCCATATGCTCGCTTGGCTTCATCGGCGAAAAATCGGATGAAACTGTTGGCATAATCAATCTCTCCACGAGATTCTTTTAAGGGTTTGCCTTGCTCTGTGGTCATGATGACGGCTAAGTCTTCACGATTTTCATCAATCAAGTCCGCCCAGCGATGTAAAATTATCGCTCTTTCATTGGCACTTAGGCTTGCCCATGACTTTTGGGCTCCATCGGCAAAACCGATGGCTTTGGCGATTTCATCAGCGGATAAATCAGGGATGGTGCCAATTTTTTCATCATTAAAGGGGTTAAACACGTCTATGGTGCTTTTGGATTTGGCAGATTGCCATGTGTTATTGATGAGAGCGTGTTCATGAAACAGCGTAGGATTGGATAATTTCATAAAAATCCTTGTCAAATGGCAGTGAGATTGTGCCATACATTCTGTATGCTAAATAAATGTTTAAAATACAGCATGATATTAGCATCATTTATTCATTCAGACAAGTGCTAAGCTGGCATTTGGCTGATGGATATTGGTGATTAATTTTCTATCATTTAGGTATTGTCAGTGAATAAATTTATTCATCATGCTTCTTATCTTTGCCATAAAACACCTCTTCTCGGCTGCTCTCAAACTCCACCCAAACGGCACTGATGATGGCAAGCAGTACAGCAAACCCCAATCCTAATATCCACGCAAAATACCACATAAATCTCTCCTAATATAATGTATGTTCGTTTTCTTTAATGTAGGCTTTGGTAACCTTACCTCGCATGATGGCATACGCCCAACTGGTGTAGCCGACCACCACAGGCAGGATAAAGACCACCACATAGACCATAACCATGAGTGTAAACTGGCTGGATGTGCTGTCCCAAACAGTCAGGCTTGAACGTGGGTCAGATGATGATGGCATGTAAAAAGGAAATAAAGCCACCCCTGCGGTCATGATGACCCCAAGCACGCCCATGCTAGACAGTACAAAGGCAGTCAAAGTCCGTCCTGCTTGCATGGTGAGAGCTGCCATGATGGGCATGATAACACCCAAGGCAGGAAATAACCATAACGTCTCATTGGTTTTAAAATTGGCAAGCCACGCCCCTTGTTCGGTGATGACGGTTTTGTTTGTGGGGTCAATCAAGGCATTTTTGTCCACCGAACTGATGATGACATATCCATCAAGGTTTGCCACCCAAAATCCTGCCAGTACGAATAATACTGAGGTGATGACAGCACAGATGGTTGTGAGTTTTTTGGTGCAAGATTGTATGTTATCAACCGTACGATGAGCCAAATATACCCCGCCTTGGGTTATCATCATAAAGGCACTCACCAGACCGCAGAGCAGGACAAAGGGCGACAGCAAGCCTAAAAAAGAGCCAGTATAAGTAGAGACAAGCTGATTGTCAAAGCCAAATGGCACACCCAAAAACAGATTGCCAAATGCCACCCCAAAAATAAGAGCAGGAACAAACGAGCCAATAAACAGCCCCCAATCCCATGCCATCCGCCAACGTGCATCTTTGACCATGCTGCGATATTTAAAACCAACTGGTCGCAAAAACAACGCCCAAAGTGCGGCCATTAATGCCCAATAAAAACTGCTAAATGCCGTTGCGTATAACAGGGGCAAGGCGGCGAAAATCGCTCCTCCTGCACTGATGAACCATACTTGATTGCCCTCCCAGTGAGCTCCGATGGTATTGATAATCACACGGCGTTCTTTGTCTGTTTTGCCAACAAAAGGCAGTAAGCTACACACGCCCATATCATGACCATCCATGATGGCAAAGCCGATAAGTAGGATGCCGACGAGTAACCACCAAATGAATTTTAGGGTTTCATAATCAAATAACATGGCTACACTCCGTTAAAGTCATTGGGGTTTATGGTGTTTTTATCAGTTTTTTCACCAAAGTATCGCCCTGTTCCGAGACTGGCAGGGCCCAGACGGACGTATTTTTGCATAAGATAGACCTCAATGATGAACAAAATGGCATAAAATACCACAAAGCCAATCAGCGACCATATCACATGACCCGTGGCGATGTTAGATACCGATAAATGTGTGGGTAAAATGCCATATACTGTCCACGGCTGACGACCATACTCAGCAACAAACCAACCAGCTTCGGCAGCAATCCATGGGGCAGGAAGCATGATGACAGCAAATTTTAACAGCCATTTTTTTTCCATGAAATTTCCCTTAATGGTAAAAAACAGCGACAAGGCAAATAGCACAAGCATTAAAAAGCCCAAACCGACCATAATACGAAACGTCCAAAACATGGGTGTTACCCTAGGAATGGTGTCATTTGTAGCACCAGCGAGCATCTCTGGGGTTGTTTGGGTAACGTCATGGGTGTATTTTTTGAGCAGCAGCCCAAAACCCAAATCGTTTTTGTGGTGTTCAAATTGTGCCAGTGTCTCAGAACTGACCGTCTGACCTACTGCCATGCTCTCACGCATTTCATCTAAGGCACTGACCGCAAAAATACCGCTGACGATGCGTTCTTTGTTAATCTCTTTAATATCACTAATGCCCAGTATCTTTTTGTCAAGTGAGCGTGTGCCAATGATGCCCATGGCGTAGGGGACATGTACGGCAAAATCGTTTTTTTCTTCTTTTTCGTTGATGAGTGCCACGATATTAAAACTGGCAGGGGCAGGTTCGGTCTCCCACATGGCCTCCATTGTGGCAAGTTTGGTCTGCTGAGCCAGTCCGATGGAGTAACCAGATTCATCGCCCAACACAATGGTGCTACAAATGGATGCAAAACCAAAAGCAGCCGCTACATGAAAACTGCGTTTGGCAAAGGCGACATCTCGTCCTTTTAGCAGATACCAAGCCGACACCGACAGTACAAACATTGCTCCAACCACATAGCCTGCTGAGACGGTATGGACAAATTTATTTTGGGCATCAGGGTTTAATAGGATTTGGGTAAAACTGGTCATCTCCATTCGCATGGTTTGGTAGTTAAACTCCGCCCCCACAGGGTTTTGCATCCAACCATTGGCAATTAAAATCCACAAAGCAGACAGGTTTGTCCCCAGTGCCATGAGTATAGTTGTGATGAGATGTTGCACACGGCTCATACGCTCCCAACCAAAGAAAAATAGCCCAACCATTGTTGATTCTAAGAAAAAAGCCATCAAACCTTCAATGGCAAGCGGAGCTCCAAATACATCACCAACATAATGCGAATAATACGCCCAGTTCGTACCAAACTGAAACTCCATGGTAATCCCTGTGGTAACACCCAAAGCAAAGTTAATGCCAAAGAGCTTACCCCAAAAGCGAGTCATGTCCTTCCAAATCTGTTTGGCTGTGATGACATACACCGACTCCATGATGACCAATAGCCATGTCATGCCAAGTGTTAAGGGGATGAATAAAAAATGAAATAAAGCGGTAACGGCAAATTGTAGCCGTGAGACATCAACCAAAGACTCGGTAATCATAGGTTCACCAGTGTAATAATAATCGCTTGTTTTATTAAAATATAAGAATAAATGACAAGCAAGCAAATAGCAAGCAAATAAGGGCATTGATAAAAATATTGATGATGCCAAAAATGACGAACACACCCCAAATGGACATGCAACAATTTTGGGTAATTTTGTGATTAAAAATCATTTTTGTCAAGACCAAAACTGTTAATGATTGATTAAAATTCATTCATCTAAAATACATAAATTTAATTTGAATAACTAAGCCAAAAGCAAAGAACTAAGCCAAAAGCAGGCACTCCCAACTCATTTTAATAACAAAAGCACCACCACTGGCAACCACACCGCCGTAAGCAAGCCATTGATGGCAAGTCCAAAGGCAGCGTATCGCCCTGCGGTAGGACTGATGGTCCACGCTTCTACTGTACCAATGGCATGGGCAACCAAACCCAGTGCCAAGCCTTTTGCTCTATCGTCTGTGATGTTGTTAAACAAAACACGGCATACCCCCGCCCCCAAAATTCCAGATATGATGATGATAAGGTTGGCAAGTACAAGCGGTGCGTCAATGATTTGAGCAACCGATAAGCCCACAGGTGTGGTAACCGAACGTGTGGCAAAACTTAAAATTGCATCCATATTCAGACCAAACAGATACGCCAAACTCATCGGCACAATCGCCCCAATAAGGCTTGCCATAACGACAATGATAGACAGCTTTTTGATGGGCAGACCCTTAAAATCCATACCTGCAAGCGGTACGGCAAGCAGCACGGTGCTATACCCAAGCAAGCGGTCAAACACAGGTTTAGCATGAGTGTAATAGGTGGTGTAGGGCATGCCAATAATCATGATGATGATGAGTGTTAGCACAATGGCGATGATGATCATCGGTATGCCACGAAAGTATCTATTGATATAACGTAATACATATTTTGCCCCAACGTGAGCGATGAGCGTAATAACAAAGGCGATAAAAATCGTGGTGCTGTCAAGAGATGGCATGTTCATCCTCTTTATCATCTGTGCTTTTTAGCCAGTGTTGAGACAATTTGGCAAATGCCCAAAGTGGCATCACGGTGCTAAGCACAATGACCGCAGACACACCAAACAAATCCGCCCCAAGACTAAACAGTAAAATCCCCGCCCCAGCCGATACAGGCAAAAACGCAAATCCGCTGTCTACCAACAGCACACTTGCTGATGATGATAGCCAATGTGGCAAGCCCCCTTTGATGAGTCGTACACCCATCAATACAAAAAACAGCGATACCAAACCGACAATGTTGGTGGCACGTGGCACTCCTAGGGCGGTGCAAATAACCAAAGCAAGTTCACGCACACCGATGACGATACAGACGGTTGTGAATAATCCTACCCAAAAAGTGGGGGATTTGGTGAGGTAGGGGGATTTCATTGCTGTCATGTCCTTATGTTGGGGCATCTGATTTGGGCATCAAAGATGTGTTTAAAACAGATTATTTAATCACCATTACGCCATCAGGTCAATCTGTGGGGTTAATTTTGTAGAAAATGTTGCATGTCATCAAAAAATAAAGCCAAACACGGACGTATTTGACCTTAATCTATCATGAAAAATCTATCATGAAAAAACTAACGCCCAATGGCACGCCAGCCAATATCACGGCGATACTGTATGCCATCAAAAGCAATGGTGCCACAGCTTATTAACGCACGAGATTGAGCATCTGCAACGCTTGCCCCTAGTGCGGTAACACACAGCACCCGTCCGCCATTGGTTAGGATTTGTCCGTTTTTCTCTTTTGTGCCTGCGTGGAATACTTTTAGGTCATTTTGAGATTCTGGCAATCCTGTAATGACATCGTCCGAGGATGAGCTTTTGGGGTAGCCACGACTTGCCAAGACAATGCCCAAGGCAACCTCGTCCGTCCATTCTGCATTTGTCGGTAAATTACCGTCTAATCCTGCCAAAATCAGCTCAACCAAAGATGATTTTAATCGCATCATGATTGGCTGAGTTTCAGGGTCGCCAAATCGGCAGTTAAACTCAATCACATAAGGGTCGCCTGCATCATCTATCATAAGACCTGCGTACAAAAAGCCCTTATAAGGTGTGCCATTGGCTCTCATCTCATCCACAACAGGGCGAATGATACGCTCCATCACCTTATCATGCACATCTGTTGTTACCACAGGAGCAGGCGAGTACGCTCCCATGCCACCTGTGTTCGCTCCTTTGTCCCCCTCAAAAATGCGTTTGTGGTCTTGACTGGTTGCCATGGGTAAAATGTTATCACCGTCAATCATGCAAATAAAGGACGCTTCTTCGCCTGCCAAAAACTCTTCGATGACCACACGGCTGCCTGCTTGACCAAATTTATTATCCAAGAGCATGTTATCAATGGCATCAAAGGCTTGGCTCTCATCCATCGCCACAATCACACCCTTGCCCGCTGCCAAACCGTCTGCCTTGATGACAATGGGTGTGCCTTTGGTGCGAACAAAGTCTTTTGCTGACTTTGCATCGGTAAAGACTTCATAAAAGGCGGTGGGAATGCCGAGCTTTTTCATGAAATCTTTGGCAAATGCTTTTGAGCCTTCTAGTTGTGAGCAGTATTGACAGCAGCCCCACGCACGCACGCCAGCACGTTCCAAATCATCCACAATGCCCGCCACAAGCGGAGCTTCTGCCCCAACAAGCACAAAGGCGATGTCATGAGATTGACAAAACTCAATCACAGCAGTGTGATCGGCGATGTCTAAATCCACGTTTTGAAGTTTGGGTTCGGTTGCTGTGCCTGCATTGCCACGAGCGACATAGACCGTCTGTACTCTGTCATCTTTTGCACATGCCCACGCTAAGGCATGTTCACGTCCGCCTGTACCTGTAACCAAGATTTTCATAGCAGTCCTTATGAGTTGGGTTAAATGCCCTTATTGTAGCAAATATTCCCCAAAAAATCTTGGGAATTTTGTTTAAAAATCCTTTATGTCATGTATTATGTATTTCATGTATTATGTGTCAATACCTATCAAAACGAATGGCATCATTTGCCACGCTTTGCATGGGTGTTTTATTTGCCAAATGGGGGGCGGATAAGGGGCGTTTGACAATGATTTTGCCGTTATTTTTTAATTGAGCATCGGCAATGTTTAAAAACAGTTTTTCATCATCATCGCTTGGTGTATTTGCCAGCTCATGTAGCACTTGCATGGTTTTACCAACTTTTGCTGAATAACTGTCATATGGAAACATGGGGTCAAGATATGCCATATCCACTTTGGGTAATGTCGCCATAAAATCAGCATCTAAAAAATTGCCATGATAAATCATGATTCGGCTTAACAGTTTTTGCCAATTTGGGTTGGTGTTCATCATTTGGTGTTCATATAAAAGCAACATGGCTATAATGGGATTGTGCTCTATCATGATGACATTTGCCCCTGTGCTTGCCAATATCAAACCATCTTGCCCAAACCCTGCCGTACCGTCTATCACACTCATGTTGGGCGTTAATTTACACGCTTGTAATATCAACTCAGATTTTCGTCCTGCCGTTACGATACGCCCAGTTAGGGCTTGCCAATTTAATGATGATTTTATGATGGCATTATTGTCAATTTTGATTAAGGTTGGGGTGTTTTTGATAAGAGCGATTAAGGGGGTTTTGATATTATCATTGACAAAGGATGATATTGATTTGTCATTGAGTTTTGGTAATACAAAAAAGGATAAATTTAAGGATAAAATGTGGGTTTTATTAATAAATTGCAATTGATTAAATAAATTTTTGTCTTGTTCTGTGCCGATGATGTTAATATTCACACGATTGCCTTTTTGGTTTATGGTTTTATGGGTAAATATTTATGGGTAATAATAGGAGCTATCCTTTAATTTGGTAACCCAATACAAAATACGCCAATAACACAATCACGCCTGTAATGATACGCAAATAAGCAAAAACCATAAAGTCTTTTGTGGATACCCACGCCACAAGCAGGCGAATACATAGTAGGGCAACCACAAAAGATACCAGCGTTCCTACGCCAAGCACCGCCCAATCTTGTCCTGTTTGTAGCAAATCTTTTTTGTCAATGAGCTCCAAAAGTCCTGCCCCAATAATCACAGGAATGCCCAAAAAGAAAGAAAATTCCGTGGCGGCCTTGCGAGAGACACCAAACCACAATGCTCCGATGATGGTAGCACCAGAGCGACTTGTGCCGGGAATGAGAGCCAAGCATTGACACAGTCCGATTTTTAAGGCGGTTTTAAAGTTAATTTGTTCGGCCTCTTGTGCCTTGATGGGGCGTGGGTGTTTTTCTACATAGATGATGAGCAACGCCCCAATAATTAGCATGGTTGCCACAACAAGCGGATGAAAGAGTGTGCCTGTGATAAAATCTTCTAGGGTAAGCCCAACAATCATGACAGGAATGGTGGTAATGATGAGCGAGATGCCCAGCCTGCGAGGGTTGGTCATGCCATCTGCTCTGCCTGTGATTAGCCCCATAAATGCTGTCCACAGCCTGCCCCAATAGTCATAAATGACCGCCAAAATCGCCCCAATCTGAACAAAAACAATGAATAAATCTCGCTTATCTTTGTCCCAAAAATTGATGATGTCCGCTGATAACACCATATAGCCTGTACTGGAAATGGGCAAAAATTCGGTAATGCCTTCGATGATGCTTATGATAAAGGCTTTGATAAATAATAAAACGTCCAAAATAATACTCTTATGTGTTAATCTAAATGATGCCCTATGCCATTTAATGTAATCACTTTAATGTAATCACTTTTTGTTTTTAGCTTGCTGGGCTAATGTTTTCCAAGCATTGTCCCTAAGATAAACAGGTAAGGCATGTGCTGCTGTTACTGTTTTGCCTTTTAAAAATAAGGGATAAGCAAGGTAAGCGATGTGGCAGGCGGTAGGATTTGGGCGTAATTTTTTGGCATCTGTCATGACCAAATCCACGACATCTCCTACGACGATGTCAGTTTCTATGGGTTTGTCATAATCTAGCAAATATTCGTTTTGGGCAACTGGCAGAGCATTTTGTACCACAAAATCCCCTGCATAGACCTGCTTTTGGCGGGCATCTATGAGTGCTGTTATGTGCATGCCGTCTGTCATATTCTCTTGCTTGCATGCCATAAATGCCAAGGCGTGTAGGCTGGATATGCCAATACACGGCGCACCATTGGCAACCGATAAGGCTTGAACCATGGCGGTGTTAATGCGAATGCCGCTAAATGCCCCAGGCCCACGGTTAAACGCCCACGCCTTGACGTCCTTGATGTCCACGTTTGATGTGTGTAATGCCTTATCTAACATGGGTAGGATAATCTCAGTCTGTCCACGTCCGCCCACCACCGTTTCGGTATGGATGATGGTATTGTTTTGTAAGATGGCGATGGAGCATTGCTCAAAAATGGTGTCAAAGGCGATGAGAATGTCGGATGGATGGGATGATAAAGCGGTCATAAGAAATAAAAATTGCTACGTAAGAACAAAACGCCTATCATATCATAAAATGCTGATGAATTTTGGGATTTTAAAATGGGTTTGGGGTGTTGATAACATTATTTACAATGGGGAAATAATTGAGAAATTCTACTTTTATCTGATGCTTTTGTCTGATTAAGTTGAATTGATGATGAATGGATTTGGGTATTTTTTAACAAAAAAATTTGGTATTTTGGGCAAATCAGCGTATAATGATTTTAAAGTCATTTTGTTTGCTTGGGGGAGCATTTATGGAATCTCATGTTTTATATAACGATGGTCATCACAAATGTATTGCGTTTAGTATGCCTGCAGAAGATGAAAGTGTGCCATCCAACCAGTTCTTAATCATCGATGGTAAAGAGGCGGCGATTATTGACCCGGGTGGGGATTTGACCTTTACGCCTTTGACCTTACAAATTACCAAATTTACCAGCATGGATAACATTAAGTATGTCATCGGTTCACACCAAGACCCTGACATTTTGGCGTCCATGCCTCGTTGGCTTATTCATTTACAAAACACCAAACTACTCATTCCGACTCTGTGGGAGCGATTTTTGCCCCATTATAATTCTGCCTTTACCAAAGGACGATTGCACCATGGACTCTCGGAGCGTCTAGAAGGCATCCCTGATGGGGGTGGGGTATATACATTGGGCGATACTCAAATCATGGCAATTCCTGCTCACTTTTTGCACTCGGTGGGTAATATTCAGTTTTATGACCCTGTCAGTCAGATTTTATTCTCAGGTGATATGGGAGCGTCATTGGTGGGGAATTCTGGCATTAAAGTGGAAAATTTTCAAACTCACATTGGCAGTATGTTAGGCTTTCATCAACGCTACATGGCAAGCAACAAAGCCTGTCGTCTGTGGGCGGGCAGCGTGCGTCAGCTGCCTGTGGAGATGATGGTGCCACAGCATGGCAAACGACTAGAAGGGCGTGCCATCTTTGATGAATTCCTAGATTGGATTGAGAAGCTCTCTTGTGGTGTTGATTTGATTGATGAGGGTACTTATGACATCAAAGAGCTGATGGCGATGACCAAGATGAATGCCATATGATAATGTATCTGATGGCACAAAAGGCGTGATGATACGCCTTTTTTATTAATACAAAGATTGATTAATACAAAGATTGAGGATAAACATTGCTGTTTAAAGCATCACGCTCTAACAGCCTTGCCCCTATCCAGTGCCTGCTAAACTGATGTGCCACACGTCCAGACCGACCGCCACGAGTACTTGCCCATGTTAGTGCTTCGCCACGTACCATCTCATCAAATGCCATGTCCGCCTGTGTCAAATAATACGCCACGATGTCCAAATAAGTCTCTTGATTCATGGGTAAGAACGATATCCACAATCCAAAGCGGTCTGAGAGTGAGACGGTCTCATCGATGGTCTCATAGGGATTGACTTCATTGGTTTGACCGTTGTAAATGCTGACGTTGTCTTTCATCAGTTGAGGTAGTAGATGACGGCGGTTACTGGTAGCATAGATGAGTAAGCGGTCTTGTTCACTGTCCAAAGCGCCATCTAGCATGCTTTTTAGGGTACGATAATTCTCATCACTGCCATTAAATGCCAAATCATCACAGTAGATGATATAACGGCAGTGATTATCATTTTCTATGATGGCGTGGCGGATTTTGTCAAGCGTATGCAAATCATCACGAGCAACCTCTATCACTCGCAGACCGTCTTGATGATAGGCATGCAATAAGGCACGCACAAGACTTGATTTGCCTGCCCCACGAGTGCCAGTCATAAGAACATGGTTGGCAGGCAGATTCGCCAAAAACTGGCGAGTGTTTTGGATGATTTTGTCCTTTTGGGTATCAATGCCATGCAAATCGTCCAAAGTGATGCTAAGATGAACATCAATGGGAGTGAGTGTACCACGCTGACCACCAACCCAGCGATAAGCAAGCACATCAGGGTCTAAGGTGATGGTTTTGGTGATGCGTTCATCTAAGAATTGATTGGCTTTTTGTAAAAAACTTGTGCCAAGAGTAAGCAGTTCATTGGGTAAATTCATGTCAAGCACACCATAAAAATCTCTAATTTAGCATGGAACATAAAACCATCTCAAATAGTGGGGGAGTTACCCTTAAAAATTGCTTATTTTTTAATGGGTCGTTTACTTATATTCTTATGTTCGTCAGTCTCATATAATGCCCCTGCACGTCCTACGATGAGAGGGTCAATGTTGCCAATCTGCAAGTCGTCCTTATCGGCATAATCTAGCTTATTCAAGACATAACGCATGGCGTTTAATCTGGCACGTTTTTTACAATCAGATTTGATGACAATCCATGGCGATTCGCTTGTATCAGTCTCAAAGAACATCGCTTCTTTGGCGATGGTATAGTCATCCCATTTGTCCAGCGACGCTTTATCCACAGGTGAGAGTTTCCACTGTTTTAGAGGGTCATGTTCACGGCGAGAGAAACGTACTTTTTGTTCCTCACGGCTAACTGAGAACCAAAATTTGATGAGTGTAATGCCAGATTGGGTTAAGTGTTTTTCAAAGGCAGGCACTTGCTCCATAAAAATGTGATATTCAGCATCAGTGCAAAAACCCATGACACGTTCAACCACAGCACGGTTATACCATGAGCGGTCATACAATACCATCTCACCTGAGGTAGGCAAGGTCTGCACATAACGCTGAAAATACCATTGACCACGTTCGGTCTCGGTTGGTTTTTCCAAGGCAACAACCCTAGCACCACGAGGATTTAGATGCTCCATGAAGCGTTTGATTGTACCACCTTTACCAGCAGCATCACGCCCCTCAAAGAGTATGACAATTTTTTGTCCTGTCTGTTTGACATGGTGTTGTAGTTTTAGAAGTTCAATTTGTAATTTGTACTTTTGGGATTCGTAGTTCTTGCGACTCATGCGATGTTTATATGGATAACCCCCTTCACGCCAGTTGGAGGCAAGCTCGGTATCTTTGGATTTTCTGGCATTGATTTCATTGCCAAGCTGATGGGCAACGTTAGTGGTGGGTAGGTATTCTGCCAAGCGAGCACCAATTTGAGCTAAGTCATCATCGCTTGCGTGTTCTACCAATTCTTCTAAGCGAGAAAGTGTGTCGGAGAACTCATCGCGAAATTTAGTGGTAGACTGCTTTTTTGGGGCGGTTGCCATGGCACATGCTCCTAATGAAAATGTGGATTTTTTCATACTAACATAATGGTAATATTTTGGCAATATTTTATTAAAATTACTTTGATGTCATTTTGGGATAGATTTGGTAAATGTATAAAAAACATGATTTCACTTTATAGATATTTGAAATGTATATTTTAATATATTTAATAATAAAAAGCATTGATAAAATAATCTCAAACCAAACTTGTCCCCAAACCTAATAAGATGCTATCGCCATTGGCAATTTTTTTGACATGGATTTGGGTTGATATGCGTTCTTTTAATGACTGAACATGTGAGATGATGCCGATCATCTTGCCTGTGTCTTTTAATGATGATAATACTGACAAAGCGATGTCTAATACCTCATCATCTAGTGTGCCAAATCCTTCATCCAAAAACAATGAATTAATACTGACATTCTCACTACTCATGTGTGATAAACCCAATGCCAATGCCAATGACACAATAAAATTCTCGCCTCCTGATAGGTTTTTGGTGCTACGTATCTCACTGCCCAAAGCGGTATCAATGACATTAATCTCTAATGGGTTTTTATTCACCTTATCATCGCCATGTGTTAGTACATAGCGACTGTTCATTTTGCTAAGAATGTCATTGGCATGGTGCAACATAAGCTCCAAAGTCAGACCTTGCACAAAGTTGCGGTATTTATTGCCCTCACTAGAACCGATGAGTTCATCTAACTTTGCCCATACAACCAAATCTTGCTGTTTTTGATTGATTAAATCCACCAAAGAGGCGTGTTTTTCTCTGTCATTTTTGGCATTTATATATGCCTGTCTTTGTTCACCAAAGGTGGTTAGTTGTTCATAATGATGGCTTTGTAATTGTTCTTTGTGTTGTTTTAATTTGCATAATGTCATATGATTTAATCTATCATTTGGTTCATTATGCTGACATATGTCCTTTAAAATGTCTGCCAAATCTTTATCATCGGGTTTGGTGCTTATGATATCATCCAGCTTATGTTGCCAATAATTAAGATTATCATGGGCTTGCTTTAATGTATAATGCAAGTTTTGTTGGGTCTGTTGCAATATTAAGCGTTCATCATTATTCATACATGCCGATAAAAATTCATCAGTATCTTTAAATCCTTTATCTAATAGTAACTTATTAAAGTTATTTTGTAATTCTTTAATGTGCTTATTTAGTGTGCTAATATGACTTTGATGATGACTGATTTTTTCATTAAGATTTAATAAGGCTTGCCAGGATTGCTGATGACTCTCTTGGCTTTCGTGAAATGCTTGCTCGCTTTCATCCATCGCTTGGCGTAGCATGGTTTCTTTGTCATCAACATTATCTGTGCCGAACAGAGATTTACGTTTGGATGTATGGCTGTCATGGTGTTGGATTAAAGATGTTTTTTCTTGTGATAACTCATCAATCTTGCTTTGATGGTTTTTTAGCTGCTTGGCTTCATTATTTAGATGTATTTGAATGTGTTCTAGTTTAGATTCTAATTGCTGTTTTTGAGTATGGTAATTATCATGATGTTGGCTGATTTGGGTTAGCTTGTTAATATATTCACAAATAACCGTCGGTAATGATTTGTTATTATCATGTAGGATATTATCATCCATATTATTATCCATATTATCCATATTATCCATATCAATAGAAATTATTTTTTGATAAGGCATTAATTTTGTATGGATGGCATTTATAAGTTTATGAATGCGTTGTTTGTCATGGCTGATGGCAGATTCGGTCTCTTCTATTTGTTCTGCAATCATTTCAATGTGTTCTTTTAGGGCTTTGCCATCTTGGGTGATGATATCAAGTGCTTGGCGTAAATTGATGATTTCTTGATTTTTTTGGATAAAATTGTGTTGTAACTTATCATATTCATCATAATTATCAGTTAATTGGGATAATTTTTGATGGATGAGATGATTTAATGTGTCAATGGTTTTATTTATTTGCTCGGGCTCATGTTTATCTAATGTCTTGGGTAGTTGATGATGAGCGTATTGTATGATGTCTTGTGCGATGATGATTTGATAATTATGATTTATATGAGCGGTGATTTCATCTTTTTGTGATATGAATGCTTGTTGTTTTTCGGTATGGTAAAGTTTTGTGCTATTAATATTGGCAAGTGTTTCTTTTTGTGTATGTAAGTCTTCTTTATATGTTTGTATTTTTTGTGTGGTGTGAGCGATGGCGGTTTTGATGCTGTCATCAATATCATAAACAAAGGGATGATTGGGGGTATAAGGGTGCGTTAATGAACCACACAGGGGACAAGGTTCATTTTCTATGAGATTGGCATGATGTTTTTTTAAAATGATGAGCTCTTGTTGGGTGTCATGGTGTTGTTGTAGGGTGGATAGGGTATTTTGTTCTTGTGCGATTTGTTCATTTAGGGCGTTAATGATGGATAGGGTGTTTTGTTCTTGTTTGGCGTTATCATGCAGGTGAGTATTTGATTCATGGATTTTTTTGTATAAATTCTCACAAGTGTGCTGATGTTGGCTAAGAGTATCAACCAGTCGCAACAGCTCTTTAATATGATGAATCTTTTTTTGAAAATGTATGCCACAATGTGCCAAATTGTCATCATTAATGTCAGATGTCTTAATTGATGTTTGTAATAATTGACTGATTTGACCAATCAAAATTTGATGGTTATGCTCGCATTGAGTTAAGTGCTTTTTTTGAATTCGAAGTTCATCTCGTTTGTGGTTAATCTCTTGATTTTTTTGGTGAAGTTTATGGTTTTGGTTGTGTAGTTTTTGTGTGTGCTGATGAAGCTGTGCCAAAGCGGTATTAAGTTCGCGTTCATGACCCGACAGCATGCCCAAATCTTGCTTAATGTTAGGATAATGTGCCATATTCTGATGGCGTTCGTTGATGGCATGTAGTGAGGTTTTATGAATGCTTCTCTGGTTTTGTAGTTGTGATATCGTCTGTTTGACATCTGCCATCATCGCCTTTTCTTTTGTGATGGTGTGGTTTATTGTGTCTAGGGCTAACTTATTTTGAGCGATGATATTGTCTAATGTCCGTACTTGTTTGAACAAAGATAGAGCGTGTTCATACTGTGCCTTGTGGGCATTTAGGATTTGATGATGACTGTTCTTTTGTGCTTGTTGGGTCTGTTGTTCTTGTTCTAAGATGGGTAGGGTGTTTTGTAGATGAGCCAGAGCAGTATGGGTATTTGCCAGCATCTCCTTCTCACGTGTCATTTCTTGATAGATGGGGATTAATTCATAAGCCAGATTGGCAAGACGTAAGCGAATGGCTGACTTATCAAAGGCTAGGATGGATGCCTGTGCGGTCTCAATGTCTGCTTGATGCCCAGCAATGTGTGTTTGGGCTTGCTCATGGTCCAGATACCAGCTGATGATGGCGTCTATTTGTTGCAATCTTGTTTGAGTGCTTTTAATGCGAGTGTCATCATCACTCATGCGTTGTTCTAAGGCAAAAAAATTCTCATCATTGATGATGTCAATATCGCCTAATTTTTGCTTTAACTGGTGGAGCTCTTCCTTTTTTTGTTTATGTACGTCAAAGACCTTTTGGCTGATTTTGGCGTAGATGTGTGTGCCGGTAATTTGTTCTAGAATCTCACCTTTTTTGTGTACGTCGGCTTTTAAAAAGGCACAGAAGTTACCTTGGGCAAGCATGACCGAACGGGTAAACTGCTCAAAGTTCATGCGCATGATTTCTATGGCTTTTTTATCGCACTCATTGGCTTTGGTCTCGATGATGGTACCCTCATCGTCTAAATCAGTGAGTAGGCTGATTTGGCGTTTGATGGATTGTAATTTGCCATTGGGGTTTTTGCCTGCTCGTCGCTGTTCAAAGCTGAACCGATAGAGTTTATCTTTCATCTTTTCGTTCATAAGTAGCACCACCTCGCTGTGGCAGTCGCCCCTATCTATGCTCATGAGTTCATTTTGGTTGTTACTGATTTTAATTCTTGGCGTTTGTCCATAGATGGCAAGGCAGATGGCATCTAGTATCGTCGTTTTGCCTGCCCCTGTCTGCCCTGTGATGACGAACAGCCCATCATTGATGAAAGCATCATCGGTAAAATCAATGTGCCAGTTACCTTTTAGTGAGTTAAGATTGCTAAATGATAAAGAAAGTATTTTCATGATGATTTAAAAAGATGGATGGCATAAGTTGGGGTAAAATAAATTAAGACAAAATGGTAAAATTAAGTCCATAAAGTCATATTATTCTGCCTTTACGTCTTGTTCGTAAATGGTCTGGATGATGTGTTGATAAGCGGTTTTTAGCTCATTTTTTTCCTCATCTGTGACCACTTGCCTATCTAGCAGTCTGTCAAATACGTCCATGGTCGTTAGCTGTTTTAGGTTTTCACCATGATAAGTACTTTGTAGGATGTGCCTGCGTTGGGTGTTGTTTTGGATATTTAAAGGCAGTACCTTGGTATTTGCCAAAAAGGCTTTGATGTCTTTGGCAAAATTTGGCTCTAATGTCTGCCCATCATAGACAATCTCAGCATAGATGGTTTGGTTTTCGGCGATGAGTGGGTTTAAGGCGTGCCTAATGGTGTCGGTATCCCCTTGTAATCTAACCATTTTGGTAAAAATAGGCACGCTTAGGGTATGAATGTGGGGGATGTTCGCTGTGGTAGGGTCAAAATCAACAATCAACACCTGTTTATCCTTGCCAATCTCACCAAACCCCATGGCGATGGGTGAACCACAGTAGCGAATGCGGTCTTGTCCTGCAACTTTTTGTGGGGCGTGAATGTGTCCTAGGGCAACATAGTTAATCTCATCGGCAAAGATACTGGCAGGCAGTTGCCCAAGCGTGCCAACAAAACTCTCTTTTCGCATGCCATCATCATCTGATGAGATGTTCGCTCCTGCACAAAACAGATGACCTGTGGCGATGATGGGGATGGGGGGCTGATTTGGGTTGGCTTGATATTCATCTTGTAGGATAAGGGCATGGCTGCTAAGATTTTGATAGTGTTTGGCAATGCCTTGGGCGGTCTCGTGGTCTCGCTGTCCTGTCATCTCAAAACTACCGCCTGTCCTGACGTCTTTATCACGCAAATATGGCACGGCAAGAATAATAGCACGCACGATATCTAAGCCATCTTGTGATTTGTCTTTTAGTAGCAGTATTTCATCATTGATGTCAGTGGTAGCCTGTCCGATGACCCAAACATTAAGTGTCTTTAAAATGACCTTGGGAGCATCCAAAAACGTGGGACTGTCGTGATTGCCTGCGGTGATGATGACGTGTTGGCAGCAGCTTTTGGCAACTTTTGCTAAAAATTCATAATACAACTCTTGGGCTTTATTGCTGGGTGTAACGGTGTCAAAAATATCGCCTGCCACGATGAGTGCATTTATATCATGAGTGTCAATGGCGATATGTAGCCAATCCAAAAAGGCTTCAAATTCATCGTATCGGCTGTGGTTGAACAGGCGTTTACCAATGTGCCAATCAGATGTGTGCAAAATGCGTAGGGCGGTTTGGGGCTTGGGGGGTATGGTGTGCATGATGGCAGATGACATGGAGTAATGAAATAAAGTCAAAATTAAATGAATGTGCTACATTCATTTAATAAGACCGATGATGTCTTTTGGGTTTATAAAAAGACCAACTTTGGCAAGCGGTCTTTGGTCAAGGCATGTAAAGGTCAAGGCATGTAAAGTATCAAACAGCGGTCTTAACCGTTTTGGCTTTGTCAAGGGCGGTGTATAAGCGATTGACTTCATCGGCAGATGTCAGGTGTAGATTGACCCGAAGGGCGTGAAATCGTCCTGTTTTAGATGGGCGGACAACCATGCTGGCGGCATCAAAATCAGGAAAAATCTCTGCCAAAATGAGCGTAACTTCATGACGCAGACTGTCATGCTCCCCCTCATGTCCGATAATACTCATGGGGTAATCCATGGGGAACTGCCACAATTCGGGGTTTTGGATTTCTGTGCGTTTGGCATTCACAGTTGGGGTTATGTTTAAATTGGTGAGTTTGGTTGTCATGATTTGATAAGGAGAATGAGTTTAGGGGTAGATGAGGGTGATGGTGGTTTTTTCAAGCATAAAAATAACCACACGATGGTGGTTATTTGGGTGGTTATAAGTCAGTCATTTTCCAAAAACGAACGTAAATGTTCAGAGCGAGATGGGTGGCGTAATTTACGCAGAGCTTTGGCCTCAATTTGGCGAATACGTTCACGAGTGACATCAAATTGCTTACCTACCTCTTCTAAGGTGTGGTCAGAGGCCATGTCAATACCAAACCGCATTTTTAGCACTTTGGCCTCACGTTCGGTCAAGTTATCTAGTACCTCTCGGGTTGCCTCACGCAAGCCCTCGGCAGTGGCATTCTCAACAGGACTTGAAATGGTACTGTCTTCGATGAAGTCGCCTAGGTGACTGTCTTCATCATCACCAATGGGTGTTTCCATGGAGATTGGTTCTTTGGCGATTTTTAAGACCTTACGCACCTTGGCCTCATCCATATCCAAACGTTCACCCAACTCCTCTGGGGTCGGTTCACGTCCCATCTCTTGAAGCAGTTGGCGAGACACTCGGTTGATTTTGTTAATTGTCTCAATCATATGCACAGGGATGCGAATGGTACGAGCTTGGTCAGCGATAGAGCGGGTGATGGCTTGACGAATCCACCATGTGGCATAAGTTGAGAATTTATAACCACGACGATATTCAAATTTGTCTACCGCTTTCATCAGACCAATATTGCCCTCTTGGATGAGGTCAAGAAATTGTAAGCCACGGTTGGTGTATTTTTTGGCGATGGAGATGACCAGACGTAAGTTGGCCTCAACCATGTCTTTTTTGGCACGACGAGCTTTGGCTTCTCCGATTGCCATTTGACGAGCCACCGCTTTCATGTCACGAATATTCATTTGTAGGTTTTCTTCGTGAGCTAGGATTCTTTTTTGTAGTGCCACAACATCGGGCATGACTGCCTTTAAGGTATCTGCAAAAGCAGGCTTACCATCAATGCGATGGGCAAGCCAGTCAATGTTCGTCTCATTGCTGGGGAAGGTTTTTTTGAATTCATCAAGGGGCATTTTGCCCTTGCGGATGACCAATCGCATGATTTGGCGTTCGGTAGTACGTACATCTTCATAGGCCTGACGCATGAGTGCCATGATTTGGTCGGACAGACGGTTATTGAGTTTGATGAGCATGAACCGAGTGGCAAGTTCATCATAAGCGGCTTTGGCCTCTTCACTGCTACGCCCATGTTTTTCAAGCATCTTTTTGGCGTTGTCAAATAGGTTTTGGATTTCATCAAAGCGAGCTTTGACCTCTTCTGGGTCAAGACCGCTGTCATCGTTGTCATTATCTATGTTTATGCTACCGTCATCATTTTCTTCATCATCATCGTCATCATCGGATTCGCTGATTGTTAAGTTAATTTCTATGTCATTTTCTAAGATTTCAATATCGCCATCATCCAGTGATAAAAAGCCTGTAACCACATCAGAGATTTTTTTCTCACCTGTTTGTACCTGTGCATATTCATCTAGGACAAATTTAACCGTACCTGGCCAGTACGCCATGATATATTGAACTTCACGAGTGCCCTCTTCTATGCGTTTGGCAATGCTAATCTCACCATCACGAGAGAGCAAATCTACCGTCCCCATCTCACGCATGTACATACGCACAGGGTCGGTGGTACGTCCAGGTTCTGTCTCAACACTGGCAAGAACCGCCGCTGCTTCATCGGCTGCCATGTCATCATCACTGCCTGAGTTTGCTAAAATAATGTCATCTTCATCAGGGGCGACGTCATAAATGGCGATGCCAACGTCCGTTAGCATGGCGATGATGTCCTCTACCTGGTCGCTTTCGGTAACGGACTCAGGCAACTGGTCATTAATCTCAGCATAGGTCAGATAGCCTTGCTCTTTGCCAAGCTGAATAAGGGCGGCTAATTGGGAAGTGGAATGTTCGCTCATGGGTTCTCGCTCATGCCTTAAAGTGATTAAAACGGTCAATTATAACACAGTTGGGTACTAAATGGGGTTAGGCGTGATTTTTTAAAGGGGCATCACAAAGCAATGTGATGAATTTTAAAGAGTTTAAAGAGTTTAAAGAGCATGATAAACGATAAACATGCCCTAAAATATCAACTTTAAAATCAAGTCGTGTCATAAAATCATGACGTATCTGGCGATTAAGATTTTAGTCCCATCGCATAGCTGGCAACCATTGGTTTGATAAAGGGGATTTTGTCAAAGGCAATCAGTCCAACATTACGAGCCACTTTCATGATAGGGTTGGTACTGCCAAAACTACCAACAACCGTATCGCAGAATTTAATCACTCGCTTTTGGTCAGTTTGGCGAGATTGTTCATAGCTTTGCAGGCGTGATTGATTGCCAAAGTCAGGCGTGGTTATGCCAAATTTACCACTTTGGGCATCTTGTAGGTGCTCACCTAACAGCTTTGCCAAAGCGTCAGCATCTCGCAAGCATAGGTTAAAGCCTTGACCTGCCACAGGGTGTAGTGTATGGGCGGCGTTACCCATGAGTACACAGCGACCGACGACTTGCCGATGAGACAGTACTTTGCTCAAAGGATATGCCCCACGCCTGCCTGCTTGTAAAAAGCGTCCTGCATCCGTGCCAAACACCTGTTGTAGCGTTGCTAAAAAGTGAGCATCATCATGTAAATAGGCGTGTTCATCGCCTTTTGGGCAAATGAAGACGACCGAGCGACGATATTTGCCATCTGTGCTGTCCAGCAAAGGCAACACCGCCAAAGGTCCAGCAGGGCCAAATTTTTCAATGGCAACATGTTCATGTGGTGTGTCTGTATGCACCACGCCAACGATACCCATCTGTCCATAATCATGACTGTCCACCCCTACCCCCAGCATAGAACGAGTAGGCGAGTGCTGACCATCGCATGCCACAACCAGTGGGGCATGTAGATGGATTTTGGTGTTGCCTGTTTTGTCATCTTGACCGATGGCACTAACATGAACCATGTCATTATCTTGATGAATGGCATCTACTTTGGTGTGGTCATATAGACGCACAAAAGGGCTTGCTTTGACGGCTTGAAGCAGCACTCGTGCTAGCCATGCGTTTTCCATGACAAAACCGAAACTCTCCACATTTTCTGATTGCTTATCAAGTGTTGCTCGCCCAAAACTACCAAGCTCACTGATGAGTACTTTGTCAATACGACAGGCATGGCTGTCCAACTCATCCCACAGTCCAATCTTGTGATAAATCTGCACGCTGCGTCTGGATAAAGCGGTGTTTCTGCTGTCCAGATAAGATCGGCGTTCATGGTCTTTGTTGGGGGCGATGGTTGGGTATTTGACCGTCTCTAACAGGGTGCTATAAATGCCTTGATGAGCCAAAAGCAGGGCAAAGGACAGTCCGACATGACCACCGCCGATGATGATGACGTGATTGTGTTGGGGGGTGTTATCAGAGTATGGGACTGTCATGACCGTCTCCTAGATGGGTAAATGGATGGTTTATTATATAACAATTTCCCATCAAGTTAAAATTTTGTTATAATGCTTTTTATCATTTTTTTGTTCTTTTTTATTTTATATTTTTGGAGTTTATGATGAACATTCAAGCACTCATGCAACAAGCCCAAGCCATGCAAAAGCAGGTTGAACAAAATGTTGAATCTGCCAAAAAAACCCTTGCCCAAAAAGAGGTTCAAGGTCAAGCAGGTAATGGACTGGTCAAAGTAACCATGACAGGTCGCCATGTGGTCAAACGCCTGTCTATTGACCCAAGCCTGATGAGTGATGAGCCTGATATGATTGAGGATTTGGTTGCCGCTGCCATTAATGATGCGGTACGCCAAGCAGATGAGTTACACGAAGAGATTATGGCAGGTGCAACCACGGGTATGGGTCTGCCCAAGGGCATGCAAGGACTGTTTGGTTGATGCTCACCCCAAAATTTGACCAGTTGGTCAAAATCCTACAAATCCTACCGTCGGTCGGACAAAAGTCTGCCCAACGCATGGCGATAGAGCTTCTGTCCAAAAAACGCCCCCAAGGTTTGGCACTTGCCCATGCTTTGGAGGTTGCCATGAATGAAATTAAAGAATGTCAAATCTGCCATTCGTTTAGCGATGATGACGTTTGTGCCATTTGTACCGATGTTCGCCGTGATGATGGTCAGTTGTGCGTGGTGGAACGTGCATCGGATGTGATGGCGATTGAACAAAGTGGGGCATATCGTGGGCGTTACTTTGTGCTGGGCGGTCATTTGTCGCCCATAGATGGTATTGGGGCGGATGATTTGCACATGGATGAGCTTGTGGCTTTGGTCAAAAGCTCCGCCATCAGTGAGTTGATTCTTGCCATGGGTGCGACAATTGAAGGTCAAACCACTGCCTTTTTTATTTACGATGTCCTAAAATCTCATGTAGAAAATATTACTCGCCTGGCACAAGGCATTCCCATGGGTGGGGAGCTGGGTTATGTGGACAGTTTAACCTTGCACCAAGCCATGCAAAACAGAGCATTTTATGGCTGATTTTGGGGGCAACACACCCAAAATTATACCCAAAATTCTAAAATCGCTCTTGCACGTGTCCCATGATTTTATCATGCAGAGCATGGCTTAGATATGCCATGATGTGGGGGGTGGTGTGTCTGATGTGGTTTAGGATTTGGGTGGTGGCAAGGGCATGGCTGTTGGGCAGACGTGTGTAACCATCATTGGGTGTGATGATGAATTCATCATCGTGCAAATCAACGCTCATCAATGTCTTTGAGGTATTTTTGTGCAAGACATTGACATTACCTGACAGTAGGATGTTGTCAATCTCATTGGCAACCGCTTGAACAGTGTCAATCTCATCGGTGATTTGGCTGTCTTTGGCGGTATTGGTGAATTGCAAATGTAGAGCAAGGGGGAAGTCATCCCATACGATGACGGTTGTACCTGTAATTTTTATGTGAGTGGCAGGGCGTAAGCTGTCAGAGCTGACCCCAAAAATGGCACATGCCTGTGCTGTGGTTACCTTGTCATTTATCCGCCCAAAAAACTCGGTCAAGGGCTTTTGGGTCTTTAATTCATCGCTTAGGCGGTCATGGTGAGCCAAAAGCATGAGTGGCAAATCCTGCTCACAGATGAATTTATCTATTTTGACATTATGCACCCGAAATGGCACGTCATCGGTCAGTACTTCTTGTAATATAAAAAGGTCGGTCATATCAATGTTGGCACTAAAAATGTATAATATAACACACTATTGCCATGATTATATGACTGTTGTGTAATTTTGGATATTTTGTAGGTGGGTTGGGGTAGGGTCAGTTGGTTTTGCCTAATGTTACACACATATCAAGCAAGCGATTGGCATAGCCCACTTCATTGTCATACCATGCTAGGATTTTAAATTGACGATGAGCTTGCATGAGCTCTGTGCCATCTATGATGAGCGAATGGGTATCACCGATAAAGTCAGATGAGACCAGTGGTTCGTCGGTATAATCCATGATTCTACGCAGACGGTTTTGGCTGGTATGTCTTAGCAAATCTCTGATGTCATCAAGGGTGGGGTCTGTATGAAAGATGACCGTGATGTCAATACAGGCGACATTTGCCGTTGGCACTCGGATGGAATGACCATTTAATTTGCCCTGTAAAAACGGCAATACTCGCACGCTGGCATTGATGCTGCTTGATGTTGTTGGGATGATGTTTTGTCCTGATGCTCGGGCCCGTCTTAGGTCTCGGTGGGCTTGGTCTAACACCGTTTGGTCGGCGGTAACAGCATGAATCTCGGTCATCATCACGCTGTCTATGCCATACACTTGCAAGGTGTGTAGTAGGGGGACTAGGGCTTGGGTGGTGCAGGAGACACCTGAGATGATGGGTAAATCCCTATGTAGCATCTCATCATTAACCCCCATGACGATACTGGCATCCACATTGTCAAAGGGGGCAGCACCGATGATAACCTGTTTTGCTCCTGATAGGCGGTGTAGACTGGCATCATCATATGAGCGAAAGTGTCCTGTGCATTCTAATACAACATCAATACCAAGTTCGCCCCATGCAATATCAGTGGGGTTTTTTTGATTAAGCAGTACAATTTGGCATAGGGTTTGCCCATTTTTTTGTAAAATTAAATGATTGTCTTGTAGCCATGCATCCACGCCCAATCTACCGTGTGTGCTGTCAAATTTTAATAAATGTAGCAATGTATGAGCATCTGCAATGTCATTGATGGCGATGATATCAAGATGGTCAAATTGTGTGAGTCCAGACAGATACGCACGCAGTAGCATTCGCCCAATGCGTCCAAAACCGTTGATGCCAAGGCGAAGTTTCATGGTTTATCCTTGTTGTTGGTGTGGATTGTGGCGTTGGCTGTCTTGTCTGTTTTGGTGTGTTTGGGGATGTCCAAAAACGCCAATGCCAACCTTGCGATGTTGTAATGACTGTTGTCTTTGCCACTCATCTCCACGATGGGTTTAAGCTTGACACCGCCTTCAAATTCGCCTTGGGCGTCGAGCTTATCATAGATGGCTTTGATGGCGTGTAGCTCATCATCACTGGGGGCAAAACGCAGGTAGTCGTCTTTGCCATCACGTTCGATGAGCTGAGTGATGTGGCTGATGATGGTAGATTTGGCAAGCTCACGTTTCTGTGCTATTTCATCTAGGCTAAGACCCTCTTTGATGAGGGCTTGGGTTTTATCTAAGGTTTTGCCAACCTGAGTGGGTGATTTTCCCTGAGTTTGGTTGGTATGGATATGGTGTTTTTGGGTTTGCTCATTTTTGATTTTTTGTAGAAGTTTTTCTTGGCGGGCGATGATGGCATCATCAGTAATACCATCACAGGCGATGATAAACTGTTTATGAATGTTGTCTAGCGTATCATCATCTAGGGTGTGGAATTTTTTGGCTTGCTCATGGGCGATGTCAAGTAGGCGTTGATTGATGCGAAACACCCATTCATCTAACAGTAGGCTATTTTTATTCATGCCCAAAAGTTTTAAGCCATCTAGTGAACGCAGGCGAGAGAGAGCAACATAGCCTTGCCCCATCTCAAAAGTGCGAGACAAATCAATCTCAGCAGCATCTAAGGTCATGCCTTGGCTTTTATGGATGGTAATTGCCCATGCCAAAGCAAGGGGTATTTGACGGTAACTTGCCAAAACCTCGCCCAAACCGTCCTCTATCACCCATTCATCTGGCTCAGCACAAACCAGCCGCCCGCTGTTGAGTCGTACCATGGGGTATTTGATGGTATGGAGAAATTTCTCACCGCCATCCATGTTCGCCTGTGGCAAAACAAAATCAACCACCTCGCCCATCGTACCGTTAGAGACATTAAGATTTTGGTTGTTTTTGACGAACATGACCTTAGCCCCAACTTTTAAAGTTAAAGATGGGGCAGCTTTGATGTTTTTGGTGAGCATGTCTATTAAGGTTTTATCGCCATAGGTAATACAGTCAAAGGTGTGAGCATCGCCATCTAGCAGGGCAAGCTGTTCTTGATTAATGCTGTCTACATTGCCATTATGAGTATACAGACGTATATAGTTTTCACCGATGTTGTTATGATGGGTGCTAAGTAAGATGTTTTGGGCAAGGGCATCCACGTCTTGATGGCGGATTTGGTTTAAGATGTCATTTAGACTCATGCCAAATCGTTCACGTTCATCATGCCCTGATTGGCGGTGCTGTTCTGATAAGTAGCAGATTTGAAAATTGGCAGTTTTCCACGCCTTTGCCATAAAAGCAAATTTTTGCTTGTTGCTTTGGTTTTTGTTACCAACAGGGGGTAGCTGAAAAAAATCACCCGAGAAAATGACCTGCACTCCACCAAAGGGGGCATCATCATCACGAATGGTGCGTAAAATCTCATCCAACAAATCCACTTGTTTGGCATGGAGCATGGAAATCTCATCAATGATAAGTACTTTGGTGCTGTTTAGACGGTCGGTTACGCTCTGGCGATGTCTTAGGCGTTTAAAATCTTCATCATTAAATTCATCTTTAATCCCCATGCCAGACCATGCGTGTATTGTCATGCCATTCATGTGAGTAGCGGCGATGCCTGTACTGGCAGTGATGGCAACTGGGATGCCACGTATCCGTAGATAGTCAATGTATTGGTTTAGGACGTAGGTTTTGCCTGCCCCTGCCTGCCCTGTCAAGAAGACATTTTGTCCTGTTTTTAAGATGTTAAGTGCAGTACTTTGTTTCATGATGTTTACTTTGGTAATTGTGGCGGTTTGTCAGGTTTGGGTAGCGGGTTTTTGGCGTTGGTTTCACTGTTCATGTCAAGTCCTACCTCGCCTGCTTCAATGGGTTTGTCATCGTGTTTGACTTTATCAAGCACCTCTTGGCTTAGGTCAGTTTTGGCGACATTGACCGCATTTTGGATGTCTCTTAGGGGATCGGCTTTTTTACTGCCCAGACGACGAACAACCGAACCACTAGGAATGGCGGTCTCTTTGACGACATCATCATAGATAATACGCCCCTCGCTGTCAATGCGTGCGTATTGGATTGTCTCACTTCTGGGGATGAAAAAGTCTTTTGGGTGTGTGATTAGGTGTTTAAATATCAGTTCACCCAAACCTTTCCATTGACTAAAATTTACCTCCTTAGAACGCAGGGCAATCATAAGCGACAGTGAGAAACTGACGATGAGATTTACCATACCAATGAGCATCATACCAACAAAGCAATATAATGCCAGTTGCCATGTCAGATCAGCAGGGGATAAAAAAAACAATCCATGCACAAGATTGGCTGATGAAAAAGCGATGTGGCGAATGTCAAGTGGCAATCCAAGCATGTAACCGATGGTGGCGGTACTGCCTAAAAAACAGCCAAAGATAAAGTTACCCATAATCGCCCCAAGGTTCGCCTCTACAAAACCACCAAGACGGTTTTGCCAACTTTGGGGCATGATGCGAGCAAGCAGGCGATGGCGTTTGACCCGCTCACCGATTTTATTAAAGGCAGCAAGATTGTCATAATAACCTGAGATAAGCCCTGACAAGAACAAAAATACCCCAGCGATGGCAGCGTGTGGCAAAGACAGTGAACGCAAAGGGTCAAGTTCATGAAGCAGGTGAGCGGCCTTTTCGGTGCTAATCATTGGCTCACCATAAAACTGTACCCAAGCAAAGGCGATGAGCAGAGCGATGGGCATGGCGATAGAGATGTTGCCCATGATGGCGATGAATTGTGTTCTTAGTATGTCAACGATGAGTTCGGCAAGTTTGGTCAGTTGTTTGGTTTTTTTGTTGCCATTTTCGGAGATGGTTGATGCGATGGCGGCAGCGGTCATGGCAGGCTGTTTGGTAGCAACTGTTCCCCCTATGATGTGAATGCCAACAAAACCCAGACCATAAATCATGCTGTTCATGAATGCCTTACCGATGGGTGCAAGTACAAGCGATGCCCCTAGGATTTTTAAGGTTGCCATAAATGCGATGACAAAACCACCAATGGCTGCCTTTTTGTACATTTTTTTGTAGCCAAGTTTGTCGGTACTGATGTAGTGTTCACCCACTTGACCTGAGTTTTCGGTGATTTTACGAGACAGTAGGCGAGTGTTATTTTTGATGAGATAACCAAAACTGTATCGGGTTTTGGCGGTACGAACAATCTCTTGGGTTAGCTCTACAATGGCTTTATCACGGTTTTTGTTTTTGTCAGAGATTAGTTCAAGCAAAATGTGCATGCGATGAATGCTTTGTTCTAGGCGAACGAGCATGTTGGTCATGCGAATAGAAATGCCTGTTTTGTACACACGTTTACGAATATTTGCCACAATATCACTGCACTGTTCTAACATGACGAGCAAGGGGGCAGGGTCAATATCCACATCAGGCATGGTGTCGGTCATGGCATCTAAGTTGTGGGCTTGGCGGTATTGATTGACGAATAGAACGGTCTCTTGGTTTTGGGCGACAAAGGAGGCGGTATAATTTAAAACCTGTGGATAAGTGTCCATCATCTCAGCATGCAGTCCAATACCACTGATGCGGTAGGATAAAATCACTAAGGCATTTAAAATGCTATTTTTGGCACTGGCGACCAGTTCTAACCCACTCTCATCAACCTTGACAAGTTCCACAAGCTCATCCCAATGCTCAGAGGTGATGAGTGATAGCCATTTTTCATCGGTTGCCCCATCAAACAGATAATGGGCAAGCTCTACCACCGAATCCTCTTTGGGCAGCAGTGGCAAAAAACGATGCCCTATCAGACGGTTAATGCTGTGCGAAAAACTGTCATCAGAGATGATTCCAGTGTCTGCATAGAGTGTGATACGCTGATAGTTGTCCGTTAAACGTAAAATAAACGCCGCCAGCCCTGCACCATATTCAGGATTTTCTTTTAAAATCTCAATGAGTTCACGGACTTTGGCATTGACCGCCTCAGCATCATCTTCTGTTACCCTAAGTGCATCAATGAAGCGTTTTAAAGATGAGGGTTCAGGTAACTCTTGGAGTAGGCTGATGTATTGTAAAATATGGCGTAAGTCAGAGCTATGGTCTAGCAAAGGATTGTCCTTAATAAGCATTTAGATAAACTGGTTATTTTATCATAATTTTTGAAGATAATTAAAAATAACCTGTGTTTTTTACCATTTTTACAACAGAGGGTTAAAGCATAAAAGTTGATTGTTTGCCAAATTTGGCAGCGAGAAAAAAGACAACAAAAAGGACAATAAGCGTGTATGTCACTCATGAGATTTTATCATAATATGATAAACATATGATAAAAGGATGATGCCTAAGTTGGTAACCAAATAGGTTAAGCCATTTTTGAAAATGACCATCTGACCACTTAACTTGACACGAACCCAAACTTGACACGAACCCAAAAGCTAAGCAAAAGCTGTAAAAATCTGCCCATTTAACGGTTGGGTGTCAGTGGTTGGATTGGTTGATGTGCTATGAGTTTAGCCAAAAAATGTTTTATCAAATGCCATGATGCTGTCTGTCCCATTTTTTGCCATGACCGCATGGGCGTGCAGGCGTGGCAGGATACGAGCGGTAAAATAGTCAGCGAGACGGACTTTATCAGCATAAAAATCCCCATCCTTATCCGCACATGCCTTGACGGTCAGCACATACATATAAGCATAGCACAGATAGCCCACCGTGTGCAGATAATCCACCGCCGAGCCGTTAATGGCGTTGGGGTCGGCAGTTGCAACCTTGATAAGCTCGGCGGTCAAGTCTGTCACCGTATCGCACGCTCTTAGAGTTTCACTCTTTAATGGGCTATCGGGCAGAGTGCTTACGGATGCTTTGATTTCATCAATAAACGCACTCATCGCCCGTCCGTTGTCCTTGACGACTTTTCGCCCGAGTAGGTCAAGGGCTTGAATGCCGTTCGTGCCTTCGTAGATTTGGCTAATACGGACATCACGCACGATTTGTTCCATACCCCATTCACGGATGTAGCCGTGTCCGCCAAATACCTGCTGGCAGTCAATGGTGGCACCAAATGCCATGTCGGTCAAAAACGCCTTGGCAATCGGGGTCAGTAGGGCAACCTTGGCGGAAGCGGTCTTTTTGGCATTGTCATCGTCTGAGAACTTAGCTGTATCAAGTTCACGAGCGACATACATGGCAAAGGTGCGAGAAGCCACGCTGTTTGCCTTAGCGTTTAGGAGCATGCGACGTACGTCTGCGTGATGGATGATGGGGTCAGCTGGTTGTTCGGTATTTTTGATGCCACCATCGGCACGCCCTTGCAAGCGGTTATGGGCATAAGCACAGGCATTTTGGTATGCAAGTACACTTGCTCCAAGCCCTTGTAGTCCCATCGTTACCCGTTCGTAGTTCATCATGACAAACATGCTTGCAAGTCCTGTATTTTCTTCCCCAACCATATAACCTATGGCATTATCAAAATTCATGACACAAGTGGCGGACGCTTTGATGCCCATTTTGTGTTCAATAGACCCTGCTGTCACACCATTACGCTGACCTAACGTACCATCTGCATTGATTAAAAATTTTGGCACAATAAACAACGAGATGCCTTTTGAACCTGTTTTGGCATTGGGCGTTTTGGCAAGTACCAGATGAATGATGTTATCTGTCAAGTCATGTTCGCCTGCACTGATAAAAATCTTAGTACCACTAATGGCATAAGAGCCGTCAGCATTGGGGATGGCTTTGGTTTTAATGATGCCCAAATCTGTGCCTGCATGCGATTCGGTCAAGCACATTGTCCCTGACCACTGACCACTGTATAGCTTAGGCAAGTACTGTGCTTTTTGTTCATCACTGCCACTGGCAAGCAGGCACAATGTTGTTCCAACGGTGAGATTGGGATATAAGGCAAAGGATTGGTTTGTGGCAAAAAGCATCTCTTCGGTAAGCATGCTTACCATTTTTGGCATGCCTTGACCACCAAAATTAGGGTCGCCTCCAAGCCCCATCCATCCTGCATCTGCATAGAGTTTAAAGGCCTCCCTAAAACCTTTTGGTGTGGCAACTTTCCCATCCCCAAGATAGATTGCCCCTTCTTCATCACCCAATTGGTTTAGGGGCAGTAGCGTGGATGTGGCAAATTTTGCCATTTCATCTAAAATCATCTCCACCGTTTGGCTGTCTACATGAGACAGGGCAGGGGTATTTTGCCAAAAGGTTGGTGCATCAAAAATATCATTTAACACAAAACGCATCTCATCAAGAGGGGCGGCATAAGATAGGGTCATGGCAATGTCCTTGTGGTCTTTATTGAAAATTAGCCTTCACTTTATGTGAAAATTAAAATCATGTGAAATTAAAATCATGTGAAATTAAAAACATTGATAAAATTTAACCAAATATCAGTCATTTGGCAAGGTCTGTTTTAAACTGGTCGGTCATTTGTAAATAGGCATGGTAAAATAGGGCGTACCAGCACTGATGGCAGTATTGTAAAATATAGAATTGTAAAATATAGAATATAGTACAATTTAATGATTTTAATCCATTTTTCATTGCAAATACCCAAAGCAGATACCTCTTATAACAGTTTAAAAACACAACAACAATCAAAAACCATTCTCATTTGATAAGTATAAACAATCGTTTTTTATGATTGATTAAAATTTTAAAAAATAAATCATTGATTTTGGTTATTTTTATGACATAAATTAATGATAACTAATTGATTATTATAGTAATTTTTAAAATGACCCATGAGTTTATAAAATGGTATTGTAATTTTTATTTTATAAATAGTGTAGGAAAATTGATTTTACAATATTTTACAATGATGATATTTTTTGTGAATATTTGCTATTTTATGCTATCTGTCTTTAAATTAATACCGTATATCGCCATTTTACAATGTAATGATTGAACATCTGCTTAAATTACCTATATTAGGCCTAAAATTAATTTTTAACCTTAATTGATTATTTATTCTGCTTAGACAATCATAATATGTTTGTATTTGATTGGTTAAGCACTGCGAAAAGACTGCCAAAATTTTAGTTAAACCGTTTGGCTTTGCGTGATGATGCCCTCTGTGATGATTGGTCAAATTTGTCATCATGGATGAATGCAAGCAAATTAAGTTTGATGGCGAGATTATCATGATTTATGCGTCTTGTCTGTTGATGTCAAGTAACCCTAGCGTAATGGCTAAGAAAGTGCTTGAATGCCCATCATAGATAAGATGAATATCTAAAACAACGACCACACCATGCTCACACGGCGATGATTTGAGTTTGTGTGGTGTTGACGGTAAGATAGGAGAATATTATGCAAATCATTCGCACCAATAACCACCGATTTTATTATTCATGTTATGCCAACAACCCATCACTAAGCAATAACAATATTGATCCAAACTTTAAAACGACAACATTTAGACCATTTATTATCCAAAAGTCTGCCTTGTGCCTGTCAGAGATGAACAGGCAATCTCACCGAGGTGCTTTGGATGGATTTGCCCAAAGACTGACCATCTCACAATATAAGACAACAGCCATGCTTGCCAAATGGACATTGTGTTTGGGGGCAGTGTGGTTATCTGCTTTATTCATCAAAAGTTTGTTTGTACCAACCCCATCCACATCATCGCTGTCCACATTAGAGCGTGTGATACAAAAAGGTGAGATTGTCATGGCAACAACCAAAAGTGACAGCACCATCTTTAATCATGGCGACATTCAACATGGTTTTGGTCATGACATCGTCCATCGTTATGCTGATGAATTGGGTGTTCGTCTTAGCCTAAAAGTCTATGACAGCGAACAAGAGGCTCTAAACGCTCTACAAATGGGTAAGGCAGATGGTCTGCTAGGTGTGGCACAGACGAACATGGCAGGCGTGCGACTGGCGTGTAATGACGATACAGCAAAAAAAGTATCAAAGCATGGTCTAAATGCTAATATGTCGCTTATGTTTCATGCCAAAGATGACACTCTAGCACAGCATGCCAAAGACTTTTTGTGTCGCCCTGATGAGATGGCAATCACAGGTTCTACGGCACGTTTTTATGACCAAACGCTACTGGCAAATGAATACAGTGATAAGCACTTTAAAAGAGCCCTAAAACAACATCTGCCGCTGTATGAAAGTGCCTTCAAACGTGGTGCAAAGGCTCACAACCACGACTGGCAAGTGTTGGCTGCCATCAGCTATCAAGAATCACATCTTGACCCCAATGCCATCTCACGTACGGGCGTTGAGGGGCTCATGATGCTAACCCAAGATACCGCCAAAGCGATGGGCGTGAACAATCGTACCGATGCCATTCAAAGCATCCAAGGCGGTGCTAAATACTTAGAAGTGTTAGAAAAACTCTACATGGACGTGCCAGAGTCTGAACGTCTGTGGTTTGTATTGGCATCTTATAACATGGGCCCTAATGCCGTCAAACGCATTCAAAGCGAGCTTAATGCCAAAGGGCGAGATGGCAACAGTTGGATGGAATTTTATGGCTATCTGGCCCAAAATGTCAATAAGAATGGACGATATGCACAATGCATGCATTATGTGGCTAACATTCGTACGTATCTTGAAAGCATGAAAACCATGCAAGTATGATGAACAGTTAAGGAGATTGTCATGAAACACCTAGAAACCTTTCGTATTTTTAATGGTGAACAACAAATTTGGCAGCACGCATCAACTGTGCTAAATTGCCAGATGAAATTTGCCATTTATTTGCCCGATACTGTCAAGACCGAGCGTTTGCCAGTGTTGTATTGGCTGTCGGGCTTGACTTGTACCGAGCAAAATTTCATCACCAAATCAGGTTTTGCCCGTTATGCTGATGAGCAAAATGTCATTGTCGTAGCCCCTGACACCAGTCCACGTGGCGATACTGTGGCAGATGATGAGGCTTATGATTTGGGGCAAGGGGCGGGATTTTATGTCAATGCCACCCAAGGCAGATGGGCAGAGCATTATCAGATGTATGATTATATTGCGGGTGAGTTGCCAAGCCTGATAAATGAACACTTCCCGACCAATGGCAAACAGTCTATATTTGGGCATTCTATGGGTGGGCATGGTGCATTGATGATTGCCTTTAAAAATGCAGGAAATTATGCCAGTGTTTCAGCATTTTCACCCATTGTTGCCCCAAGTCAGGTTCCGTGGGGACAAAAGGCATTTGGTGCGTATTTGGGCGATGATAAGGCAGATTGGCAAGCGTATGACAGCGTGGCACTTTTGGCAAAATATCGCCCCACGTTACCGATTTTGATTGAGCAGGGCGATAAAGATGCGTTTTTAAGCGAACAACTAAAACCTGAATTATTCTGTCAGATGGCAGATGAATTGGGTGTGGACTATCAATATCATTTGCAAGAGGGTCATGACCATAGTTATTATTTTATTGCCACATTCATTGGTAAACATATCAACTTTCATGCACAGCACCTAAGATGATTATTTAAAAAATAAAAACGTGGTCAAAGATGATGTCAAGACATATCCAAAGAGATAATATGGCTGTCTTTTGTTGGTTGCTTATTGTCTTTATACCCCCAAAGTAGCATTTACGCCATGTTTTATTCATCATTAGGATAAGCGAAAATTTGTCCAATTCCCCTTAAAATAACCAAAATTTTAACATACCCTAAGGGGACAACATGAGTGCAAAAAACCAACTAAACGGCGGAGGTGTGATTCACGACTGGCGACCTGAGGATGAGCAGTTTTGGGAAAATGGCGGTAAGCAGACTGCCAGTCGCAATCTGTGGATTTCTATCCCTGCTCTGTTGCTGGGCTTTGCGGTGTGGGTCATCTGGTCGGTGGTGGTTGTGCGTATGCCTGATGCTGGCTTTAATTTTAGCAAAGATGAGTTGTTTTGGCTTACTGCCTTACCTGCTTTATCAGGGGCGACTTTGAGAATTTTTTATTCGTTTATGGTGCCTGTATTTGGTGGACGGCGGTGGACGGCTCTGTCTACGGCAAGTCTGCTTATCCCCATGCTGTGGATGGGATTTGCCCTACAAAACCCCAATACACCATTTAGCGTGTTTGTCATCATTGCTTTATTGTGCGGTTTGGGTGGGGGTAATTTCTCATCTAGTATGTCCAACATCTCGTTTTTTTATCCCAAATCCAAGCAAGGCACGGCTTTGGGGCTAAATGCAGGACTTGGCAATTTGGGCGTATCTACCGTGCAATTTGTTGTCCCTGCGGTCATTGGCTTATCAATCATTGGCACAGGCGTTACACTTGACAACGGTAAGAGCTTATATCTGCATAACGCCGCCTTTGTGTGGGTGCCTTTTATTGCATTGATGGCGATATTGGCATGGTTTTTTATGAATGATTTATCTTCTGCCAAAGCATCTTTTAAAGACCAATCCATCATCTTTAAACGCTATCACAACTGGGTCATGTGCATACTGTACTTGGGGACTTTTGGTTCATTTATCGGCTTTTCAGCGGCGTTCCCCATGCTCATCAAGCAATCTTTTGCTGACATTGACCCCTTGAAAGTCGCTTTTTTAGGTCCTTTGGTGGGAGCGATATTCCGTCCTGTTGGTGGCTGGCTTGCTGACAAAATGGGTGGGGCAAGGGTTACGTTTTTTAACTTCATTGTCATGGCAGTAGCAACCGTTGGCGTGATTGTCTTTTTGCCAAAAGATGGCACAGGTGGCAGTTTTGCAGGGTATTTTGCTTGCTTTATGGTGTTGTTCATCACCACAGGCATTGGCAATGGTTCAACCTTTCGCATGATTCCTGTCATTTTTCGCACACTTCACGAACGCAAAAACTCGCCCGACCTTATCAATGTCGCCAGAAAAGAATCGGCGGCGGTGGTTGGGTTTACAGGAGCATTTGCTGCTTATGGGGGGTTTTTCATCCCTAAGATGTTTGGCTGGTTTGGGGTAAATAGTACGCTTATCATGCTCATCGTCTTTTATGTGATTTGCCTTATGATTACATGGTGGTATTATGGTCGTAAAGGGGCACAGTATCCTTGTTAATGTGATGTTTGTCTATGACTACAAAACTTTACAATTATCATAACCCAAGAATAATTAGCACGTTTGCCTGTTTATAAAATCCCATCATAGGCGTTTGGGACAACCCTGTGATGGGATTATTGGGCAAAGCAGATATTTTTGGACAGTTGTTAGTAATCCCTTAGTATTATCCCCTTAGCCGTCAAGTTAATACCCTAGCTTGACGCTTTTCTTTATAGTAAGCTCATTAATTTAGCCAAAAACTTTTTAAGTTTAGCCAACCCACAAGGGGGATTTATGAGCCATTTATTAGATCAATTTCGTTTTTTTAAGAAAAAAACGGGCGAATACGCTGATGGACATGGTGAGATTCGTGATGAAAACCGTGATTGGGAAAACAGCTACCGCAGTCGTTGGCAGTTTGACAAAATTGTCCGTTCCACTCACGGCGTGAATTGCACAGGTTCATGTTCATGGAAAATCTATGTCAAAAATGGTCTGGTAACGTGGGAGACTCAGCAAACCGACTACCCACGCACTCGCCCAGATTTGCCCAACCACGAACCTCGTGGTTGCCCTCGTGGTGCATCTTATAGTTGGTATATGTATTCTGCCAACCGTGTCAAATACCCCAAAGTACGTAAGCCTCTGTTAAAACTGTGGCGTGAGGCCAAAGCAACTTACAAAAATCCTGTGGATGCATGGGCGAGTATCGTAACCGACCCAGCTAAGACCGAACAATATAAATCCAAGCGTGGCATGGGGGGTTTTGTTCGTTCATCATGGAATGAGGTTGTTGAGATTATCGCCGCCTCCAACATTTATACCGCTAAGACCTTTGGCCCTGACCGCATCATCGGGTTTTCACCCATTCCTGCCATGAGTATGATAAGCTACGCCGCTGGTTCTCGCTATCTGTCGCTCATCGGTGGGGTATGTTTGTCGTTTTATGATTGGTATTGCGACTTACCGCCAGCATCTCCGATGACATGGGGTGAACAAACAGACGTGCCAGAGGCTGCCGATTGGTATAATTCTGATTACATCATCGCATGGGGGTCAAACGTGCCCCAAACCCGTACCCCAGATGCTCACTTTTTTACCGAAGTACGTTACAAAGGCACAAAAACAGTTGCCATCACACCTGACTATGCCGAGATTGCCAAACTGTGCGACCTATGGCTAAACCCAAAACAAGGCACAGATGCAGCTTTGGCACAGGCGTTTTGTCATGTGATTATCAAGGAATTTTATCTAAAAAATCCAAGTGCCTATTTTATCGATTATGCCAAACGCTATACCGATTTGCCCATGCTTGTCATGGTAGAGGGTGAAGGGCAGTCAGCACGAGCAGGGCGTTTTTTACGTGCATCTGACTTAGTGGATAACCTAGGTCAAGACAACAACCCTGAATGGAAAACCATCGCCGTCAATGATAATGGTGAACTTGTGTCGCCTTATGGAGCAATTGGTTACCGTTGGGGTGAGAGTGGTCGTTGGAATTTAGAGAATAAAGAGGGTACAAATAATACAGACGTAAACCTAAGCCTAACTCTAAAAGACTCAGGTGAGATAACAACCGTTGGTATGGATTACTTTGGCGGTGATGAACATCCTTACTTTACCGCAGCCCAAGGTGACAGCATCCAGTATAAAAACGTGCCTTGCAAATCTTTGGTGTTGGCAGATGGTAAGACGGTCAAAGTGGTTACGGTGTTTGATTTAATGCTTGCTAGCCTAGGTGTGGATAATGGCGTAGGTAACCAACATGTAACGGATGATTATAATGATGAAACCGTGGCAGGCACACCCGCCTGGCAAGAGAAAATCACAGGCGTCAGCCGTGAAAAAGTCATCCAAATCGCTCGTGAATTTGCTGAAAATGCCGATAAGACACATGGCAAATCCATGATCATCATCGGAGCGGGGGTAAACCATTGGTATCACATGGACATGAACTACCGTGGTGCTATCAACATGCTGATGCTTTGTGGCTGTATCGGTCAGTCAGGTGGTGGTTGGTCTCATTATGTTGGTCAAGAAAAACTAAGACCGCAGACAGGTTGGGCACCTGTTGCCTTTGCCCTAGACTGGCACAGACCGCCACGCCACATGAATGGCACGAGCTTTTTTTATAATCACAGCTCACAATGGCGACATGAGAAAGTCTCTGCCCATGACATTTTATCAGCACATGCCAATAAATCGCATTTTCCTGAACACATGCTAGATTATAATGTGCGTGCCGAGCGTGCAGGTTGGTTGCCATCTGCTCCACAGCTTAATGTGAATCCCTTAGAGCTTGGTCGCCTTGCTAAGTCGTCGGGGCAAGACATTGAGAGTTATGTTGTGGATAATTTGGCAAGTGGCAAAGTGCGTTTTGCTGCCGAGTCGCCTGATAATCCAGCCAACTTTCCACGTAATCTATTTATTTGGCGTTCAAACTTGCTTGGTTCATCAGGTAAGGGGCATGAATATATGCTTCATTACCTGCTAGGCACCAAGCATGGTATTTTGGGTGAGGAGACCATTCATGATGGCATTCGCCCAACTGAGATTGACTTTGAACCAAATGGGGCAACGGGCAAACTTGACCTTGTTACCACGCTTGATTTTAGAATGTCATCCACTTGCTTGTACTCGGACATCGTACTACCAACCGCCACATGGTATGAAAAAGATGATTTAAACACCTCTGACATGCACCCTTTTATTCACCCCTTGACAGCCGCTACCGACCCTGCGTGGGAGTCTAAGACAGACTGGGAAATCTACAAACTCATCGCCAAAAAATTCTCCGAGTTGTCTGTTGGTCATCTTGGTGTGGAGACAGATATTGTAACCCTACCCATGCAACACGATAGCGAGGGTGAGCTTGCCCAGCCCTTTGGTGGTACCGACTGGAAGACCCAAGGCGTACGTCCAGTTCCTGGCAAAAACTGCCCACACATCAAGGTTGTGGAACGTGATTATCCATCCACTTATGCCAAATTTACATCGCTAGGCACACTCATGGACAAACTGGGCAATGGCTCAAAAGGCATTACATGGGATACCAAAGAAGAGATTAAGCTATTAGGTGATCTTAACTACACCGTTACCGAAGATAACGTGGCCTATGGTCGCCCACGCATAAACACCGCCGTGGATGCTGCTGAGACCGTGCTGATGCTTGCTCCTGAGACCAACGGACATGTTGCGGTCAAAGCATGGGCGGATTTGTCAAGTAACACAGGGCGAGATCATACGCACCTTGCCAAATCCTCCGAACATGAAAAAATCCGTTTTCGTGATATTGTCGCCCAGCCTCGTAAAATCATCTCATCACCAACGTGGTCGGGACTGGAATCTGACAAGGTGAGTTATAACGCAGGGTATACCAACGTACATGAACTCATCCCTTGGCGTACCATCACAGGTCGTCAACAGTTCTATCAAGACCATCCTTGGATGCAGGCATTTGGTGAGCAGTTACAGCAGTATCGCCCACCGATTGACACCAGAACCACAGACGAGTTAAAACGCTATCAGTCCAACGGCAACAAAGAGATTGTGCTTAACTTTTTGACACCACATCAAAAATGGGGGATTCACAGTACTTATTCAGAGAATCTATTGATGCTGACCTTAGGTCGTGGTGGGCCTATCGTGTGGATGAGTGAGATTGATGCCAAAAAAGCAGGCATTGAAGATAACGATTGGATTGAGGTCTTTAACCATAACGGTGCCATCACCGCTCGTGCTGTTGTCTCACAACGTGTCAAAGAGGGCATGACCATGATGTATCACGCCCAAGAAAAACTGGTTAATATCCCAGGTTCTGAAAATTCAGGCACTCGTGGCGGCATTCACAACTCAGTTACCCGAGCAATCCTAAAACCTACGCACATGATTGGCGGTTATGCTCATCAAGCGTACGGCTTTAACTACTATGGTACGGTCGGCTGTAACCGTGATGAGTTTGTCGTCGTGCGTAAGATGGCAAATATTGACTGGCTAGAAGGTAAACCTGATGACAGTCTGCCAGCTCCATTGCCTACTACTTTGGGCTGATAAAACGCTAAGTTTATCCCTTTTGGTGGCATGGTAAGCCTTTGACAAAAGGGGTAAACTAAACCAAATTTTGACCTACCGATGTTCTTTAAATGTTAATAATTTATAAGAACTAGGCATAAGGGGAAACCTATGAAAATTCGCTCACAAATTGGCATGGTGCTAAACCTTGATAAATGTATCGGTTGCCACACCTGTTCTGTTACTTGCAAAAATGTTTGGACAAGCCGTGAGGGTATGGAATATGCGTGGTTTAACAACGTAGAATCCAAGCCTGGTATCGGCTATCCCAAAGAATGGGAGAACCAAGAAAAATGGCGAGGTGGCTGGATTCGTAACGCCAACGGTTCTATCAACCCAAGAATTGGGGGTAAGTTCCGTGTGCTTGCAAATATCTTTGCCAACCCTGACCTGCCAACCCTTGATGATTATTATGAGCCATTTGATTTTGATTATCAGCATCTACACACCGCCCCACTAGGAGATCATCAGCCCATTGCTCGCCCACGCTCTCTTATCACAGGTAAGCGTATGCAAAAAATTGAATGGGGGCCTAACTGGGAGGAAATTCTAGGTTCTGAATTTGCCAAACGTCGTGCCGATAAGAACTTTGACCAGATTCAAGCTGACATTTATGGCGAATACGAAAACACTTTTATGATGTATCTGCCACGTTTGTGTGAACACTGCCTAAACCCAACGTGCGTGGCATCTTGCCCATCAGGAGCCATCTATAAGCGTGAAGAAGATGGCATTGTACTTATTGACCAAGACAAATGCCGTGGCTGGCGTATGTGTATCTCAGGTTGTCCTTATAAGAAAATCTATTATAATTGGAAATCGGGCAAATCTGAAAAATGTATTTTCTGCTATCCACGTATTGAATCGGGTCAGCCAACCATCTGCTCTGAGACCTGTGTTGGACGTATTCGCTATCTTGGTGTGCTATTGTATGATGCTGATAAAATAAAAGAAGCTGCCAGCACCCCAAATGAAAAAGACCTGTACAAAGCCCAGCTTGATGTGTTCTTAGACCCCAATGACCCTGCCGTCATTGAGCAAGCTTTAAAAGATGGCGTACCCATGAGCGTCATTGAATCCGCCCAAAAATCACCTGTATACAAACTGGCAATGGATTGGCAACTTGCCCTGCCTTTGCATCCAGAATACCGCACCTTACCGATGGTATGGTATGTGCCACCGCTATCGCCAATCCAAAACGCCGCCGAAGCGGGCAAAGTAGGCATGGACGGGCTTATCCCTGATGTTGATAGCCTGCGTATTCCTGTCAAATATTTGGCGAACATGCTGACAGCAGGCGATGAAGCCCCCATCAAACTTGCCCTAAAACGTCTGCTTGCCATGCGTTCTTATAAACGCATGCAACTTGTGGATAAGGTTGAGAGTCAAGCGGTTCTCGATGAGGTGGGTCTAAGCAAACATCAAGTAGAAGAGATGTATCGCTATTTGGCAATCGCTAACTACGAAGATCGTTTTGTCATCCCAACGGCTCACCGTGAAGAGGCATTGTCTGATGCTTTTGCTGACAGAAATGGCTGTGGTTTTACCTTTGGTAATGGCTGCACAGGTAATAATGACGTCAGTATGTTCGGTCAACGCAAATCCAATCGTCGTGAGATGATAGAGACTGTGCAGACGTGGGAGCATTGATGTGGAGAGTGATATGAATCATCTTGATTTTAAATTACTAAAAGTGATAAGCCTGCTGATGGATTATCCATCTGATGAGCTGTTTACTGATGATACTTTAAATGCGTGCAAGGATATTGTGGCAACATCAACACTCATCAGTCCCAATGTTCGCCATGAAATTAATGCCTTTATTGATGAGTTATCAAATAAAGGGGCGATTGAATCCCAATCGGTCTATGACAGCTTGTTTGAACGCGGGCGTTCGTTGTCTCTTTGGTTGTTTGAACACGTACATGGTGAGAGCCGAGACCGTGGGCAAGCAATGGTTGATTTGATGGGGCAGTATGAGCAGGCAGGTTTTGCCATTGATGTTAAAGAATTGCCTGACTATTTACCCATGTATTTAGAATTTTTGTCTTATAAGGCTGGCATGGCAGATGATATTGAGATTCGCATGGACATTGCTGATGTTAGTCATATCATCGCCTTGCTTGGGGCAAGACTTGTGGACAAGAACAGCGACTATGCTGGGCTGTTTAAAGCATTACTACAAATCGCAGGTAAGCCTTTGACCATCATTGATGAAGAGCTTGCCAAGATGGGCAAAGAAAAAGTTGATGATACAACTTTTGATGCCATTGATAAGGAATGGGAAGAAGAAGCCGTGGACTTTTTGGCGGCTAAGCAAGAAGAGCGTTGTCCATCAAGCCAAACCGATGTCCGCATCGCTGAGACCTTAGCAAGACAAGCCCAAAATGAGAGCGAAATCCCTGTGCATTGGGTGGATTTTAAAACCAATAAAACCGTTAGCCAAGGAGTGTTATCATGATAACCGCAATCGCAGCTGTAACCCCGGAAAACTGGATGCACATATTTTTATACGGCATCTATCCTTATATTGCTTTGACGGTATGTATTTTGGGATGTTGGGCAAGATTTGACTTGTCGCAGTATACATGGCGTGCAGGGTCAAGCCAAATGCTAAATGATAAGGGAATGCGTGTGGCGAGCAACTTATTCCATGTTGGCATTCTTGTGGTACTGTTGGGGCATTTCTTTGGCATGCTAACCCCCCATTTTGTCTATGAACGTATCATCACCGCTCCCCAAAAACAACTCCTTGCAGTCATCGTAGGCGGTATTGCAGGTGTGATGTGTCTTGTGGGATTGCTTATGCTGATTTGGCGGCGTTTTACCGACCCACGGGTGAGTCATACGTCTACATTTAGCGATAAAATGTTACTTGTTATCATTTTGGTGCAGTTGCTTATGGGACTTGGTACGATTTTTTCATATCCACATCATAAAGATGGAGCACTGATGGTATCGCTTGCAGGTTGGGCTCAAAACCTTGCCATCTTGCGACCTGTTTATGCGGCGTCTTTGGTAGAGGATGCAGGTCTGATTTATAAGTTGCACATGTTCTTAGGGACAACGCTGATTCTGCTTGTGCCATTTACTCGTCTTATCCACATCATCTCCGCACCGATTTGGTATTTGGGCAGACGTTATCAGATTGTCCGTCATAAGACATCGCAGTAACCTGCCTGATTTTAAAAACCATTTTCTCGGTTTTTGCCACAAACATCGCCCTAGTGTTTGTGGTTTTTTTATTTTATAATAAAATTTGGTTCTGGTTTAAAAAGTATGCTATTAAGAAAACCGTTCGTGGTGAGCTTGGGAAACCTAGTTCAGCATACTTTTTAGACTACTACCTAAAACTTAATTAACAAACAGGAGCCCCCATGAAACGACATCCTACCTTACAGCCCTTATCTCGTCAGCACCATTTAGGCTTGGTCATCGCCAACAAAGGCAAATCCGCCACCGATGATGACAAACTTATCCACCATCAAGCCTTGGTGGAGTATCTGACCGTTGCCATTCCCACGCATTTTGAGATTGAGCGGACACGCCTTGCCGATGTAATTTTGACAAAATTATCCGATGACAAAGCGGTTAAATTAGCAAAGCAAATGCTTGATGAGCATGAATACATTGAGAGCCTACTTGTCAATACCGACCCAAGCGTCGACGATGTCAAGGAGCTTGCAAATGCGTTGTATGACCATATCCGCTTTGAAGAGCGAGAGCTTTTTCCCATTGCTGAGACGGTGCTAAGCGATGATGAGCTTTTTGCCATTTATGAGGCGAGTGATGAGAATGTAAAATGAACGAGTTAAAAGCTGGGCAATGGAATTAAAAAGCCAAACACCACGTTTGGCTTTCGTTTAATTTTAAAATTGCTAAACATTATTTAAATCCGTCTTTTAATCCCACAATCTGATTAAACACAGGTTTATCGGTGCTATGCTCCACGCTGTCCGCCACAAAGTAGCTTTCACGTTCAAATTGGAACTTGTCATCGCCTTGTGCCTGTGCCAATGACGGCTCTACAATGGCATTGATAACCTTGATGGAATTGGGATTGACATGGGTGAGTACCCATAATGCGTCATCATCAGCATCTGGATTTGCTGTTTTAATGCTGGCAAAATGTTCATCGGATATCTCATCATCTTCAAGGAGCAAATGCTCATACAGTCGCACGGTAGCAGGCACACCATGACTTGCCGATACCCAGTGAATCACGCCTTTGACCTTACGTCCTTCTGGGTTGTTGCCCAGTGTTTTGGGGTCAATGCTGGCGATGAGTTCTACCACCTCACCTGCATCGTCTGTGATGTATTCTTCAACTTTTAATACATAGCTGTTACGCAGGCGGATTTCGGGGTTTTGGGGTGATAGGCGTTTATAACCGTTTGGAGGTGTGATTTTAAAATCAGATTTATCAATATAGATGGTTCTGGTAAAGGGAATCTCACGTTCACCATGATCCGCTTGGGGGTGTTTGGGCTGAGTAAGCCACAATACGCCATCATCTAAGCGAGCTTTGACCGTGTCTTTTTTAAGTTTTTCAAAATCAACCACCGCTTCATCAAAATTTTTGATGGTAACTTTTAATGGATTTAGCACTGCCATGCCACGATTGGCGGTATTTTCTAGTACGCTTCTGATGCTAAATTCTAATTGGCGAAAATCTACCACACCGTCCGCCTTAGACACGCCAATACGTTCACAAAAATCACGCAAACCCTCGGCAGGATAGCCACGTCTTCTCATGCCTGCAATGGTTGGCATGCGTGGATCATCCCAACCTGATACCACACCCATATCCACAAGGCGTTTTAATTTACGTTTAGACGTCAATGTATGGTCAATGTTTAGGCGACTAAATTCGTATTGTCTGGGTGGTACATCAAAGCCCACTTTTTCTACCAGCCAATCATAAAAAGGGCGATGGTCTTCAAATTCAAGCGTACAGATAGAATGCGTAATTCCCTCATGGGCATCTGACAAGGGGTGAGCGTAGTCATACATGGGATAAATGCACCATGTATCGCCTGTTTGATGGTGGTTTGCGTGCATGATACGATAGATGACAGGGTCTCTCATGTTTATGTTAGTGTGATTCATGTCAATTTTGGCACGCAGTACCGCCTCGCCTTCTTTGTATTTACCGTTTTTCATGTCGTCAAAACGGGACAGATTTTCATCGATGCTGACGTTACGTTGTGGCGATTCCACAGATGGCTTGCCAAAACCACCACGATGTTCACGAATCTCGTCAGGCGTTTGCAAATCTACATAGGCATCGCCTTGTTTGATGAGTTTTACCGCCCACTGATATAATTTGTCAAAATAATGCGAGGTATAACGCACCTCTGCTGCCCAGTCAAAACCCAACCATGCCACGTCTGCCTTGATACTATCTACATAATCTTGATTTTCAGCGATGGGGTTGGTGTCATCAAAACGCAGGTTGCACGCCCCATTAAATTCTTGTGCCACACCAAAATTTAGACAAATAGATTTGACGTGTCCGATGTGCAAATAGCCGTTTGGTTCAGGAGGAAAACGGGTCAAGATGCTGTCATGCTTACCACTTGCTAGGTCATCACGGATGATTTGGCGGATAAAGTCGTTTTTTTCAGGTAAATCGGTCATGGGTTTTTCCATTATTTAAAAATCTAAAAGTATTTAAAAATCTAAAAGCGTAAATTTTATTATTTTAGCATAATTTTTATGTAAATTGACAAAATAAAAATTCCATAAGTGGCAAAAAATAAATGAGATTTTTGGATGATTGATTGAATTTACGATGATTTTTAAAAGTCTGCTCCCTAACTGTCTGATGCTCTTTTGCATGCTTTTGTTGTTTTTTGTGTTATTTGTCAAAATGTTGGTGATTTTATGCTATACTATGCCATCTTTTTTTAATTTGAATTTAAAGGAGTTCCTATGGACATGCCCATTGTAGAATTTGATACCACACACGGTGCGATTGTCATTGAACTTGATGCCCAAAAAGCCCCTGTTACGGTGGCAAACTTCCTTGATTATGTTGAAAGCGGTCATTATGACGGCACGGTTTTTCATCGTGTGATTGACGGCTTTATGATACAAGGCGGTGGCATGGACAGTAAGATGAATGAAAAACGTACAGGCACACCCATCAAAAATGAAGCGGATAATGGTCTAAAAAATGACGTTGGCACCATCGCCATGGCACGTACATCAGACCCACATTCAGCGACTGCCCAATTTTTTATCAACGTCAAAAATAACGACTTTTTGAACTACACCAGCCCAACACCACAAGGCTGGGGCTATGCAGTCTTTGGTAAGGTTACAGACGGCATGGACGTGGTCAACCAAATCAAAGGCGTGGCGACAGGGCGTTATGGTCATCATGCAGACGTACCGACCACGCCAGTTGTGATTAACTCCGCCAAAGTGATTTCCAAATAATCAGCCAATAATTAACCTAAGTTATTTTGGTTGTAGGGGCGAATCATGTTCGCCCTTTTTTATCATTTATAAAGCTTTGCTATGCAACGATTTGACCATCTTTTAACCACTCGCCCCCATGACATTAATGCGGTATTTGTCAGTGATTTGCATTTGTCAAGTGATACGCCTGCCCTAAATGAGGCATTTTTGGCGTTGGTGCAAGATTTGTCCGTTTTGCCAAATTTGCAAAGCCTTTATATCTTGGGCGATTGGCTGGACGGTTGGATTGGCGATGATGATTATTTGACCTTATCCGATGACAAAAAAGCACGGCATTTTTTAACGCCCATTTTAAATGCCTTAAAAACCCTATCTACAACAACCACCATTTATGTCATGCACGGCAACAGAGATTTTACCATCCGCCAAAGCCTGTGCGATACCTTTAATGGCATACTTATCAAAGAACCGCATTTTTTAACACTTTTAAATGGCATAACTATCCGCCTAGAACATGGCGACAGGCTATGTACCGATGATAAGGCGTATCAGCGTTACCGAAAAATCATCCAAAACCCTGTCATCTCTTGGCTGGTTTTAAAACAGCCCCTAGCTTATCGCCAACGCCTCGCCCAAACAATCAAAATCAAAACCAAATCCCACAAACACCAAAAATCCACCGCCATCATGGATGTAAACACACAAGCGGTCAATCAAGCCATAAAAACATGCAACATTCTGCTACACGGACACACACACCGCCCCAATGTTCATAAATTGGGCGGTAAAAAACGCATGGTACTTGGCGATTGGCGGTATATCGATGACAAAGTGCAAGCGGTGATTGGGGCGGTGGACAGTGATGGCGTAGGGCTTTGGGTGTTTGATTGGTTTGTAAAATAAACGCCATTTTTAACGTTATATCAGCAATCCATCAAGGACAAACATGATTTGCCCTTATGTCTCAAAAAAACTCCCAATCATCAAAAACTTGCCATATTAATTGAGATTGGCGTTTATCTCTTCTTTAATGCTTTTTTCGTTAATATCATCTGTTGTGGATTTCCCACTTTCTTTATCTTGCCCATCTTTCCTGTCTTGCTCGTCTTTTTCGTCATTTGCCACATCTGTTATCTTATGATTGCCGTGACGTGCCAGATGCTCGTGTAGGATTTTACGTAATTGTAAAATGGTTTTGGGGTTTTCATGAATACTATGTCCGCCTGTGATGACTGTTTCGCTAAACGCTCCATCCAAATGAGAACTGTCATAGGGAACAATGCCATCAGAAAAATTTTGTCCAACCAAATTGCCTTGCACATTCTGAGCATTACCAGCACGGTCTCCCATGATGGTATGATAGATGACATTGTCATTAATGCTAAGCTCTTTGGTGAGTCTGATGAAGGCGGATTGGTCGGACAGTTGGCTTGGCCCATTTTGTAAGTACAGTGAACCGATGGTGCTGTTTTGAAGCTCGGTACTGTCCATCTGCCCGCTGTTTGTGATAGCACCTGTTACGGTTTTGGTGATGTCTACGGGCAGGCGTACGACACGGCGGGCAAAGCGACTAAACCAGCGATCAGCATAATCCGTACCAGCAAAAGGGGCGGAGATGAACACTGCTGTATCAACCTGTGGTAGGGCATGCAGGGTAAAGCGGTTGTTGAAATATTCTGAGTAAGTGCTCTTTGTCAGCTGGTCTACCATGGCATTATCATGACTGTTATGATGGGAGTGAGTTTGGCTGATGGTAGGTTTGTTTGGGTGATTATCACTATCTAAGCCGTCTAAAATGTGATTTGAGCCATCATTTAAACCATGACCTAAGTTGTCTAAGCCATTATTTGGCTGTTTGATGCCTACCAAATCATCTAATTTGTCCAAATCATTTAGTCTGGGCAACAAATCATCATCAGAGACGAGCATGCGTGCCATGATGCCTCCCATGCTATGTCCGATAATCACGCTGTGGCGACTGGCAGGGTGTGTACCATTGGGGTCGGTGAGTGCGTAGGCGGCAGTGATGATTTTATGGATTTGATGACGGTTTTCAAGCATGGGCAGGTTGGTGGCGTAGAATATTTGCCATACTTGATAATTATCACGTATGATGGGGTCGCCAAAGAGATTGTTGGTGAGATTGACCCATGTGGCAGGGCTAGATGCCAGACCATGTATCATGATGATGACCTTTTGATTGGGGTCATAAGGTTTTAACATGAACAGTTGGGGCAGACTGGCGGTGTTTTTGTTGAGCATGTTTAAAATACTCACACCTTGCAATTGATTCTCGCCAAGCCATAGGGCGTAACCTGCTGAGAAGTTTGCTGATAGGGGGTAATTTTTACCCAAAATCTCAATATTTTTGGTCTTATAAGGGTTAAAAAAATGCACATCCAGCACGTTTGTAGAGAGCACATCAGATAACTGTGTGCCTTGGGGCTTGACCACACCTGTCAGCAGTATGTGTCCGATGGGGTGAATGCGACTGGCGATGCTGTCAAGGTTCTGACTGAGTAGGGGGTTGTTTGCTTTGATATTATCAATGCTTGGGTTGGTGTTTGTATCGGTGATATGAGTTGGTAGGTTGGATGAGTTGGCAGATTGGTTTTGACTGATCAGCTCTCTTAGGGTAATCATTGGGCGTTGGGACAGTACACTCACATAAGGCACACCCAAACCTGCTCGGCTGCTGGTGGTATTTAGGTCTGCTAAACGTGAATCATAAGCTGAGACCAAATCAGAGAGTAAATCCTGTTGGTGTGAATGTTCGCCTAAAATTGCCATGTAGCTGGGGTCTTTGGCAAGGTAGAGATTGACGGTCATATCATCGCTATGATGGCTATTGACAAGAATATGACCATGGTTATTGGTTGGACTAAGACCATGGTCTTGCTGATGAGTATTGTCAAAGATGCCATCTTGGGTTTTGTACAGTTCGCCAATTAAGGCATTGCTTGCCACGTGATACAAATCCTGAGCCTTGATATCGCTTTCACTAACCAAAGGCGATGTGGTCTGCTGTCCTGTCAGACTGTCATAGAATAAATAGGCATAGCTGTGGTTAATACTTGATTTGATGGCATCTCGCCTGCCAGATAAGCAGGCATGGCGTTGTCTTTGTTTGTCAGCCTGTTCACTGTCAGATAGTGGGGCGTTGGCATAATAGGGGTCTAGTGGGGGGCGGATGGGGTTTTGACAAGCATCTTGTTTGTCAAGGTCTAGGGCTTTGGCATAGTATAGTTCAGCGAGTAGGGCGAGGGTCGGTTTGGCAATATGTTGTTGATTATTGATGGTAATCTGTGGATTGCCAAAGGCAAGTACTTCTTTGACCTTATCTAGACAGTCATCAAAGGCACTCATACACTCATCTTGACTAAGACCCGATGATAGTAAGATGCCACTTGCCACAGCACTGATTTGTGAGTGGGTGGTAATATTGGCACGGTGAGTTTCGATGATTTTAGATTGGATTTGTTTGGGCTTGTGAAGCGTGCTACATCCTGTGATGGCAAGGGTTAGGGCGAAACTTAGAATAAGCTTGGGGTATTTTGTGTTCATGTGAGGTCTTATTGTGTTGATTGTTAAGATGATTGGTTTGGGCGTGCAAATCAATGATGGTTGTCTAAACATCCTGCCTTATTTTGTAAATTGCAATCAATCTCCACAAAACTCATTTAAGGATTTAAAAGGATTTAAGGTGTGATGAATTATGCCAACATTTTTCCAGTATTTTCCCAACAATTTTACACAAAAAATCCACCAAAAGAAATGTTTGATGGATTTATTTTTAAAAGTCTCGGTGGGTATTTGTCTCTTAATTTGGTTCATTGTAACGGCTTAACTTTGATATTGTTGTTTTTAATGTTCCAAATATAATAACCGCCATTTTCAACGATGCGAACCTGTTCGGCAATTTGGGCATGGGTTGGATGTTTGCTCTGTAAGGCTTTTAGGCGAGACAATGCCCCTGCATGATTGTCTGCCAACAGTTCGGCTTGGGCAAGGCTTTGTTCGGCTTCTAAATAACCAAGTTTTGCAGCTTTTTGTAGGTATTTTTGTCCTTCGGTAAAACCACCGCCTTCGCTAATCATCATGCCATATAGAAAATTGGCCTCGGCATCATTGGGGGCAAGATTGATGGCCTTTGCCATGTATTTATTAGCACGTTGAGTGTAGTCAGTACCAATATTTAGATTTCGGGCCATGCCGTTGATTTTGGCAGCACGCAAAATAATATCAAAAGTTGCATCATTGGCACTGGCGTAGGGTTCTAACCAATCGGAGAGGTATTTGATGTTCTCACTTGTTACAAATTCAGCGGTACGATTAGGAAAGTTTGGTGGGTAGTGGCGGGCGTTTGGTGAGACACTCTCAATAAAATCATCAATCAAGCTTACATCAAGGCGAGTAGTGCCACTTTTATTGGCATTGATGATGACAGTAGCAATGCGATTAATGTTAGAGACATTGGCATTGATGGATGGCACGCCCATCACAGGCTGGTCAAGCAAATTGACGGCATTGGTATGATGAATGGGTGTGGTTAATTCACCACGCATGGTAGGAGCAATGCCTGCTGTATTTGGTTGAGCCATGATGGGCAGGGAGGTCAAGGCAATGATGGTACTAAATGCCATTTTATAAAAAGGTAGGGTTTTCATATGATTCTCTTTTTAAAAAATTTTGAAAAAAATTTAAAAAATTATAAGAAATTTATCTTAATCATCTATATATAGTAGAGGTTGTTTTGGTGGTGAATTGTTACGGTATTGTCATTTATGTTACACTGTGTAGCTAAGTGTGTTTGTTCTACATTTCACCTAAAAATCCACCTGATTGTCTTGCCCATAGATTAGCATAAATCCCACCTTTGGCGATAAGCTCGTCATGGCTGCCCATCTCAATAATCTCACCTTTATCCATGACCACGAGCCTATCAAGGCTTGCGATGGTTGAGAGACGGTGAGCGATGGCGATGACTGTTTTTTTATTCATCATCTCATCTAGGCTTTGGGTGATGGCATGTTCTACCTCGCTATCTAGGGCGGATGTCGCTTCATCTAGGAGCAAAATGGGGGCATTTTTGAGCATGACCCGAGCGATGGCGATACGCTGACGTTGTCCGCCTGAGAGTTTTACGCCACGTTCGCCCACTTCGGTATCAAGACCTTTATTGCCATATTTGTCCTCTAAGGTTTGGATAAAATCCCATGCGTGGGCAAGGCGTGATGCAGCGATGATTTCTTCATCGGTTGCGTTAGGCTTGCCATAGGCGATGTTCTCACGTACGGTACGATGCAGTAGGGCGGTGTCTTGGGTAACCATGCCAATGTTTTGACGCAGTGATGTTTGGGTAACGGCACTGATGTCTTGCCCATCAATACTGATACTACCACCATCCACATCATAAAAACGCAGCAACAGATTGATAAGACTGGACTTACCTGCCCCCGACCGACCGACCAAGCCTATTTTTTCGCCAGCTTGAATGGCTAGGTTGAACTTATCAAATAAAGCGGTTCTGTCTTCGCCATGTCCGTAGTTAAAGGTGACATCCTTAAACGCAATCTCTCCCCGTGCCACCACAAGCTCACCAGCATCAGCTTTATCTGTGATGGCGTGAGGCGTGGTCAATGTTTTCATGCCATCTTGTACGGTGCCAATATGTTCAAATAAACTTGCCATCTCCCACATGATCCACTGAATCATGCCTTTTAGGCGTAGAGCGATGCCACTTGCCACCGCAATCGCTCCCACACTCACCTTGCCCATCATCCACAGATACACACCGATGGCAGTACTACCGACTATCATAATGAGTGAGAGCATCTCGGTCGTTGTTCCTAGGATGGACACCCATCGCATTTGGGCATGAACTGTGGTCATAAACTCATCCATGGCGGATTTGGCGTAGGAGAGTTCACGGTTGGAATGGCTAAACAGCTTGATGGCACTGATATTGGCATAGGCATCAGTAACACGTCCTGTCATCAAGGCACGGGCATCAGCTTGATTACTGGCGGTTTCACGCAGGCGGGGTAAGAAAAATTTCATCATCACCACCACGCAGATAAGCCACGCCATGAACGGCAAAAACAGCCAAATATCTAACCCCAACAAAATCACACCACTGGTTACCAAATATGCCATGACAAATGACACCATCTCCACCATGGTCATGATTGTATCACGTACCGATAGGGCGGTTTGCATGACTTTGGCAGAGACACGCCCTGAGAACTCATCATGATAAAATTGCATGGATTGCCCCAGCATGTGCTTATGAAACCACCATCGTAGCCGCATGGGCATGACCCCTTGCAAGACTTGAAAGCGAATCAGATTACCGATAAACTCACCAAAAATAGACAACACGCACAGCCCAAGGATGAGCATGATGGTTTGTCCTTTTTCTTGCCATAGAGTTTGGGGGGTATAAATGGTTAGCCAATCCACGACATCCCCTGCCCATGCAAACAGCATTGAGCCAAATACACCAAGCAGTATTGACAAAACGATACGCACCGAAATCCAAATCCTTGCTCCTTTTGTGCATGCCCATAAAAATGCAAAAAACCCATGTTCATTGGGGTTGGGGGTAGGCATGGGGCTGTTGGGGTAGGGTGTTAGGCGGTTTTCAAAGTAGCGAAATAAGGACATAATTGTTATTTGTAAAATTTATTACTAAAAAAGGGGATTTGTTAAACGAATTCACTAAATCGCCAAAGGAGTTGATTTGGAGTTGATATGTAACTACCAATGGTATAATGTGGGGTTTATGGGGTATTATTCAATGTTAATCTCTTAAATGGGTCATCATTTAGTCTTGTATGGCTCTAAGTATCTGCTGTTTTAGGGTCAAATACGCCAAACTTTGTAAAAAATCATCTGATTTGTCAATGACAAAATGATGAGCGAGCGTGGCAGGCAAACCTTTTAACACATATAATTCATCTGCCAGATAAATCGCCTCATCAATGTCATGCGTGATGATTAAACATGTAAGCTCTTTATCCTTTTGAAATCGCCCAAACCATTCATACATCTGATTTTTGGTAACAAAATCAAGTGCTGAAAATGGCTCATCAAGAAGCATAAGACCATCATTACTTAGATAAGTGCGAAGCAGTGCCACACGTTGACGTTGTCCGCCTGAGAGCTGGGCGGGGTATTTGTGGTATAGCTCATCAAGTCCAAAGGCAGGTAGTAGAGGCATGATTTTGTCATGAATGGCGGATTTTGGCAGATTTTGCAAGGTCAAAGGCAGGGCAATGTTATCATACACACTTTTAAAGGGTAATAACAAATCCTTTTGGAGCATATAGCCCACACCGCCTGCTTTTCCTGTGCCATCCTTGCCGTCTATCAAGACCTTGCCTGATGTTGGTGTGATAAGTCCTGATGCAATGTTAAATAAGGTTGTCTTGCCCACACCACTTGCACCAACAATGGCAACGATTTTACCACAAAAAATGGACAAGGATAAATCAGAAAATAATGCCTTACCATCAAATTGATGACAAATGTCAATAAGTTGTAATTTGGCTGTTGAGGTCGTCATGGTATGCCCTATTATGGGTGGTAAAAGATGGCATCATCAATCATGCTGTGATAACACCATATTTTATTTAAAATTACTTAAAATGACCAAACCATCACTTACCATCATTTGGCAGATAATCATTACTTACCCCTGCTTGTGGGGCAAAAGGCTTGTCAATGAGTTTATTGTCGTATACCCATTTGAAAAAATTGTCCCAACGCTGATAGTCAAACCGCCCCCAACTGCCATCTTCTGCCAAATATTGCTCTGACATATACGCCTGACTGGCTTTGACAAGGTCAGCGTTTATCTCAGGGGCGTGCTTGATGAGAATGTTGGCACTTTCATCAGCGTGCCAACTGGCATAAACATAGCCTTTTGAGATGGCATTCATGGCTTTTTTGTAGCGTTCGGGGTCTTTTTGTAGCTCATTGCTGTTGGCGATGATGACAGGAGCATAGTAGTCAAATACAGGATTTGAGTCTTTTAGATAAAAGAAATTGGTCTCAACGCCTTTTAGTCCTGCATGGATGCCATCCCAACTATAATACGCCAAAATATAGTCAAATTGGTTTATACGCAAGGCAGTGGTTGCATCCGTGGTCTCTCCTGGGATTGGGTTTAGAGGTTCACCAACAATGCTTGCTACCGTCTTGTCATCCACAGGGTCCTCCCATGTTGAATAGCGTTTGCCATGCAAATCAGCAGGCGTGTTTGCTCCCAGTGATTTTAGGGATAACAGACCTGCATTATTGTGCTGGACGATGGCTGCGATGGCGGTGATTGGTTCACCCTTGTTTAGACGTTTGACCATGTTTGGCTGAAAATACACCCCCAAATCAGCACGCCCATTCGCCACTAATGTAGAGGTACTGTCCTCAGATGGCTGAACGATTTTGGCATCAAATCCTTGCTCGGCAAAATAGCCCTTATCTAGTGCCACATAAAGCCCTGTGTGGTTGGTGTTTGGCACCCAGTCTAAGGCGATGACAAGCTCTTGTTTGTCAGTGTTGGCAGGCTCTTGGGCGGGTTTGGAGGGTGTGTCGGTAGGTTTATTACATCCTGCCACCAACAGACTTGCCCCAAGAGCGATGACGGATAACAATTTTGGGCTTAACTGATTTAACATAACAACTCCATTTAATAATCAAAAAAACCCTTGGATAAACCAAAGGCAAATACAGTCAAGCCGACAATAAAAATCAGGCAAAATCAAGCATTTAGTTTCCTACGCCAGTATTAACTGTATCAGGTTCACGGGTATCATCTCAGCTTTTAATTTGACAGTATGAAACTTAAAAAAGCACCCCGACTAAGGGCTTTATTATAAAGCAAATGGGTAGCTTTGGCAATGCCTAAATCACACAATCATTTTAGATATTGATATTTTAACGCCCATCTTTCAATGAGTTTCACACTTGCCAATAATACAAGCGTCAAAAAACTGATAAAAAATATCACCGCAAACATATTATCAAGTTCATATGATTTACGCACACGGGTCATATATACCCCAAGTCCATGATAACCGCCGAGCCATTCTGCCACTACCGCTGAGATTAGGGCATAAGACAAAGCCACTTTTAGCCCTGTAAAAAAATACCCCATGGCAGATGGTATTTTTAGATGGCGGTAAGTTTGGTAATGACTGGCTTTTAGTGAACGAAATAGATTTAATTGTTCTTTTTGCACAGAATGATAACCATCCACCAATGCAATGGTCATGGGAAAAAATACCGACAATACAACCAACACCACTTTTGGCAATATGCCATAGCCTAGCCAAATCACCAATAATGGGGCGATGGCGATGGTTGGAATGGTTTGGTTGAGTAATAAAACAGGATAGACGATGTCCCTAAACTTTTTAGAAAAATCCATAAAAATGGATAATACAAAACTTAACACAAGCCCAATCACTGTACCCAAAAAAGCAGTAATCAGCGTATATTTGGCATGACTCATGAGTAAATAAAAATCATCAATAAACGCCTGAACAATTTGCCATGGCGATGGTAATAAATAATCAGGAATCAATCCAAATCCAATGACCATTTGCCACATAATAAGCAATATCATGATTAGGCTGTATTGAATGCCATAGGAGGTTATATTTTTTAAAAAAGATAATAGCATGGTCTTTTGGTGTGATAGGCGTTATAAATATGTGTTATAAAAAAGTGATTTTTTAAGTGATTTTTATCATGATGAATTTGTGGGGCAGATGGTATTTGCTCATTTTTAATCCAAATCATGTCAGCTCAAAGGCTCTTATTAGGGCATCATCCAACCTATCAGTGGCGATGATATTGATTTTGGCAAAATTTTTATCGCCTGTCTTTGGCATATTAGCTTTGGGGATGATGGCATGGGTAAAACCGTGCTTCATCGCTTCTTTTAAGCGTTCTTGACCATTTGGCACGGGGCGAATCTCCCCCGATAGCCCCACCTCGCCAAATACACACAGTCTGACAGGCAGTGGTTTTTCTTTGATGCTAGATGCACAAGCAATCAGCACCGCCAAATCTGAACCAGTTTCCATAACTTTAACACCGCCTACGACATTGACATACACATCCTGACCGCTTGCATAGATGCCACCATGACGGTGCATGACCGCAAGGAGCATGGACAGACGCTGATAATCAAGCCCAAGTGCCATGCGTCTGGGTTGACCCTGAGAGTCATCCACCAAGGCTTGCACCTCCACAAGTAGGGGGCGAGTACCTTCACGGCTGACCATCACAACCGACCCTGCAATGGGCTTATCATAGCGGCTTAGAAAAATGGCGGAGGGGTTGGCAACCTCCTTTAATCCTGTATCCGTCATGCCAAAAATACCCAACTCATTGACCGCCCCAAAACGGTTTTTGATGGCACGAATCATTCTAAAACGGCTGTCTGATTCACCCTCAAAATACAGCACCGTATCCACCATGTGTTCTAGCACACGAGGCCCTGCCAATGCCCCTTCTTTGGTAACATGTCCCACCAAAAACAGTGCCGTGCCTGTCTGTTTGGCATAACGGGTTAAGACGGCGGCGGATTCACGGATTTGGGCAACTCCCCCGGGGGCGGACTGTATGGCTTCGGTAAAGAGCGTTTGGATTGAATCAATGACAGCAATGGCAGGCTGTTCGGCGGTAAGTGCCATACAAATGGTCTCGACATTGGTTTCAGCAAGTACCCTTAGGCGATCGGTTGGTAGTCCAAGTCGCACTGCACGCATGGCAACCTGAGACAGACTCTCCTCGCCTGTGATGTATAAGGCAGAGCCAGCCAGCGAGTTACTGCTTGCCATGTTAATGGCAGTTTGTAGTAAGATTGTGGATTTGCCAATACCAGGGTCGCCCCCAATTAGCACCACCGAGCCTGCCACAAGTCCACCGCCAAGTACTCGGTCAAATTCACCCAAGCCTGTGGGCATGCGTGTTTCTAGCGAAAATCCGACATTGGCAAGGGTCATGACCCCTGAGCTGTCGCCTGCGTAATTGGCAGTTTTTGGGGGAGATTTGACGGTGTTTTTTTTGTGATGTGGCATGGCAATATTGGGAGCTTCGGTGAGTGTATTCCATTCGCCACAGTCGGCACATTGCCCTGACCATTTGCCATAATTAGCACCACATGATTGGCAGACATAAGAGGTTTTTTTTGCCATAATGATGGAGGGTTAAAATTTGTAATATTGTAGCATTTTTATTTGATGTGTGGCAAAAATTATGCGTAAAAATGGATATCATGGTTTTAATCATATATTTTAATAATGATAATCGTTTAATAGATTGGTTTTTTGTAAACTGATAAAATAGCGCTTGAAATTTGCCAGTTTTGCCTTTAATATTGATGATGCAAGTCAATGATTTGTGCAATTAATCCCAATTTTAAATCTCAATTTTATTAAGGAATTATTATGTCTTTTACTCTGCCAGAGCTTGGATACAGCTATGATGCATTAGAGCCACATTTTGATAAAGAAACCATGGAAATCCATCATTCTCGCCATCATCAAGCATACGTAAATAACGCCAATGCTGCCCTAGAAGGCAGTGAGTGGGCGGACAAATCTGCCGAAGAGGTTATTGCCAATCTTGACAAAATCCCTGCTGACAAACAAACAGCCGTACGCAACAACGCTGGCGGACATGCTAACCACAGCCTGTTTTGGACAGTGCTAAAAACAGGCACAGAGTTAAAAGGTTCGCTAAAAGATGCCATTGTTCGTGATTTTGGTTCGGTAGAAGCGTTCCAAGAGCAATTTGAAAAAGCGGCCGCCACTCGCTTTGGTTCAGGCTGGGCATGGTTGGTTAAACAAGGGGATAAACTGGCTGTTGTCTCAACCGCCAATCAAGACAGCCCATTGATGGGTAAAGATATTGCAGGATGCGAGGGTACGCCCATTATCGGTCTTGATGTGTGGGAGCATGCTTATTATCTAAAATATCAAAATAAACGCCCAGATTACATTAAAGCATTTTGGAATGTGGTGAACTGGGACAAAGCCCAAGAAAATTTTGATAAAGCATGATTAAAATGCCATGCCTTAAAAAACAAGCTTAGTTTAAGCTTGTTTTTTTTGTTTTTGTTTTGAGACATTCATACGTTCAACAGTTGTTGATGGGTAGTTACTTTTTGTAAACCTTATGACAACGACCGCAGTTTTCTGCCATCGCCCCAAAAGCGACATTTACATCATCGGCATTTTGGGCATTGGTGGCGGTTGCCACAAGGTTTTGGATAACAGCATCAAATTCGTCTTTTTTGGCTTGAAAGTCTGTTGCATCTGACCATACAGCATCATCAGAGTTACCTTTGGCGTTGGCATCATGAAAATATGTCCACATTTGGGCGGTGCTGGCATTGATAAACTCTGCTTGCTCCTTAAAAGTGGCGGCATCAAAATTGTCAGGGTTTTCCATCATGCCTTTTAGAATGTCATTGGCAGCACGCCAATCTTGCATTAGGTTTTGGCGAGCTTTGATGTCGGTTGATGTGGCAGAACCAGCACTGACAGAGCTTTTATCGCCACAAGCAACCAGACTAAGAATAACTAAACTGATAAGACCAAAAGGTTTTATGGATTTTAATTTTATGGCTTTCATAAGGCTTCCTATTTAAGGTGGCTTTTGGAGAATTCAAAGACGACTTGCATTTTAAGCATCAGGTATTTTGAGGGTGTTGGGGGTTGTATTTGTCCGTCAAATTAAGCCAATTTCTGGGTTTTAGGTAAAAGTCGGTCAGCTCAAACTCAGGCGTACCCATCTTGGGTTCATAGCGATAAGCCCAACTTGCCAAAGGGGGCATGGATACTAAAATAGACTCAGTACGCCCATTGGACTGTAAGCCAAACAGCGTACCACGGTCATAGACCAAATTATACTCAACATATCTGCCACGGCGATACAGCTGAAAGGCACGTTCATCAGCGGTATAAGGTGTATTTTTGTTGCTATTAAAAATGGGAATAATGCCATCAAGATAGCCTTGTCCTACCGCTTGCATAAAGGCAAAACAACGTCCAAAATCCCAACCTTGGGTAGTGGTGTTTAGGTCATCATAAAACAGCCCCCCCACACCACGACATTCGCCACGGTGTTTTAGATAAAAATAGTCATCGCACCACGCTTTAAAGGTTGGATAGACATCATCACCAAAAGGTTGGCACAGCTGATGGGCGACACGATGCCAATGCACAACATCACTCATGACAGGGTAAAAGGGGGTTAAGTCAAATCCACCCCCAAACCACCAAATTGGGTCACTACCATCGGCAGGCGTGGCAACGAATAGACGGACATTGGCATGACTGGTAGGAACATGGGGGTTTTTGGGATGAACGACCAAAGACACACCCATTGCCTGTGCCTGTGCCCCTGCCAGTTGGGGATGACGCTCACTGGCAGATGGGGGCAGAGCGTGTATGTGAATGTGGCTAAACATTACGCCAGCTTTTTCAATGACCATGCCATCAGAGAGTACGTTGGAGCGACCACCACCACCGTCAGGGCGTTCCCATACATCACTGACAAATTTGGCACAGCTTGCACCATCAACACCACCTGCTTGTTCTTGATCTTCTAGGGCTTGACAGATGTTGTCTTGTAGGTTTAATAAAAATCGGCGGACAGCCAAAATTTTATCATCATTTATATGTGTGTTCATGGTTTTCTCATGTGTTGATGGATGATTGATAAGTTTAATAAATGATAAATTTTATTTTTAAAAATTGGCAAAAACCCAACGTAAAGATTGTGTTTGGCTTGATATTAACGTCCGTGCATGCGATTAAGCTGATTAAACAGTTCATTAAGATAAGCACGTTCTTCACGGCTAAGCGTGCGATTATTTGGTTGGCTGTCTTGGCGGTTTATATTGCCACGACTGGGGCGTTCTCCGACAGTAATGATAAGTTCATGTTCATCACCACCACGCTTGACCACCGCACTAAGTGTGCTGTTGGGTGCTTTGGCTGAGACGATACCGATGAGCGTGTTGGCATTGTTGATGGTTTTGCCATCTAATGACAGTACCACATCGCCCGCCCTAAGACCCGCTTTACTTGCTGGGCCATCCGCCATGACATTGGCGATAACTACACCTTCATGAGTGGTTAGGTTGGTAGGATTGTCTCTGATGGGGGCGATTTCTATGCCGAGCCAACCACGGCTAACCTTGCCTGTGCTAATCAGTCCGTTCATGACCTGTTCAACGATGGTTGTGGGGATGGCAAAGCCAATGCCCATTGAACCGCCAGAGCGAGAGTAGATGACGGTATTGATGCCAACCAATGCTCCATTGGCATCTACCAATGCCCCCCCTGAGTTACCAGGATTGATGGCGGCATCGGTTTGGATAAAGTCCTCAAAAGTGGTCAGACCGAGCCCAGAGCGACCTGTGGCAGAGATGATGCCCTGGGTTACGGTCTGTCCCACACCAAAGGGATTGCCAATGGCAAGAGCAACATCACCAACACGAATGGGTTCACGGCGAAATGCCAGCGGGATAAGGTTGTCCATCTCAACCTTAATCACTGCCAAATCACTCTCTACATCCGCTCCGATAATTATCGCTCGTGCCTTACGTCCATCATTTAAGGCAACAGTAATTTCATCAGCCTTGTCAATGACATGAGCATTGGTTACGATATAGCCATCTTTGGATACAATCACGCCTGAACCCAAAGAACTTGCCCCCCTGTCAATCTCTTGACCTTGCCCATAGTATTCAAAAAACTGTTCTAATATGGGGTCTCCCATATAAGGGTTTTGCACCTTTTGAGTGGTGTAGATATTGACCACGGACAAACTGGCTTGGCTCACGGCATCATGATAAGAATCTATCGTGGGGGCAGTGTCAGCATTTGGGTGGGTATTGGGCGTGGCAAATGTTGGCTGCCATGCTTGTTCGCCTTGTTCATTTGGGGAGATTTGTTCGGTTTTGGGGATTTGAGGTTGGTAGATTTGGGGTATGGCATTGTACTTGGTGAGCAATAGCATCAAAGCTGCGGCCAAAACTAGGGCGATAAGCCACGGTAGGATGACCCAAATGCTTGCTCCTGTTTGACGGTAAATGTTATTCATGATAATTCCTAATTATGGTATTGGATGAATTGTAAAGGATGATATTTTGCCAAAATAAACTTCAACAAGTATTGCCAAATCGGATGAATTTTAGGTGTTTTTTAATAATATTTGTCAAAATATGTCAAATTTTTCACCAATTTTATCCTAACAGTTTTTTTAACAAACCAATCAGTCTGTCGGTCAATATGACAGTATCATCATGGTTGATATTAAGAGCAGGCAACAGACGAATGACATTACCTCCTGTTACATTTAAAATCAAATAAAACTCATCACGAGCCATGTCCACGATGTGCGTGCAGTCTGTGCCATCTGGCAGGGCAAAACCCATCATCATACCACGCCCACGCATCTTTATTTGTGGGAAGTGTTCATTTACACTTTGGCGGATGAAATCACTCTCACGCATAGCATTTTTCATGACCTCATCGGTCAGTTCATCATAGACAGCACACACAATCCGACAACCAAATGGCGTGCCACCAAATGTAGAACCATGTGAACCTGCCCCAAATAAGCCCTTGGCAGACCCTGATACCATACATGCTCCCACAGGAAAGCCGTTACCTAATCCTTTGGCGGTGGTCAGTACGTCTGGCTTGATATCACTGTGTTGATAAGCAAAATATTTGCCTGTGCGACCATTGCCTGTTTGAACCTCATCTAGCATGAATAACCAGTCATTGGCATGGCAGATATTTTGTAGTTTTTCTAAATAATCATCATCAGGGGTATGCAGTCCACCCTCGCCTTGAATGGGTTCAACAAATACGGCACAAATGTCCTTGTCATCTGTTAGTGCTTGGATGGCTAAGATGTCATTAAATGGCACACGAATAAAATCATCATCCAAGGTAAAAAAGCCCAAGCGTGCCTTGATGTTAGCGGTGGCGGTTACAGTAAGTAAGGTACGACCGTGAAAGGCATGTTCCATAACGATGACTTTGGGGCGTATTTTTCCTTGATTATGGGCATATAGGCGAGCCAGTTTTAGAGCACATTCGTTGGCTTCTGCTCCTGAATTGGCAAAAAATACTTTATCCATGCCTGCTTTTTGACACAGAATTTCCCCTGCTTTTTCTTGCCAATCAATGCCATATAAATTGCTGGTGTGAATGAGCGTATCGGCTTGCTCTTTCATGGCGTGGCTGATGGTAGGGTGGCAATGTCCAAGCCCGCACACGGCAATGCCTGTCAGTGCGTCCAAATAAGCTGTCCCAGATGCTGTGTACAAATATGACCCTTGCCCACGCACAAATGAAATGGGTTGACGGACATAGGTTGGCATAAGAGATGACATACAAAATCCTTAAATTTTTTTAAATAATTGGTGGTTTTATTATAAAATGATGGTTTGCTGAGTTTGTCAATAAGTCAAGTCCAGATGAAAACTGACAAGCCAAGAACTTGCAATGCTTCTACATCCATCGTTATTTTGGCAATTCATCGCTAAATGGCGTGTCGTTAGTTGCTACACGATATGACTCATCTGCCCATGCCCCCAAATCAATGAGCTTGCATCGTTCTTGACAAAATGGGCGATTTGGATTGTCAGACCAACTGGTCGGTTTTTTACATTGGGGGCAAAGATGGGTGGTTGGTGTGGTCATGTGTTACGCCCTTGAAGTGATTGTTTTGTTATGATGATTTATTTTAACAAATTTTTATCACTTATACAAAACGAGTTTAAATTTTGTTAAAAATTAGGCACTTGACATAGATTTGATGATTTCTTACAAATAAAGCATGACAGCATCAAAAAATCAAGTTATAATCAGCATTGCACTCATGCTGTACGATTGATGCTGGTACGATTAATTTATTCAATCAAAACATTTTAAGATGATGTGGTTTTTAAAAATGGTTTGGTTGGTGAACCAGTAGACTGGCAGGCTAAGAGTCGCTTGGTGTTTTAAAAACGTTTTTTGGCATGATTTGGGCATTTAGCATGTGAATATTAACCAAATTCATGAAAAAACAGGGATTTTAAAACGCATTTTTCTCACAGTAATAGGAGATTTTTGTGAGTAATGTTCAATCTGATTTAACCGAAGAGCAAATCCGAGATTACGCAACCAAAAGCTATGCAGAGTTACACAAGCCATCATCTGCCTTTGAGTCTCGTGATGCTTATCTACAACACGAATTGCAAATCATGAAACCCAAAAGATGGGGCATTAATTTACCATTTCGTGATTATCGTTTTGAGCTTGAAGACAGCATTCCTGCAATGGCAGGGACGATTGGCAAAATTGTCATGGTCGGAGCGATGGCAGCTGCCTTTGCCGCACCGCTGGGCTTGGGTGAAGATTTTATCTTGCAAAACGTCCGCTATGAGATGATTATTGCTGCATTTTTTGTACTTATTTTCTCATCATTTATCCTACCGACATCTAACTTACCAGGCACGCATGGCCCTCTTCTTCCACTCATTCCCATTGTGGTAGCGGCAGGAGGGCATCCACTTGCCTTTGGTGTGCTCATTGGTGTGTTTGGACTGATTTTGGCATTGGTAAAGGGTGGCAGTCTCATGACTCGGCTTACCAGTAATGGGGTGGCAGGAGGATTGTTGCTCTATCTGGGTTTTGTTGGGCTAATAGGTCAGGTCAAAAAGATGACAACATGGGCAGATGGCATTGGTCTGCCACACATCGCCTTTATCATTATTTTATCTACCATCATCATGTATGCCCTGTTGGAGCATTGGCAAAAACGTTGGCTTGCTGTGCCTATTGGCTGTATGTTGGCGGGTTTTTTGGCATTTATCCTAGGAGCACCGTTTGAGTTTAAGACCGAACCGGGATTGCCCCCTCTTAGTCCAATGTACTGGTGGGGGGAGAATACAGGTTGGACGCTTGGTCTGCCAGATTTGAAGGCGTTTATCGTGGTATTCCCTTTTGCAGTATTGGCGGTTGCCATGTGGACACCTGACTTTTTGGGACATCAGGTTTTCCAAAAAATCAGTTATCCCAAACACTCAGAACGTACGCACATGAGTATTGATGATACGACCATAACCTGTTCATTGCGTCAGATGGTAGGCTCTGTCCTTGGAGGGGCGAACTTTACATCATCGTGGGGAACATATATCGTACCTGCATCTATTGCCAAGCGTCCGATTCCCGCTGGTGCTGCCTTGACTGCGATTTTTTGTATTGTGGTGGCGGTGTGGGGTTACCCCATGGATTTGGCGGTGTGGCAACCTGTGTTATCAACAGCACTTATCGTGGCGGTATATGTACCACTGCTTGAAGCAGGCATGGAGATGACTCGTAAGGGTAAGACCGCACAGTCTGCCAGTATTGTGGTATTCTCATCAGCACTGGTAAATCCTGTATTTGGTTGGTCTCTGACCATGATGCTTGATAACTTAGGTTTAATTGGGGATAAAGAACGTAGCCGTCAGTTGGGGCTGTCAGGCAGAGTAATCATTCCTGTCATTGGATTTGTGGTACTTTGCCTTGCCATGGCTTCGGTAGGTATGTTCCCTGGTGTGCCAGCGTTGATGCCACAGTTTAGGGTCTGATTGTATAAAATTCATCAAAATCGCCCAATGAATGTTGGGCGATTTTATTAAAACTGTTTATCTGTTTATAGCAAATGTCCGTCAGGGCTTTTTATATTCTGCCCCATCTTATTTCCCACCAAAAATGCGATAAGCCCAATCACAAGTGCAGGCACGACAGCGTGTAAATCCCATAAGGCAATCTTGAAATAAGCGATGATGACATAACTTGTCAAACCTGCTACCATGGAACAAATCGCTCCTGTGGCGTTGGCTTTTTTATCATACAGCCCAAATACCAGCACCCACAAAAATGTCGCTTCAAGTCCGCCAAAAGATAATAAGTTTAGCCAAATGAGCATGTCAGGCGGATTTAGCATGGCAACGATTGCCAATATTATAGTAAAGCCAAGGGTTAGCGTGGTAGAGTAGCGTTTTATTTTATGTTCGTTATGGATGGCATCAGGCTTGATGGATAGATACAAATCCTTAATCAGCGTGCTTGATGACTGAATGAGCATGGAATCAATGGATGACATGATTGCTGCCATCGGTGCTGCCAAAAATATCCCTGCCACAAAGGGCGGTAGTACCGTCATCATGAGCGTGGGAATGACTTTATCTGGCACATCAAGTTCAGGTATGACCGCACGAGCCAAGACCCCTGCCAGATGCATGCCTAAGACCAGTACCGTCATCACCACCGTCCCCACCAGTATCCCCTGATGAAGCGAGCGACTGTCCTTATATGCCATCGCCCGCACCGCCGTATGGGGCAGACCAATCAGACCAAAGCACACCAATACCCAAAATGAGAGCATGAACGTCGCTGACAGCTTATCATCAACCCCTGTGGGTGTGAGCAGGCGTGGGTCAATGGTGTTTAAGGTTGTCATGGCATTGTCAATGCCCCCTGTGGCCATCAGTGTTGCCCCAAGTAACAGTATGGTGCCAACGAGCATCACCATGCCCTGTATCGTGTCGGTTAAGACCACCGCCCGAAAACCACCAATAAAAGTATAAAGCCCAATCACAAGAGCAAAAATGCCAATGGACCATTCATAAGGCAAACCCAAGCTGGTCTCTAAAAGTCGACCTGCCCCAATAAACTGTACCACCATCATGCCAAAAAAGGCAAACAGCAGCGATAGGCAAGCAAGATATACCACGATTTTGTTTTGATAGCGGGCAAATAGTAAGTCGTTAATTGTGATGCTGTCTGTTTGGCGTGCGAGCATGGCAAATTTTTTACCGAGTGTGCCAAGCGTGAGCCATATTGCAGGTACTTGTATCATGGACAGCAACACCCAGCCCAATCCAAATTTATAAGCCGCCCCCGGACCTCCGATGAATGAGCTTGCCGAGATATAAGTTGCCACTGTCGTCATGGCAAGCAAAAATCCACCCATAGAGCGAGAGCCGACATAGTATTCATTTAAAAATTTGCCTGATGAGCGTTTTTGGTAGGCATACCACGCCACCCCAAAGACAAACAGTAAATACAGGACAAGGGGAATGAGAATTTGGACATTTAAAATCATAAATTCTCCCCTTTGTTTGATGTCAAATCAGCATCCAATTCTATGTCCTTATAAACCACTTTTAACACCGCCATACTCATCAAGATAAAAATCAATGGCAAAAAAATACAACTTAATTCAAACCATAAAGGAAAGCCCAAAATTCCTGTTTTATTTGGTACAAAATAGCTAAAAATCACCCAACCTGTCATGTAGATGAGCGTAAGACATATCGCCCATTTGGCTTCACGGTTTAGCTGATGAATGAGCAGATGAACTCTTGGGGGCTGGCAAGGTGTGAGCGTGGTAGGTTTTGGAGTATTTGACATGGCGTATTCTTAAAAAGTGTGAAACAAGGATGAAAAAATTTACAGATTTTAACATGAAATCTATTGCTTGCAAATAAAAAAAGACCTTAATCAATATTAAGGTCTTTTAAGTATTAAGGTCTTTTAAGCTTTTTGCCACAACTGGCATGAATGCTGATTAGGCTTTTAGGGCTTTGATGGCTTGGTTTAAGCGACTCTTATGGCGGGCAGCTTTGTTCTTGTGAATGATGCCTTTGTCAGCCATGCGGTCAATCACAGGAACGGCCTTGTTATACGCTTCGGTCGCCAAATCGTATGATTTAGACTCAATAGCAGATACCACACGTTTGATGTAGGTACGAACCATAGAACGTTGAGAAGCATTTTGGGCACGACGTTTTACGTTTTGGCGTGCACGTTTACGAGCTTGGGCTGAGTTTGCCATGATGATTTCCTTACAAAAAGTAAAAATGGATATAAAAATAACTTAGTGTAGGCGATAATTCAGGCAGCCACCGAATTACCCAATAAAATAAAGAAGACACGTTGCCTAACACAATAAAGGCGATATATTAGCAAACTTTTAGGATTTGTTCAAGTATCTTATTAAATTTTTGAACATTGTGAAAGACTGTGGGGTATTAAATTTTTAAATTATTGATTTTTAATGATTTTTTAAAAAGAAAGGTTCGTATTTTATGGCATAAAACTCGCCATTTTTGCCATTTTGTGCTATAATATCGCCTTTATGTGTGTTATTTGGAAAAATTATGACCGATAGCGTAACCCCCGTTGGGATTGCCGATGAGTTAAAGCAATCCTACCTTGACTATGCGATGAGCGTCATCGTCTCTCGTGCTTTGCCTGATGTGCGAGATGGCTTAAAGCCTGTTCATCGCCGTGTGATGTATGCCATGCACGAGTTGTCTAATGATTATAACAAACCTTACAAAAAATCCGCCCGTGTTGTGGGTGATGTTATCGGTAAATATCATCCTCATGGCGATACTGCGGTGTATGATGCCATTGTACGTCTTGCTCAACCGTTTTCTATGCGTTATATGTTGGTAGATGGGCAAGGAAACTTTGGTTCGGTAGATGGCGACCCACCCGCTGCCATGCGTTATACCGAGGTGCGTATGCAAAAGCTCACGCACCAAATGCTTGCCGACCTTGACAAAGATACGGTAGATTGGGAGGATAACTATGACGGCTCTGAGACAATGCCGTCGGTGTTGCCTGCCCGTGTGCCAAATCTGCTTATCAATGGGGCGGCAGGCATTGCGGTGGGTATGGCAACCAACATGGCACCACATAATTTAACTGAGGTGGTAAACGCCTGCCTTGCCTATGCTGATAACCCCATGATGAGAAGTGATGAGTTGACAAAGTATGTCAGTGGCCCTGATTTTCCCACAGGTGGCATCATCTATGGCCGTGCTGGCATTGTAGATGCTTATCGCACTGGCAAAGGGCGGTTGCACATTCGTGGGCGTTATGTCATTGAGAATATGGAGGGCAGTTCAAAAGACCGTGAACGTATTGTTTTTACCGAGATTCCTTATCAGGTTAATAAAGCCAAACTCATTGAACAAATCGCCCAGCTTGTCAATGATAAAAAACTAGATGGCATTACAGGTGTGCGTGATGAATCGGACAAAGAGGGCATGCGAATTGTCATTGACCTAAAACGTGGCGAAAATGCCGAGGTTGTGGTGAATAACTTGTTCTTGCAAACACCTTTGGAGTCTGGTTTTAGCATTAATATGGTTGCCCTTGACAATGGACAGCCACGCCTTATGACCTTACATGGTTTGATAGCCAGCTTTATCCGTCATCGCCAAGAGGTTGTTACTCGCCGTACCATTTTTGAGCTTAATAAAGCCAAAGCCCGTGGACATTTGCTTGAAGGCTTGTCCATTGCCCTTGCCAATATTGATGACATCATTGAGACCATCAAAAAATCCGCCAACCGTGCCGAGGCTCGTGAGAATCTGCTTGGGCGTATTTGGCAGGCGGGCAATGTGGTCGCCATGCTAAATAACGCAAGGGCAAAATCTGTTCGTCCAGACATCATTGCAGGTGAGGATTTAAATGCACCGTTCGGGCTTATCAATGACGATAAACAATACCGCTTATCTTTTGAGCAGGTCAATGCCATTTTGGATATGCAGTTGCATCGCTTGACAGGTTTGGAGCAGGATAAATTATCAGATGAATACCAAGAGATTTTGGGCGAGATTGCACGCTTACAGATGATTTTGGCGGATTTTGACAAGCTCATGGGCGTGATTAAGGCAGAGCTTATCCAAATCCGTGATGACTTTGGCGATGAACGTAAAACTGACATCGTGGATGCACGAGCCGATTTTAGCCGTGAAGACTTAATTCCAGAGCAGACGGTGGTCATGACCGTATCACGTACAGGCTATGCCAAAACCCAAGCTGTAAGCGATTATCAAGCCCAAAAACGTGGTGGAAAAGGCAAATCAGCGACCGCCATGAAAGAAGATGACGTGATTGAGCATTTGCTTGTTACCAGTACGCATGCCCATATTTTGTGCTTTACCAATACAGGGCGAGTATTTGGACTTCGTGGTTTTGAGGTGCCGATGGCTTCTCGTGGCTCAAAGGGCAGACCACTTGTCAATTTCATTAACATTGAGCCACATGAGAATGTCACTGCCATTTTGCCTGTGGAGAGCTTGTCTGATGATGGTAAATTTGTGTTCTTTGCTACCGCAAGTGGTTCTGTTAAGCGTGTGGCGTTATCACAATTTGCCCATTTGCGTAACAACGGAATGAGAGCCATTGACCTTGTAGATGGTGATACTTTGATTGGCGTGGCGATTACTGATGGTGAACAGCAGATTATGTTGTTTACCAATGAGGGAAAAGCCATTCGTTTTAAAGAGTCCATCATTCGTGTCATGGGGCGTACTGCCAAGGGCGTGCGTGGTATTCGTGCTAATCTGCTTGCAAATATGGGCTTAGACGATGATGAGCCGTCCGATGATGATACCGACGATACTGATATGATAACATCAGATGACATGCTGTCGGTCAGTCGTGTGGTGTCGCTTGTGGTTGTTCCAAAGGTAGGTGAGGTTTTAACAGCGTGCCAAAACGGCTATGGCAAACGCACCCCAATTGACGACTATCCGACCAAGGGGCGTGGCGGTCAAGGCGTGATTGCCATTAAGACATCAGAGCGTAACGGTCAGCTTGTCAAGGCGGTGGCGGTGGCAGGCGATGAAGATGTGATTTTAATCTCTGAAAAAGGCACACTTGTGCGTACCCCTGTCGCACAAATTCCCGTCGCAGGGCGTAACGCCCAAGGTGTCAAGCTCATTAATATTGGCGAGAGTGAAACGCTGGTGGGGCTTGCGTGCGTGGAGCATGAAGAGCCAAGCGATGATGATGGCGACAGTGAACATGGCGAGATGATGGCAACAAACCAAGATAGCGAATGATAAAAAGGCGGATTGGTGTCCGCCTTTTTGTTTGGCGTATGTTTGGTGTATGAATGTATTTTGGGTCTACCAAATCCCAAACATGAATTTTTTTCAACTTTTTTTAAAAATATATCAGTTTTTTTCATCAAGAAAATGTGGTTTAATATACACATTCCAAAACAACCAACGAGGTAACAACATGACCACACAATTTCAATGCCGAGTGCATACTCAGCGTTTTGATGAAAACTATGAGCCAGCCAGTAGCACCCGTTTGACCACCAACTTTGCCAATCTGGCTCGTGGTGAAAATCGCAAAGAAAATCTACAAAATGCCATCAGAATGATTAACAACCGTTTTAATGATTTGGCACATTGGGACAATCCGACAAATGACCGTTATTCAGTGCTCATTGACATTGTGTCTATTGATGTTGATGTGGCAGGTAAGGGCGAATTTTTCTCAGGATTAGAATGGCTAAAAACATCTGTGGTTGACCACAAAACAGGCAAAACCACCCCTGGCATCATTGGCAATAGCTTTTCATCATTTGTTCGTGATTATGATTTTAGCGTATTGCTTCGTGAATATAACAAGGATAAGGCTGAATTTAGTGTGCCTGAGGGTTATGGCGATTTGCATGGCAAATTGTTCAAATTCATGGTGGCATCCGAAGAATACAAAGCCCAATCCAAAAAACCACCCGTACTGTGCCTAAGCGTTGCGACCACTCGCACTTATCACAGAACCACCAACACGCATCCGATTTTGGGCGTGGAATATGTGCAAAATGATTATTCATTGACCGATGAGTATTTTGCCAAGATGGGCTTAAAAGTGCGTTATTTTATGCCCCCAAAATCGGTTGCCCCTTATGCGTTTTATTTTGATGAAAATGCTGATTTGTTGAACGATTACACCAATTTAGAACTCATCAGCACCATCGCTACCATGGAAGCGTTTCAGCGTATCTATCGCCCAGAGATTTATAATGCCAATTCGGTTGCAGGTCAGGTATATAAGGGCAGCTTAACTTATGAAGATTATGCTGTGCCAAAAGTGGATTATGACCGTGTGGAGCGTAATGATTTGGCAGTCAAACAAGGCAAAATCGCCGAAGAGCAGTTTATCAAACCATATCAAGAGATTTTGGATGCTTGGCTTGCCGAAAAATAAGCGATAAGTGTTAATCAATCAGCCGATGAATGTTTATCGGTTGATTGATTTATTAATTGAAATTTTTGGTATAATGGCAAATTTAGTTTAGGAAAATACAATGAGCAAAATTTTACTTCCCACATCCACCGCAGGCAGTCTGCCAAAACCATCTTGGCTTGCTGAACCTGAAAAACTGTGGTCAGAATGGAAATTTGAGGGCGATGAGTTATTACAAGCCAAGCAAGATGCTCTGTTGGTGTCGCTTGCTGAGCAAACCCATGCAGGTATTGACATTGTCAGCGATGGCGAACAGACTCGCCAGCATTTTGTTACCACATTCATTGAGCATTTGGATGGCGTGGATTTTAATCAGCGTGAAACCGTCCGCATTCGTAACCGCTATGATGCGTCTGTGCCAAGCGTGGTAGGTGAGGTGTCTCGCCCAAAATCGGTATTTGTGGATGATGCCAAATTTTTACGCGCTCATACTGACAAACTCATCAAATGGGCACTGCCTGGCCCTATGACGATGATTGATACTTTGTATGATGGTCATTATAAAAGCCGTGAGAAGCTCGCGTGGGAATTTGCCAAAATCCTAAACGAAGAAGCCCGTGAATTAGAGGCGGCAGGCGTGGACATCATTCAGTTTGATGAACCTGCGTTTAATGTATTTTTTGATGAGGTGAATGATTGGGGTGTTGCAACCTTAGAGCGTGCCACCTCTGGATTAAAATGCCAAACAGCGGTGCATATCTGCTATGGTTATGGCATTAAGGCAAATACTGATTGGAAGCAAACGCTTGGTAATGAATGGCGACAATACGAAGAGAGCTTCCCAAAACTGCAACAATCAAAAATTGACATTGTCTCATTAGAGTGTCAAAATTCACATGTGCCAATGGATTTGATTGAACTCATTCGTGGCAAAACCGTCATGGTGGGTGCAATTGATGTGGCAACAAACCAAATTGAGACGCCTGAGCAAGTGGCAGATACGCTTCGTAAGGCGTTACAGTTTGTGGACGCTGATAAATTATACCCATCAACCAACTGTGGCATGGCACCCTTGTCTCGCACAGTGGCCCGTGGCAAGCTCAATGCCCTAAGTGAAGGGGCGGCGATTGTTCGTACCCAATTGGCAGGGGTGTGATTGATAACGCCAGTGTTGGATTTAAAAACCAATAAACCAATCAAAGCATCAGTTTTCTTTTACCATGATTATCAAGGGTAAAAGAAAACTTTTATGTGATTTGATGCTATGGTGTGATGGGTTTAGAATCAATGATTTTTTGTGGCAGATATTTTTATGCCATACTTTTTAATTGTATTTAAAAAATTTTAAGAAAATGACATGGTATTAGTAACAGATTTTAAAGACGCAATGGCAAAACTTACCACCGCCGTTCATGTAGTAACAACGGATGGTGTGGCAGGGCGACACGGTTTTACAGCATCAGCGGTATGTAGTGTTACCGACGCACCTCCAACTTTGCTTGTGTGTATGAATACAAATATTGGCTTTTATGATAATTTTGTTAAAAATGGTGTGCTGATGGTCAATACTTTGATGGCCGAGCAGTCGCATCTGTCCAATACATTCGCTTCACGGCTAAATTCTGATGAACGTTTCATGCAAGGTAGCTGGGATATGCTGGCAACAGGTTCGCCAATGTTAACCAATGCCTTAATTGGTTTTGATTGTAAGATTAGTGAGATTAGAACGGTAGGGACTCATGGGGTATTTATCTGTGAAATTATTGCCATTTGTCAAGGTGACAGTAAACGGGCGTTGACTTACTTTAATCGCAACTATCATAAGATTGATGACAGTACGGCAATATTTTAATTTTTTGTATTGTGATGATTTTACAAGTTTGGGCAATCAAACTTTTATAAAAAATGACTGAATTTAAAATGTGATTGATAAGCGGTGTTAAAATATTGGCAAGTACAATTTTTGTGGTGTGTTATACACCTAACCAAAAGGGGTATTTTATCAGGGAGAATTATCATGAATAATACACTGAAACAAAATTACTCAAAAGGTGTCTTATGAGCGTGCAAGCCTACAACCCCAAAGCCCCAAATCATTTTGCATCCGATTTAGCTTCAAGCCCTGCCCAAACCAACGTTGAGCCATTGCAAATCAGTGAGCCAAATCAAAGCCATGCCAAGCATTTGGATGCTTCGTGTGGATGTGGCAGCTCTCATGAGCATCACCATGGTCATGAACACGCCCATGAGCTTTATGATGATGGCATACGTGTCATGCCCACATCGGACGACCTGCAACGCCTATCATCTGATGCCAAACTCATACAGCAGGCCATTAGTGAGGAGAATAGCAATCACAGTAATCTCATCACATCATCACGCCAAAGCGTACCGACCATCACGGTCAATGGCGTACTTATCAGCGAGCAAGCCATCGGCGAAGAAGTGCAGTACCACCCTGCCAACAGCCAAGATGAGGCGTTGTTTTTATCTGCCCAAGCGTTGGTTATTCGTGAACTGTTACGCCAAGCGGTCATGGCAGATGATGAACTAAAAGATGAGTGGCATGTTGATGATGAAAGTGCCATCTCAAAACTCATCGCCAAAAATGTCCATCCCAACACACCAACCAATGGCATTTGTGAGCAGTATTATACCGCCAATCAGGGTGAATTTACCACACCGCCTGTCATGAAAGTTCGCCACATTCTCTTAGCCTGTCCGCCTGAGGAGGGTGAGGAGCGAATTGAGCTAAAAAAACAGGCCTATGAGCTGATTGATGTCATTAAAAAAAGCCCCAATCCAGCAGGCGAATTTATAACGTTAGCCATGCAATACTCAGCTTGTCCCTCTAAAACAGATGGGGGTGAGCTTGGCATTTTACAAAAGGGGGCAACTGTACCTGAATTTGAAAAGGCGGTTTTTGCCCTGCCCAAAGGGCTTGCCCCAAACCCCATTGAGAGCCGTTATGGGGTGCATATTGTGGATGTTATGGCACGTATGGACGGCAAGGCTTTGGATTTTGATGAGGCTTTGCCCATGATTAGAAATAAACTCTCTCAGCAGGCGTTTCATCATGCTTTGATTGATTATCTATATACGCTAAAACAACAAGCTGACATTGTGGGCATTGACATTAGTGTCAATCAAGAGAATATTTATCGAGGTTAAGGACAGTTATGATTACCGTAGAAGACTTACAATACGCCATCAATACCACGGCAGCCACGCACGCAAAAGCTCATCAGTACACCACAAATCTGCCCTTATTATCCGCCATCGGTCATGTACTGGCAGAGGAGATTAAGGCAGATTTTGACATTCCTCGCCAAAACTTATCTGCCATGGATGGTTTTGCCCTAGGGACAGACTCGGATTTGGATGGTGACAGCAGTTTTGTGGTTGTCGGTGAGTCGTGTGCAGGCAAGCCTTATCATGGCGTGGTGGGCGTGGGGCAAGCGGTGCGAATCTTTACAGGGGCGGTCGTACCAGATGGGTGTGATAATGTGGTCATGCAAGAGAACACCGATTGGGATGATGTCAAACATGTCATTGATAAATCAAGCTCTTATACCATCACCCTTACCAAACAATCCCATTTGGGTAACAATATCAGATGCCAAGGCGAAGAAGTGGCTGTGGGTGAATGTGTGCTGACCGTGGGTAAACGTCTAAATCCTACTGATATTAGCTTGCTTGCCAATCTTGGTGTGGCAAATGTTGTGGTAAATCGTCCACTGATTGTGGGGATTTTGGCAACAGGGGATGAGCTTGTGAATGTGGGCGAGGGTCTGCCAGGTCTTGCCAATATCTACAACTCAAACACACCTACCCTAAAAACACTGCTAAAAGATTTGCCCATCACCATCAAAGACTATGGCATCATCCCCGATGACTTAACTCAGACTTGTCAGGTCATAGAGCAAGCGGTACATGAATGCGATGTGGTTGTATCAAGTGCAGGCGTGTCGGTAGGTGATTATGATTTTTTAACTCACGCCATTGATAAGCTCGGTAAAATTACCCATTACAAGGTTGCCATGAAACCTGGCAAGCCTTTTGTCTTTGGTGAATTGTATGATAAAGCCGATAATTCTAAAACGGTACTCTACTTTGGTTTACCAGGCAACCCACTGTCCTGCGTGGTGGGGTGTTTGCAATTTATCATACCTGCTTTATGGCGACTGTCAGGGGTGCGTGATGATGATTTGCCCAAGCGATTGACCTTAAAGGCGACCCTTAGCCATGATATCAAAAAAAGAGCAGGTCGCAAAGAATTCATGCGTGGTGTGTATCAGCAAGATGAATTTGGCAAATGTGTGGTACAAGCAGTGGGCGTACAAGATTCACATCGTATCAAGCAGTTATCCCTTGCCAACTGCTTTATCGTAGCGGACAAAGACAGCGAGGGTTATGCGTTAGGTGATGAGATAGCGATAGAACCATTTGGGTGGGGTCTTTATTAATAAAACCTGATAATAAAACCTGATTTTTTAAATTCTTTTAAAAAAGGGTGATTGATTTTGCCCTTTTGCAAAGCGACTTAAAATAAGATAAAATAAGGGGCAATTAACAAACCATCAATCACCTTTTGTTTTTAGTGTTACCCCCAAAGTAGTATGCTTTTTTCTTTTGGGCAATTGAGACAAACAGATGATTTTGCTACACTAAAACCATCCCCATCACTCATGCAACGCCTTACGAAGCCATGAAAACCTCCGTTCTAAGCTACCGTGCCAAAGCCCCCTTTGCTGATATGGGTGGACAAGGCTTACACACCAAACACACCCCCATTACTCCCCTTGTGGACGGATTTAACAGACAGCTGACCTACCTGCGTTTGTCCGTTACCGACTTTTGCAACTTTCGCTGTGATTACTGCCTGCCTAACGGTTATCAGGGTAAGCGTCCTGATGATGAGCTGAGTTTGGCTGAGATTGATACACTTTTTGGTGGCTTTGTCGGTTTTGGTACAAAAAAAGTACGCCTAACAGGCGGAGAGCCATCCATTCGCCGTGATTTATCTGACATCATCGCTCTTGCCAAACAGCATGGTATTGCCAAAGTTGCCATCTCATCAAATGGATATAAACTATCCAAACACTTAGCATCTTGGCAAAATTCAGGGTTAAATCAATTAAATCTTAGCATTGACAGTTTTGATAAAGATACATTTAAGAAAATCACAGGCTTTGACATGTTACCTACATTATTAAATGATGTGGATACATTATTAGAGACAACCGATATAAAATTAAAAATGAACGGCATTTTAATGCACGATACCGCTTATGATAATCTATTATCTGCCCTTGATTATATTAAAGAGCGTCCTGTTACATATCGCTTTATTGAATTTATGCAAACAAGCGATAATTCCGATTTGTTTTTTGCCCAAAATCAAACCGCCCATTTTATCAAAGACTACCTTAACACACATGGCTGGCAAACTAAAACAAAAGCCCAAGATGATGGGCCTGCCATAGAATATACGCACCCTGATTATTTGGGCAGTATTGGTATTATTGAGCCCTATGCCAAAAACTTCTGTGATGGTTGTAATCGCCTTAGGGTAAGCAGTTTGGGTAAAGTGCATTTGTGTTTATTTGACTCTCAAAATTATGACATTCGCCCTTATTTATCCACACAAGATAAAAAAGGACTCATGATGGCACTAAAAAATCTGATGCCAATCAAACCTGAACATCATCATTTAGATGCTCATAGTGGTATCATGAATAATTTATCATTGGTGGGGGGTTAAATACTTTTTGGGTGTTTTCATGAATAAAAATTCAGACTCTCTGATTTTTTATTGCAAATGTTAAAAGGCAGGCATGCCCCAATCAATATAACAAACGATACAGCAAAATATTTTAGTTTAATTTATTTAATTTTAAAAGGGTAATCTTATGTGTGAACTTTGCAACAACCCCAATCATGTCCTGCCTCCAAAAGCAGACAAACCGTTTATCCCCCTAAATATCGCTGTACTGACCGTCTCCGACACTCGCACCTTAGATGAGGACACCTCAGGACAATATCTGTCAGACAGTATTACTAAGGCAGGGCATACGCTCATTGACCGCAAACTGACCACAGATGACATCTACCAAATCCGTGCCGTGATGAGTGCGTGGATTGCCGACCCTAATGTTCATGCCATCATCAGCACAGGCGGTACGGGCTTTTATCATCGGGATAACATGCCAGAGGCGGTGTCGGTGTTATTTGATAAGGAAGTGGCAGGCTTTGGTGAAATGTTTCGCTTATTATCCAAGGATGATATCGGTATGTCCACTTTGCAGTCTCGGGCGGTGGCAGGCATGGCGAACAGCACGGCGATTTTTTGTCTGCCCGGTTCAACAGGGGCATGTCGTACAGGTTGGGAGGGGATTTTGTCAGAACAACTTGACAATCGCATCCGCCCATGCAATTTTGTGCCACATCTGATGCGTCAAAACCCCATACACAACTAAGTCAATTGCATGAATATGATTGCCATCATTATTTTGGCAGGGGGTAATTCTCGCCGTATGGGGTCACCCAAGGCGTTATTGCCCTTGCCAAATGCTCAAACCAAATCTCAAAATCTGCCTCAGACATTGCTTGATTTTCATATCAGTCATGCCAGTATGCTAAATTTGCCAATATTAATTGGTGATAATGGTAAGGGTTTTTTGAATAAGTGTGCTTTAAAAGACATATTATTCAATCACCAATTAGCATCAGATTTTTATTTAAAAAATGCCACGTTAAAAAATTTACCTGTGATTGTCATTGATGATTATATAAAAAATGCAGGAGCATTATCGTGTTTATTATCTGCTTTTGATTATTGTCATACCCATTTTGTGAAAAATCAAATCAAAGACAATCAGCACATATCCAATAAATTTTTAATGGTGATTGGTTGTGATAATCTGATTAATGTCAGTTGTATTTCTAATTTATTAAACAAAGCTGATTTGAATCATTATCATGGGGCATATTTAAAAGACGTATCAGGCGATAAAGACTATCCTTTGTTGGGCTGTTATTCATTATCACTATATGATGAATTAAAAGTTTATTTAAATCAGGGTGAGCGTTCTGTCATGAGGTTTTTAAAGGACAAATCCATCTGTCAAATTCCCATGCCAAGCAATTGGAAAAATCTTGCCAATTTTAATACACCCGATGAATTTAAATTGGCGTTATCATCTTTTGAAGATAAATGATATATAGTGTGGGTCAAGTTATTATTCATCCAAATCAAATTCATCAAACATTTAACGAGTAATTATGAATCTTAGCCATTTAGACAAAGACGGTAACATCACCATGGTAGACGTGGGCGATAAAATGACAACCACACGCACCGCCATAGCACAAGGCAAAGTGGTTTTTGTCTCTGATATTTACCAACACATCAAAGATACAGACGGCATGACCAAAAAGGGCAGTATCATACAGACCGCCCACATTGCAGGGATTATGGCAGCTAAAAAAACACATGAGCTGATACCCTTGTGTCATGCTTTGCCCCTTGATACCATCAAGATGGATTTTGAATATATTGATAAAGACTGTGCCATCGTGGTAAAAGCGACTGCCAAAGTTACCCATAAAACAGGCGTGGAGATGGAAGCATTAACCGCTGTATCGCTTGCGTGTTTGACCATTTATGACATGACCAAGGCGATAAGCCATGATATTGAGATAACAGACATTCATCTTATCCAAAAAACAGGGGGGAAATCTGATTATGAAAAATTATAATAATCAAGTACTTAGCATAAACGTCCTGTACTTTTCTAGTCTTGCTCAAAAGGCGGGCAAAGACAGTGAAACTGTGCAGACAACCAGTGGTGATTTGGCGACACTCTATGCCAAACTCTCTGCCAAATATGATTTTGATTTGCCCCAAGATAAAGTTGCAATTGCCATCAACCACGAATTTGGCGATTGGAATGATGCCATCTCATCGGGTGATATGGTTGCCTTTATTCCACCTGTGGCAGGAGGCTGATATGAAAAATGACCCCATCCATGGCAACGCTTTAACGACAAGCCTATCTAAGGGGCAAGCCTATGAACTTGCCCAAAGAGATGGTTTTGCGTTGTCTGATTGCCCCATTGATGATAGACTGTTAAAATCTTATCTGCTAAACGACAGTGCAGGGGCGTTGGTAACCTTTGAGGGTTGGGTGCGTAATCACAATAATAAACGAGCGGTAAGCCATCTCATTTACTACGGTTATGAACAACTTGCCATCAATCATGGAGCAAAACTGGTCAGTCAGGCTAAGAGCAAATTTGACATCACGCACGCTGTTGCCATTCATCGCATTGGCAAGCTTGACATTGGTGATATGGCGGTATGGATTGGGGTAACAGCATCTCATCGCACACCTGCCTTTGCTGCCTGTGAGTGGCTACTAAATGCCATCAAAGCTGATATTCCTGTTTGGAAGCAAGAGTTTTATGATGATGACAGCAGTTTGTGGCTCTCTAATAATGGCTAACATGGCATTGATAAAATGCACCAAATGATAAAATCGCTCTAACTTATTTTGATGAATGAGGTTTTGTGATACAATACACCAATATTTATCAATTAGTTCCATGTTTAAACTTACTTTTTTGGGTACATCAAGTGGCATCCCCACACGTGAACGCAATGTCTCCGCCCTTGCAGTAGAATGCAGTGCCAATGTTTACGCCAAACGTAACGCTTGGCTACTCATTGACTGCGGTGAGGGTACTCAGCATCAGCTTATGAGATGTCATTTGTTGCCCAATGATTTATCAGCCATACTCATCACGCACACCCATGGCGACCATTGTTATGGATTGGGTGGGCTTTTGGCAAGTTTGAACATGAACAGACGAACCAAGCCTTTGACGCTCATCGCTCCAAAGGCCATCGCCAGATTGCTTGATACACTGACCATTGTCAGCGAACTACATTTTAACTACCCCATTGACTTTATTGCCATTGAGGATAATTTGGAGTGTGAATTATCCCTTGATTTTGGTGATAATCACCATATAGCCATACGTTTTTATGAACTTTCACATCGCATTTTGTCATTTGGTTTTACAATTATTCAGACGCTTAAAAAAGATAAACTTTTGACCGATAAATTAAGGTTGGATGACATCGCTAACGGATATTGGCATAAGATTTTAAAAGCAGACACGCCCCTAAAACTTGATGACACAACCATCAACCCACATGACTACAAAACCCACACTCAAAGCACCACCAAAATCGTCATCGCAGGTGATAACGACACACCAAACCTGCTTACCCACGCTGTCAAAGACTGCCATGCACTGATCCATGAGGCAACTTATACCGATGAGATTTTGCAAAAAATAGTAAACAAACCTGCCATGTTGGGCGGATTTAATCCCCAGCATTCTAGTGCCAAACAGGTAGCTACGTTCGCCCATACCTGCCATGTTCCCATGCTGATATTGACCCATTTTAGTGCCAGATATGCCCCCTTTGATGACAAAACTGCCAAAGAACCTAATATGGGACATCTTAGAGATGAGGCAGAGCGGTACTATGATGGTAAATTGGTATTGGCAAAGGACTTTTTGCAGGTGGTAGTAAATGCAGATGATAATTAACTTTATAAAATCTAATATAATCAAATATTTATGAATAAGCACATCCTATTAACCCCCCTAACCATTGGCAATCAAACCATCAATAACCGTCTTATCGTTGCACCGATGGCGGGGGTAACGGATAACCCTTTTCGCCGACTTGCCAAATCCTTTGGTGCAGGTCATGCCATCAGTGAGATGATTATCGCTGATACCGCCCTTTATGCTCGCCAAAAATCACTGTATCGGGCTAACTTTACAGGTGAGATTGCCCCCATATCTGCCCAAGTTGCCGGGGCAGAACCTGACAAACTTGCCCAAGCGGTGCGATTTCAAGTAGAAAATGGGGCGTGTATTGTGGATATTAACATGGGTTGTCCTACCAAAAAAGTGTGTCGCAAACTGTCAGGGTCAGCACTGTTACAAGACCTAGATTTGGTCAAAAAATTGCTTGACAGTGCGGTAGAGTCAGTAGCAAATTTGGGTGTGCCAATCACGCTAAAAACACGGCTAGGTTTTGCCAATGGGCAGGAGAACATCTTAACGGTTGCCAAAATTGCCGAAAATGCAGGCATATCCGCCCTTGCCATCCACGGACGCACCCGAGAGGATTTTTATACAGGCAATGCCCGTTATGAGCTTATCAAAACAGTCAAAGAAACCACCAACATGCCCATCATCGTCAATGGCGACATTGATACTCCCCAAAAAGCCAAATGGGTGCAAGAATACACAGGGGCGGATGCTGTGATGATAGGGCGAGCGGGGCAGGGGCGACCGTGGATTTTTAGAGAAATCGCTCATTATCTTGCCACAGGTGAAATGTTAGCACCACCAACGCTGGGCGAACTTCGTGAAATTGTACTTAATCATCTTGATGAATTGTACCAATTTTATGGTGAATACTCAGGCTGTCGCATCGCTCGTAAGCACATTGCTTGGTATACAGGAGGACTTACAAACGCCAATGCTTTTCGTGAAGCGATGTACCACGAAGAGACGACCTGCGGACAGTATAAAGTGGTAGATGAGTTTTTTAAGACAACACAAATGAGTAAATGACCTTTATCATTCATCATCATTCATCTTTTTTATAAAATCATCATGGTTTTTTATGGCGTTATCCCCATATTATTGCTTATCTGACATTGATGAATTGGGATTTTTATGTTTAATAAAACCTTTGACAACACTCGCCAAGCGGTAGAGAATTTTGCTTACAAAGAACAGCATGAATACATCACGGTTGAACACTTGTTATTGGGACTTATCAGCGACCCTGAGGCACGAGAGATTTTAACAGCGTGTGGGGTGGATTTGACATTTTTGACAAATGAGTTGAAGCGGTATTTGCAAGTATACATTCCCAAAATCACAGGCAGTCATGCCAAACCCATGATGACTAAGGCTTATCAGCGAGTACTACAACGGGCGATTTGGCATGTGCAAACCAGTGGGCAGGGGCGAGAGGTGTCAGGTATTGATGTTCTTGTGGCGGTATTTAAAGAGCGAGATTCACAGGCAGTGGCACTGCTAAAATCACAGGGCATTTCAGGCTTATCGGTCATGCGTTATCTGTCGCATGGCATGAATGAATCAGATGATGAGCAAGATGAAAGTGAAGAACACGAGGGTCTAAAAACCAAAAAATCTGATGCCAAAAAAGACCCACTCAAAAAATTTGCCCAAAATCTCAACGACAGAGCAGAGCAAGGCTTGACCGACCCACTCATCGGACGCATGGCAGAGATAGACCGTACCGCTCAGATATTGTGCCGTCGCCGTAAGAATAACCCCTTGTTGGTGGGCGACCCTGGGGTGGGCAAAACTGCCATCGCCGAAGGGTTGGCGTGGCTTATAACCAGTGGCAAAGCACCCAAAGCCCTTGCCGATACCATCATTTATAGCCTTGATATTGGTTCGTTGGTGGCAGGGACGAAGTTTCGTGGTGATTTTGAAAATCGCATTAAAGATTTATTAAAAGCCATCAAAAAGCAGCCCAATGCCGTGCTATTTATTGATGAGATTCACACCATCATCGGAGCAGGTTCGTCTATGAACAGCACGATGGACGTATCTAATCTCATCAAACCCGCTCTTGCCAATGGTGAGTTGCGTTGTATTGGTTCAACGACTTTTGCTGAGTACCGCCAGGTTTTTGAAAAAGACCATGCTCTGTCCAGACGTTTTCAAAAAATTGATATTAAAGAGCCAAGCATAGAAGACAGTATTAGTATCTTGCAAGGGCTAAAAGCTCAGTACGAATCCTTTCATCGGGTCAGTTATACCGATGACGCCATTAAATCAGCGGTGGAGTTGTCCGTTAAATATATCCATGACCGATTTTTGCCTGACAAAGCCATTGATGTCATTGATGAAGCAGGGGCGAGAATGCGACTGTTGCATGGCGATACACCTGACCATGATGGTGAAGATGATGACAAGGGTGATGACGCCATTATTGGTACAGTGGATGTGGTACAGGTTGAAGAGATTGTTGCCAAAATCGCCCGCATTCCACCCAAATCGGTCAGCCGTGATGATGTGGAGATATTGAGAAACTTAGAGCGAGATTTAAGGCATGTGGTCTTTGGGCAAGATGAAGCGATTGATAAATTAGCCAACAGCATCAAACTGGCTCGTGCAGGACTAAAATCCCCTGAAAAACCCATCGGTTCGTTTATGTTTGCAGGCCCAACAGGGGTTGGTAAGACTGAGATTGCCCGTCAGCTTGCCTTTGCTTTGGGCGTGGAACTCATCCGTTTTGACATGAGCGAATACATGGAAGCTCATACCGCCTCACGACTCATCGGAGCACCTCCTGGTTATGTTGGCTATGACCAAGGCGGACTTTTGACCGAAAAAATCCATCAATATCCCCACTGTGTGCTGTTGTTAGATGAGATTGAAAAAGCCCATCATGACGTTTTTAACCTGCTGTTACAAATTATGGATCATGGCACACTGACCGATAACAACGGCAGAAGCGTCTCCTTTAAACAAGTCATTCTTATCATGACAACCAATGTCGGGGCAGAGAGTATCAGTCGTACGTCCATGGGCTTTACCGAGCAAGACCATAGCAGTGATAACAACGAAGAGATAAAACGCAGCTTTACCCCAGAATTTCGTAACCGTCTGGATGCTGTGGTACAGTTTGCCCCATTGTCTGGTGAGACCATCGCCTCGGTGGTAGATAAGTTCATCATTGAACTTCAAAGCACTTTGGATGATAAAAAAGTGGTGTTGGAGATGGATGATGCTGTCCGTACTTATTTGGGACAAAAAGGATATGATAAACTCATGGGGGCAAGACCGATGACACGACTGATAACTGATGAACTTAAAAAACCTTTGGCACAGATGATACTCTTTGGTGAGTTGGCACAAGGTGGTGTGGTCAGAGTGCGACTGTCTGATGACTTAGATGATGACTTAACTTGTGACAAAGATGGCAAGCATTCAAAACTTATCTTTGATGTGGTACAATCAGCAAACCAACCCCAAGCATCAGAGATGGCATAGGAGATGGCATAGCTAATACAAAAATCATTGAATGGCATCATTGCCTAACATTCATTAACCAATTTATTCATAAAGGTGCTTATTATGACAGCGACCAAATTAGATGGTAAAGACGTTGCCAGCCAAATTGAAACTTCGCTAAAAGAGCGGGTACAAATCCTAAAAGACAAAACAGGACGTACACCCATTTTGGCGACCATTTTGGTTGGTGATGACCCAGCATCAGCGACTTATGTGCGTATGAAAGGCAATGCCTGCAAGCGTGTGGGCATGGATTCTATCCGTGTAGAAATGCCACGCCAGACGACCACAGATGAGCTACTTGCTAAAATTCGTGAACTAAATGCCAATCCTGATGTGCATGGTATTTTATTGCAACACCCTGTGCCTGAACATATTGATGAGCGTGCCTGCTTTGATGAGATTGCTTTGTCTAAGGATGTGGACGGTGTTACCTGTTTGGGTTTTGGGCGTATGGCAATGGGTGAGCGTGCTTATGGTTCTGCCACACCTCAGGGCATCATGAATCTGCTCAATCATTATAATGTGCCTTTGTCAGGTAAACATGCTGTGGTGGTGGGGCGTAGTGCGATTTTAGGTAAGCCTATGGCGATGATGCTATTAAATGCCAACTGTACCGTAACCATCTGCCATTCTAAGACTGCCAATCTTGCTGACCACGTTCGCCAAGCTGATATTGTCGTGGGGGCAGTGGGTGTGCCAGAACTTATCAAAAAAAGCTGGATAAAACAAGGGGCGGTGGTTGTGGACGCAGGGTTTCATCCAACCAAGACAGGGGGTGTGGGTGATATTGAGCTTGATGGTATCAATGAGATTGCTAGCTTCTATACACCTGTACCGGGGGGTGTGGGTCCTATGACCATCAATACACTCATTGCCCAAAGCGTGGAAGCAGCCGAGCATGAGGCTAATTTATCATCTTAAATCATTTGTCATCAAAAAAAACAAATGCTTTAAAACAGGTTGGGTAAAATACTTCCTGCACAACTGATGACCAACAATCGGATTGTCTTTATCGTAAAGATCTTATGAAGATTTTGCAGAAATCTGAACCTAATAAAACTGTGATTTTGGAAGTATTGAAATAAAAAAATTGAAATAAAAAAGCAGGTTGGGCAAATGTCCTAACTTGCTTTTTTGTGATTGTTTTTATGGTTGTTTTTAGGGTTTTGAAACTTAAAACCACAAATTTAATTCGTAGTTTTAAGCACAGTCAGTCAATGCGTTCAATGCTGACATTGCCCATGCCTTTTTGGGTCAGTCCAATGGCTTTGGCAGCACCATAGGACAAATCCAAAATGCGATTGGCTTGACTTGGGCGGTCATTGACTTTAACGACCACTGATTTACCATTGTCCTTGTTGGTTACTTTGATGTAGCAATTCATTGGCAAGGAGCTGTGAGCGGCGGTCATGGCGTTCATGTCAAAAGTTTCACCACTGGCGGTAGGTTTGCCGTGAAACTGACGACCATACCATGATGCCATGCCTGATTGTTTGAATTTGCTGATGGTATTGGATGCAACGATGGAGAGTTGTCCCAGTAACATCTCTGAGTCTTTTTTGGTATCACCCACAGTTTGCTTGACCAAAGAACTTGATAATGCCAGTGAAGTATTATCACGAGTGGATTTGACAAGGCTTGATGCGTTATTGTGCTGACGGCTGAGCTCTCCTAGTACTTTATCAATATTGATGCCTGTGTTTGTTGCATTGACAATTTGAACAGGAGCGACCACTCCTAGGATTGTTACAAGTGTCATTGCACCAGCTTTTAGATATTTCATATAAGAACCTATAATACAATGCCTGATATTTTTGTCATTCATGTCGTGCATAATGACATTTGGATGGGTTGATAACTGGTGTTAAATCAATAAATCAATTTAAATAAATCAATCATCTGTTATTAATTATTGCAAGTTTCATGCCAAATAAGCACAATAATACCATCAATATGGTTTAAAAAATATGCCACAAAAAACTTTCATGCTCTCCATCTTAACATGATTTATCATAAAACCGCACATCATTTTATGACATAAGGCTATAAAATAGCGATAAAAGGTATTGCATGCTATTGTTTGGTGTGGGTATGTACGCAGGTTAGCAGTCCAAAACTTGCCATCAGGGTGATGACTGCTGTGCCCCCATAACTGATGAACGGTAAAGGCACGCCAACCACAGGCAGGATGCCACTGACCATGCCCATATTTACAAAAATATAGACAAAAAATGACATGGTCAACGCACCAGCGAGCAGACGACAATAAGTGTCAGGATTGACGATGGCGATATAAAAAGAACGAGCCAGCAGGCATAAATAAAAGAACAATAACAGCCCAACGCCTGCCAACCCAAATTCTTCACTAAATGCTGCAATGGCAAAGTCGGTATGACCTTCGGGTAAAAAATGTAGGTGCGACTGAGTACCCTCCAAATAACCTTTACCCGTCAAGCCGCCTGAACCGATGGCGGTTTTTGATTGAATGATGTTCCAACCTGCCCCCAATGCATCCGCTTCGGGGTCAAACATGGTCATGACACGAGTTTTTTGGTAGTCGTGCATGTAAAAATTCCACAAGCCCCACACAAAAGGAATGAATACCGCAATCGCTCCACCAATCATCCACCAAGGCAATCCTGACAAAAATAACACAAACATGCCACCGGCTGCCACCAAAATGGACGTGCCCAAATCAGGCTCTTTGGCGATAAGCATCACAGGCACAGCGATGATGGCAAGCGTGGTAAGAACGGTAGCAATACTGGGCGGTAACTCTTTTCTGGACAGATACCATGCACACATCATGGGCATGCCAAGCTTCATGAACTCAGATGGTTGCACGCTACCAAACCCAGGAATGTCAATCCAGCGTCTTGCTCCCATGCGAATTTCACCAACAATCTCAACCAGCACCAATAAAATCAGCCCCAGTACATAGAAGATGGGGCTTAGCGTGCGATAAAATAAAGGGGGGATTTGTGCCATGATTGCCATCACCATAAAGGCAATGCCATAGCTGACCATTTGTCTGATGACCATGGCAGTATTTTGTGTGGATGCACTGTATAGCACCGTTAAACCCACAAAACAGATACTAAATAAAATCAGAGTTAGCCACGGATCTATGTGAATGCGTTGCCACACGCTTGGCTCTAAATCTCTGCCAACGAAGTGATGGCTTTGGCGTGAAAATCGGTACTGTTCTTCTCTCATGGCAGGTCGTGGTGCAACTGGATAAACTATTCATAAAATTTATCAAAAAAATTGCTGATGCTTGGTGGATTTTGTGATAAATTATAAATTCATTCGGATGAGACTTAATATATCATTAATTTTATTAAAACACGCTATTTTAGTTCATCTTAATGATTTTTAACAGTAAAATTTTGTGTTGGAGCAAAATTTTATCAAAAAAATTTGATAAAAAGGATAAATGATGACCACGATTGTCATACTCATCATACTGGCGGTTATTATCGGCTTTTTGATAGCGGTGTATAATTCACTGATTCGCCTAAGAAACCAAGTGGCAAACGGACTGGCACAGATTGATGTCCAGCTCAAACGCCGCCATGACTTAATACCCAATCTTATCAATGTTGCCAAACGCTACATGATCCACGAAGAGCAGGTATTGACCAGAGTGACCGAAGCCAGAAACATTGCCAAAAGTGGGCTTGATGAGTTTAAGCGAGGGTCATCAGGTGCAGATGGGCTTGCCAAACTGGCAACTGCTGAGAGCAACCTGTCTCGGGCGTTGGGTGGTTTTTATGCTGTGATAGAAAATTACCCCGAATTAAAAGCCGATTCTGCCCTAAAAGAGTTGTCTGATGAGATTAAAAATACCGAAAACCGCATTGGATTTGCTCGCCAGTTTTATAATGACAGCGTGATGTTTTATAATAATAAACGTGAGAGTTTTCCTAATAATTTAGTGGCAAACTGGTTTGGTTTTATGCCAATAGCACAATTAGAATTTGCCGATAAATCCGCCATTGATGCCGCACCAACAGTCAACCTTTGATGTATTGGTGATGTATGCCACAACGAATTTATCAAAACTTTTTTGAATTACAACGCCATTACAAAAGAAACAGCATGATATTATATGTATTATTTGTCATGGCAATGATGATTCATGTATTATTTGCCTTATTGTTTTTTATGATAATATGGTATGTTATCTTTGGTGATTTAAGTGGCTTTGCATGGTTTTGGGTACTGATTCTTGTACCCAGTTATTTTATCATGAATGTTTTAAATCATTATAATAAAATCATCCATGATAATGAGTTTTTATTAAAAGATATTGATGTTATACGGTTATTTATTGATGTCTCTGGTGTAGATTTATCTGTTATAGATGTTGATGATTTTAATGATGATTTTAATGATGATAAAAAAAGAAAAAGACAGCGGGTGATTTATGTCAAAGACATCAAAGATTTTAACCCAAAATATCGTCGCTATTATGAATTTGCTGAACAATTAGCCATTGCATCAAACATAACTTTGCCCAAATTATATGTCATGGATGAGATGGGAGTAAACGCATTTGTGGCAGGGGTGAATCAAGCTAATATGATGCTCGTTGTCAGTAAAGGGGCGTTAGAATTAGATAATGAAAGTCTGTATGGACTTATTGGGCATGAATATGGGCATATCTTGCATGGGGATGCCAAATTAAATGTGCAAATGTATGTTTTAACGTCAGGTTTGTCATGGCTTTATGACATTGCCGACGGTTTAGAATGGCTATCTAGGTGGCAACAAAAACCCAAAGCCAAACGCTATCAATACCAAAATGATAAAGGTAAGCACCAAGAATATGTGATTGTGATGGGTACGGGGCGATTGTTCATAGAGTTTATTTCTTTGGTGATTCGTTTATTGGGTTTTTTGGGCATGGCAAGCAGCGAATGGATAAAACAGCATTTTAATCGTCAGCGTGAGTTTTTGGCAGATGCAACATCGGTACAATTGACCCGAAGTAATGGCGTAGCACACTTATTACAGACTTTGCAACAAACCCCTTATTTGGCACATGCCCAAAAATGCCATACCACGCATTTGAGTTATTTTTTCTTTTTAAATCCCCAAGATGCCCAAAAATCCATAAACTGGCGTGCACGTATGGGCAACACGCATCCAAGTAATCATGAGCGAATACTGGCGTTAGATGAGCACTATTATGATGGTTTTGCCAAAATGGTGATTGATGATTTGGATGTGGATGTATTACAACAAGTTCATGATAAGATGATGCTTGATTGGCATAAAAAATCAGGCATGAGTGATTATAAAACCGTAGAATTTGTGTTATGTGATGATAAAGATACAGACGCTCATTCATTCATCATTGCTATTCATGGCAATAAAAAAGCGATTGATATTGATTTTTATGAGCATGACATTAAGGCATCACAAGATAAAGTCATCAATGGCAGATTGGTCATGGATAAATCATACCAAGACAAAGGCGAGATGATATGTCCTAAGCATGCTAGGGCAGATTATGAATTAAAAAATATTCAATACGTTACCATGACCCATGTCAAAAAAATGACATTGCCTCTTATCATTGCTCGCTATTTGAGAAATGATGACATAAACCGAACAATAAGTAAATTATTTTCTCTGTTTTATGCAATCATATTTTGTCATGATAATGATGGGTTTTATTTTTCTGATAAATTAGACTTATCAAATATTTTTTATGTAACATCAAATCAGGATTATCATATCATCATAGATAAATACTTGTTAAAGACTGTGGCAGAGATGGACAGACGTATTGATAATGCTTTATTAATGCTCATTTATCATCTTATTACCAAACATTTGGAGCATGATGATAAAAGAATTTTGCTAAAAAAAGACATTATTTATCTGTTGTCTTTTATCAATCAATCACACCAGAATAATTGCAAAGATGGCTTGTCTTTATTGTGGCAAGGCATACATTTATATCGCTTGTTGTCGATATTTGCTGATGATTTGGATATTGATGATAAACCATTATTACAAAATATGATGTTCATATATCATAAATATAATATGGACTTAAATGATTGGATAATAATAACAATGTCAACATATATGGTCATGGTTCATTATGATGATATTAATAATTTAAAATGCCGTGCAAGCATACAACGGCTGATTCGGCTAATTAATCATGAAATTGTGATTGATGAGACAGATATGACAAAATTAATGCGTCTTATGAGTGTATTTAGTGCGATGGATGTGGCGTTATGGCTGTTAAAATATCAACATAAAAACCCATTGACGGCTAAGCGATATATTGATACACTACATACCGCTTTATTGGGTGATGGCATATTATGTGAGCGTGATTATGAGATATTACTCACCTTGCATCAATATTGGTGCCCTGATGATGAATTTATTCTGTATTAATTTATTTTATTTAAATTAACTCATAAAATTGCCTTGGTAAAATGTTCTACATAACATGAATTCCCCATACAACTGTCCACCAAAGATTGCCCAAAATCGCCACATCCTAGCATTGGCGGGCATACCCCTATGGACAAAAAAACATCCAATAGAGCAGGATGGGGCAGATGCAGATATTGTAAGCTTACCACCTACTTATGATCGCTTGCAATCTAATCCACGTTTGAATCATTTATTGCCCAATAAATCGCCTGCATCATCACCGCCTGCGTCATCACCTAAGTTGCCTAAATTATCTAAGTTACCTAAGTTACCTAAGTTACCTAAGCCGTCCACCAAGCAACATACCAAGCTGGGTGTTTCATCAAGCGTTGCCCAAAATGTCAAGTTGCCATCCAAACCCCAAGCCTCATCTGTTGTAGAAATTAGTAAGCAAGCACCCCAAGCCACAACCAAGCCACAAAGACAGTCAGAGACATCAAAATCCGCCTTGCCTGCTCATCTTGATGTTCGTTTTGCCTTGCAAGGGGTGCGTTTTGGGCAGTGGGTGTTGATTGTTGATGTATTGATGATGAACCGTGATGAGCAGTCGCTTTGGCAGTCGCTCAAAAATGCCCTAAGTAACCAAGCCAATCATCAGCCTATTACCACCTTTTATCGTGAGATTACTTATCCACTTATTAAAAATGAATTTCGTTCGGATGTGGGTCTAAACCCTGCCCAATATACTTTTGACGGCTTTGTCATCGGACTTTGTGTCTCTGCTGGTCAGCATCAAGCGGTACAAGTGGCGTTCTTGACAGACATGCCCACAGCCATCATCACCCAAACGACACAATCTTTGCCAAATATCCATCAGATGATGATGAATCCTGCCCTAAAAAAACAGTTTTGGCAAACGGTTGTTGGTTAATATGTTCACAATTGTTAAAATTTCCCCAAAAATCTGTTACAATGCTTTTATTTTATCGTTTTTCATGTTTAAAGTTTAAAGGATAGTCATGAACCGTCTTGCCAATTTTTGTGCCGGCCCTGCCACCATGCCCACCGAAGTCCTACAAAAAGCCCAAGCCGAACTGTTGGACTGGCGTGGCAAAGGCGTCTCCATCATGGAGATTAGCCACCGCAGTGCCGATTATATTGAGATTGCTGACAAAGCCGAGCAGGATTTACGCACGCTTATGGGCATCTCAGACGATTATGCCGTGCTGTTTTTGCAAGGCGGTGCATCATTGCAATTTTCTGCCGTTGTCTTGAACTTACTAAATGGCAAAACTGCCGACTACCTAAACACTGGCACATGGTCACAAAAAGCCTACAAAGAAGCCAAACGTTATGAAGCATTGGGCTTAGGCAGGATTAATCTGGTCGCACAAGGGGATGGTAAAGATGTTCCCACGCTTGACACGTGGCAACTGTCAGAGAGTGCCTCTTATTTTCACTATTGTCCTAATGAAACCATTCATGGCGTACAGATTTTTGATGTGCCAAAAGTCAATGCTCCCATCGTGGCGGATATGTCGTCTTGTATTTTGTCTGAACCTATTAACGTGAGTGATTTTGGGCTGATTTATGCAGGGGCTCAAAAGAACATTGGGCCTGCTGGTCTCACTTTGGTCATCGTCCGTAAAGACTTGATGGAGCAGGCAAGTGCGTGGTGTCCTGGTATTTTAAATTATAAAACTCAGTCAGACAGCGACAGCATGCTTAACACCCCATCTACCTTTGCTTGGTACCTGTCAGGGCTTGTATTTGAGTGGCTGCTGGCAAATGGTGGTGTAAAAAGCATTGCAAAAACCAACCGAGCCAAAGCCGAACTGTTGTATCAAGTCATTGATGATTCTGGGTTTTATCATAACGCTGTCAATCCACGCCATCGCTCCATCATGAATGTGCCCTTTACGCTTGCTGATGCTGAGCTTGACAAGGTTTTTTTGGAAAAGTCCAAAAATACAGGATTGCTTAATTTAAAAGGTCATCGTGCAGTTGGTGGCATGCGAGCGAGCATTTATAACGCTGTTAGCCATGAGCAGGTGCAGGCGTTGGTAGATTTTATGAGAGAATTTGAAAAAACGTATGCTTGATTTGATAAGCCAACATAAGGGCGAGTATTTGCTCTTATGTGATGACCGACCAGTTGATTTTATTTTTGGAGGCATTGATGAACATCATTCCCATACCTATTTTAGATGATAATTATGTTTGGCTAATCATCAAGGACAACAACGCCATTGCTGTGGATATTGGCGATGATAAGCCCGTGCTTGACTATCTGGGTCAGCACAATCTTAATCTGTCTGCCATTTTAATCACCCATCATCATGATGACCATATCGGTGGTGTGGCAAATGCAAAATCTGCCCATCCTAATGCCAAAATCTATGCTCACCGATTGCACCTTAATCCCATTGGTATGAACCCTGATGTGGTGTGTGATGAAAATGATGAATTTGATATATTGGGTTTGAGATTTTGTGTGTGGAGAACAGCAGGGCATACTGACACGCATTTGTCCTATCTTTGTGATATGGATGATAAAACTCATGTTTTTTGTGGCGATACGCTATTTAGTGGTGGTTGTGGACGTGTGTTTACAGGGACGATTGATGAACTCTTTGCCAGCATGGAGCGGTTTGATGCTCTGCCCGATGACACGCTCTTTTATCCTACGCATGAATATACGCTGTCCAATCTCAACTTTGGCTTGTCAGTATGCGATGAGATGACAAAAAAACAGATATTAGCACATAAACAAAATGTAGATGATGCCTTAAAAAAGAACAAGGCATCTTTGCCAACTTCGTTAAAGCAAGAAAGGCTGATTAATGTATTTTTGCAGACTGACAGTAAAGAGATGATAAATAACATCAAGCAAATCTATCCTTTAAAGGATGATGATGAATTATCGGTATTTTCAGCACTGCGTGAATTAAAGAATGGGTTTTGATATTAAAAATGGCTGGGTTTGGGTGGTGTGATTTTTATCTTGTTAATATCAGACCCCACCCAATCCCAATAATCCCCATAAAAATAAGCAATTCTTTGCCCAATTTTTTATGATAAGCGATTAAAGAATTTTTATCTTTTCTGATTTTATAAATGGCGTGTAGGTATTTTAAAAAGGATAGCATTAAAAATGCCAAAAACATTGCAATGACAAAATGCCCAAAATTATATTATTCAAATGACACGGGAATAACGGTATTATCTTTAATTTGATATTCTGAATATTCGGTTTGTAATCCTTCATTGATGTATTGATAATTGCCATTTTCCAAAATTTTTAAACACCTATCCATACAATCGCCATACGGATTGGTTTGTAATTCTTGGGGATTATCCACAAAATCTTGCCAATGCTGTCCACCCACCATAAACCTTTCATTGGGCGTATCGGTGGGGGTGTAATGTTCTTTTTCTAATTTACTAAGGCTGATTGCAATAAGGGCGGTTAATAAACACCAAAGGCAAACGATGCCGATGGTTTTTTATTAAGGATAAAATGGCGTGGATAAATTTTTTCATTGTTTTAGAAAGTAAGGTGTGTATTACGCACCGTTTTTAATACCGATATTTAATGTTATTAAAATTCAATATCATCATAAATATCCGCCACTTTTACCGAATAATCCACGCTTTTTAAATATAAGTCATCATCAATATTTAAATATTCGGCTTGCCAATTATTATTTTTGCGATAAATAAAAATTTGCGGATTATTTAAATCCACCACCACATATTCTTGTAAAGTTTCTAGGGTTTGATAATGTTCAAATTTGTCGTTTAATAGGTGTTTGTTTTTATGGGTTAAAATTCAAAAATAATGATTGGCTCTGTGGAACAAGGCTTATCACTATTAACGGTTTGTCTTTTTTCAAGAATTGCTTTTGGTAAATAAATATTATCATCGTCAATTTTTACATCAAAATATTGTAAAAATAAATGGTCGTCAGATGATTTTCTGTATAAATTAATTAAATTTCCTGTAATTTTAGAATTAATTCTTCCATAATGTAGCGTTAAAATTACCATACCATTGATAATTTCATAACGAGTATTTTCAAGTCCATTGGGCGTGTATTCTGTCCAAAGTTTCATTTTGCCAGCATCATCACGCAGTTTTTCTAAAAGTTCCTGTTCATCATCAAATCTTGGCATAATTTTCTCCAAAAAAATAAAGGAACGATTACTCGCTCCCTTATTCTACCACTTTATCACCAATTATTCTACTTGACTCACATCTCGCACCGCCCCTGTATCAGCACTGGTTGCCATGGCAGCATAGGCTCGTAAGGCTTGGGAGACATGGCGAATGCGATTTGTCGGTTTCCATGCCTGTTTGCCTTTGGCATTCATCGCTTCACGGCGACGGATAAGCTCATCGCCTGACACATTGAGATTGATGGTACGGTTTGGAATGTTAATGTTGATGACGTCAAATTCTTCTATCAAGCCAATGGCACCACCTTCGGCTGCCTCTGGGCTGGCATGCCCAATGGATAAGCCCGATGTACCCCCTGAAAAACGCCCATCGGTCAATAATGCACACGCCTTACCCAAGCCTTTTGATTTTAGGTAACTGGTAGGGTAGAGCATCTCTTGCATGCCAGGTCCGCCTTTTGGGCCCTCATAGCGGATGATGACAATATCTCCTGCCACGATTTTATCAGTAAGAATGGCCTCTACGGCACTGTCTTGACTTTCAAAGACTCGGGCACGTCCTGTAAAGGTCAAAATGCTCTCGTCCACGCCTGCGGTCTTAACCACACAGCCACGTTCGGCAATATTGCCAAAAAGTACGGCAAGCCCACCGTCTTGACTGTATGCAAATTCTTTGCTACGAATACAGCCTGATTCACGGTTTAGGTCAAGATTGCCCCAGACTTTATTTTGGCTAAATGCTTGCGTGGTACGTACACCAGCAGGAGCAGCGATATACAATTCTCGGGCAGTTTGGTTGTCAGGGTTCATCACGTCCCATCTGGCAAGAGCGTCCGCTAAGGTTGGACTGTGAACGGTTGGTATGTTGGTGTAAAGCAGTCCTGCTCTGTCAAGCTCCGCCAAAATCCCCATGACGCCCCCAGCACGGTGCACATCTTCCATGTGATATTTTTGTGTGGCAGGGGCAACTTTGGACAGACAAGGTACTCGGCGAGATAGGCGGTCAATGTCTGCCATTTTAAAGTCCACGCCTGCTTCATTTGCTGCTGCTAATAGGTGTAAAATGGTATTTGTGCTACCACCCATGGCAATATCAAGACTCATGGCATTTAAAAATGCGTCTTTGGTTGCAATAGAACGTGGCAAAACATTATCATCATCTTGTTCATAATGGCGTTTGGCAAGCTCTACAATCAGTCGCCCTGCCTGCAAAAACAGTTCTCTACGCTTGGCATGTGTGGCAAGAAGAGAACCGTTGGCAGGCAATGACAAACCCAAAGCTTCGGTTAGGCAATTCATGGAATTGGCGGTAAACATACCCGAGCAAGAGCCACAGGTTGGGCAAGCAGAACGCTCTACATTTGCCACATCATCATCGCTGATTAGGTCATCAGCAGCGTCAATCATGGCATCTACCAAATCAAGTTTACGTACCTTGCGACCATCGTCGTCGTCGATGGTTTCATGTGTCATATGCCCATCGTGTACCTCGCTTGCCAGTACCTTGCCTGCCTCCATGGGGCCGCCTGAGACAAAGACCACAGGAATGTTTAGGCGTAAGGCAGCCATGAGCATGCCGGGGGTGATTTTGTCGCAGTTTGAGATGCACACCAAAGCGTCAGCACAATGGGCATTTACCATATACTCCACACTGTCAGCAATCAAATCACGGCTTGGTAAGCTATATAGCATGCCACCATGCCCCATGGCAATGCCATCATCAACAGCAATGGTATTAAACTCTTTGGCAACACCTCCTGCCTTTTCAATCTCACGGGCAACAAGCTGTCCCATATCTTTTAGGTGAACATGTCCAGGGACGAATTGAGTGAATGAATTGGCGATGGCGATGATGGGCTTATTAAAATCCTCATCTGTCATACCTGTGGCACGCCATAGGGCTCTGGCTCCTGCCATGTTGCGACCTGATGTGGAAGTTTTTGAGCGGTATTGTGGCATAACTGTTCCTGATAAAGATGTGGCTTTTGGCTACAAAACTTTTGACTACAAATAAATTGACTTATTTTAACACTTTTTGTGAATGATATTTGACAAATTTTATTTATAATTTTTATCAATTTAAAAACTTTTAATTATTAAAAATAACGTCGCTACAAATCACTTGCCAAATTTGACATTTTAGGCTACATTTGCATCTTTATTTTCTCAAAATTCACCAAATTAATTTGTTGCCCATTTATCGTCTAAGTATCCATCATGACCACATCTTACAAATCCGCCATAATCTTTTTTGTCGCCCTTGTCCTATTTTTGCTAAGTTTTTATTACCTGATACAGGTATGGTTGATGGTTTTTGCGTCCATTTTGGCAGCGGTGTTTTTGCTAAGTTTGGCACGGCTTACCCGCCAAATCCCCAAAGTGGGCGACTACTTTGCCAAATTGCCACACAGTGTGCAAATTGGTATGGTAACGATGGCAGTCTTAGCGGTGGAGGCGGGATTTTTGGCGATGTTTGGTTCAGAGCTTATCGCCCAATTTCACGATATAAAGGAGCTTGCTCCCAAGTCGCTTGACGTCATACAAGAGTATGCCAAAAATTATCCCATCGTCTATGAATGGCTGACCCAAAATGCGTGGGCGATAGAATTTAAACAAGACCCTAAGGCATTTCTTAGTAAATTTCAAGACAACATTGTCGGTGGCTTGCCTGCCTTTTTTGGAGGTGTGCTAAGTAGCGTGGGGACATTTTTTGTGATTTTGGTGGTGGGACTGTTTTTGGCATTATCGCCAAATGTATATACCAAAAGTGTCATTGCCCTTGTGCCAAAACCGCATCGGGATAAGGGTGAGTACTTATTAAAACGCAGTTGTGGGGCGATAGAACAATGGCTAATCGGTCAGTTTGTGGTGATGGCATTTGTCGGTGTGGCGACAGGAGTGGCGTTGTGGTTTATGGAGATTCCTTTTGCATTGGCCATGGGGGTGATTGCGTTTGTTTTGGATTTTGTGCCTGTGATTGGCCCTTGGTTGTCAGCGGTGCCAATTTTGCTTCTTGTGCTGATTGTCTCACCTGATTTGTTGCTGTGGACGCTGATTATGATTGTGGTGGTTCAGCAGTTAGAAAGTTATGTGGTCGCCCCAATGGTACAACAGCGACTCATTGACTTGCCTCCTGTGGCTTTACTGCTCTCTCAGGTCATCATGGGGACACTCACAGGCGTGCTTGGCATTGCAATGGCAACACCGCTTATGGTGGTGGTGATTGTGTGGGTACAGGTGGTGTATGTGAAATTTATCTTACAAGACTATTCCATTAAAGTGCTTGACCAAAACGAAAATGACATGAAAACAGACCCTTATGCCGATTATGATGCTTATAAAGCAAAAAGCAGACCAAAAGTGGTGGTGCTCTCTTCAAAACACAATGAATAAACCCAAAGCAAAAATGGATGAGATGGGCATGTTTGTCGTGTTTTTAAGTGAACCATATCCCAAAAGTATGTTGTCATCTATTTGGGTGTATTGGGTGTAATTTGCCTTATGTGGGGCTTTTGTTTGATTGGACCAAAATACGCACCCATTCAAAACCACAATTTCATGATATAATACAAAAAACCAACCATATAACTGAAAAAATGCGTATCCGTAAACTCTTTAAGTTTGAAAATGCCCACATTGTTCGTAATTGCACATCAGAGCGTTGTAGCCGTTCTATTCATGGGCATAGCTATCAAGTGGAGCTTATCTTAGAAGCCCATGCTCTTGATAATGGGCAGATGGTTTATGATTTTGGACTGTTAAAATCGCACATCAAGGACTTGATTGATAGCTTTGATCATGCCATCACCTTTTGGAATAAGGATGACCCTGATTATGTCCGTGCATGCAAGAGGTTCTCAGCTCGTTGGATAAGTCTGCCAGTATCGCCATCTGCTGAACAGTTTAGCCGTGTGATTTTTTATTGGGCGGACAAGGTACTGACCAATACCATCACCCAAAATGGAGAAATGGGAGTGTCGGTGTATTCGGTCATCGTCCATGAAACCGCCACAGGGTACGCCCAATGTTTTGGTGAAGATGTGGCAAATGAGAGCATGGGCAAATTGTCGCTTGATGAGTTTGAATTTAGTGAACAAGTCAAAGCCGAGTGGGGCGATGGCGAGTTGTTTGATAAACTAAAACGTGGCGAGAAATTTGTCAATCCACAGCCGTTAAGACAGGTTAGAGTATGACAATCATTTTAAATGACGAAGCCGATACCCAACGCCTTGCCAAAGCCATCGCCAAAACTAACCCCACAGGCAGTCTGTGGCTGTTGGGCGATTTGGGGGCAGGTAAGACGACATTTACCCGTCATCTACTACATGCGTTAGGGCATGTTGGGGCGGTAAAAAGCCCAACTTATACCTTAGTTGAGCCATATGATATTCACGGTAAGCCTGTGTATCATGCTGACTTATACCGCTTAGATGACCCAGAAGAGCTGGATTTTATTGGGTTTTTTGAATACTTTGATGAGCCAAACTCGCTTGTCATCATAGAGTGGGCAAGCCGTGCTAAGAGTTTGTTGCCAAAACCTGATATGCTGATAAACATCACAAGACAAGCCGACGAGAGTAGGGTGGTTCATATGACTGGCATAAGGCTGGATGGGTGATGAATTTATCCTATAAAGACCTACCACCTAACACCGTCCTATCTCTTATCGCACCGACTGCAAGCGGTAAGACCGATTTGGCATGCCACTTATATGAAACAGGTCGGTTTGATTTGGTGTCGGTAGACAGTGCCTTGATTTATCAGGATATGAACATTGGCACAGCAAAGCCAACCGATGATGAACTTAGCAAGTTTCCACATCACCTTGTCAATATCATAAAGCCAACCCAAACATACAACGTGGCGACTTTTGTGGCAGACGTGCAACGACTGATTACAAGCATTCACGCACAAGGTAAAATTCCACTATTGGTCGGTGGTACGATGATGTATTATATGGCACTGCTTGATGGTCTGTCTGCTGTACCTGATACTGACCCTGCCATTCGCACGCAGGTCAAATCATGGCTGTCTGATGAAGGCATTGGCGATTTGTATGCCTACCTACAAACGCACGACCCTAAGATTTGTCAGCGTCTAAACATATTTGACACTCAACGTATCACAAGGGCGGTAGAGGTGCACATCCAGACGGGTGTGCCCATGAGTATTTGGCAAACCACGCCCAAAGTCGCCCCCTGCCACAACCCACACCAAAACTGGCTGACCTTGTCGGTTGAACCTGAGCGAGCATGGCTACATGAGCGTATCGCCAGACGTCTTGACATCATGTGGGAGCAGGGCTTGGTTGATGAGGTGATAAATTTACTCAAAAAATATCCCAATTTAAGACCTGATATGCCATCGATGCGATGCGTAGGCTATCGGCAGGTACTTGAATTTTTGGCGATAACAGACCATAAGGTCATGCAAATCTCCCCCATTTGGCAAGAATTTAGTGTAAATTTACAAAAAAACCATGAAATGACTGCCACAAACAGCAAAAATTTTGTAAAAAAATGGGAAAATTTGCATGATATGGCTTGTCAAGATATGAAAAATAAGGCATTATATGCAACAAGGCAACTGGCAAAACGCCAATCAACATGGCAAAGACAGTTAAATGCCTTACCCCAATTTGCAAAAGCCAATGAAATGAATAAAATAAAGACTGGCATCACAAATGCCCCCCAATCACAACAACGGATTTTTTCATTTGCAAGCATAAAAGATGCACAAAATGAAATTTTGGCGTGATTTTAATGTATTTTTCCAAGCACCATTGGTTGCTTATTCTTGTGTTAATTTTGGAGAACAACAATGTCAAAAGGGCAAAGCCTACAAGACCCATTTTTAAACGCTCTGCGTAAAGACCGCATTCCTGTATCTATTTTTTTGGTCAATGGCATCAAGCTACAAGGTCAGATTGAATCATTTGATCAGTATGTTGTCCTACTCAAAAATACCGTAAGTCAAATGGTCTATAAGCATGCCATTTCTACGGTTGTTCCTACTCGCAATCCTCGTGCAGACGGTACAACTTCTGGTACAGCCACAGGTGCAGGTTATCCATCATCAGTGGGTGGCGTGATGGGGGGTAGTAACTATCAAGGCACAGGCTATCCCAATGCAGGTTTTGAACGTCAGGGCTTTGGCAGTGCAACAAATGCAACCCGTCCTGTTGGTGGCTTTACTCGCACGCCGCCAAACCAAGGCTTTGGCAGTGGTCAAGGTTTTGAGCGTACAGGCTATGTGCAAGGAGGCATGGGCTTTAATCAAGGTTTTGAGCGTACAGGTTTTGATGAACGTGGTTTTGATGGCAAGGGTTTTGAGAAAAATGAGCGTGGTTTTGATGGCAGGGGTTTTGATAATTTTGATAATAAAGCCTTTGATGACAGTGCCTTTGACCGTCAAGGATTTGATAAAAACAAGGATGATGAATGATGAGATAATCAATCATCGCCATACAAAAAGCCTGCATAATGTGGGCTTTTTTTATGATAAGTTTTTACCAAATTTTACCGAATAAGACGTACAAATATGATAAAAATTTGCCATAAAACATTATCAAATATGGTATCATATCTACTTATAAAAATTAAAAATCATCCGCCATTTATGAATAATCAGCCCTCAAATACAATCAACTTTGATACTGACTTTGTCAATATCGGTTTAACTGCCATCAATACCGAACAAGAAGCATTGACACTACTAAAACATGAACTTGATGAGCGTTTTGTGCAGGCGTGTCAAACGATTTTGAACTGTCGTGGTCGTGTCGTGGTAACAGGCATGGGCAAGAGCGGACATGTCGGACGTAAGATTGCAGCAACACTGGCAAGCACAGGCACACCTGCGTTTTTTATGCACCCTGGGGAGGCCGGACATGGCGATTTGGGCATGCTTGTGCAGGGCGATGTGCTGATTGCCATTTCCAACTCAGGACAATCCGATGAGATAAAAACGCTCATCCCTGTTGTAAAACAGTTGGGCATCCCTTTAATCAGTATCAGCCGTGACCGTCGTGGATTTTTACCCAAATCTGCCAATATTGCTTTAACCCTCGGCAATTTTGAAGAGGCCTGTCCCTTAGGGCTGGCACCAACATCAAGCACAACCGCCACACTGGCATTGGGTGATGCGTTGGCGGTGGCATTGCTATATGCTCGAGGCTTTACCAGTCATGATTTTGCCCTATCGCACCCAGCAGGGGCATTGGGACGTAAACTGTTGACCCGTGTTAAGGATGTCATGCACACTGAGAATCTGCCTGTGGTACAAGCTGATACCAGTCTTGATAAAGCCCTGCCAGTGATGACAGGCGGACGATTGGGCTTAGCGGTGGTTGTGAATGAAAATGGTCATGTGGTGGGTATTTTTACCGATGGTGATTTGCGACGTAAGTTGGCAGATAAGGTATCATTGGCATCTTCGATGGACACACTCATGACCGAGCACCCTAAGCACATAACTGCCAATATGCGGGCATCTGATGCTTTAACGCTTATGAATGAGTGTGCCATCAGCCAATTATTGGTATTGAATAAGGGTAGGCTTGAAGGTGTGATTGGTATTCATGATTTGCTAAAAGCAGGCGTGAATTAACTGATTGATAACAAAAAAACAAAAAAGGAGGAGGCATGAGCGACTTAACCAAACGATTGCAGACCGTCAAACTTTTTGCCATGGATGTGGATGGGATTTTGTCGGATGGGCAAATCATCTATGACAGCCATGGTGTAGAAACCAAAGCCTTTTATGTTCAAGATGGTGTGGGGTTAAAAGCACTCAAAAAGCAAGAGATTATCCTTGCCATCATTACAGGCAGGGATTCACCCATGGTGGTGCGTCGTGCTGATGAGCTTGGCATTGACCATGTGGTACAGGGACGAGATGATAAATTTATCGCTTTGTCCACTCTTGCCGATGAGCTTGGATTGTCTATGAGTGAGTGTATGTATATGGGCGATGATTTGCCCGACTTAAAAGCTGTGCGTGAAGCGGGTGTGGGTGTGTCTGTACCAAATGGCTGTGCCCAGATACAAGCGGTGGCGGATATTATAACCATCAAAGCAGGTGGGCATGGTGCGGTGCGTGAAGTGTGTGAGCAGTTATTAAAAGCAAAAGGCGTTTATGATGCTTTTATCGCCCAATATACCTAGCCTAATACGCTTAGATTAATATCAATCAGAATTGGTAATAATAAGAGACAATCACTCATGAATCTAAAAATTATTAGCGTGCTGGGTGTGATGGCACTCATGGTTGGGGTGTGGTTTTTTTATAAAGAAGACGTCAAAATTGAACCTACCGTACCATCTGCTCCTACTGTCTCCTATGAGGTAACCGAAATTAAAGCGGTGCAGACCAATCCCAAAACAGGTGAGATTGAATACACGTTAATGGCAGACAGTTTGATAAAAAATAGTGCAGGCATGGATGAGATGAGAAATGTCAAAATGGACTGGACACCCCCAAATGGGCAAAGCCATTATTTAGAAGCCAATCTTGCCATTTTGGAGCAGACCACGGGTGATTTGTTATTGCAAGAGGGTTTTGTGTTGGTACGACAAGGCGATGATACCAAACCTAAGATGACCATCAAAGGCGACTTGCTAACAGCCAATACCAAACAGTATCAAGTGGCAAGCAACAAACCCATCAGTATCACCCAAGGTGCAGATAGTTTTATAGCACAGGGCTTTACTGGGGATTTGCAGACAGGTGAATATGAATTTTACCACATTCAAATGGAATTTACTCCGCCTAAGCGTGTAGATAAATCATTATTTTAACCATTGGACAGTTTATGAGAACATCACACTTAATATCACCCAAAATGTTGCTGGCTGTGGCAGGTATTGGCATGGCATCATCCGCCCATGCACTGCCATCGGATGCCAATCAGCCCATTCGTCTGCTTGCCGATAAAGCAACATATAGTGAGCGTACAGGTGTAACCAATTATTTGGGTAATGTCATCATTGAACAAGGCACGCTTAAAATCACCGCTGACAACATTACGCTAAACTTAGATGATAAGCGTAGCATTAAAACTGCTGTGGCAACAGGTCGCCCTGCAACCATGCAACAAATCGTTACCCAAGAAAAGGGGCTTGCCAAGGGGCGAGCAAATAGGATTGATTATAATGCACTGACGGGCATCATCACGCTTACAGGCAATGCCAAACTGACCCAAGCAGGGGCGAGCTTTTCAGGTAATACCATCCGTTATAGCCTAAAACTGGGCGATGTGGAGGCTAATGCTGGCGATGGTCGCCGTGTAGAGTTGGTGTTTCCTCCAAATGAATCAAACAGTCAAACAGGTGTTCGCCCATGACCACACTTGCCATGCACCATTTGGGCAAACGTTATGGACAGCGTTGGGTGGTCAAAGATGTCTCCTTTGAGATAGATGAAGGACAAGTGGTGGGTATTTTAGGGCCTAACGGAGCAGGCAAGACCACAAGTTTTTATATGGTCATTGGGCTTGTGCCGATGGATAAAGGACAAATCATGTTGGGTGATATTGATTTGTCCAAAAAAGCCATGCATGAACGTGCCAAAGCAGGTGTTGGTTATCTGCCCCAAGAAAGCTCTATTTTTCGTAAACTGACCATTGAGCAAAATATTTTGGCGATATTACAAACCCGTCAAGATTTGGATAAATCTGCCCAACTGACCGAACTTGAAAAGCTCATTGGTGAGTTTCATTTAGAGCATGTGCGTCATTCGCTGGGTATGAGTGTGTCAGGTGGCGAGCGTCGTCGCTGTGAGATTGCCAGAGCGTTGGCAGCTAACCCTAAATTTATCCTGCTAGATGAGCCGTTTGCAGGGGTTGACCCTATTTCGGTGGGTGACATTAAGGATGTCATTACTGCTTTAAAGCAGCGAGGTATTGGCGTACTCATTACCGACCATAATGTGCGTGAAACCTTATCCATCTGCCAGAAAGCTTATATCGTGTCCGAAGGCAATATCATCGCCCAAGGTTCGCCCAATGACATCCTACAAAATGAGTTGGTGCAAAAGGTTTATTTGGGCAAAGATTTTATGGTGTAGACTAGGATGTCTCTACCACTGATGAGTAAAAAGATGAGCGAGATGTAAAATACCAATAAAAATCTCGTTTTCTACAACCATTGTATTTATAAAACTTTCTAAATGATGTAAAAGTTGAATACATTCTAGACTTGTTAAAAATAAAACTGCCACAATTGAAGGATTTTTTGAATTTTGTGTTAAAATTGACCGTTTGATTATTTGCATGGTTTATATTTTATGATGACATTTTGTCCCTATGACCCTAAGAATAATGACCTTAACATTCCCCATTCTGACGATTTTGCAAGTCAAAAGGCGGTCGTTTTGTTCTCAGGAGGGCTTGACTCCACCACTTGTCTGTATTGGGCAAAGGCTGTTTTTAAAGAGGTTACCGCCATCAGTTTTCGCTACGGACAACGTCATTTAAGCGAACTTGCTTTTTCATCCGCCATTGCCCAGATGCTTGGTGTGTCGCACCGCATCATTGATATTGACATCGCTCAGCTTGGTGGCTCGGCACTGACTGACAGCAGTATTGAGGTGCCTGACCATCAAGCAGACAGCGATGCTGTGCCTGTCACGTACGTCCCTGCACGTAATACCATTTTTCTGTCTTATGCCTTGGCTGTGGCAGAAGTAACCGAAGCCTGTGCCATCATCATCGGGGTAAGTTCGGTTGATTTTTCAGGCTATCCTGACTGCCGAGATGACTATATTCGTGCCTTTGAGACCATGGCAAATCTTGCCACCGTGGCAGGGCGAGCAGGCAGACGCTTATCCATCATCGCCCCTTTGCAATATTTATCCAAAGCCCAAACTCTAAAACTTGGATTGTCGTTGGGTGTGGACTATGCCCAAACCGTGTCATGTTACCGTGCCGACAGTGATGGGAGAGCCTGTGGCGAGTGTGACAGCTGTGTGTTACGTCATCAAGGCTTTGTGCAAGCAGGCATATCCGACCCCACTCGTTATCAAGATAAGACAGGGATAAATTAAAAAAACTTGCACTTAGCTATGATTTTTTGTAAAATATAAAACCGACCAGTCGGTTTTATTCATCATAGTTAACATTGAAATCATCATGCAACTACCCACCGCTTACGCCTTGCTCGCCCTTGCCATCATCAGCGAAGTAACAGGTTCGACTTTTTTAGTAAAATCAGACGGATTTAGCAGGTTCATTCCCACTTGTATTACGCTCATCTGTTTTGCCATCGCTTTTTACCTTCTGTCTCATGTCGTCAAGGTCATTCCCCTTGGCATGACCTATGCCATTTGGTCGGGCGTGGGCATTATCTTGACTGCCTTGATTGGCGTGTTTATCCTAAAACAGTCCTTAGACACGCCTGCCATCATCGGCATGGCTTTTATCGTGGCAGGTGTGGTGATTATGAATATTTTCTCGTCTGCCACCACCCATTAGCTTTCAAGATTATTCTTTAAATCATTTTAACCCCAAGAGATTCTTATGAATGACTTATTTGCCACCAACACCGCCATGCCCACACCTGATGATAAAACCCCCAAACGTAAAAACAACCCCGAGCTGTTACGCCATACCATTTTGGTCTGTACCAAAAATCTCATGCTAGACGTTGGCATTGGCAATCTGTCCATGCAAAAAGTGGCAGACATGGCAGGCACGAGCAAAGGCGGACTGTTTCATCATTTCAAATCCAAAGATGAACTCATCACCAGCGTGGTAGAGCTGTTTATCGCCCAAATTAACACCGCCATATTAGCCGACATGGACGCCCATTCTGATAAGATGGGGGCATTTACCAAAGCCTATGTTCGGGTGATGTTTGACAATCAAGAGATTGGACTAAAAAGCGACTGGGCAGGTCTTATTAGAGCCATGGTCACCAATGTGCAGATGTATGGGCTATGGAGAAATTGGCTTGCCCAAAAAATCAAAACTCATGCAGGCACCGACAGCAACCCACGTTTATCCGCCATACGCTGTGCCGTAGATGGTGCATGGCTCAATGGCATCCCCCATGATGAATTGCCTGCCATGCGGGCGTATTTGCTAAAATTGGCAGACGATGTGCATTAACATAACCATTTATTGTATAACATCCATCTACCAAAAAACCATTCACCGTTGGTAAATGATTTTTATTTTTACAGTATTGAAATTTAAATGGCATAGCCTAACGCATAGAATGCCACCAAAGAGATGGCAATGACAACCGTGCCGGTGTTCAGTTTTTTAAACTCACCAGAGATGATGCGACCTAGCACCAATGAACCAAAACCGAGCATGATGCCTGTAACGATATTTGCCGTCAAGACGATAAACACAGCACAGATAAGCCCACTCATCGCTCCCACAAAGTCATCAAAATCAAGTTTTGAGACATTGCTTAGCATGAGCAAACCCACATACATGAGTGCAGGAGCAGTGGCATAGTTTGGCACCAAAAATGCCAATGGCTCAAAAAACAGCATGAGCAAGAACAGACCACCCACGACCACCGCCGTAAGTCCCGTTTTGCCCCCCACCGCTGTACCTGTCGCCGACTCAATATAGACCGCCGCAGGGGCAGTACCGAATACCCCCGACATGATTGATGATACCGAGTCTGCTGTGAGTGCCTTGCCACCGCCTAAGATTTGTCCATTTTTGTCAATGAGACCTGCCTGTCCTGCCACCGCACGAATCGTTCCTGTGGCATCAAACACCGCCGTCATGACAAGGGCGAATACCGCAGGCAGTACGGCGGCATTTAATGCTCCCATGATGTCCATCGCCCCAAACAGCGATTCATTGCCAAAGGTGGGCAGTTTAAAAACAGAACCACCAAATTTGACATTTGGGTCAAAAATTAGCCCAATGATGGTGATGGCGATAATGACCCATAGAATACTGCCTTTGACTTGACGTTTTTCAAGACCAACAATCGCCGCCAAACCCAAGAGCGACATGATGACCCCAAAAGATGTAAACTCACCCATTTTGACAGGCAGTCCTGCATCATTTTTGATGACCAGTCCCACACCATTGGCAGCGATGAGCAGTAAAAACAGACCAATACCAATACCTGCCCCATGAGCGATGGCACTGGGCAGATTTTTTAAAATCCATGCCCGAATGCCTGTTACCGATATGAGCGTAAACAGTATGCCCATCAAAAAAATCGCCCCTAAGGCGACATTAATGCTGATTTGCTGTCCCAGTACCAAGCTAAATGCGGTAAATGCTGTCAAGCTGATGGCACAACCGATTGCCATTGGTACATTGGCAAACACGCCAATCAAAATAGAACCCAGTCCTGCCACCAAGCATGTGGCGATAAAAACTGACCCAGCAGGAAAACCTGCATTAGCGAGCATCCCTGGCACAACAATCACCGAGTACACCATCGCCAAAAATGTGGTCAAACCTGCAATGACTTCTTGGCGTACCGTTGAGCCACGCTCATTGATGTTAAAAAAAGAAAGCAAAGACATAAATCGCCTTATCTTAGATTGCCCAAAAATTAGCGGCTAATTTTACCGTATAATGACAATTTTTACAAATATTAACGAAAATTTTTTCATGATGTATGTCTTGTTTTAACGTTGGTAATTTATGTATTTTTTGGGTAAAATAGACACACTGTTTTTATCATATCAAATCATCATGAACAATTCCCAAGAAAGCATCGCTCTGCCTGATTTTGCCGTTCGTTTGGTTCATCGCTCTGATGAGGGCTTTATCAATGAAGAGATTGAGTTAAAAAAATACATCAGTAGCTGTGGTTTGGGCTTGATTTTATATTTTTATCCCAAAGACAACACCCAAGGATGTAGCGTGCAGGCGAGCGACTTTACCGCCTTGTCTGATGAGTTTGCCACGCTTGGCTATGTGGTACTTGGCGTGTCTTGTGATGGCGTACGTTCTCATCAAAATTTCATCACCAAAAAAGAACTTCTCATTGGGCTTGTCAGTGATGCCGATGAAAAACTGTGCCAGCATTTTGAGGTCATCAAAGAAAAAATGATGTATGGTAAAACTCATCTTGGTGTGGTACGCTCTACATTTGTGTTTGACAAAACAGGTAATATGCTCGCCAGTTTTCGTAACGTCAAAGCCAAAGAACACGCCAGAACGCTACTAAACTTTCTAAAAACGCTATGAAAGTCATGCACTTATTATCATCGTTAAAGCACGATGAATCTGAACGGGGCATTTTTGCCATCACGCACGCCCTATCTAAGGCAGGGCATGAATCTGTGGTGGTTGGCTCTGCTACGGCTGATGATGAGCTTGTGCTTCGTCTGCTTCGTGATGACACGAAGTATTATCGCATTCCCATGCTAAAAAAATCATGGTTGTCATTGGTGTATGTCCTAAAACTCAGACGGCTCATCAGTGAGTACGAACCTGATATTGTCCATGTCCATTCTCGCACGCCTGCATGGGTGCTACATTGGGCAATCCGCCCATTGCCTGATGACAAACAACCCAAAATCGTGGCGACCGTTTATGGTTTTTATCCATTAAACAATTACAGTAAAGCCTTGTTTTTCTCCGATGTCATCATCAGTGCATCTTATAGTATTGATAAATATTTCAAAGAAAAACTTGCCATCAAAAAAGAAGAATACAACATTCAAGAATTTCCCTTTAAAATCGTCTGCATTCGTCGTGGCGTAGATACTCGCAAATACCCCTATCGCCATCATGCATCCGTGCATTGGCTTCATGGCGTATTTGCCCAATATCCTGAACTTGAACACAAAAAATGGCTCGTGTTTCCCACACCTGTTGGACATGAATATGGTCAAGATTGGCTTGTGGACATTTTGGGCAACTTAAAAGACAAATTCCCAAACATCCACGCCATCGTCATGGATGATGATTTGGCAACTGCAACCGACCAAGACGTCGCTTACGAGGAATTTGTTCAACGCTTGCACGCTTTGGGGCTAAACAATCGTGTGACATTCATCGGACGGCGACCACCTGACATGAAAGAGTGGTTATCATCTGCCAATGTGGTACTTGCTCTTGCCGAACGACCTGAGAGCATTGGTATTACTGCCATTCAAGCGATACACCTTGGCACGCCCATCATTGGCTGGGCAAGGGGGGCATTTGCTGATATTTTACAAGCCACTTATCCCCAAGGGCTAATCAAAGAGGAGACCGCCCTTGCTCTGTGTAAAAACATCAAATTTCACCTACAAAATAAAACTCGCCCCCCAATGACTCACGAATACACCATTGAGCAGATGACCGCTGAAACCTTAGCCGTATATCAGTCGCTTGCCCCAGAGTGTCATTTGGTTCATAAAGACAGACATGATAATTTGGTCTGTGTCAAAGCCCAAAGTACCTAAAAATCATGGTCTTACAAGTTATTTTTGCACGGAGCGTTTACAGGCGTTTTAAAATTATTTATAATTGGTTTTGTAGATTATTTGGTTTTATAAAAATAATCTACCTTTTTATTGTTATTGGTTATATAAGGCTGTTTTATGAAAAAACTAAGCAAGCTTGGCAAAATCGCCCTAACATCTGTCCTATCAGCAACCTTGCTGTCAGGCTGTGCAACCAGTGCATTGTTAGAAAAGGACTCAGGCGGTACTTACACCACCACCCAAAAGAGGGTGCTAACCAATGACGTCGTTGTGGCATTTGGTAAGCCATCATTAAAGCTACCCAACATCCCATCGGATGCGGTCGTGATTGTCGGTCAGCGTAACAGCTATGTGTTGGTTGAAGGCGGGACTCGCTTTAACAATCTCATCACTCGCCTTGATCCACGCCATATCAGCCTTACCAAAGGCTTGGACTTTTATTCTGCCAATAATGACGGCAGTTTTACCGGTGAACTTGCCTTTAAATACACCAAGTTAAAAGCCGAAGTGACCAACGAAGAGCTAAACTTCTTTTTGCAAAATGGCGTCAAAGAATGCACCAATCACAGCGAATCGAATCTTGGGGCTCAAAGCTACTGCTTTGATATTCCCCTAAAAGGTCATACCTATCCTGCCGTGAGCAATCAGTCCAGCCTAAAAGCACTGAGTAAAGCCTACCCTGTCACCATCTACATCAACGAGCAAACCACGGCTTACCGTGAAGGGCAAAGCAGTTCTGTTGAAAAACTGGTGCTGTTTCCTTTTGCCGCCGCTTTTGATGTAGTCACCTTGCCACTGCAAATCATCGGGCAAATTTTTGACTGATATTAAAGTTTATGGTTGATAAATAGGACGTATTTGGGTGCGTCCTATTTTTGTGGATAATTGCTCTATGATGATTGCAATAGGAAAAACATAGAAGTCATGTTAAAATACGTCTTTTGTCATGACAATGAAACGACATCAAGGATAACTTGTGGATACCGAACTCATCAAAATCATTCTCGCTTTTGTGGTGCTGATAAACCCATTTAGCTCTTTGGGGCTTTTTTTGAACCTAACCAAAGGTCATACTGCCAAAGACCGTCAAAAAGTTGCCCAAATCACCTGTTTGACGGTGTTTATAGGCATTGCCTTTTTTACCATTTTAGGTGAGAGCTTGTTAAAAGTATTGGGCATCTCGGTGGGGTCGTTTCAGGTGGCAGGTGGGATATTGGTATTTTTGATTGCCATTAACATGATGAACGGTGGTGGCAATCCTGTCAAGCCTAACGAGGAGGATGTGGAGGTCGGTTCATCTTTGACGGCATCGGCGGTAGTACCTCTTGCCATTCCCATGATGATAGGCCCAGGAGGCATCTCAACGGTCATCATCTATTCTAGTCAGGTCAAGGGTGTGTTTCAGGTGGGAATGATTTTGGCGGCAGGGCTGTGTATCAGTGTGTTTTGTTATGTATCACTTATGGCAGCAGGAAAAATCAGTCGCTTTTTGGGTGATACAGGGCTAAACATCCTAAGTCGCATCATGGGCATGCTACTTGCAGCGGTAGCAATTGAGATTTTGATTAATGGACTGCGAGCATTATTTCCACAGCTGGCAAGCTGACTAATCTATAAGACCAATCTACCAAATAAGATTTGGGTGATATTTTCATCTTCTTATCTTTTGTTTTTTAACCTTACTATGCCAATATTTGACATGAAATCACCCAAAAAAGGCACGTTGTTTTATAAAATCTATGGCTTTTTGCAGGATAACATGAATCTTGTTATTTCGCTCATCGTCGCCATTTGTGTGTATTTTTCTTTGTCTGATGTGCGTTTTTTAAAGCGGTTTGTGCCAAGCATTAATATAGAAACGGTGTATTTGTTGGCGTGGGACAGCTTTTTGGTGGCGTATTTATTGTTGGCATTTAACATGTTTATCACAACCAACACCGAGGACATCAAAAAACGGGCTCATGAGCAGTATGAACGTAAACATACCATGCTTATTTTGATACTCATCACATCTTTTGTCAGTATGATTGCCATCATCAATGAGATGCGTATCAGTGCTTTGTATGAGGGCTGGCTTTCTACTTTGCATGTTTGTATCACCTTTGGTACATTGATTGTCTCATGGCTGTTCATCCATACCTTATTTGCATTATACTATGCCCATGGTTATTACGATGCCATGCCCGATGACAAGTATCCGCTTGATTTTCCTTATGAAAATAACCCTGATTATTGGGATTTTTTGTATTTTGCCTTGGGTATTGGTGCAACAGGAGGCGTGCCTGATGTCTCTTTTACCAGTAAAAAACTTCGTCGCATTGGGACGTTTCATAGTGTGTTATCCTTTTTCTTTAATACGGCGGTATTGTCGCTGGTGATGGAGATGATGGGGTCGCTGGTCTCACCATAAAATGATACGGCTCGGCAGGCGTGAAAAGTGGTAGAGAATTTTGGCAAAATGTTGTATCATAAAGAGTTTTTTGTGATTTTAATTTGTGATTTTAATAAGTGATGTATTATGGAGCAGATGCGTAATTTTATGCAAAGTTGGGCGGGTAAGGCAGTGCTTATCATCACGCTCATTCCTATGGCATTTTTGGGTGTGCAGTCATTTAGCGGTGGCGGACAGATTGCCCCCAATCAAATCGTCAAAGTGGGCGATACTGCCATTGACACCGCAACCTTTCAGTCGGAGGTGAATAACTATCGGACTCGCCTGCTTGAACAAGTGGACGGCAGTTTGATTGATGATAAAGCCTTAAATGATGAGGTGTTGGAGAGTTTGATTGACAGAGCATTGTTAGAAAATCAAACCCAGTTTTTGGGCATGAGTGTCTCTGATAACACCATTGCCCGTCTGCTTCGGGCTGACCCAACTTTTCATGACGCCAACGGCAAATTTTCAAACGACATTTTTGCTCAGTATTTACAAAATCGTGGCATGACCAAGGACATGCTCTTTGATGTATTTGGCACGCAGTTATCACTAAGACAGCTGACGGGCGGTATTTTGGGTACAGCAATCTACCCTGACAGACAAATCAGTCGCTTGATAGACCTACAAACACAAAGCCGTGAAGCGTGGGTGGTGCGTTACAACTGGCAGGATTTTGCCAATCAAGTAACCGTCAGCACTGATGAGATTGAGACCTATTATCATGCTAATAAACAAGACATGATTGCACCGCCAAGTGTGGATTTGGCTTATATAATCCTAAGTGATACTGACATCAAGGCAGATACTCCAAGCGAAGATGAAATTCGTGCACAATACCAAGCGACTTTACAAGCTCGAGGCGATGGCAGACAGTTGTCGCACATCTTATTAACAGGAGATGATGCCAAAAATCGTGCCAAAGATATTAAAGCAAAACTGGATGCAGGAGCGTCTTTTGAATCACTTGCCAAGACACATTCAGATGACCCCACAGGTCAAAGTGGTGGTGATATTGGAAGCTATAACCCCGCTTTTTTTGGTGACAGTAGCAGCGCTGTTGAGAATGCCATCAGTGGTCTGAAAGTTGGGGGTGTGAGTGAGCCTGTGCAGACAGGATTTGGTTATCATATTTTTAAAATTACTAAGATGGGAGATGCCCCAAGCCTTGATGGCATGCGTGATGTGCTGACCAAGCAAGTAGCTGAACATAAACGTATCAATGCCATGAATGAGATGATTGCCAAGATTAACACCATGGCAACTGACAGCATGGGTATTAGTGATATTGCCCAAGAGACAGGACTGACTGCCCATCATATCAAAGGCTACACCAAAGACAATAACACCAGTGAACTGTCTGCCCCTGTGGTGTTATCGGCAGCTTTTGATGATTTTGCCATCAGCGATCAATCGGTCAGCCCCAACATTACGCTCGCTGACAAAACGGTGTGGGTACAACCAACCAACTACCAAGATGCCAGAGAGCTGACATTGGCAGAGGCAAGCGAACAAATCAAGGCAACTTTAACCAAGCAAAAAGCCATTAAACTTGCCCTAGATACCGCCAATGCCCATGCCAAAAAAGACCCAGCGACTCTTATTAAGTCCGCCAAGCATTTGGGTGTGGTTACTCGTCAAAGTCCAGAACTGTCACCTGCTGAGCGTGCCAGTCTATTTATACACAACACAGATGGCATGAGTGTGTGGGTGGTACAGACAGATACAGGAGCGAGTGTCATGGCAGCTAATGTCTCTCAAAGCACACCAACCGCCCAAATTCACGATGCAGAACGTCAGTTAACATCACAAATTATCCGTGATAATGTCGGTCAAGACCAACTTCAAGACTATTTACATTATTTGCGTGATACCAAGAAAGTACAAATCAACGAACAAGCCATATCGCATTAAGACAGGCATACCACCAAAAGCCCATATTTTAGATATGGGTTTTTGCCAAATGAGTCATATGAATGATAAATATCAACACTCCCATCATCAAGCCCAATTTTCATACCCATTTTACTACCCAAAAGGATGCCAGTTTTGCCCTGTGGCTGTCTGTTCTTAGCACCCAAAATAAAGAGCATCTCACCTTAGTCATCTGCCCATCCCAAAGCAGTTTACAACGATTAAGTGATGAACTTGATTTTTTTGGCACATCTGCTCATGTGTTTGCTGATTATGAGACATTGGTTTATGACAGCCTGTCGGTACATCAAGACATCATCTCAGAGCGGATTGACCTATTGACACACATGCCAACAAGCGGTGTATTGTTGGTGAGTGTGCAGACACTCATGCAAAAAATAACGCCCCCAAGTCATCTTTTGGGACGGTTTTTTGATTTAAATGTAGGCGATACCTTTGATGTAGAGCGTGAACGTGAACGCCTTGCCAAAGCGGGCTACAAGGTGGTGGATAATGTCTATATGGCAGGTGAATTTGCTGTGCGTGGGAGCATTGTGGATATTTTTGCGGTGGGGCAGCCCTTACCGTTTCGTTTGGAATTATTTGATGATGAGATAGAGACGATTAAATTTTTCAATCCTGATAGCCAAAGAACCATCAGCGATGAAGAGCTTAACACGCTTAAAAAAGATGGCGTATTTGATGATAAAAATGCCCCAAAATCACCTAAGGTGTCAAGTTTTCGCCTGTTGCCTGCTTGTGAATTTGACTTAGATGACAAAGAGAGATTTCGCCAAAATTTTGCCAGTCTATTTCCAAATGTATCCGCTCGCAAGGTGGCATTTTACCATGACATCATGAATGGCATACAACCGCCCGGTGTGGAATATTATGCACCACTGTTTTGTGATTTACATGAATGGCAGACACATGGCACGCTGTTTGATTATTTGCCCAAAAAAACCCTCATCGTCTGTGATGACAACTTATCCGCTTATCATCATGATTTTTGGGAACAGATAAAAGCACGTCATCATTCTTTGGCATTTGATAAGGATGTGCCGATACTGCCACCTGATTATTTGTATTTGCCAAGCAATGAATTTTTCCAAGCATTAAAGGCATATCCAAGAGCGGTATTTGGTGATGACAGAGAAGATGCACTGACTTTATTTGACCATATTAGCACTCATGCCGTTCCTAATTTGCCAATCAATCATCAAAAAGATGAGCCATTGGATGAGTTTTTGGATTTTGTTAGGGTCTGTGATGAGCCGATTTTATTGGTGTGTGAGAGTGCAGGTCGCCGTGAGATTATTTTAGAGTTATTAAAGGGCAAACTTGATGGTAACACGGTGGCGGATTTTGATGAGTTTTTGGCGAATTTGGATGAATATAAAGTTACCCCAAACAATGCCACTTTACCCAAACCTTCCAAAGAAGCTGATTTGGATAAAATTGCCCTAACCATTGCCCCAATGGAACGTGGTCTTTGGCTAAAAAGTGAGAAGAATCAGGGCATTTGTATCATCAGTGAGACCCAAATTTTTGGGCGAGCCGTCGCTACCAATAGACACAAACGCCAAAACGCCCTATCTCAGGCTCTTTTGATAAAATCAGTCAGTGAGATGACCGAAGGGTCGCTTGTGGTGCATTTGTCCTATGGTATTGGACGCTATTTGGGGCTTGTTGTGCTTGATGTGGGCGATGGCGAGCAGGAATTTATCCACATTAAATATGCCGATGATGCCAATGTCTATGTACCAATCACCAACCTTGCTCTAATTGGGCGTTACAGTGGCAGTGACAGTGAGGCAGTACCGTTATCAAAAATTGGTTCGGGTAAGTGGGATAAGGCACGCCAAAAGAGCCTGACCGACATTTATGATGTGGCAGCAGAGCTGTTAAATGTGCAGGCTCGTCGTAATGCCAAACAAGGCATCAGTTTTGATATTGATATGGCAAGCTATGAGCTGTTTGCCAGTGGTTTTGCCTATGATGAAACCCCCGACCAACAAAGTGCCATAGAGGCGGTGATGTTTGACATGAAGCAGACCAAGCCCATGGATAGGCTAATTTGTGGTGATGTGGGTTTTGGCAAGACAGAGGTCGCCATGCGTGCAGCATTTATTGCGGTGCAGGCAGGTTATCAGGTGGCACTGCTTGTGCCAACCACACTACTGGCAGGGCAACACGAGGACAGTTTTAAGGACAGATTTGCCGATTGGGCGATTAAGATTGAAAGTTTGTCTCGTTTTTCGTCTAAAAAAGCCCAAGATAAGGTGCTTGCCAGCTTAGCCGATGGCAAGGTGGATATCATCATTGGCACGCACCGACTGTTACAAGATGATGTAACATTTAAGAACTTAGGGCTGATGATTATTGATGAAGAACACCGTTTTGGCGTGCGTCATAAAGAAAAAATCAAAGCCATGCAAGCAGAGGTGGACACGCTTACCATGACCGCAACCCCGATTCCTCGCACACTAAATATGGCATTATCTGGCATGCAGGACATTTCTATTATTGCCACACCACCAGCAAGACGGCTTGCCATTAAGACCTTTGTGGCCCAAAAAAGTGAACAGACAACCAAAGATGCCATTTTGCGTGAGATATTGCGTGGGGGGCAGGTGTATTATTTGCATAATGACCTGACAAGCATTGATACAGTGGCACAAAACTTATCCGACCTCATCTCTGAGGTGCGTGTGGGTGTGGCTCATGGACAAATGGCACACAAAGAACTACATGATGTCATGAGTGATTTTTATCACAAAAAAACCAATGTGCTTGTCGCCAGTACCATCATTGAGACGGGCATTGATGTGCCAAATGCCAATACGATCATCATCAACCGAGCGGATAAGTTTGGACTTGCCCAGCTTCATCAGCTGCGTGGACGTGTGGGGCGATCGCATCATCAAGCATATTGTTATTTATTTGTGCCATCTATCAAAGGTCTAAGCACTGATGCCAAAAAACGCCTTGATGCCATTAGCCGAGCCAATACTTTGGGAGCAGGTTTTATGCTGGCAAGTGAGGATTTGGAGATTCGTGGGGCAGGCGAGATTTTGGGTAAGCAGCAGTCTGGCAACATGCAGACCATTGGTTTTGGACTGTATATGGACATGTTAGAACGTGCCACAAAGGCGATAAAGTCGGGCAATACACCAAGCCTTGCCACACCACTTGATTTGGTCAGCGACATAAACATTCATGCGTCCGCCTTGATACCGAGCGATTATTTGGCAGATGTGCATGAGAGGCTTTTGTGTTACAAGCGTATTGCCAATGCCGAGACGGTGGATGAGCTTAATGAGTTGCGTGCTGAGATGATTGACCGCTTTGGAGCAATGCCAACCGCCCTTAGTAATTTATTTTTGGTACACAAAATGCGTGTGCAGAGCATGCCACTTGGTATTAGCAAAATTGATGTTACAGCTTTTGGGCTGAGTATGGAATTTAAAGCAGATACACCTGTGGATGGTTTGGCAATTGTTAAGCTCATTCAGTCTAATGATGGCTATCGCATGAATGGGGCAACAGGGTTAAAATATGCTTTTAAAGATGAAAAAGACGTAACAGGGCGAGTTAATGCGGTGTTTGAATTATTAAGATATTTGCATGGGCATGTGGCAAAAGAATCGGAGTAAGTGATGATTGGTATTGGCGTGTTTATTTTGGCAATACATTTGACCGAACATGGTTAGATGATGGCACTTCTATCAAATACCTCCCTTAATTCAAAACTGGTATGAAGCTGACTGACCCCATCAATTTTGCTTAGTCTATGAAGCAAAAACTCTTCATAATGACTCATGTCACGCACCACGACCTTTAATAGATAATCCTCTGAGCGTCCTGTGACAAGGCTACACGACACCACTTCATCAAAGGTCTTGATGTGATTTTCAAATTCACCAAAGCGTTCGGCGGTGTGCTTATCCATATTCACCGCCACAAAGACCGATAACGTATTACCCAGTGCATGAGTGGAGGTGTGGGCGTGATAGCCTGTGATAACACCCATCTCTTCAAGCCGTTTAATCCTGCGAATGATGGGTGTGGCGGACAGATTGACCTGCTCTGACATATCAGCAACGGTAAGGCGAGCGTTGTTTGTGAGCAATTTTAGGATTTTATGGTCAATGGAATCTAGGCTGATGGCATTCATGGTGAATAATGATTAAAATTTAGCAGATTTTACCATAAAATTATCATTTTTGTGGTAAAAACAACTAAAATTTGCCAAATATTTTTGTAAAATTGGTAAAAATTATTGCAAAATTTTGGTATGATGATATCATCTCAGTTTCTACCATCCAAATTTTATCATTAAGTGAGCCTATCATGCTAGCCCCCAAAATTACCCCAAAAAATCCAGCTTTTGACTTTACCAAATACCGCCCCTTTGAATTTGCCCCACGCTTACCTGACCGCACGTGGTGCGATAAACGCATTGAAAAAGCGCCGATTTGGGCGAGCGTGGATTTGCGAGATGGTAACCAGGCCTTGATTGACCCCATGACCATTGAGCAAAAATTACGCTTTTTTAAATTGCTTGTGGCAGTTGGTTTTAAAGAGATTGAGATTGGCTTTCCCTCTGCCGCTCAGGTGGAATTTGACTTTACACGCCTATTGATTGAAGGTGGCCATGTGCCTGATGATGTTACTTTGCAGGTATTAGTGCAGGCTCGTGAGCATTTGATTGAACGCACCTTTGAGAGCTTAAAGGGAGCAAAACGTGCCATCGTTCACGTTTATAACAGCACATCAAAAGTACAACGTGACAAAGTGTATCAGTTAGATAAAGATGGCATTAAAGCGATTGCGGTTAATGGGGCGAGGTTGCTTAGAGATATTGCCAAGCGTTATCCAAAGACACAGTGGATTTTTCAGTACAGTCCAGAGAGTTTTAGTCAGACAGAGACTGATTTTGCCATAGAAGTATGCCAAGCGGTGTGCGATGTGTGGCGACCCCAAGATGGGCAAAAAGTGATTTTAAACCTGCCTGCTACCGTAGAAGCATCCACACCAAATCTATATGCTGACCAGATTGAGTATTTTTGTCGCCATCTGCCAAGCCGTAAAGACGTGATAATCAGTCTGCATACTCATAACGACCGTGGCTGTGGCGTGGCAGCAAGCGAGTTTGGGGTTATGGCAGGGGCTGACCGTGTGGAGGGTACACTGCTTGGTAATGGCGAACGTACAGGCAACATGGACATACTGACCATGGCGATGAATCTGTATACACAAGGGGTAGACCCCGAGCTTGATTTGTCGCAGGTGAGTGAGATTGTGCAAGTGGCAACCGATTGCACCAATTTGCCAGTGCATCCACGCCATGCTTATGTTGGTGAACTTGTGTTTACTGCATTTTCAGGTTCGCACCAAGATGCCATTAAAAAATCACTGGATTATAATGAAAAACATCCCGAAACGGAGCAGTATTGGGATGTGGCATATCTGCCAATTGACCCTGTGCATATCGGTCGCAGTTATCAAGATGTGGTGCGTATCAATAGCCAGTCAGGTAAGGGTGGTGCGGCGTATATTTTACAGCGTCATTATGGTTTTAATTTGCCACGCTGGATGCAGATTGATTTTGCCAAAGTGGTACAAAACCACGCTGAGAGTTTGGCTCGTGAGCTAAAAATAGATGAACTGCTTGACATCTTTACCAAGACATATTTGACCCAAGAGACCTTTGAGCTTAATGATTATCAAATCCAAAATAAGGGTTTGGAGGTATCTTTTGATGGACAAATTAGCATGGGGGCGGATGTGCTAACAATCATCGGACAGGGTAATGGAGCGTTATCAGCATTTATTGATGGACTCATCAAGGCAACAGGTCGGGAGATTCACATAACCAATTATTCAGAACACGCCATTCATGTCAAGACAACCAAAGCAACGAAAAGCCTACCAAATGATGAGCCTAACAATAACCAAACCAATTCAGAGGCAGCAGCATATGTTCAGCTCAATATCAGTGGTCAAATGTACTCTGGCATCGGCGTGTGTAACAGCACCGTATCTGCCATGTTAAAAGGCGTGTTGTCGGCATTGTCGCAGGCGTGGTAATTGGGTGTGATAAAAGGGCGAAAAATATTCGCTCTTTTATTCTTACAAAATATTTAACATAATCTTAATTTTGAACATTAAACAGTAAAATGAGAATTTATCATTGATGAGCGTGTGGGAATAATATGAAGATGTGGAGATGTGGAGATGTGGAGATGTGGAGATGTAAGGATAAATTGCAGTTTACTCCATAGCAACGCATCCAAAGGCGTAGTTAATCAATAATGCCAAAATTATTATCAATGGTAGATATGCCCTAGTATTTATCCAGTTTTAGTGCTTGACTGATTAACTCATGGGCAATTGTTCCTTGCTTGGGGATGAGTGGTAGGTCATCTTTACCAAAGAACTGAGCATGAGAAAGTTCATTCTTATCAATGACGATTTCCCCTGATTTGTAAGTGGCACAAAAACCAAGCATGAGATTGGTTGGATATGGCCAAGCTTGACTTGTGATGTAGTGAATGTCGTCTACATAAATGCCTGTCTCTTCTAGCACTTCACGATGGATGCTCATCTTAACATTTTCGCCCGCTTCCATAAATCCTGCAATCAGTCCATACATGCCTGTTGTCTGATGACGATGATGTTGTGCCAATAGGATTTGGGGCTGACCTGTGATGGGGCAGGGGCGAGTGATGGCGATGATGACACAAGGCTGTATTTTAGGATAGAAATATTGATGACAGTTGGGGCATGCCATGGCATTTTCTTTGTGATGGCGTATCGTTTTGCTGCCACAATAGCCACAGAATTGATTGCTTTTTTGCCATAATAACAGCTGAATGCCTGCTGAGATTTCGTGGGAGGTATGACTGTCAGTTACTGCCACAGCATGACGATAAGCGATAAACTCACCATCAAAGTGGTGTGTCTCGTCCATTTTTTGAGCATCAATGGCAAATACTCGCCTGTCAGCACGCCCAAAATGAAGCAGTTCAATCACACCCAATATATCATCAACACCATGATTAACCAAGCCATCAATGTCTATTTGAGTGCGTTCAAAGGCGTGAGGCTTTTTATCACGACAAAAGACACTTTCACCATCAATTACCCATATCACATGGGCAACTGATGACTGCGTGTCTGTGCAAGAGATGTTCTGATGACTCATGCCACCAACAGATTTAGGCTGTTTTGGCTGATGAGAAGGATTTGTTCATTGGTTGGGCGATTCTCTTCAAAGTTTTCAAATTCAAAGTCTGCTGCCACCAAGACGTCCGCCCAAGCATTGCTGATGCGTGTCAGTTCACCATCAGGGGCGGTTTTGATTTTATCAAGCAATCCATTTTCTAAGCGACGAGCGAGCAGATACAGCTGAGCTGATGTGGCGGATAAGCGTAAAAAGGCTGCCGCTCCTGCTACTTGACGAATCATCTCGGGGGTGTTTTGTAGGTTCATGATGTTACGACTGTCATCATTTAGGTAATCGGTCAGTGCCAAAGTCGTAAGCGTCAGATTGCTACGTGCTTCTTTAACCAAAGTTTCATAAGAAGTATCTAGCTGGTATAGTGATATTTCACGGTTGTGTAGTGGCAATTTGACCGCCCCTGGGGTATGACTCTTAGCCAAAAAAATAACAGCATTTTCGGCGACCAATAATTTGTCTAAGAAAGTGTCTAAATCTTCTAGGGTGGGGTTTTGCCAGCTGGCAATTTGTGCTGACGCTGCATTTAGTGCTTGACTGGCATCGGTGAGTTCTAGTAATATCATAATTCTAGATAAGGTATCAAGTTCATCTTTGATATCATCAACGCTGACCATCTCACCAATCTCACCCAAGCCGTTAGATGCACGCACGAATTTATCCACTTTTTGTTTGATGGCTTCTAATTGTTCTTGAGTTAAGTCATTGAGTGTGTCGGTGATTTCACGGTTAGGGCCAAATAAGAAACGTTGCATTTCACCAAATTTGGCATCACTTACTCGGTTTAGGGCATATTTTTGGTTGGCAAATGTGGCAAAGTCTTTATTTTTGTTGCAAGCAAGGCTGACCATCTCAGCAAAACGACGGTCTTCGATTGGCAGATAGTCAGAAAACTGTTGTTCTAGATAGACTAAGATGCGTTTTTTGGCATGGCTTAGGGGCAAATCATTGGCGATGTTTTGGGTGATGGTCTTTGCTGACTGCCAAAATAGCGTATCAGAATGCTGGGCAATTAAAGCACAGGCTTTGACCATGCCATCTAATTTTTGATGCTCATCATCGCTAATTATGCCATCCTTATTTTCAAGGATGACGGAAAGACCCGCACGATAGGCCTGAGTTAAGGCTTTGGTATTGAGTTTAAGCGTGCTAAGAGAGGCATAGTTGGCTTGTGGGTCAGCGATGATGATGCTATTGATGTTTTGGTTTAGGGTGTCCGATTCAATGGCAGTATGCCCCAAATGTTCACCCAATTTATTGATGATGGGTAAAAGTAGGGCAGGTTGGGGTGTTTCTTTTAGTAGGACAAATTCAACATAGCGGTCTAGCAACATGATGGCCTCTGAGATGTCAGTCATCAAAATCTCGTTCTCATCTTCGTCGCCATCGGCGTTATTATGTAACAAAGTGTAACTGGCGGATAAATGGTCAGCAAGTAACCCTGCACCATTAAACACAATCAATTTAAAAATGGCGGACAGTTGAGATAGGTTGCTTGCTGAGTCTAACAATAAAGGGGCTTGGTCGGGGTCATCATAAAACTCACGCAAATGCATCTCAGCATCCTTTAATACGGCGTTGATTTCATTGCGTAAAATATGAAGTGATGATGGGTCAAAATTGGTGGCGGTTTTGGCTGATTGAGTCATAATAATCCTGTTTAATCCTGTTTTGACAGCATACAATAACTGCTACATTTAACCATGTTTCATAAAACTTGGCAAGTAAAATTATATAAACGGTGGGTAAATATCGGATGAATTTTTTATTTAAGTACGTTCTGACGCCATGCTTTATCAGCACAAAAATCATCTTTTGAGCGAATCAGTTGAGCAGATAGGGCACTTAAATCACTAAAACTGATCTCGCCTTTGGTATCATCTTGACCAACCCTTTCATCTTCGATACTCATGGCAATCTGTCCGCTGGTCATGGCAAGATAAACTTCCAGTAAAATCTGTGAGTCCTTTAATGCTCCATGATAAGAACGGTCAATGTCTTGACCAACATCCAAGCGTTTGGCAAGAGCATCTAAGTTGTTTTTTTGTCCTGCATACATTTTGCGAGCAAGTGCAAGTGAGTCGATGACTTCCACGACATCAGTAAAATCGGTCATGCCCACTTTGTCAAACTCATGCGACAAAAATTTCATATCAAACTGGGCGTTATGAGCGATGATTTGTGCCCCTTTCATGAACTCGTAGACATGGGGGGCGACATCGGCAAATCGGGGTTTATCTGCCAAAAATTCATTATGAATGCCATGCACGCCAATGACTTCATCATCCATCTGTTTGTCAGGATTTAGGTAGACATGCAACCAAACCCCAGTTGGCTTGCGTTTGACCATCTCAATGATGCCAATCTCAACGATACGGTCGCCTGTGGCAGGGTCTATGCCTGTCGTCTCTGTATCCATAATCAGTTGACGTTCTTGTGCCCCGCGATGAATGGGGTCGGGCAGTACTGCCCAAAAAGGTTCACGTATCTCATCGGTGCGTCCGTCGTAGTCAGGATTCTGGTGATTGTGGCGAACCACTTGCATGGGGGCAGGCTGGGTGTTTTTCTTGGGTTTTTTGGTGGGGCGGTTATGGTTGGTTTTGTTATTCGGTTCGTTGTTATTAACACTCTGTACGTCTGCTTCTATATTTAGTATTGGCGTGGTGGGGTCAAAGTTGTCATCCATAATCATATTTGCCATGTTGGCATAGTAATCCATCTCATCATCTAAGTTATTGCCTAAATTGCCTAAGCTGTCGTCATGTAAATGGTTGGTATTGGTGTTTTTATCTGTCAGGGCAGGCGTGGCGGTATGGCTGATAAATAACTCACCACTGCCTGTAACGCCATCATTGGCAAGTTTGTCCGCCATCTCATTGCCGACATGTCCTGCATGTCCCTTTATCCACTGCCAATCAATATTGCGACGTTGGCAAGCATTGTCTAGACGCATCCACAGATCCAGATTAAGTACCTCTTTTCCGTTTGCTTTTTTCCAGCCTTTGGCTCTCCATCCATCAATCCATCGGGTGATGCCGTTTTTGACATAACTTGAATCCGTCCAAATCTGTATGGGTGTGTCGGTAGGGGTACGTTCTAGGGCGGTGATTGCCCCCATGAGTTCCATGCGGTTGTTGGTGGTATCGCTCTCACCACCCCAAATGTTTAGTATGTCGCCTGTGGGGTAGATGATGTGTGTGCCAAATCCGCCAGCAGATGCCTCCCCTGTTTTGCCGTTGCCTTTACATGCTCCGTCAGTATAAGCGATGATGGTCATGATTGTACTCCATTGATTTTGTATATATTTTTTAAAAACCATGCCAATGCCATGTCATAGCCCATCTCGCCAAGACCACAAATCACCCCAACAGCCTTGTCCGAAAAATATGAATGATTGCGAAAGGGTTCACGAGCATGGATATTGGATAAATGCACCTCAATATAGGGTTTGGCACTGGCAAGTAAGGCATCACGAATGGCAACCGATGTATGGGTAAAAGCGGCTGGATTGATGATAATCCCATCAAATTTGTCGTGGTTGTCTGCCAATACGCCCAAATTGGCGATGATGTCCACGATGTCGCCTTCGTGGTTAGATTGAAAATGGTGAAGTTGGATGCCGTGCTGATGAGCAGTAGCAGATAAGCGGTGAATGATATCTTCTAAGGTCGTTGTGCCATAAATATGCACCTCACGCTTGCCTAACAAATGTAAATTGGCACCATTTAGCACTAATAATTTGTGGTTTAGAGATTTGTGGTTTGGGGGGGTGATTTGATTCATGAGTATCAATATCTAAGTTGTATGTTAAGTTATATGCCTATTATTTTAACAAATTTTTAAGGATGATGGGGTGTAAATTTTTTGTTAATGTTTGGTTGCATGCGTTTACAGCCATTTAAAAGTGTGCTATATTTAGGCATAGGTTTACAATTTGGTATTTTTTAAGGATGTGTTATGTCTGTTCGTGAACAAGGTCAAGTTAAATGGTTTAATAATGCCAAAGGTTTTGGCTTTATCCAGCGCGCTACTGGTGAAGATGTCTTTGTGCATTTTCGTTCTATCGTCGGTGATGGTTATCGCTCACTAAGAGATGGCGAGACGGTGGAATTTGTCGTTACCGAAGGCAACAAGGGATTGCAGGCTGAGGAAGTGACCAAATTGTGATGTTTAAGCGATGTAAAACCTGCCTTTGGGGTGGGTTTTGTACGTTTTGCTTGTGATGATAAGTTGTGGTAAAATACGGATGATTATCATAAAAACACATTAAAGGCATGATTATGCAACAGCCAAACAAATTTATCTGTACGCTTGGTGCTATGGTTTTATTGGGTGTTGGCGGTATAGCACATTCAGCAGTAACGTTGTCAGCCGATGAGTCGGTCAGACTTGAAGAGATAGCGGGTATTTGCATGATTATCAGTCATGGCATCCGTGATGTCGCCACTGACCATCAAAATGAGGTCAGCAAAGATAAGGCAAAGAAAAATCTTGGTAAAGCCATCAAAAAGGTTGAAAAAAACTTTTCTAAAAAAGACATGGTGTCATTCATTGGTGAGGCATGGCATCATGGCTTGAATGTCATTTATAAAATGCCTGTTTATGAGGATAAGTCTGATAAACAACTGTTTATTGAACAAGCCATGATGGGTTCATTAAACGCCTGTTTTGATGATTTGGACCGATGATTAACAAATGATATAAAATTGATATATGATATAAATAAGAATATAAGAATAACTGTTGCCAATTTTTGCCTTTTTGGTGTTAACAATGACATTGATTTAACAATCAAGTATCATCACCAAATAACACCCATTTCTCCATTTGTCTTAAAAGGATATGCCTTGACCGACCAATTTAGTAAATTTTGTGATCTGCCCTTAGCAGAGCCCATTCAAAAGGCGGTATCCGCTTTGGGGTTTGAAAAGCTTACACCCATTCAAGCCCAAATCTTGCCTCATACCCTAGCAGGTCAAGATGCCATTGGGCAGGCACAGACAGGCACAGGTAAGACCGCCACCTTTTTAATCACCATCATTCAAAACCTACTGTCTCGCCCGTTTGCCAGTGATGAGACACGCTATTTGGGTGAGCCACGGGCATTGATTTTGGCACCAACCCGAGAGTTGGCACAGCAGATTTATAGCGACTGCCAAGCGTTGGTCAAATACAGTGGACTGCATGCTCTGTGCATGACAGGTGGGGCAGATTATGATAAGCAGGCAAATGAGATGAACCGTCGCCTGATGGATATTTTGATTGGTACGCCTGGGCGGATTATTGATTGGGTGCAAAAAGGGGTGTTGTTTCTTGACCGTGTGGAGGTATTGGTACTAGATGAAGCTGACCGCATGTTGGACATGGGTTTTATTCCTGATGTGAAGCGTCTCATTAACAAAATGCCCGCCAATACGCACCGCCAAACACTACTGTTTTCAGCAACCTTTAACACCGACGTGATGAATTTGGCATATCGCTGGTTATATCAGCCGACTTTTGTGGAAATCGCCCCCCAAAGTCGCACTAATGAAAACATTGAACAGTATTTTTATCTGCTCACCAACCATCAAAAACTAACAGCGTTAAAGCATTTGCTTGGCGGTGATGATGTCAAAAAAACCATTATTTTTGCCAATCGCAAAGACCAGGTCAGACGCTTATATGATAACTTACGCAAATACATGAACATAACCATGCTCTCAGGTGATGTCGCCCAAAGTAAGCGAGAACGTTACCTAAAACGTTTTAAAGATGGCGAGGTTAATGTGTTGGTGGCAACTGATGTGGCAGGGCGTGGCATTCATGTGGATGATGTAAGCCATGTCATCAATTACACACTGCCTGATTTTCCAGATGATTATGTTCATCGTATCGGACGTACAGGACGAGCAGGGCAGTCGGGAGTGTCCGTCAGTTTGGTAGGTGAAGGTGATGCCTTTAATTTGCCTGCTTTGGAGAAACATTTGGGCATGAAGTTTAACTTGTTGCGATTTGATGATTTGGTGCAAGCATAAGAATAGATAAACATGAAGATGATAATAACAGACATGACAACAGACATGGCACGATTGAATGTACCACGTTAGACAAAACTGATGAACGAACACAACCTAATCCTTGACCCTACTAATATCCCATTGTCTTTGTATATTCACATTCCGTGGTGTGTTAAAAAATGCCCTTATTGTGATTTTAATTCGCATGCTTTGCCCAGCACCGCCCCATTTATTGACTATGTTAATGCACTCTTGACTGATGCTCGTTCACAGATTTCTCTGATGGGGGGGCGTAAGATACAAAGCATCTTTATCGGTGGGGGAACGCCATCGTTGTTGCCAATAGAACATTATCGTACGCTGTTTTTGAGGTTGCGTGAGATTGTTCCATTTGCCGATGACATTGAGATTACCTTAGAGGTCAATCCAGGTACGCTAGAACATGCTCCATTTGCCGATTATCTGACACTGGGCATCAATCGCTTATCGGTGGGCGTGCAGTCTTTTGATGATGAATCTTTGATGACATTGGGACGCATACATCGCCATGATGAAGCACTTAACGCCATAAAAAATGCCAAACAAGCAGGCTTTATCCGCATCAATGTTGACCTAATGTATGGCTTGCCCAATCAGACCGCCACGCTTGCTGTGCGTGATATTGACATGGCATTATCAGCAGGGGCAACTCACCTTTCATGGTATCAACTGACCATTGAACCAAATACCGCCTTTTATCGTGCCCCACCTGATTTACCTAATGATGATGAGCTAGAACGCATAGAAAATGCAGGGCGAGAGCGATTGATACAAGCAGGTTTTAGTAATTATGAAGTGTCAGCATGGGTCGGGCGTGATGATGAACCGTGTCGCCATAATATAAATTATTGGCAGTTTGGTGACTATCTTGCCATTGGTGCAGGTGGACATGGTAAAGTAACACTTCGTGGGCATGCAAGCCACCCAGATGGCATTTATCGTTATGCCAAATCTCGCCTGCCCAAAGATTACCTAAGTTATGATAATGCCCCAAAGATGATAGGATTTAAGCGGGTAGCAGATGAGCATTTGCCCTTTGAATTTATGATGAATGCCCTACGTTTGGCGGATGGAACAAGCACTCACACCTTTGAAGAGCGGACAGGGCTACTCATTAGCACCATTGATAATGAGCTTTTGCCCCTACAACATCAAGGTCTGATGGTATTTCATCCAGACATCATCGCTCCGACTAAGATGGGGTTTAAATATGTTAATCATCTGGTGCGTGCTTTTTTGTAGCAAATAACAATTTTCTAAGAAATAATTACCATGCAACAAATTCATATCGTTCTCTACACTCCCAAAATTCCCAATAATACCGGTAATGCCATTCGTTTGTGTGCCAATACAGGGGCAAAACTACACCTAATAAAACCCTTAGCTTTTGAACTTGATGATAAAAAACTAAGACGGGCAGGGCTTGATTATCATGAATATGCCAACATACAGGTACATGATGACTGGCAGGCGTGTCTTTACCATCTAAATCATGTGGGTGTGGATACGGTGGTGGCGATGACGACCAAATTTAGCCGACCTTTTTATGAGTATGATTTTAAGGCAAATAACAGCTCGGTGGCACTTGTGTTTGGTTCAGAAACCGACGGTCTGCCCTCCGATGTACGTGATGATATTGGCTTAGATAATTGGCTAAGGTTGCCCATGTTGCCTGATTCTCGCAGCCTAAATTTATCTAACAGCGTGGCGATTTGCCTGTATGAGGTGTGGCGACAGCTTGGCTTTGTCGGTGATGTTGGTCAAAGTGTGGGCTATTATCGTTTATCTAGTCGTCCTAATTGATGGTTTTTTGTGGTCTTGTTTTAAAGTTGGGTATAAAATTTAACCAAAAACCAACAGCTGATATAAGCAGTTGGTCTATTTAGCTTTTATTAAATCATATGTCTATCAAATCTAACCCTTTATTTGCCCCACTTCTTTTTATCCTTGCCTTAACTGCCTGCAACCAGTCAGCCCCAATTGATGATGTAGCACCTGATAAAGCAAATAGACAGGCAAAGACATTTGTTGGCTGTTATGGCGTTGAGAAAAACGGTCTGGCTCAGATAAAAATAAGTGAGCAGGCAGGTAATTTTGTCATGCAAATGAAAGAGCCTGATGGAGCAAAAACGCCATGGGACAGCCCTGAACCCTTAGATGAGATAAGCATAGATAAGGCGTGGGATTATTTTGGTATCAATGCCTTATCGCTTGAAAAATCTGACATTGAACGTGTATTGGCACGTCCTGACCAGATGATGATATTAGCAAAGCTCAAAGATGCCAGCCAAAACATCAATCCACTGCTAGATGCTCCATATGTGGTCTATATTTTTAAAGGGGCAAATACCATTTATCAAGTGTCATGCGACGATGAACCTGTGAATATCATCAAAGATGGCAAAAAACAAGCACAAGCGTTTTATCAATAATCTGTTCTGTTTGACCATGCTTTTGGTGATAAAAATGCCGTATTTGACTGATGGGTATAAGATGGGATTTTGGCAACTTATTCCAACATTGATTTTTACCATTTATTTAAAAAATATTTCAATGATAAACATTTACTAAAAAACATAACACATTTTAGGCAAAGTCTTTTATAATATGTGGTTAAAATGAGCTTTTATTAAAAGCAGGTCATGCCGTCTGCTTTTTAAAAAAGTGATACGGTTTTCTGTCAAGCCATTTGTGTTTGACATTCATCGCTAAGCTGGTCTTAGCATTCACAACAGTAGGAAAATTTTATGACGACCTATTACAATGATTCCGACCATGTAGAAACCCAAGAGTGGCTTGATGCATTTGAGTCGGTCATTAAAAATGCCAATAAAGAACGAGCCCAATTCTTATTAAAAGCCTTATATAACAAGGCAGTACAAGAAGGCTTGCCATTTAACCGCCTAGAAACCGCTTATATTAACACAATCTCCGCTGAGGATGAACCTACCTACCCTGGGGATTTGCATTTGGAGCGTAAAATCCGCTCTATCATGCGTTATAATGCTCTTGCCATGGTCATGCGTGCCAATCTCAATGATGATGATTTGGGTGGGCATTTGGCGACATTTGCATCATCAGCGACGCTTTATGAGACTGGTTTTAATCATTTTTGGCGGGCTCCTAGTGAGAACCACGGTGGCGACATGATTTATTATCAAGGTCATGGTGCCCCAGGAATGTATGCTCGCTCCTTTATGGAGGGTCGTCTGAGTGAAGAACAGCTCAAAAACTTCCGCCGTGAAGTGGATGGTAAGGGTTTGTCAAGCTATCCACACCCCTATCTCATGCCCGACTACTGGCAATTCCCCACCGTATCTATGGGTCTTGGACCTTTGATGAGCATTTATCAAGCTCGTGCCCAAAAGTACCTAACCAACCGTAGCCTTATCAAAGACGAAGACCGTAAAGTATGGGCGTTCTTGGGCGACGGTGAGACGGACGAGCCTGAGAGCTTGGGTGCCATTTCAATGGCAGGTCGTGAAAAACTTGATAACCTAATCTGGGTCATCAACTGTAATTTACAGCGTCTTGATGGCCCTGTCCGTGGTAATGGCAAAATCATTCAAGAGCTAGAATCGGTATTTCGTGGGGCAGGCTGGCGTGTCATTAAGGTAATTTGGGGCGACCATTGGGACAGCCTACTTGCCAAAGACACATCAGGTGCTTTAAAGCAACGCATGGAAGAGGTGGTAGATGGTGAATATCAACTCTATACCGCTCGTGATGGTGCTTTTGTCCGCAAAGAGTTCTTTGGTAAATATCCAGAGCTTGCGGATATGGCGTCTGCCCTGTCTGATGATGAGATCATGCGTCTAAACCGTGGTGGACATGACCCCAAAAAGGTCTACGCTGCTTATGCCGAGGCCATGAAAACCAAAGGACAGCCAACCGTTATCCTTGTCAAAACTGTCAAAGGCTATGGTTTATCCAAGCAAATCCAAGCGGTAAATAAAGCCCATCAGCTTAAAAAATTAGATGAAAATGGTCTAAAATACTTCCGTGATAGATTTGATTTGCCCATCAGCGATGAAGCCTTGCAAAACTTACCATTCTACCGCCCAAGCGAGGACAGCCCTGAATATAAATATTTGATGGGTCGCCGTGAATCCTTAGGTGGGCATTTGCCTGCTCGTCGCAGTGGTCATATTCCACTTACCATTCCAGAGTTGTCTGTATTTGATGGGGTACTCCAAGGCAGTAAGGGCAAAGAGCAGTCCACAACCATGGTATTTGTGCGTCTGTTGTCTGCCCTATTAAAAGATAAAGGGCTTAATAAATACGTAGTTCCGATAGTCCCTGATGAAGCTCGTACCTTTGGATTGGAGGGCATGTTCCGTCAGCTTGGCATCTATTCATCGGTCGGTCAAAACTATGTTGCCGAAGATGCTGAGGCCTTGATGGGTTACAAAGAAGCCAAAGATGGGCATATGCTAGAAGAAGGCATTAACGAAGCAGGTGCGATGAGTTCGTGGATTAGTCTTGCCACAAGCTATTCAACCAACGCATTGCCGATGATTCCAATGTACATTTATTACTCTATGTTTGGCTTTCAGCGTATTGGTGATTTGGCATGGGCAGCAGGCGACATGCAAGCCCAAGGTTTTTTATTTGGGGCAACCGCAGGACGTACCACACTAAACGGCGAAGGTTTACAACACCAAGATGGACATAGCCACATTCTCTTTGGTACTGTGCCAAATTGTGTCAGCTATGACCCATGCTTTGGTTATGAGCTTGCTGTTATCATGCACGACGGTCTACAACGCATGTATGGCAATGGCGAACGTGTGTACTATTACATCACGCTCATGAATGAAAACTATGAACATCCTGCCATCGGCGATGACAGACAAGCCATTGAAGAGGGCATTAAGCGTGGTATGTACCTATTAGAAGACAACGGTTCAACCCAAGTTCAACTGTTAGGTTCTGGCGTGATTCTAAGAGAAGTTCAAAAAGCGGCTCGTATTTTGGCAGAAGAATTTAACATCAAAGCTAACGTATGGAGTGTAACGAGCTTTAATGAGCTTACCCGTGATGGTATGGCGTGCGATGACTACAACCGCTTGCACCCAACGGACGAGCCAAAACTGCCTTGGGTTACCAAACAACTTGCCCCGCACAAAGGCATCGTGGTTGCCGCCACCGACTATATGCGTAACTTCCCAGAGCAGGTGCGTGGTTGGCTACCTGACAGCCGTCCTTATACCACGCTGGGTACAGACGGTTTTGGACGTTCGGACACTCGTGCCAACTTGCGTAGTTTCTTTAATGTGGATGCAGCCCACATCGTGGTTGCCACATTGAAAAAATTGGCGGACGAGGGCGAGATTGACGTGCGTTTGGTCAAAGATGCCATTTCAAGCTTTGATATTGACGTTGACCAAGCCCCTGCATGGCAACCACAGCCACACCACGACTACTACCCAGATGCCCCAGCTCCTGCACGCCCAACACCAAAAGAAGTGCCTGAGCTAAAAGATGAGCCAGACAGTGCCATCAGCACCGAAGGGCGTAGCGAGGACAAAGCAGATGCCAAACTGCTTAACGACAGCAACATTACCGAACCCAAATAAGGAGATGAATTATGCAAATTAAAGCCCCCGATTTGGGTGTAGACAGTGCCGAAGTGGCAGAAGTGCTTGTTAAAGTTGGAGATGTTATCTCTGAAAATGACAGCCTGATTTTAGCAGAGTCCGATAAAGCATCAGTAGAAGTGCCGTCTCCTGTGAGCGGTACTGTAACCGCTGTTTTGGTAAAGGTTGGCGATAGCATCTCTGAGGGTACAGCCCTTTTTGAGGTAGAAGCAGGTCAATCTGCTCCTAGCGAAGCCCCAAAAGATGAACATCAACAAACCAAACAAGAGCCAAAAGAAGAGCCAAGAGAAGAGCCACAAGCTCCAAAAGATGAAGAGTTAGAATCTAAGACAGCCCCCAGTGCGGTAGGTGGTGCAAGCCAAACCCACAACCTGCCTGATTTGGGTGTAGACAGTGCCGAAGTGGCAGAAGTGCTTGTTAAAGTTGGCGACAGTATTACCGAAGGTCAATCTTTGTTACTTGTCGAGTCTGACAAAGCATCTGTGGAAGTGCCAGCCCCACTTGATGGTGTGGTAGAGGCTATCTTGGTTCATGCTGGCGATACTGTAACTAACGGTCAAGCCTTTATTACCATCAAAGGTGGTTCTGCTCCTACCTCCGAGGTTGCAAGCGAAGCTGTAAAAGCAGAAGTTAAAACCGAAGCACCCAAGACACAATCACCAAAAACCCCTGCCCAAACATCTGCCCCTGTAAGCGATACTAAGCTGCCAGAGGCGGAGGTGAACGCTCGTGCCAAAGATGTTCACGCAGGGCCTGCTGTACGTAAACTGGCTCGTGAATTGGGTGTGGATATCAGCCTTGTCAAGGGTACTGCCTCACACGGTCGCATCCTAAAAGAGGACTTGTTTGAGTATGTCAAATCGGTCATCAGTACTGCCAGCACTAAGCCTACTGCCAGCACGGCAAGTGGTTTGGCGGTTGGCTTGCCACCATTGCCTGACATGACAAATAAAGAGATTTGGGGCGAGATTGAAATCCAAGAGCTGTCACGCCTACAAAAAGTCTCCATCCCACAGCTGAACCTAAATACGCTATTACCGCAGGTTACGCAATTTGATTTGGCGGACATTACCGACACCGAGGTCATGCGTAACGAGCTAAAAGCTGAATTTAAAGCACAAGGCGTGGGATTGACCATTTTGGCGTTTATCGTAAAGGCGGTGGCTTATGCGCTAACTCAGCATCCTAAGTTTAACAGCCACGTCTCAGACGACAACACTCAGATGATTATCCGTAAATCGGTGAATATGGGTATTGCTGTTGCCACCGATGACGGCTTGATTGTGCCTGTGATTCGTAACGCCCAAGACAAAGGCATAAGACAGCTTGCCATTGAGATTGGTGAGCTTGCCAAAAAAGCCCGTGACAAGAAACTGTCCGCCAAAGATTTGCAAGGTGCGTCATTTACCATTTCAAGTCAAGGCAATATGGGCGGTACTTACTTCACACCGCTTGTCAATCACCCACAAGTGGCGATTTTGGGCATCTCTGAATCTACTCATCAGCCACGTTGGAATGGTAAAGAGTTTGAGCCACGTCTTATGTTGCCATTGTCATTGTCGTATGACCATCGTACCATTAATGGAGCGGATGCGGCGGTGTTTACTCGTTACATTGCTAAGCTACTTGCCGACCCACGCAAAATTTTACTGTAATTTTAGTAAAATAAAAATCACAAAAAAGGCGGAATCATTCCGTCTTTTTTGTTATAATTTACAAAAATTTTACTAAAAATTATGCCAAATCGCCGTACATTTTTAAAATCATTCATCATCTTACCCATCGCCTTTGCCGTTGGTTGTCATGATGCACCGAAATTTAGCCCCCTACCAAATGGGGCGAAAGTTGTGGCATTAGGCGACAGTCTAACTTTTGGCTATGGCGTGGATAAATCTAAAAGCTACCCTGCTGTGCTTGCCAAAAAAACAGGTTGGAACATCATCAATATGGGGGTCAATGGCGACACAACCGCCGACGTATTGGCTCGCATGAATGAGGTATTTGCCCAAAATCCCAAATTAGTACTGTTGGGCATTGGTGGTAATGACGTACTAAGGCGAGTGAACGCAGGTCAAACCCGTACCAATTTAATCAATATCATCAAAGCACTACAAGATAAAAATATCCCCGTAGTTCTTATCGCCGAGCCACATTTGTCCACCAGTGCACTATTTGGCAAGGCAACTGATAATCCTGTATATAAAGACGTAGCAGATGAGTTGGATGTGCCTTTGTTTAAAAAGAGCTGGTCAAATATCTTATCAGATGATAAATTAAAATCTGACCAAATCCACGCCAATGAAGCAGGGTATGCCAAATTTGCCGATGAATTATATGAATTTTTAAAACAAATTGGTCATGTCTAGTCAATTTGTATACTGATGCTGTGAACAAAATTTGTTTAATTATATTCTTTATTCTGTGAATTTTTTTATTTAACCGCCAGCGACATACATTAATTTGGAGAGACCATGAGTTATATGCCCCCCAAAGTTTGGACACCTAATGACATGGGTACAAAATTTGACAGTATTAACCGACCGACCGCAGGAGCAAGGTATGAGAAAACCTTACCAAAAGGCGATAAACCTTATCAACTATATAGCCTAAATACCCCTAATGGCAAAAAGGTAAATATCATTTTAGAAGAGTTAAAGGCATTGGGACTGCTGGACTATGATGCTTTTAAAATCAATATCTTAGATGGTGAGCAGTTTGGTTCGGGCTTTGTGGCGATTAACCCCAACGCCAAAATCCCTGCATTGGTGGATAATACTGCCGACACACCCATATCGGTGTTTGAAAGCGGAGCGATACTGCTCTATCTTGCCCAAAAATATGGCAAATTTTTACCAAAAAATCCAACCGACCACGCCCAAATGCTCTCTTGGCTTATGTGGCAAATGGGGTCAGCCCCTTTTGTTGGTGGTGGTTTTGGGCATTTTTATGCCTATGCTCCTACACCCATTGAGTACGCCATTAACCGTTATGCCATGGAAACCAAACGCCAACTTGATGTGTTGGATAAGCATTTATCAGAACGTGAATATATGGTAGGTGAGTACAGTATTGCTGACATGGCAATTTATCCATGGTATGGGGCTTTGGTGTTGGGTGATTTGTATATTGGTGAAAATGATTATGCCAAATATGACGCATCAAAATTTTTGGGGGTACATGAGTATCAACATGTCATACGTTGGGCAACAACCATCAAAAATCGTAAGGCAGTGGCGTGGGGCGAAAAAGTGGCGTTATCTCCAATAGATTAAACCATAAAAAACAAATAACTCATTGTGAATGTTTGAATGAATGAGCAGATAAATGATATGGGTGGATTATGGGTTTTCTTGGTTATTTGATACTAGGCGGTGTGGTATATGTCATTGGATTTATGATTCATTTAAAAATTCTCACCCCCAAACGCAAAGCAGGCACACAATATACATTCATGCACCCAACCATGATACAGCTGTTATTGATGTGTTTTGTGATGATGTTGGTGATATCAGCACTGCTTGGGCGGTTCGTGCTGGGACATGAGAATTTGGATGTGGCATTTATCTTGGTAAATAGCATGGTGGCAACTTTTGTGTTTTATTTTGGGCTAAATCCTGACCAGTTGCAGATGAATCCACCAGACTGATTTGGGTCATTTCAGACCAAACCATTTTTTGTGACAAATCCCCATTGATTGTAAAATACCATTTGCATAAACTGCCTAACGATGGTAAATTATGACAATTTAAACGATTAACTAAATTTAATTTAGTTGCTTAACAAGCCATTTATTTAGGTTGCTTGGTTAAGTGATAAATTTGGAGCGAGTATGGCGAATAAATTACTTGATTTGATTGAATCATCAGAGGCCAAATGGGTGGATTTTCGTTTTACCGATACCCATGGTAAAGAGATGCATCTGACTTTTCCAGCTTATAGTGTAGATGAAGATACCTTAGAAGACGGTAAGATGTTTGATGCATCAAGCGTGGCAGGGTGGAAAGGTGTGGAAAGCTCGGACATGATATTATTGCCCGATGCCAATACCGCTTATCTTGACCCATTTTTTGAGGTGCCAACGGTAGTTGTAACCTGTGATATCATTGAGCCTGATACCATGCAAGGCTATGCCAAAGATCCACGCTCTATCGCCAAACGTGCCGAAGTGTACCTAAAATCCACAGGTTTGGGCGATAAAGTTTTGGTAGGGCCTGAACCTGAGTTTTTTGTCTTCGATGAGGTCAAGTGGGACATTGATATGTCAGGAGCAAGACACACCGTCATCAGTGAGGCGGCAGCATGGAGTACCAATAAAGACTATGCGTGGGGCAATAGCGGTCAACGCCCTGCTGTCAAAGGGGCGTATGCAGTTGTACCGCCCATTGACCATTATCATGACATGCGTGCCTTGATGTGTGAGCGTATTGATGAGGTTATGGGTGAGGGACGTATTGAGGTGCATCATCATGAGGTGGCAAGCGGTCAGCTTGAAATTGGCATCTCTTTTAATACGCTTGTTACAAAAGCGGATGAAGTACAGCAGTTTAAATACATTGTGCAAAATGTCGCTGGTCAATTTGGCAAAACCGCCACCTTTATGCCCAAACCCTTAGTGGGTGATAATGGTTCTGGCATGCATGTGAACATGTCCATTTCAAAGGACGGCGTGAACACTTTCTCTGGCGATGAGTACGCAGGATTGTCTAAGAATGCTTTATATTTTATCGGTGGCATCATCAAGCATGCACGTGCCTTGAACGCCATCACCAACCCCAGTACCAACAGTTACAAACGCTTAGTACCACATTATGAAGCACCGATTAAACTGGCATATTCAGCCTCTAACCGTTCAGCATCCATTCGCATTCCCCATGTCAATAGCCCAAAAGCGGTGCGTGTGGAGGTGCGTTTTCCTGACCCCTCTGCCAACCCTTATTTGTGTTTTTCGGCACTGCTCATGGCAGGACTTGATGGTATTGAGAACAAAATAGACCCCGGTGAGGCATCTGATAAAAACTTGTATGATTTGCCCCCAGAAGAAGAGATGCTTATCCCAACGGTTGCCCAAAATCTAGAAGTGGCATTAAACGCCCTACGTGATGATCATGACTTTTTACTAAAAGGCGGTGTCTTTACCAAAGAGATGATTGATGATTATATCGCCCTAAAAACAAAAGAAGTACAACGCATCAACGAAGCGGTGCATCCTTTGGAATTTGATATGTATTATCGTTGCTAAGCATTTAAAAAGATAAACGGCATAAATTTAGGTTTGTGTCGTTTATTTTTACGTGCATTTTTGGTAATTTTTGGGTAAAATAAGATCACTTTGTACAATTGGAAAAAAGATGAATCACCTTTTAAAATCAGCAATGTGTGTGGTATTGGTTGCTCTGCCAACATTCTGTTTTGCTTATGAAGTCCAAATCAGTGAGCCTGCCAAAGATCGTGCTTATCATCGTCCTGCCCAAAGTATTGATGTGCAGGCGACTGTTTTTCCAGCATTAGAGATGGGGCATACTACGGTCATTTTGTTAAATGGTCAGGTAATGGCTGATGGACTGACTGCCAGTGTGCCAACCATTGATTTGGCAGCAGGTGAATACACCTTAGAGGTTATCGTCATGGACAAAAACGCCCAAGCGATTGCCAGTGATGCCCGTAAGGTCTATGTCATTCAAAGTAACCAAATCCAACGCAAAAAGAAAGCTGCCATCGCCGAGCGAGAGAAGTATGATAATTCATCCATTTGGCATAAGATTGCTGTTGGTCTAAACCCCAAAGTCCAAGCTCCGCCAAAGGTATATGAATCCACACCGACATGGGAGCTTAGAGATTTGCCAAATAAATAAGTCGTTCATCCAATCCAAAAGCCTTGTTCATACAAGGTTTTGATTTTTGGTAAATATCGCATTTATCCATCTGCCAATATCCCCAATCTGCTCCATACATACCTGATGACCCATGCCATAGCGTTTAAATTCAGGTGATAGTCCCAAAGTGGTGAGTTTTTCATTTGCCCTAACTGCCAGCACCGATGGCACAATGTCATCATAGTCGCCATGGTCAATTTTGACAGGTAAAGACTGATTGATGTCAATCTTATTAATCTCATCTTCGGTGGCAAGATAAGTGGATAGGGCGAGCAGTCCTGCCAGTGGTCGGCTGTTGGTTAGGGCGTTGTGATAAGCAACAGCACCGCCTTGGGAAAAACCTGCGATGATGATGTTTTCACTGGGTATACCCAAGCGTATTTGTTCATCAATCAAGTCATTAATACGTTCGCTGGATGCCTTTATTTGGGTGATGTCCACCTTTCTGTCTAGACTCATCTCCAAGATGTCATACCATGCAGGCATGACATAACCTCCATTGACGGTTACAGCGATGGATGGGGCATGTGGAAAAATGAATCGTATGCCAATCTCATCAGACAGTCCAAGCTTAGGCACAATAGGCACAAAATCATGACCATTTGCCCCCAATCCATGAAGCCATATCACGGCGTATTTGATGGGTTTATCTTTGGGGTTGTGAATGACTGTTTCAAAAGGAAGTAACGACACCTTATTGGCTCCTAAAATTCTAATGTTTCATGCGTTCTAATTATACATAATTTTTAAAAATTCTTACAGATTTTTTGCAATGTTACCTCATAATTGCCTTATAATAAGTCAATATTTTATGATGACAGGTGAGTTATGCAGTGGCGTGGTCGCAGACAGAGTAATAACATTGAAGACCGACGTGGTAGCGGTATGAAAACAGGTGGGTTAAGTATTGGCAGTATCATCCTTGCTTTGGTTTTGTGGAGAGTATTTGGGATAAGTCCTGAGACCACGCTTGGAGTAGCTCAGCAAGTAGGGCAGGTGAACGAACAGTCCGCTCCCATCAACGAGACCGCCAATCAGGTTGAGAATCGTGAATTTGTGGCGACTGTACTTGCCGACACCGAAGATGTATGGACACCCATTTTTGCAAGTTTTGGTGACATATATCAACCCCCAACACTGGTCATGTTCAAAGGTTCGGTCAAATCAGCGTGTGGGATGGCAATGTCAGCCAGTGGCCCTTTTTATTGCCCCTCTGACCAAAAAGTATATTTGGATACACAGTTTTTTGTGGATATGAGACGACACATGAATGTCAGTGGTGAGCGTAATGGCAGTACTGAACTGTCTTTTAATGACCAGGTTGGTGACTTTGCCCAAGCCTATGTCATCGCCCATGAAGTGGGGCATCATGTCCAGACATTGCTGGGCATCTCCCAAGAGGTACGAAGAGCCCAAATGCAGGCAACTAAGCGACAAGCCAATGAATTATCAGTGCGTCAAGAGTTACAAGCCGACTGTTTTGCAGGCATGTGGGCAAAGAAGAATCACGAACGTACTGGATTTTTGCAACAGGGTGATATAGAAGAAGCCTTAGACGCTGCCAAGAAAATCGGTGATGACTATCTACAACACAAATCACACGGACATGTCATCCCTGACAGCTTCACACATGGCACAAGCGTCCAACGTCAGTATTGGTTTTATCGGGGTTTTAAAACAGGCGATATCCAAGCCTGCGACACCTTTGGTGTCAATCAACTCTAAATGGTTGATGAATAAAATGTATGAAAGGTGATTGGTGCTGTCCTTTTTATGGATGGACTTTATGGATGTTTTGAGTTTATGCAGGTGTGTGATTTGAATAAATGCTAATCAAAATCTTGTCTATTTATAAAAAAATGCTATAATCTTACGATTTTCACATTTCACATTTAAAGAGCCACTGACTCCCCATCTGCCATGCAAGGTATCATCACCCTCCTACTTGTCTTAACTCCGATGTTTGTTGGTTTTGCTCTGCCAAACAATAAAAAAAGCACGCATCTGGCACAGCGTGGGCTAGACTATTTGGTATTTATGATTTTGATGGTCATTGGTATGGAATTGGGGTTGATTGATGATTTACAGCACAAACTTGCCAATATCGCCTTATATCTGTCAGTGCTTATCATGCTTACTGTTGGTTCAGGATTGATTGCTTTGATGTGTTTTGATTATTTATCGCCTTGTCAGTATCGCTTACAACAAAGTCGGATTACCAAGCCCAATGTCAACATTCATGGCAGTCTTATCCAAATTTTATGTTTGGCGATGGGATTTTTTGTTGTTAAGTTTCTGCCTGCCAACTGGCGACCGCCAGAGAACATTACAACGGTGCTACTCATGCTACTGTTATTTTTGGTGGGCATTTCACTCAAAGGTTTGGGCGTGAGTCTCAAACAAGCACTGTTAAACAAACGAGGCATGCAAATCAGCTTAATTTTTGTGGGGGCAACCCTGTTATCAGGGGCAATTTTTGCTTTGCTTTTTGATGAGGTTTCTGTATCCCAAGCTCTGGCATTGTCATCAGGTTTTGGGTGGTATACGCTATCAGGTACGATAATGACAGATGCTTATGGGGCGATGTGGGGCAGTGTGGCATTGCTTAATGACTTAGGGCGAGAGGTGTTGGCACTGCTCTTTATTCCGTGGGTTATGCGTTATTCTTCATCGGCAGCGATAGGGTTTGGCGGTGTAACCAGTCTTGATTTTACCCTGCCAACACTGACACAGGCAGGAGGCACCCCCATCATTTCGTTGGCTGTCAGCTTTGGATTTATCACCAATCTCATCTCTCCTGTGCTAATGGTGTTTTTTGCCAGTCTTTAATCCAATGAACTTAATGCCATCAAAAATATCATAAAAATATGAAAGTTATTTTATGGAAGATATTGATTTATAAAAAGTTTCTTGTTATAATGCTTGCCAGCTTGCCAGCTTATTATTTTGCTTTTGAAAAGTTAAATATAAAAAGGTGCTTGCAAAGGTTGCTAATGGGTCTGATGAAACATTAGGCTTTGCCCTTGTTTTACAGGTTTGTCAGACGAATAATAATGTGAATATAATCTGAGCAAATCGGTGAATGGGGGCCAGATATGATACTAGATAATTTGCGAGCGATGGCGGTTTTTGTAGCAGTGGTCAGACACGGTTCATTTAGCGGTGCTGCCAAAGAACTTGGCATCACCACAAGTGCGGTCAGCCAGCAGATTCGCTCATTGGAAAATGAACTCGGAGCGGTACTATTACAACGCTCAACACGTAAAGTCAGTCTGACCGAGGTGGGTGAGTTGTTTCATCAATCAGCCATGCAAATGGTGGCAGCAGCCCAGATGGGTTGGCATCAGGTGAGCTGTTTTCGTGATGAAATCATGGGTAACCTAAACATAAAAACCACACCACAGCTGGCTTATTCTCATCTCGTGCCTGCCTTGTCAGATTGGTTGGCACAACATCAATCGCTGTCGCTTAACTTTATATTGGGTGGTGAACAGCTTGATTTGACTTATGACCGTGTGGATATCTGTGTGGATTTTGTTGATGTTGGGCAGGTGGGGGAACATGGTAAGAGTGATATTTTGTTGGCTCATGTGCCACAGCTGTTATTGGCATCGGATGGTTACTTAGACAGACATACGCCCATTCAAAACATTGCTGATTTGTCCAAGCACGATTTTATTTTGTTAGATGACAATCATGCGATAACCTTTACCACAGGTGAGACGATTGCCATACGTAGCCGTCTTTCTACCAACAGTGCTAAAATCGCCTTAGACCTTGCCATGTCGCACCATGGCATCATTCGGATTAATGCCTTGGATGCTAAGCCATTTATCCAAAGTGGTAAACTTTCTTGTGTACTGATGGGGCATGAATTACCGCCTTTGGCACTGATGGCAAGGCTGCCGAACAAAGAATTTTATCCCATCAAAGTGCAACGTTGTTTGGATGTTTTGGTGAAGTATTTTGCCAGTGTTGTATGACCTGTATTACATAAAAGGATAAACACAAAAACGCTCATCATTGGGTGTTTTTTATTGGGCGGTTTTTGCGATATAAGGTTTGACCAGCTCATTAGAATCTGTGCGACTGTCCAGTGCCGAGAGCAGGGCATATGCCCCAATAAATTTGCGACTGATGAACATCAGCTCTTTGGGCGGTAGGCTAAATTCTAGCGACTGCATGCCTGATTTGGCAGTGTTCATGACACGTTGATATAAGTTACTTTTTGCCCATATGTATTTATCATCATCCAAATACTTGCCATCTACTTTATCGCTTTTGGCAAATGGTTCGCACGCCATGAGCAGTACATCTGCCACGTCATCTTGGGGTTTGCCTGTTAATTTATCAAAAAAATCATAGCCTGTCATGGCGTGTTTCATCATCATTTTGTCTTGATGATGACCTGCGATGAGCAGATTTTTGGCAATGGTGAGTAACTTATCATCAAATTGTTTGATTGCTCCAAAATCTAATAAGACCAATTTGTCCTTTTGGGTCTTGTCATCAATTCTGACCAAATAATTACCAAAATTGGGATCGGTTTGCATCTCGCCCCATTCAAAAATTTCTCGTATGACAATATCAATGGCAGCTTGTCCCAAATGATTGCGGCGTGTTTGGTTTAATGAGTCTAAGGCAGGGTTGTTTAAATGAACACCTGATTCATAACTCATACAAATAAGGCTCGGTGTGGAATAGTTGTCATAAATGGTTGGCACGACATAACGGTCATCGTCATTTAGATAACTGGCAAATCGTTTGGTGGTGTTGGCTTCCATGACATAATCTACCTCCCGATATAACAATTCACGAATCTCGCCAAACCAATCATCCAGGGCTTTGGTTTGTGGGACGGCATTGGTGACTTTTAATAAATGCTTAAATAATGACAAATCCGAATCAATGGCTTGGGCGACATTGGGGTATTGAACTTTTAGGACAACCTCTTGTCCTGAATGTTTGTGTGTGGCTTTATGAACCTGTGCAAGGCTTGCTGTGCCAATGGGTGTCCGTTCAATGTTAAAGTCATCAATACGCTCGCCAAGCTCTGCTCGTATCGTCTGATGGATGATGTGCCATGCCAGTGGAGAGGTTTGGGCATCTAGGGTGTGCAAGGCATTGACAACTTCACGAGGGAGCATATGTTCGCCGTACAGAGCCAGCATTTGCCCAACTTTGACAACCGACCCCTTTAATTTACCAAGCTCTGCAACCAAATAATCCGCCTGTTCTTGCATGAGCGTGTGCTTTTGGATTTCTCGTTGTTCTTTGGATAAAAAAAGCCCCACAACGCCACTTTTTGCCCAGTTTTTACCGATATTTAGGGAAGTTTTGGCAATGCTTAGTTGGCGAGAGAGTGTGGAGGTTTTTACGGTATCTAGGGGTTTTTTGTCGGTCATTGCGATGCTTTGGGATGTTGGGTGATTAAAGTGATGGCGATTATAGCAGAAAATGCCAATTTTTGCCATGTTCTTTATGATTTGCTAAATACATGTTGGTCAGTTATCAAATCAAAATCAGCCAATTATCATTTAGCCAATTTGCACCACTTACCAATAATTCATCATCTAATTCATCAAATCCGATGACCTCGTTATTGGTAAAACGATGAATGAGTGCCAACTCTTTGTTATTAAAGCAAATACACTCGCCATTGATATACCAGTTGCCATTTTGTTGGACAAATCGGCAGGCGGGGTTTATCATCAAGCATTCACCATGTTGCAAGCGTTTACTTAACTCATTGGGGCTAAGCTCATCATCAAAGGCAATCAGGTCATATTGGCGTTTACTGACCAACTCACTGACCGCTTGGGTTAATATGGCATTGCCTTTATCAGAGTTAATCAGGCTGATAAGTTCATTTTTTATGGCATGGATGCTGTCATCTGTCAGCTGATAAGCATTATTTTGCAAGGTTTGGGGTAGAACAAGCGGAGAGAATAGAGTGTGTTCACCTGTGGCAACGTCTGCCATCTCATCTAAAATTTGCACCATATTAGGGCGGCGAAAACCAAATGAAAATGTCAAGCAATCATCTTGGGCAACCCCATGATGGCTAAGGCGTGGCGGTACATACAGCACATCCCCAGCTTCTAGGATTTCATCAAAAATAATCTGCCCCATATCATCAAGCAAGCGGATGGGCTGAGCTTTGATAAATGGCGTGTCATCATGACACATTTTACCAAGCGACCAGCGACGTGTGCCATAGCCCTGTGCTAAAAACACATCATATTCATCATAATGTGCTCCAACCGAACCGCCCGCCGAAGCGACCGATACCATGATATCATCTTGTTGCCATTTTGGAATAAAATCAAAGGCCTGCCACATCTCACCCAGTTCAGGCGACCATTGTTCTAGGTTTTGTACCAATATCGTCCACAGTTGTGGGGTATTTTGTAAATCATCTTCGCTCAGAGGTGAATTTTTGAGTGTCCATTGGTTAGGGTTGTCATCTTTTTGGGTAATCAGACGAGCCAAAACACCATCTTCTGTTGCCAAATCAAGCACATCTGTTGGTTCAAACATGCCCACCAAAGCAGGCAAGCCATTTTTGATGAGCAGAGGTTTTTTCTGCCAATATTCTGCCAAAAAAATCTCAGGGGTCATATTGGCAGGCAGGCAAAAGGGTAATTTGTTGGTCATGGTTGGCTCTTTTGTATGAATCATCAAGATAAATTTTAACTATTTTATCAATTTTTCCCCAAAAAAACCATTTTTTAACACAAAATTTGATGAGTGTTTTTAAAAAATGGTTTAAAAATTGACGATTTTTCTTTATAATGGCGTTTTTATTAATTAAGAATTAAGAGAGTGTCATGCCAAATACCCAGTTTAGTGATGAGCAAGAATTTGACAATTTGGATGATTTAGAAGATGGTAAATTAAGCCCTACCCAAATTCATGAATTACAAATTAAGCTTGATGAAGCAGAGCGTAATTTACGTACCATTCGTGATTTTATCCGTTTTTGTGTGAGCAAACTGCGTGAATATGATGTGGTTGTGGCACAGGGGACGACTGATGAATTTGCCGAAAGTGCTGCCATTGTTCTGCACACGCTAAACCTAGACTGGGGGGCAAATCCTGAGATTTTGGATTGTCGTTTGACTGACAGTGAAAAACAGGCGGTACTTGACCTGCTGTCTGAACGTATTGTTCAGCGTAAACCCTTGTCATACCTTATTAACTTAGCATATTTTTGTAATTTGCCATTTTATGTGGATGAGCGTGTACTAATTCCACGTTCGTCCATTGCCGAGCTCATCAACCAAAAATTTTATCCATATTTTGACGTCGATGATGCCAATAAAGCCGACTTTTTTGCCCATGGTTTACAAGAGTTGCAACTTGCCCCGCCTGAGAGAATTTTAGACCTTTGTACAGGGTCAGGCTGTATCGCCATTGCTTTGGCAGTGGCATTTACTGATGCCAATGTGGACGGAGCGGACATTGATAAAGATGCCCTAGAAGTGGCGTGGACAAATCTGGAACATCATGGATTAACCCATCAGGTTAATTTGATTGAAAGCGACCTATTTGCTAAAATCCCTGCCCAAAATCAGTATGAGCTTATCGTAACCAATCCGCCTTATGTGGATGCAGCAGTCATGGCAGAGCTGTCGCCAGAGTTCTTGTATGAGCCAGAGCATGCCTTGGCGGCAGGGCAAGATGGTTTGGATTTGGTGCACCAAATTTTGTATCACGCCCCTGATTATCTGACAAAAGATGGGCTTTTGGTGTGTGAAGTGGGGGGCAGTGAATGGGCATTGCGTCAATCCTATCCTGAAATTCAGTTTGATTGGCTCACCTTTGAAAAAGGCGACAGCGGTATTTTTGCCATCACCTCTGATGAGCTTTTAGAATATCGTGATGAGTTTAAAAAATACGTGGATAAGGTAAAGACTTAAAAAGCCATGACCACCACTCAATGGGTTTAGTCAATGGGTTTAAATGGCTGTACCACATCAGCATTTTGCCCACGATGACGCAGATAATGGTCAAGCAGAACAATGGCAAGCATGGCCTCAGCAATTGGGGTTGCTCGCACGCCCACACAAGGGTCATGGCGACCTTTGGTCATCACGTCCGTGGCTTGCCTGTCCAAATTGATGCTTTTGCCTGAGGTGGTGATGCTGGCAGTTGGTTTTAGAGCGATGGCAACACGAATGGTCTGCCCACTGCTAATCCCACCCAAAATACCTCCTGCATGATTGGCACAAAAGCCGTTGGGGGTCAGTTCATCTTGACTGTCGTGTCCAAATTGTTCAGCAACAGCAAAGCCATCGCCAATTTCCACACCTTTGACTGCATTGATGGACATCATCGCATGGGCAATATCAGCATCCAGACGGTCAAAAATGGGCTCACCCAAGCCCACAGGGACATTCTCGGCAAAAATCTCTAATCTTGCCCCACAGCTGGTTCCTTGTTCACGCAAGGAGTTGACCAAGGCTTCAAAGCGTGGCACAGCGTCAATGTCTCCACAAAAAAACGGATTTTTATTCACAATGTCCCAATCCAACTTTTCTGCTTTTTCAGTGCCAATTTGGGTAACATGTCCACGAATGATAATGCCTAAGCGTTCTTTGAGATATTTTTTGGCAATCGCTCCTGCCGCCACACGCATGGCGGTTTCACGAGCGGAGGAACGCCCACCACCACGATAATCCCGAAAGCCGTATTTCATCGTGTAGGTGTAGTCAGCATGATTGGGGCGAAAGGTTGTGGCGATATTGCCATAGTCTTTGGATTTTTGGTCAGTGTTGTAAATGAGTAACCCAATGGGCGTGCCTGTGGTACGCCCCTCAAACACCCCAGAGATAATCTCCACCACATCATCTTCTTTACGCTGAGTGGTAAATTTGGACGTCCCAGGTTTACGGCGGTCAAGCTCGGCTTGCAAATCCGCCTTGCAAAGTGGTAAATTGGGCGGTACACCATCTACAATCGCCATGAGTCCAACACCATGCGACTCGCCACAGGTAGTTACGCTAAAAAGTTGTCCTATTGTATTGCCTGACATGGGTTGCTCCACTAAAATTATGATGTAGTCATGATATCACAAATCCTATCACAACATGGCATTTGCTATCCTATCTATATAGGGATTTGAGGTGTTGATATATCTAAGTTTATGTATGTTGCTTTTGCCTAAAATATCTTGATAAACCATTTCATCAAAAGGCTGGTTGATATTTGCAATCAATAAATGTGGCAAGGTGTCATCGATAATTTGGCAATTTAATGATGAATATTCATGCTTGATTAATGTATCAAATAATATCTGAAAAAAGAAGTAATGGGTAATATGACTTTGGTTTTTCCAAAAATTTAATAATAAATCCAAGCATATGCCGATCAGTTCATGGTTTTTTTTGGCAACGATAAAACTATTTAGTACATTAACAAGATGTCCATCATCCCAACCAAAATAATCAATGTTAAAGTTTTGCCAAAATTGTTTATTTAAAGCGTTTGGGCATCTTTGGAACATAAAGAAATCTTGATGTTTGATATTGTCATTAATTTCATTAGTTAATAAAATTGTGGCATCAATCCAAATGCCACCATAAGCATATAATAATGCCAAACGGATTAAATCAGCAAAAAAGGCGTGTTTAAATTCTGGATTTTGGCGTTTTTGCCAAATAAAATCTGGTAAATCTAAATATTCATGGATATTATCATCATCAAGGCGAATGACAGTACTATCGCCTTTATATTTATCAATAGAAGCAAAGCATAACTTGACAATATTGGGTAAATTATCATCAATCCCTTGCCCCCAATATTGCCAAATAATTTTTTGGTGAGGTAGGTGCTTTTTTGGTTTGATTTTAAGATGCCCCAATTCACCTGATTGATAGTATTCAATGAGTCTAGTAAAACAATGAGCCAAATGTGCTTGATGCTCTAAACTGGCGTTTTTTTTATGTTGTATTCTTGTGGATTTTGGTACAAAAGTACGATAAAAAGCCTTATAGGGTTTTTGTTCCCATTTTTTTATATTCATCATTTTTGGTGTGGGTGTATCAATTTGATGAATGAGTTTTTGTAATGTCATGTCCATGTATCATCTCATTAATAAGTCAGTAAATGCTAATCAAGTGTTAAATAAATGGTTTCTCTTTTTTTATCTATACTGATGATTTTTTTCATCCACCGATAAAATTGTAAGAATGGTCTTTTTATTTCTCTCCAAATTTTTTTATAAGGGTTGATTTTATAAGTATCAACTCTGAGTGGTTTATCAAGCCTTTTTCGGCGATCTTGTTCTAGTTGGCTTAAAATAACAGTTTGACTGGTCTGCCTGTCACTTTGTATGCACAGACAGGGATTTAATTGATAGGAATGATATTCGCCACACTGTACGTAATGTTCAAACATAAGGTGATCCACGGCAATCATACCGTTATGCTTAGCATAATGCTGATGAAATTTTAGAAGACTGATGGCACCATCTTTGGATAATATATATCCTGCCGTTCCAAGATGAATGTCAGCAAGAGGAACCAAGCGTCTATCTTTGATAGGAATTTGAGGGCCTTTTGATAAAATGCTTTTTTCAAACAGCTCTACTTTAATGATATGGCAATCTTTGGGAATCCAGTCGGTATTATTTAGAAATGACTGGCTTGAATTGGCTAAGTATACATCATCCTCAAAGATTCCAATATACTCCAAATCATCATCAATGGCTTTTTGCCATAGGCTAATGTGGCTAAATAAGCATGCCAATTCTCCTTTTGTTAGATTAGCACTGGTAATATCTAACCCAAATTTAATCGCCAAATCATCAATTTTCTCTGGCGTGATGGCATCAAAAAACTCAAAAGTAATATTTTTTTGTCTAAATTCTTGCGTGATATGCATACGTCTTTGGTGTGCATTGGTAAGGCTGATGACATAATTTTTAAGCATGGCATTGGCAAATGGTTAAATTTGCGGTATATTGCCTAATTTTAATCATTTTGTCAAGCTGTGGATATTAAATACCTAAAAATATGGCAATAAATATTCTTGATACCTAATATTCTTGATACCTAAGACATTCATCATCTAAACTCCACCAAAGTACGACTAAATTTCCCAAATGTTTTTTTCCAAACATTGCCCAATTCGCCTTTAATCTTTTGTGGTAAGGGACGTTTAGGTTTATTTTTAATTCGCTCATCACGAGACGATTTGATGTCGCTTGGCATGGTATTTTGAGTGGGGTGTAAAATAAACTCTTGGGCGACCACAGCAGGCAATAACTGATAAATGGGCAGAGCATCATGATGATTCATATAGTTATCAAACATCAGTTGGTCTATGGGTAGATAATCATTGATGGTTAAGCTCTTAATATACGTTAATAATGATAACGCACCTTTTTGGCTTAACATGTAACCTGCTGTACCCAGATGATATTCATCTAATGCTTGGGCGGTTCTATCATCTGGTAGATTGATAACGGTTTGGGATAATTTACGCTCTTGTAAAAAAGTTTCGGTTTTTAAATAGTCAATGCCAGTATTTTTTAACCAACTTCTGTCACTAAAAAATACATGAGCATTATTACCCAAATAAACATCGTCTTCAAAAACAAAGATATGATCCAAACCATCATCTATCATTTTTTGCCATAAAAAAACATGACTTAAAAAACACGCTTTTTCTGCATCAGAGAGTTTATTGGTTTTATTAATTGTCAAATCAAACTTTATGCAATACTCATCAATCTGATTGGGTGTTATTGCATCAAAAAATTCAAAATCGATGTTTTGCTTGTCAAATTCGTTTTGAATGTGTTCTCGTCTATCACTGGCAGTGGTTAGGCTAATGACGTAATTTTTTGATTTCATGGGCATTCCTTGTTATCAAATTTCGTTGGTCAACATTTTTGATAAAATACACTTATCAGCAATGGCATCTAAATCTATGCCTCTTAATGTTTCGTTGTATAAATGCACGCACATACTTTTTTGACTAATAATATCAGAAATTTTTAATTTTTCATCCAACAGTTTTTGTTTTACTTCATGATGTTGTATGGGATATAATACATCAATTTCTTGTACAAGATGAGTTAATTGTAGTTGTTTGGTGTAATAGGTAACCGCACTAGGGCCTGTAACTCCCCATCCCATTTTCCCTAAGGTATTTGCACGACCAAACAAGCGTTTTATTTTTAAGCGAATTTTATCATAGGTAGAATACCATTCGGGTGTAAAATAAGGCTGATTGGTCAGATGAATTAATATGTCTAGGAGTTCACTTTCTTGGGGTAGGGCTAGAATGGCATTGCTTATGATGCTGGGATTTTCATAGCCTAATAAATGCCCATGTTCGGGAATGTTCATGGGTTTTAAACAATATACATCACAATCAACATAAATGCCATTATCAATGACTTTTAACATATTGTAGCGAAACACATCTGAAAATGGAGCATAACTGCCACGTTTATGATGACGAAATATTTTTGATTCATCAATTATATCATTTGCATCAAGAATGTTTATGCCTTTTGGAATGTCCGTGATATTTTGATAAGTATATAAATTAACAACATGACCATGTTTTATAAAAGATTTTAGGCAAGCACTTGCCATTAATCCCAATTTAGAACCTATCCATAAAGTATTAATGGTTGGTAAGTTGTTATTTGTCATTTTTAGCTTCCTTTGGTATAAATTTATCTCTATTGACCATAATTTGTCTTTTTTGACCTTTTGATAGTGCAATTAAAGTTTTAATACCAAGTTTTAATTGTGTCAAAATTCTATTTTTCTTAAATAAAATTTTATGGTATAAATTTGGTTGGAATTGAACCGTATTATTAACAGTACCAATAATAGATTGTGGAGGTGGCCCAAAAGGTATATTATATGCTGGACAAATCACATCCTGCAAGAGTATGGCAGGTTCTATTTGGGTTTTTTTTAGATTTGGGCAACCATAAATAAAAGCATCTGCTAACCCTAATTTGTTTTGAGCATAATTTAGTAACTTTTTAGCACCATTTGGATAAATAATATAACCGCCAGTGCCATTTTTTTCAAGAAATAATTCATAGAGATGATATTCTTGATTTAAAAATGAATAAATAGGAGAATGACTCACCACTTTATTTCTGGGTTGAACTTCTAAATTAATAAAATCAACTTGATTATCAATGTTTTTACTTTCTATGTCTTTTAATAAATCTGTAAAATCATGAGTTAATAAAGCATCATCTTCCAAAATAACACAAGGTTCGTTTTTTTTTAATACCAATGACCATGCTTTTTTATGACTTAAAAAACATGCCATCTCGCTTTGCTTCATTAATCGTTGGCCATATTTAATATGGGATAAATAAAACTTTTCTGAAATATCATTGATACAAACAGCAGGTAATCTCTCAAAATTTAAACCCAATCTTTCAAATTGTTTGATTTGGTATTCTAATCTGTCAGTTGATTGTTCTAAATTAATAATATATATTTTCATTATTTTTTATCCTTTGGTTATATTGCCATAAAAATAAATATTTATTAAAGGTATACTGTGTAAAAATCAATGAATAAATCAAACCATATCTTCCTTGTAAAAAACGCCCATCAATCCAATATTGACGAATAAATTGCCATAATGGATTGCTGATTATTTTTAGCAGGCTGGATTTTTTGCCTTTTTTGTGTCTATCTTCTGCCCATATCTTAGCATATTCTAGGCGTTTATTTAACAAAAACTCTAAATTAGGGGCGGTATGATGATTTAAAAATCCTGATAAACTTTGTGTGTTGGCATTTTGTGTGCCTAAGGATTCATGCACTAGTAAATTATTAAAATTAAATCTTTTTGGATAGAGTCGCCAATAAGATTTTACTCCCCAATACGGATTATCAATCTGATGACCTAAGATAAAATCCAAGCGTTTTAGACCATAAACGGTATTATTAGGTTTGGTTTTGGTAACTGCCAAAATGCTATTTTTTAGCTCTTCACTAATTTCTTCATCGGCGTCTAGGGCAAGTATCCACTCGCCTGTGGCATAGGATTGGGCGAGCTGTCTTTGTCTGCCAAAACCTTGCCAGTCGGTATTGACGTGCCATTTTGCCCCATATTGCTCAGCAATTTGTCTGCTATTATCGGTGCTACCGCTATCTAAGATGATAATCTCGTCCGCCAATCCGTCTAAGGCAGGCAGGCTGATTGCCAAATTTTTGGCTTCATTTTTGACAATCATGACGACCGATAGGGGGTATTGCTTTGAGTGTTGGTTCATTGCCAAGCATCCTTAATCCAATCACTTGGCAAAACATGACGATACCATTTACCGCCCCCACCTGTGATGGCATCTGGTGGATTAATCTCACCATGAAAGATGATGATTTTTGCCCCATGCGGTTTTTTGGGTGGCACAAAATACGCCATGGGGAGTTTTTGTAGGCAGTGATATTTAAAACTGACGCACCATGAACTGTCCCAATATTCTAAATGATGATGTTCTCGCAGGTAGTTGGATAAAAATGCCTGTTCGTGGCGGAATTGTTGTCTGATTTGTTCAAAATTTTGTTCAAAATGATAAAGTAAGTTCGGATAAGTATTTTGCCCCACTTTAAAGCGATACACCGAGCTGTTACCTACCATTCGCCATGGTTTTTTCCAGTCTCTAATAATCATCACGCTGTCGTCATGTGTAGCCTTATGCGTAAAAAAACAGTCTATATTATCCACGATGACAATGTCAATGTCCAAAAACAACGCCACACCTTTTAAATCATACAATTCTGGCTTAAAGGTGGTGAGCTTTTTCCAGCCACGTTCGGGCAGATTTGCAGGCAGGTTTAGCTCTGGAATGGGGTAGCATTTGATGTCTTTGTGAATGCCTGTGCTGTCATCGGTTAAGCATACCATCTGAAAATCAAGGGTTAAATGGCGTTTTACCATATGATACAGACGATTGACATACTGTGCATCATATTTGCTTCCCCATTTCATGCAAATCACATAGCGGTTGTTGGTCATGGATTTTCCTTGTTTTTTGTTTTATAAGATTTTATTTTTGCGTGCAAATCATCAAAAGGCAACAGATAGGGGTTATCACCAAAAGGTGTATTTTTAAAGCGTCGATAACCCCACATATAATGGCTAAAATGTTCATTTATCATCATCTCCATGCTTTTGTTTAGGGCAGTGGTGGCGATGATATCGCTTTTATTGTATAAATTTGGGCAGGTTAAATCATAACAAAAAACCTCAAATCCCGCCTTACCCTTGATACAGACCAAACCAACCAACGCACAACCTGTTTTTTGGGCAAGTTTTGTGGTGAGCGTGCCTGTTATGGTGGGAATGCCAAAAAATGGCACAATCTCTCCACCATTTTTATCAGTCACATGGTCAGGCAAAATCACGGTAAATCCGCCTGATTTTAGCGTTTTAAAAATTGCTTTAACGCCTGTGCTGTCAGTGGGGACGAGTGTGGCGGACAGCCTTTGGCGACCATTTAGGATGAATTGGTCAAGATAAGGATTGTCAGATGGCTTGTACATAATCATCAAATCACCAAAACCACACAGCCATGCGTTCATCATCTCCCAGGTGCCGATGTGTGGCACAACCAAAATCAGCCCCTTGGAATTGGCAAAGCCACGCTCCAAAATCTCACGGTGATGCACCGTTTTGATTTGAGCGATTGACCATTTGGGGGGCATTACCCAGCTTTTGGCACTGTCTAGGGTGCTGATAAGTTGATTTTGTAGGATGATAAAAGCAAGCCCATCTCGCTCCTTGTCATTCATAAAAGGATGAATAAGCATCAGATTGGTGCAGATACTGCGGTAAATACTGGCATTTGACCATCTGACAAGATAAGACACAAAACGAGCCAACACCTCCAATAAGGGCATTGGCACGAATTTGATAAGATTAAGCATAAATCATTAAATCCATCAATTTATCATGAATGGGTCTTATTGCATCCTTTGGCAAATTTGCTTTGACAAATTTAGGACGGATAAAACTCTCATTTGGTCATGGGTTTTATGATTGTTGTACCTTTTCTTTTTCACGCACACGAATGCCAAGTTCACGCAGTTGCTTAGCATCCACACCAGCAGGCGCTTCGGTAAGTGGGCATTCTGCCGTTTTGGTCTTAGGAAAGGCGATGACATCACGAATAGAGCTTGCTTTTGTCATGAGCATGACTAGACGATCAAGACCAAATGCCAAGCCACCATGTGGCGGTGCTCCGTATTTTAGAGCATTTAGTAGGAAGCTAAATTTCTCTTCGGCTTCGGCTTCACTAATGCCCAACGCCTCAAAGACCGCTTTTTGCATCTCTAAGGTATTAATACGCAGTGAGCCACCGCCAATTTCTGTACCGTTTAGTACCATGTCATAGGCAACCGATAGGGCACTCTCTGGATTGTTTTTCATCTCATCTACCGTACCTTTTGGTTTGGTAAAAGGATGATGAACAGATGTCCACTTTCCATCATCGGTCTCTTCAAACATGGGAAAATCTACAACCCATAGCGGTGCCCATTCTTTTGTTAGTAGATTTAAATCATGACCGATTTTAACGCGTAATGCTCCCATGGCGTCGTTGACCACTTTGGCTTTGTCAGCACCAAAGAAAATGATATCACCATCTTCGGCACCTGTACGTTTGATGAGTTCGGCAAGCACATCATCGCTCATGTTTTTGATGATTGGTGATTGTAATCCGCTTTCTTTGTCCACGCCGTTGTTGATATTAGATGCGTCATTGACTTTAATGTATGCCAAACCTTTTGCCCCATAAATACCAACAAATTTGGTGTAGTCGTCAATCTGTTTGCGGCTAATCTTAGCACCTTGGGGAATGCGTAGGGCGACCACACGACCTTTGGGGTCTGTTGCAGGTTCAGAGAATACTTTAAATGCCACATTTTGCATGATGTCCGCCACGTCCACAAGTTTTAGGGCAATACGCAAATCAGGCTTATCAGAGGCATAATCACGCATGGCCTCGCTATATGGCATACGCTGGAATTTGTCAAATTTGACGCCCAACAGTTCATCAAAGAGCTTGACCGTCATACCCTCCATCAAGTCCATGATGTCATTGTCATCAAGAAATGATGTTTCAATGTCAATTTGGGTGAATTCTGGTTGGCGGTCAGCACGCAAATCTTCATCACGAAAACATTTGGCAATTTGATAATAACGGTCAATGCCACCGACCATCAGCAGTTGTTTGAACAGTTGGGGAGACTGTGGCAGGGCATAAAATTCGCCATGAGACACACGGCTTGGCACAAGGTAATCCCTAGCTCCCTCTGGTGTGGCACGGGTCAAAATGGGTGTCTCTACATCCAAAAAGCCATGTTCATCCAAATAGTTGCGGATTAGGCTTGTTACTTTTGAGCGAAAACGCAAGCGGTCAAGCATTTCAGGACGACGAATGTCAAGAAAGCGGTATTTTAGACGCAACTCTTCTGAGACGTTGCTAAAATCGTCGTTGAGTGGAAATGGTGGCGTCTCGCTTGTGGCAAGGGTCTCAATTTCTTTGGCAAGCAGTTCAATTTGACCGCTTTTCATGTTGGGGTTTGTAGTGCCTTCATAACGGCGACGCACACGCCCTGTGATTTTTAGGATGAATTCAGAACGTGCCTTATCAGCGGTAGCAAAGGCCTCTGGTGTGTCAGGGTCAATGACGACTTGCAAGAGTCCATCTCTGTCTCTCATGTCCAAAAAAATCACTCCGCCGTGATCTCGTCTTCTGTGTACCCAACCGACAACGGTGATGCTTTGGTCAATGTAGCTTTCGGTAACACTGCCACAATATTGTGTGCGAATTGCCATAAATCTGCCTTTTTAAAGTTGCTTTAATTTTGAAAAATTTTGAAAAAGTTTAAACCTGTTATTATGCCTTTAAAATGCAATTTGGGCAAGTTTTTTTGTAAAAATTTGTCAAGGCATTGTGTGTGGCATTCACCAGATAAGTTGCACCTTTATTATTTATTTTTGGTTAAAAATTAGCACGTTGGGGGTGATTTTGTGTTACAATTAACCTTTTTGATTGACTTTTGATGATTGATTATTGTTAAGTTTTTGATGATTGATTTTATCAGGTAAGTTTTTTATCGCATCAGATTTTGCCTACAATACTGCCCAACTTACCCAACTTACCCAATTTACCCAACCCAAAAAGGAGTGTGATGGATACCCTAAATATTTTGTACCTTGTCTCGGCGGTGCTAATTTTTGTCAGTATTATGACCAGCCAGTTATCGGCTCGTTTGGGCGTACCTTTGCTGTTATTTTTTTTGGGCGTAGGCGTTTTGGCAGGTGAAGAGGGGATTTTGGGGATTGAGTTTGAGCAGTATGCCCTTGCCAATTTTATCGGGCAAGCTGCCCTTGCTTGTATTTTGCTTGATGGCGGACTTAGAACGTCTCTAAATTCGTTTCGGGTGGGGCTAAAACCTGCTGTTACCCTTGCAACATGGGGTGTTATCGCAACTGTCTTGACACTTGGGATTTTTATTGCTTATCTTTTGGGAGTGGATTGGCGGCTGGGGCTTTTGATTGCTGCCATTGTTGGTAGTACCGATGCTGCCGCTGTTTTTAGCCTGCTTAGAAATGGTGGGGTCAAACTCAATGACCGAGTGCAAGCGACGCTTGAATTAGAATCGGGGGCGAACGACCCCTTGGCGATTTTGCTGGTTACGGTCATGATTGCTCTAAATCTTGACCCTGAAAGCCAGACAATCTGGACGATTTTGTCGCTACTTGCCACCCAAATTGGCGTGGGGCTTGTCATGGGCATGATGTCAGGTTTTGTATTGTCTAAATTATTGCCCAAGGTGCATCTGGCAGATGGCATGTATGCCATTTTGATAATGTCAGCAGGTATGGCAGTGTTTGGGGCAACCAACCTTTTGGGCGGTTCGGGATTTTTGGCGGTGTATTTGGCGGGTGTGGCAATTGGCAATACCAAAGTGCGTGCTACCGAACACGTCCTTAGGGTCATGGACAGTTTTGCATGGCTGTCGCAAGCGGTGTTATTTGTGGTGTTGGGGCTACTGGTTACACCATCTAGCCTTTTGCAGGTTTGGCATTATTCTTTGATTGTGTTTTTGTTTTTGTTGTTTGTCGCTCGCCCCTTTGCGGTCATGACAAGTCTTTTGCCTTTTGGGTTTAATTGGCGTGAGATTGGTTTTATCTCGTGGGTAGGACTGCGTGGGGCAGTGCCAATTACCCTTGCCATCATTCCGATTATGATGGCAGTTCCCCAAGCAACTTTGGCATTTAACATTGCCTTTGGGCTTGTGATTTTATCCTTGCTTGCCCAAGGGGCGACCATTCCTTTTATGTCCCGAGCCTTTGGGGTGTGGGTGCCAACTGACAGCGAGCCTAAGGCGGAGCATGAAATTTGGGTGGGCGATCACGCCAATATTACCTTGTATGAATTTGAGGTGGGTAAGGGGGCGTTTGCTGTTGGGCGACACCCCATCAATATTTCAAGTCGTTTTAATGCCAAAGATGTCAATCTGTTTGCGGTGGTAAGAAATGAGCATTTGCTTGCTGTTAATGATGACACCGCCTTACGAGCGGGGGATGTGGTATGGTACGCCATGAGCGGAGACAATGCCAGCTCTGTGGCAAAGATTTTTAATAATTCTGCCACCCAATACCAAAAAACAAGTGAGTTTTATGGTGATTGGTTGTTATCGCCCCATATTAAGATTGCTGACTTACCGTTTTTTGGTGGCAGACAGTCATTTGTCAAAACCGACCACTCTGGCACATCTAAGAATACCAAAAAAACCCCTTTTGATTTTTTTGAGGTATTTACCCCACCCAAATCAACCCTTAGCGGCATGGATGATGAACTTATTGAAATATTTAATAAACACAAAAATGAGACCATTGAAGAGTATATGCTAAACCATTTTCATGCTGAGCCTGTCAATGGGGATAAAGTGCGACTAAATGAGCATTGGAGTTTGATTGTTCGTGATGTGGATCATCAGGGCAGACTGCGTGGTGTGGGTCTTAAAAATACAGCAAAAAAAGAATGACGAGTAAAGAATGATAAGTTATGTGATTCACCTTTTAAAATACCAAACAGACCCCATTATTTAACACACTTAAATTTAAAAAGGCAAAGGTCAAATCATGCTGTTTCATTCATCTAAAAAACCCACCGAATTGTCCATTATTCATCTTAATAAGCTCCAAGACAAACGCCAAGGGCAACTAAAAGACGCTCTAAAAAACAGCCAAAAAGACGACAAAAAATGCGGTCTGTTTGGCAAACTGTGCAAAAAAGCCAAAAATAAGGTTAAAGACAAAACAGACCCTAAAACAGATGACAATAAGAGTGTCTTTGTGCTGGATTTTGATGGGGACATTAAAGCATCTGCGGTGGCTCATCTGCGTGAAGAGATTAGCGTAATTGTCAGTTCAGCAAAAGCAGGCGATGAGGTGGTGATACGCTTGGAAAGTGGTGGCGGTCAAGTGAATGCCTATGGTCTGGCGGCAGCCCAACTGGTTCGCATTAAAGATGCAGGGCTTATCCTTACTGTCTGTGTGGATAAAATCTCAGCAAGTGGCGGCTATATGATGGCATGTGTGGCGGACAAAATCATCGCAAGCGACTTCGCTGTTATCGGTTCGGTGGGCGTGGTCAGCCAACTTCCCAACTTTCATGAACTTCTAAAAAAGCATAACATTGGTTATGAGATGTTCACAGCAGGCGAGTACAAACGTACTGTAACCATATTTGGTGAAAATGATGATGAAGACCGTGCCAAACACCAAGCAGATATTGAACGCATTCATGAACTGTTTAAAACTTTTGTCAAAAAACACCGTCCAAAACTGGATGTGGAGAAGATTGCCACAGGTGAGATTTGGTTTGGACAAGATGCGCTTGATTTGGGGCTGATTGATGCGATTGGTACATCTGATGGCTATGTGCTTGAACTTATCAAAGAGCATGAGGTTTTGGTGTTACACACTCGCACCAAACCAACTTTGGTAGAAAAATTGGGGCTATCTGAGCAAGTAGGCATCAAAGCAGGTGAGATGGTTGGTCATATGGTGTCATCGTTGGGGGAGCAACTGACCAAATATCAACGCCCCTAAACGATATTACAAGTGATTGAATGTACACATTATTTTACTTAAAATTTTGATAAAAATGATGTAAAATATACACCATTCAACTTTTTGCAGATAATTAAAAGCGGACAATGGTTGTTCGCTTTTTCATTGATTTTAACATATGATTTGGGTTATTTATGAAAAAACTGGAAGAAGCCTTTGCCAAAGCTGATAGACTTGGACGAGTTATTGCTAATAAATTTAGCAAAATCAAAGATTTAGATGACATTCGTGGCATCGGTCAGGGTAAAACTGTGCTGATTACAGGGGCAAGCTCTGGACTTGGAGCGATGATGGCTCGCAAGTTTGCTTTTTTGGGTTATGATTTGGCGATTTGTGCCAGACGGCTTGATCGCTTAAATATCCTAAAAGCAGAATTGGAAAAAGAGTTTGGTATTAAAGTCTATGTGCGTACGCTTGATGTTACGGTATATGACGATATCTTTACTGTATTTGAAGATTTTGTTACAAATGTGCAACATGATGGCGGTAAACTTGATAAAATTATTGTAAACGCAGGTGTGGGCGACAGTCGTGTCATTGGTCATGGACGATTTGCCATCAACCGTGCGACCGCTGAGATTAATTTTATCTCTGCTCTTGCCCAGTGTGAAGCTGCTATGGGGGTTTTTCGCCGTCAAAATAGCGGACATTTGGTGGTCATATCCAGCATGTCAGCGGTACGTGGTTTGCCACGCCACTTGACCACGTATGCCGCTGCCAAAGCAGGATTGGCAAGGCTTGCCGAGGGGATAAGAGCCGACACCATCAGAGAAAAATTGCCGATTACCGTGTCTACCATCTATCCTGGTTATGTGCGTACTGACCTAAATATTGGGGTAAAATACTTGCCTTTTGAAGTTGAAGAAGATGAAGGGGCGGATGTGATTGTCAAAGCCATTGAAGCTAAGGTTGATGAAGCCTATGTTCCTGCATGGCCATGGCTACCGATTGGATTGGGCATGAAATATTTGCCATTGAGACTCATGACAAAATTCTTGTGATTAAAATTTTGTGATTGAAAGCATTGCAATTTATCTCAAAGCAGGGTAATATGATGGGGTTCTTATTCATCAACAGACCAAACAGGAGTATTTATGAGCAGTCAAATTAGCTTAGATGGTGATGCCGTTGAAGTGGCAGGCGATTTTGCCAAAGTGGGTGAGATAATTGCTGATTTTGCCTTAGTTGGCAATGATTTGGCACAGGTTAAACTGTCTGATTTTGCAGGCAAACGCAAGATTTTGAACATTTTTCCAAGCATTGATACGGGCGTTTGTGCCACATCTGTGCGTGTGTTCAACCAAAAAGCAAGTGAGCTTGATAATACTGTTGTGTTGTGTATCTCAGCAGATTTGCCCTTTGCCCAAGCTCGTTTTTGTGGGGCAGAAGGTATTGAAGGAGTTAAAATGCTCTCTGCGTTTAGAGATGATGACATTGCCGAAAATCTCGGAGTTGCCATGACAACAGGACCATTGGCAGGACTAACCGCTCGTGCGGTCATTGTGCTAGATGAAGATAATAAAGTCTTGCACAGTGAACTTGTGCCAGAGATTAAAAATGAGCCCAATTATGAGGCAGCATTGGCGGTACTTGCTTGATTTAATCAAAAACAGCCCAAATGTGGGCTGTTTTTTTATGCTTTCAAAAATTATTTAACATAATCATGGTTAAATATTTACTTATATTACTCCATAAGGTTTAATAAGTAAATCTATTTTATATCATAAATGACTGTCATCATCAGATAAAAACGCCCCGAGTGGAGCGTTTTGTCATGCCAAAGATATGATGGGTAGTCATGAGATGGTTTGTACTGCTTTTAGAAGTTCATCAGCATGGTTTATGAGAGCTTGTGGCATACGTTCGCCAAGTTTGTCAAATAACTCTTTGTGGCTTCGGATTTCTCTGAGCCACTCATCTTTGCTTTGGTGGGTAACGGTTTTAAAATCCTCTTTGGTAAAGTTGGATTCAGTCCAATTTAGGTCTTCATAAGTAGGTACCAGACCAATGGGGGTAGCAACGGCATTGGCATTGCCTTCGCAGCGGTTGATAATCCATTCTAGCACACGCATATTTTGCCCAAAACCTGGCCATACAAATTCACCATTTTCATCACGGCGAAACCAGTTCACCTTAAATATTTTTGGCATTTGCGTGCCATGCTCTTTGGCGAGTTTTTCTAGTTTTTCACCCATTTCTAGCCAGTTGGTGAAATAGTCTGCCATGTTGTAGCCTGCAAAAGGAAGCATGGCAAAAGGATCACGGCGAACAACACCTTGTTGACCGACGGCAGCGGCAGTTGTCTCAGAACCCATGGTAGCAGCTTTATACACCCCATCAATCCAATCAGGGGATTCAGAGACCAAAGGCACGGTATCGGCACGGCGACCACCAAAGATAAAGGCAGAAATTGGCACACCTTCTGGATTTTCCCAGTTTGGGTCAATTGATGGGCATTGGCTTGCTGATACGGTAAAGCGGGCATTGGGGTGCGATGCCTTTTCTGTGCCATCATGCTTTTTACCTTTCCAGTTGATGAGATTATTGGGTACTTCTTTGGTTTTGCCCTCCCACCATACTTCACCATCTTCGGTCATGGCAACATTGGTATAGATGACATCAGATGATAAGGATGCCATGCAGTTGGAATTGGTTTTGGTATTGGTACCAGGGGCGACACCAAAGAAACCTGCTTCTGGGTTGATGGCGTATAGTCTGCCATCTGCTGATGGTTTTATCCAAGCAATATCATCGCCTACGGTTTCAACTTTCCACCCTTCATAACCTGCTGGTGGAATGAGCATGGCAAAGTTGGTTTTGCCACATGCTGATGGAAATGCTGCTGCCACATAGTGTTTTTTACCTTGTGGGTTAGTTACGCCCAAAATGAGCATATGCTCAGCAAGCCAACCTTGTTCACGACCCATGACAGATGCAATGCGTAGGGCTAGGCATTTTTTACCAAGCAGGGCATTACCACCATAGCCTGAACCAAATGACCATATTTCACGAGTTTCTGGGTAGTGAACAATATACTTATCATCGTTGCATGGCCATGCCACATCTTTTTCATCATCTGCCAATGGCTTGCCAACAGAATGCACACACGGAACAAATTCACCATCTGTGCCCAGCACCTCGTAAACTGCCTTGCCCATGCGAGCCATTTTACGCATACTGACAACCACATAAGGACTGTCGGTCAGCTCTATACCAATGTGGGCAATATGGCTGCCCAAAGGGCCCATACTAAATGGCACAACATACATGGTACGCCCCGCCATGCAACCGTCAAATTTGTCATTTAAGATGGCACGCATCTCATTTGGGTCTTTCCAGTTATTTGTTGCTCCTGCGTCAATCTGTTTTTCGCTACAAATAAAAGTGCGGTCTTCAACACGAGCCACATCTGATGGGTCAGAAAATGCCAAATAAGAATCAGGATGCTTCTCTTCATTCAGTTTGACCATTGTGCCATTATCAATCATGAGTTGGATTAGGCGATCATACTCTTCTTGTGAACCATCACACCACTCAATGCGAGCAGGTTTGGTCAGTTTGGCAATCTTAGCAACCCAATCAATGATGGCTTGATGGCGAACAAAATCAGGAGTGTTTAGAGTGGTTGTGGTCATAAAAATCTCGCTTGATAAAAGTGGGTTTATGGTGAGTTATTTATCAGTAGAATTAAAAAAATACGCTATTAAACCATATTTTCTTATGAATTGTAATATTTATTTACTTAAAAAATGAATGTATTTTCAAAAAAAATGAACATATCTGAATATGTTCATTTTAGGTTAAGTACTGATATATTAAAGTCAAGAGACTATCTTAAAAAGAAAAAAGCCCATATTGTAACGATGGCAATGGATATGAAGTTTAGGATAAGACCAACTTGCATCATCTCTTTTTGTTTGATGTATCCTGTGCCCATGACGATGGCATTTGGTGGTGTGGCAACAGGTAACATAAACGCACAAGAAGCGCCGATGCCAATGACCATGATAAGTGCCTCAGGGGGAAGACCAAGCTGTACGCCAATCGGAGCAAATAGTGGCACAAGTAAGGCGGCAGAGGCGGTATTTGAGGTGAATTCGGTCAAGAAGATAATGAATGCAGTGATTGCCAAAATAACTACAAATATCGGTGCAACCGATAAGGCATTGGCGATTTGTTCACCCAACAAAGCAGAAGCACCCGAGGTTTTCATGACCTCTGACAGAGCAATACCACCGCCAAAGAGCATGAGTACACCCCAATCGGTGTTATCAGATACTTGTTTCCAACTGACCAGACCGCACCCAAGCACTGCCACCGCTGCTGCCAAAGCAATGATGGTATCAGGGGATTTAAATGCGAACATCTCACCGAGTTGTTTGCCAAAAATCCATGATAGGGCAGTAGCCACAAAGACAACGATGGTTAAAATCCGTGATGGTGTCCATGGAATGACCTCATCGTTGATGACCACATTCTGTTTTAGGTTGGGTTTTAAAAAGACGTACATCGCCCCAAGCAGTATCGGAAGCATGACAAGCATCATCGGTACACCAAATTTCATCCATTCTATAAAACTAAGCTCCAATGCTTTGGCAGCAATACCGTTTGGTGGTGAACCAATCATCGTGCCCAATCCGCCGATACTGGCACAATAGGCGATACCTAGTAGGACAAACAAAAAGGTAGAACGGTCTTTTTCTTTGTCAATCTGCCCTAAAAGTCCCAAGGCCAGTGGCAACATCATGGCAGCGGTTGCGGTATTGCTGATCCACATTGATAAAATGGCGGTAGCAAAAAAGATATAAAATACTGCCAAGCCCAGCTTTCCACCTGCCAGCTTGACCAAGCCAAAGGCGATTTTACGGTCAAGTTTTTGTACATGTAAAGCAGCAGCCAAAGCAAAACCGCCAAAGAAAACAAAGATGATGGGGTGAGCAAAATTTGCCAAGGCTTGTTTGGTGTCAAATTCAGGTACGCCAAATAACACCGCAAGAATTGGCACCAAAATGGCTGTGGCGGTTACATGAATGGCCTCGGTAAGCCACAATGTGCCAATGAAGATAAGTATCGTCAAGCCTTTATTGACATCAGTGCCAAAGGGCATGACCTGATATAGCACGATGCAAATAATGGCAGTAACAGCAAAAATAATTATGCCTTTGATGGCGTCTTTGGTAATGACGCCAGATGGCGTTTTATCGTTGCTATCACCCATAAAGTCGGTGTCTAAGGTAAGTTTGGAGGCATGTTCGTCGCTATTGTGTTTATGACTGTTGTGTTGATTGGGACTGGTCATGATTTTCCTTTTTTTATCAAATATCATCGCTTGAAAATCAGTCATTACTAAAAGGTTAATGAATGAGTGGCATAAAAATACCAATATGACACATCTGACCAATGATTACCTTAGAGTCATGTGTGTTGTTATTGGTATGTTTGTTTGTATCATGTTAAAGTCAAATATCACTAAAATGATACGTTTACACAAATTATAATAACAGAATTGTAATCATTTGAAAATGGTTTGTTGATTTTGTTTTTAAAAATAGACAACGTTTAACCCATTTGTCTAAATAATCATATTTTGCAACAAAATATTGACAATAAAGACATAATAAAGACCTAAGACTTGAAAAATTTGCTTGCTTGATGAGAAGTGATTGGGTAAAATGAGTTTTTTGTTTAGCTGAGAATGACATGCCTAAGACCAGTAGCTCTCCAACAACTTTCAAAGAAGCCTATGACATCTTAAAACGCAACGCTGATGCATTAGAACACAGTCAAACGCCAGACATTGATAATTTGCTGGATGTGGTAGAACAGTCCATTGGTGCTTATAGAGTCTGCCAAGAACGTATCAGTGCCGTAGAACAAGCATTAAAGCATGCCTTTGACATCTATAAAAAAGATGACACCGCCTCAAATAACTAACTCATTGACCACACTTATGACTGATTTTAACCAAAATAACGACAGCACTTTCTTAAAAAGCTTTTTTGAATCCAAAACTTTGACCGAACTTGGCGTTTATGGGCGTACTTTGACGGTCTCTGTCAATTATGAAGCATGCCAATTTGAAAAAACAGGCATGCTTGATTTTGCCAGAAAAATACCCCCATTAAAGGAGCAAACCCCATTTCGCTCACCAACACTTGATATGGACATTGATTTATCCTGTGTGGTGCTAGATGACTCACATCAAGTGCTAGACAAGGTTTGGTATGGTAACGTGCGAAGTGCTGATGAGAATATCCGTTACATTGGGTCGTTGACAGGAGCGGATAACTTTGAAGAGACACTCATGCCACAAGAGCTTATTACCATCAAACTAAATGAGCTACCTAGTACGGTACAACGGTTGATATTCGTCATATCAAGTCATCATAAACATCCACTTTGTCAAACCAAAAGAGGCATCACGAAAATCAGTGATGATGGCAGTATCATTCATGCCTATGAGTTGGCAACGGTAAGTGCAGGCGAGCATGGAGTGGTGGCGTGGATTCTTGAACGTGATGGCGATGATTTTAGGCTGTCTGCCCCACAAAAGAGCTTAGGCAGGTCATTTAATACTGATGCACTGGCTGATGAATTGGATAAACTGGCAAATGGATTCTAAGGTGATACTATATAAGAGCATGTTAAAAATAAGAACATGTAAAAGCGTGCTGGGTTTTACCTTTGATGACAATCGTTATTTGTCAAATCATTTGGTCAAGTGTCAAAACCATTTACGGCAATAACCCGCTCATCAGTTAAGCGATAAGCCACAAGCCTGCCTCCCCATACACAGCCCCCATCTAAGGCACGGACGTGTTGGGTGTCAATCCTTGCTTGTAGTGCTGCCCAGTGCCCAAATAAAATCTTGCGTTTGCGTGTCATTTTCCATAAGAACCAAGGGCGAAACCCCTTAGGCATCTCATCATTTAGGCTTTCTTTGAATGAAAATTCAAGTGTGCCATGCTTGTCGCACAGTCGCATGCGTGTTAGATAGTTGGCGATGAGTCGCAGGCGAGCATGTCCTGTTAGTTTGTCAGACCAAGACTCAATGGCTTTACTGTACAAATTGGGTAAAAGCTTATCAAGTTCATCCAAATCACCAGCAAATGCCTGTTCTAATTCTCTGGCATACCTTTTAGCATCTTTGATTTTCCAATGAGGTGGTATGCCAGCGTGGGTTAATACCGTGCTGTCATCAGGGTACACCAAAAATGGCTGATGACGCAACCAATCTAGCAACTCATCACAATCAGAGGCGGTAAAAATGGGTGCGGTTTTATCTTTGGGTTTGATGGGCAGCACCCCACGCCATGTGGCGATGAGTGTGATGTCATGATTGCCAAGCACGGTTGTCAACGCCCCAATCTCCGATAAACGTTTGACCTGTCTTAGGGTGTCCAATGAATTCTCACCACGGGCCACGATATCACCACACAGCCAAATTTTATCTTGGGTCTCATCAAAGTCCAAAGCAATCAGCAAGCGGTTAAAGGCGTAAAAACAGCCCTGCAAGTCGCCAATGACATATTCATGGCGATAAGTTTTTTGTGGATTTTGGATTGTCATGTTTGTGTCAATTTTTTTGTAATCTTTCAAAGGCAATATCAGACAGTCGCACAAAGTCTGCCACGCTCAGCGTTTCGGGGCGAGCTTGTGGGTGAATGCCTGCCTTGCTAAAATCATCATCGTCCAAAGTTGGCAAGACATTCACGCTTTTAAAAATCGCCCTCAAGGTTTTGCGTCTGTGGTTGAAAGTCTCACGCACGACGTCAGCAAAGAGTTTTTCATTTTGGGCTTGTAAGGGTTTAAGCTCAAATGGTGTCAAGCGAAATACCGCAGAGGTAACTTTTGGTGGAGGGTTGAATGCACCATTTGGCACGGTCAAAAGATAATCAGTGGTGCAATGATATTGCATGATGACCGACAGACGTCCATAGGATTTGGTGTTTGGTTTGGCAGTGATGCGGTCAACCACTTCTTTTTGGAGCATAAAATGCATGTCGGTGATGACCTCGCTAAATGCCAACAGGCGAAATAAAATGGGTGTGGAGATATTATAAGGTAAATTACCAACCACACGGAACGGTCCACGCCCCACACGCTTGGCAAGCTCGTGATAGTTAATGTGCATGGCATTATCATTGATGATGGTGAAATTTGGATGGCTGTTTGCCCCAATGTTGATTTTTAGAGCATTTGCCAAATCACGGTCAAGTTCAATGACCGTCATGCCATCCACCTCTGCCAACAATGGTTCGGTTAATGCACCAAGCCCTGGCCCTATTTCTAGTAAATTATCCGAGCGAGAAAGGTGAATGCCATCAACAATCTGACGGATAATGCCTGTATCATGTAAAAAGTTTTGCCCAAAACGTTTGCGTGGTGCGTGGTGAAATTCCTTTGGCGTGCGTATGCTCATGATTTGCCTATTATTAAAACTTAACTTTAAGATTTTAGCCAATTATAGCACCCTTTGCCAAAAAACAAAAATCGGACGAACTGTCCATTCACGTTAATGATGGGAAATTCGTCCAATGATGTGACCTGCACCGAATTTTACATGCCACTTTGAAAGTGGTCAAAAGAATAACTGTAAAAGGGTAATTATTGTGCAGGATTGATGACCTCAGGGGTTACCGAAATGATGTTGTTTAGTTTCCACACAGGAACGACCTTGCCTGCATTGGTGTCATTGACCGCTGTTTGGCTGATGTTTAGCACATAACGGTTGCCCTCTTTGAAGTTAAACCCTTCGATGTCGCCACTTAGAACGTTGTAGTTACGCTCGTGAGTAGCACGATATTGTAGGCATTCGCTGGCAACACTATTACCTGCGGTGTCGGTTAACTGACAAGTGGCTTTGCGTGGTGCAATTTCAATGTCAAAACTTGGGATATTAACGACTTTAACGGCTTTAATTTCGCCCTCAACGGTCTTGACACGAGTGTCATCAAGTTTAGCACCAACACAACCAGTAAGTGCCAAAGCCATAATGGATGATAGTGCAATGATTTTTTTCATGGGATATCCTTTGGGTATTTATGATAAAATTTTGCAAGGCACATGATTGCCTGCAATTTCATTGTAGCTTTTTTATCTTGCTATATTCTTTGTAAATTGTAATAAAAGGTAATAAAACGTTGATTTGCCTTATATTTAAACAGTTTTTTTATGAAAAATGAAGATATGATGAGTTTTATTAGGTTTTTGATATGGTTTGATTGGTATTTTAAAATAATTTTTAATGTCTTTACAAAAAATAGCAATCGCTTAACAAGTGGCGGTTGTGAATTTGTTATACTGGTCATTCCTTGCCTGTCTTATGAAGACTTTTTGTCATGATTTTATGATAAGTGCCATTCACTCATCAGCCAAAAAATTCAACCAAGAGAGAAGAGATATTAAATTATGCGTTTATTTAACAGCACCGCTTTGATTTTGACTGTCCTAATTGGCATGCAAGCGTCTGCTCACTCAACCACAGCATCTTATTATGCCGATAAGTTTAATGGTCGTAAAACTGCCAGTGGTGAAATATTTAGCAATGATGGCATGACTTGTGCCTCTAACCGCTACGAGCTTGGGACTTATGTGGAGGTTACCAATGTCAAAACAGGCGAATCCATCACTTGTAAAGTTGATGACCGTATTGGCAAGGCGGGGCGTATTGACCTGACCAAAAACGCCTTTAAACAGCTTGCTCCACTATCGGTTGGCTTGCTAAAAGTGCAAGTAAAGCCTGTGGATACAGATGGTAAACAGGAGAACACAGCTGATGTCATGTTTGCCAAAGATGCTCTTGCTAAACAAAAACTGGCACAAGATGAGCAAAGGATAAATAAAAACAATCAAGATGGCACAGTGCATTTGGCATTTGACCAAGACAGATGATTTAAAATCACTGCCAAAATCACTGCCATTTTTTTATTTGCTTTTATCAATCACAAAAACAATTAATCACAAAAACAAAAATCCGTCATGTGATTTTAACTGGCGGATTTTTTGTGTTTATTTTGAAAAAGCTGACAAGTGGTATTTATACAAGAATCAAATATATAATTTTGCTCCGATAGCCAATCTCGGCTTACCTTGTAAAATGTATTGTCAAGTTCGGCTTTACGTTCTGTTAATTGTTGCTTGACTTGGACTTGGGGGTCAATATTTTGGCAGTGGATTTGACAAGTAGCGACAAGCCCCTACCATCATACAGGCGGTAAGGTTTGGCGATGGGCTTGGCGTTGTCAATCTGTTTTACGGTAAGAGGTTTAATAACTTTCATAATCTTTGTAGTATGTTGGTTGGCGTACTACAAAGCATACTACAAAAATAGAGCGATTACAAGCGACAATGAACGACTTTAAGCGACAATAAAAAATAAAAAACCCTGTTTTTACAGGGCTTTGGCGATAGTTAGCGACAATGAGCGATTTATACTGACATTTTCCAGTCAAAGGGCATCTCATGATGCCCACGCAGTGCCATCATGAGTGTTTGTTTCATGTGTTGTAAGACCTCAGGGGTATAAGAGATGGCAGGATGACCCCAAACAGGATTGGGCCATTTGGTATCATTTTGATAGCGGACGACATGATGAAAGTGCAGTTGGGATACTTGATTGCCAAGGGCGGCAATGTTCATTTTGTCCGCCCCAAATATTTTAGCCATTTGACCAGATACCCAGCTTGATTCACGTAAAAATTGTATCTGATCAGCTTCGCAGAGTTCATAAATCTCTTTGATGTTTGAGACACGTGGCACTAAAATTAACCAAGGAAATTGACAGTCATTCATTAAACGCACGGTACACAGGGGCAAATCGCCAACCAAAAAAGTATCTTTGGCAAGAGTGGGATGTAACTGAAACATGGGTTCGCCTTTTTTAATGATGAAGTTTAACAGAGTATTGTAACATGATTTTGCCAAAAATTTTAGCGCTGTGGCGAAATTTTACAAGTTTTTGGCACTCTGTATGTATTTGTCTGATGAAATTTGAAATTTAAGCTGGTTTTTTGGCATGAATGTGTGTTAAACTAGACGAGAAAAACGCCAAAATTTGGCATTGGTTTAACTTTAAAAAGGTGAAAGAGATGGGTAAAAATGTTGTTGTGCTTGGCAGTCAGTGGGGTGATGAGGGCAAGGGTAAGATTGTGGATTTGCTGACCGAAAAAGCAAGTGCAGTGGCACGCTATCAAGGTGGACATAATGCAGGACACACGTTGGTGGTTGATGGCGAAAAGACCGTACTACACCTTATTCCATCTGGAATTTTACGTGAGGGGGTAACCTGCTTTATTGGTAATGGTGTGGTGCTGGCTCCTGATGCTTTATTAAAAGAGATGAAAGGCTTGATTGACAAAGGCGTGCCTGTGCGTGACAGACTGCGTATCTCGCCTGCCTGTCCGCTTATCATGCCTTATCACAGTGCCCTTGACCAAGCTCGTGAGTTAAAGCGTGGCAATGGCAAAATCGGTACGACAGGGCGTGGCATTGGTCCTGCTTATGAAGACAAAGTAGCTCGCCGTGGACTTAGAGTGGCTGATTTATTCTGTGAAAATTTGGCGGACAAATTGGCGGATATTTTGGAATATCATAATTTTGCTCTGACGCAGTATTATAAAGTTCAAGCGATTGACTATGATGCTACTTTTGCTTTATGTCAAACATGGGCAGAGGAGTTAAAAGCGTTGGTTGTGGATGTAACGGACGAATTAGAAACACGCCGTCAAGCAGGCGAAAATCTGATGTTTGAGGGAGCTCAGGGTACTTTGCTTGATATTGACCACGGTACTTATCCTTTTGTTACCAGCTCTAATACAACCGCAGGAGGCGTGGCAACAGGTACAGGTTTGGGGCCTTTGTATTTTGATTACGTGCTTGGTATCACCAAAGCTTATACCACACGTGTCGGTTCAGGGCCTTTTCCAACAGAGCTTTTTGATGATGTGGGCGAACATTTGGGGCGGATTGGTCATGAATTTGGGGCGACCACGGGGCGCGCCAGACGTTGTGGCTGGCTTGATGCTGTGGCTCTAAGACGTGCGGTTGTGCTAAATTCCATGAGCGGTATCTGCCTAACCAAACTTGATGTGCTAGATGGTCTTAGTGAGATTAAGATTGCCACAGATTATACCTTACCAGCGGGTGAGATTAAGGGGGCGTATGATGCTAAGTATTATGCCAAGGTAGTGCCTGTTTATGAGACGCTACAAGGTTGGAGCGAATCTACAATTGGTATTACTAATTTTGATGATTTGCCAGATAATGCTAAAATCTATATCAAACGTATTGAAGCATTGGTTGGCTGTCCTGTGGACATCATCTCAACAGGGGCAGACAGAGATGAGACCATTGTGTTAAGAGACCCATTTGATGCGTGATATTTTTTAACATAAAAACCACTTATTTTTACAATAAGTGGTTTTTTGTTGTTATTATTTTACCATAATCTTGAAAAAATTCTTGACTTTGGGGTCATAAAACGATTATATTTAGTTGTCATTTGGGCATGTGGTACGCCTGCCTTTTATATTTGCTATAAGAGTGATGCAAAAGGACAAAAGACAGGCAGATACATCACAACTCAAATAACAAAAGTCAATTCATTTTTATCTGATATAAGGACATCCCATGAATGCAAAATTTGCACCATCAGCCTTGCTCGTGTCGCTCAGCCTTGCCTTGTTTGGCTGTGGTGATAATGGGTCAAATGCCAATACGCCAAATGCCAACACATCGGCGGATGGTGCATCAGTTGTTGCAGGCGAACTTGCTGACACCCAAGAGATAACTATCAATAACGCCGCCGAGCCTGAGTCGTTAGACCCACATAAAATAGCAGGCTTGCCAGAGTCTAACATCATCCGCCAGCTTTTGGTTGGTCTAACATCAACTGATGCCGATGGTAATACTGTGGCAGGCATGGCACAATCGTGGGAGAGTACTGATAATAAAGTATGGACATTTAAAATCCGTGATGCCAAATGGTCCAATGGTGACCCTGTAACCGCTCAGGACTTTGTGTATAGTTTTAGACGTTTGGTAAATCCTAATACAGCATCGCCTTATGCTACTTATTTGTCAGGACTTAAAGTGGTCAATGCCCAAGAGATTGTAGATGGTAAGGCAGGCGTGGAGACGCTCGGTGTCAGAGCCGTTGATGATAAGACACTTGAAATTAGCTTATCTGAACCTGTGCCTTATCTGCCTGATACACTGATTCACACCGCCGTCAAACCTGTCAATCAAAAAGCGATAGAACAGCATGGCGACAAATGGACGGCACCGGGCAATTATGTCGTTAATGGTGCTTATAACTTAAAAGACTGGCAAGTCAATGAACGCATTGTACTAGAACGTAATACCAGCTACTATGATGATGCCAATACAACCATCAATACCGTAACGATATTGGCAATCCCATCGGAGGTAACTGACGTAACCCGCTACAAGGCAGGCGAGATAGATTTAACATCAGATTCTCTGCCATCAGAACAATTTAAACAACTTCAAGCAGAGCTGGGCGATCAAGTTAAGATTCAGCCTAAGCTATGCACTTATTATTATGAGTTTAATCACACCAAAGCTCCATTTGATGATGTGCGTGTACGCAAAGCACTGTCCTTGACACTAGACCGTGAGATCGTCACGAATAATATCTTGGCACAAGGTCAGACGGTGGCTTATCAATACACGCCAAACGCCATCGCAGGCATGATAGATTATGAACCTGATTGGAGGGCATGGGATAAAGCCAAACGCATAGAGGAGGCTAAAAAGCTACTTAATGAAGCAGGTTTTAACGAATCTAACCCTTTAAAATTTGAACTGCTGTATAACACCTCAGAGTCACACAAAAAGCTGGCAGTGGCAGCGGCATCGTTTTGGAAGGATTCTTTGGGCTTTGTTGAGGTAAGTCTTAACAACCAAGAGTGGAAAACTTATCTTGAAACTCGGCGTACTCAAAAACATCAAGTCTCTCGTGGGGGCTGGTGTGCTGACTATAACGAAGCATCAACGTTCCTAAATACATTCGTCTCAACCGATTCTAACAACTATGGCAAATATAACAGCCCAGAGTTTGACCGTCTGATGAATGGTACTTTGGGGGGAGATGTAACAGCAGAACAACGTGCCCAGTTATATCGCCAAGCTGAGGCGGTGCTGGACAAGGACAGTGCGACCATCTTTGTGTATCACTATGTATCACCTCGTTTGGTAAAATCATATGTTCTGGGCTATTCAAGCAACGACCCACAAAATACATGGCAAGTCAAAGACTGGAAAATCGCCAAACACTAATCATGTCATGACAGCACAAATCGCCTGTTGGTGATTTGTGTTTGCTGTTTATGATTTTTGACCATCATGCCATTAATAAAATCAGCAACATGCCATCAGTCAGATTAACACGAACATATTAAGTTAGATGACATCTGCCAAGATTTGTCATCCGTTCATCATCATGGAGAAGTAAGATGAAATTATCAACACTAAGTTTAGCCATATTCACGCTATTTGGAGTTTTTGCTCTATCAGGTTGTGGGAGTGATAACCAACAGTCTGCACCATCTTTGGCGACAACAACCAAAGATGAGATAGCCATTCCCAATGGTGCAGAGCCTGAATCGTTGGATTTGCATAAGGCATCAGATTCAAGTTCATTTGCCATCATTCGCCAAATGTTTGTCGGATTGGTCAGTGCTGATGAAAAAGGAGCGACCATACCAGCATTGGCAAGTGAATGGGACAGTGCCGATGGTAAAGTGTGGACATTTAAAATCCGTGATGCCAAATGGTCAGATGATACACCGATCACCGCTCATGATTTTGTGTATAGTTTTAGACGTCTGACCGATCCAAATACCGCATCACCATATTCTAGCTATTTGGTGGATGCCAAAGTCGTCAATGCCAGACAAATATCCGATGGTAGGGCAGGCGTGGAGACGCTCGGTGTCAGAGCCGTTGATGATAAGACACTTGAAATTACCCTGACCGATACCGTACCTTATTTGCCTGACTTATTGGTATTGCCTGTGGCGTATGCTGTGCCAAAACATGCCATTGAGACCCATGGCGACAAATGGCTTGACCCTGCCAATATCGTGGTCAGTGGTGCGTATAAATTGACCGATTGGGTGGTTAACAGTCATATCAAAATAGAGCGAAACCCTGCTTATTTTGGGGAAGTGGCGGGCAATATCAATAAGGCAACTTTTTTGCCCATTACATCAGCATCCACAGAGGTCAATCGTTATAAGGCAGGTGAGGTTGAGATTGCTGCCATTCCATCGGAGCATCTAACCAGCATCAAAAATGAGTTGCCAAATGAGGTGCATTCATCGCCAAAGCTATGCACTTTCTTTTTAGAATATAATCACACCAAAGCACCATTTAACGATGTTAAAATTCGTCAAGCCATCTCTATGGCATTAGACCGTGAGACGATTGCCGAAAAAGTGTTGGGTCGTGGTGAGAGGGCAACTTACCAATTTACCCCACCTGCCATTCATAACATGGGTGAGGTTAATTACCCATGGACAAAAATGGACAAAACAGCACGTATGGAACATGCCCAAAAGCTGATGTCACAGGCAGGTTACTCATCTGATAATCCACTTAAATTTGAGCTACTATATAGTACCAGCGAAACAGGCAAGCGTATCTCCACAGCAGCGGCATCCATGCTAAATGAGTCATTTGGTGGCAGTGTCAATGTTTCTATCATCAACCAAGAATGGAAAACCATGCTAGATACTCGCCGTCAAGGTAAGTTTGATACGGCATTTGCAGGATGGTGCTCTGATTATAATGAACCATCATCCTTTTTAAATGTGTTGCGTTCGGACAACAGTAATAACTCAGGCAAATATGCCAACCAAGCATTTGACCATCTGCTTGATTCAACCTTGAATGCAGGTCTAGATGATAATGCTCGCATGAACAAATATCATGAAGCAGAACAAATGCTTGATAAAGATGTTGCCATTTTGCCTATTTATAATTCTGTATCAGTACGCCTACAAAAACCTTATTTGCAAGCAGAGTCATTGAACGACCCAAGCAATAACTGGCAAATCAAGGATTGGTCATTTGACCGTAATGCACAATAAATCTGATGTCGGTCTGATGTTTGTTTCGGTTTTGTGGAAAAAATAGGGCGTATTAGAGCAATGTTTGTATACTTAGGTGCGTCCTAATTAAATTGCCTTTGTAATTTGCCATGGATTTGCAAATAATAAGAGAGAGCTTATGTTTAAACTCGTTTTTAAGCGTGTGTTAGAAGCCATTCCAACCATGCTATTTTTGATTACCATTTCGTTTTTTATGATGCGACTTGCCCCTGGCAGTCCTTTTACAGGCGAACGTAACCTACCTCCTGCGGTGCTTGCCAACATTGAGGCAAAATATCATCTCAATGACCCGATGTGGCTTCAATTTGTCAATTATCTAAAACAGCTTGCCCAAGGGGACTTTGGGCCATCTTTTAAGTATAAAGACCACACCATCAATGAACTGCTCGCCCAAGCCCTGCCTGTGTCGGTAGAGATTGGATTGTACGCTTTTATCATTGCGGTGGTGTTGGGGATTGGTTTGGGGGTGATTGCTGCCTTAAAACAAAACAGCTGGCTTGATTATACGTTGATGACATTGGCAATGACAGGCATAGTCATACCAAGTTTTGTCAAAGCACCGCTACTTGTGCTTATTTTTGCGGTCATGTTAAAATGGTTTCCTGCTGGGGGCTGGAATGGTGGGGCATTCATGAATTTGGTGTTACCTGTGGCAGCATTGGCGATAGGTTATGTGGCAAGCATCGCTCGCATCACAAGAGGTTCGATGATTGAGGTGATGAATAGCCCCTATATTCGTACCGCCAAGGCAAAGGGATTACCTTTATCACACATTGTGATTAAACATGCCTTGCGTCCTGCCATGTTGCCCATCATCTCTTATTTGGGGCCTGCATTTGTGGGGATAATCACAGGCTCTATCGTGATTGAGACGATTTTTGGTTTGCCTGGTATTGGTCAGCTTTTTGTCAATGGTGCTTTAAACCGTGATTATAGCCTTGTGCTAAGTTTGACGATTTTGGTGGGGGTATTGACAATCCTATTTAATGCGATTGTTGATATTTTGTATGCGGTGATTGACCCAAAAATTAAATACTAATAATGAAGGAATGTGTATGTCTATGAATGCAAGCAAAACCGTGCAAACCATAGAACCTGTGGTAAAGGGACGAAGTTTGTGGCAAGATGCATGGCGACGTTTTCGCCGTAACAAAGCTGCCATAGCAAGTGGTGTGGTATTACTTCTTATCACGGCATTTGTGATTATTGCCCCCATGTTGTCATCATTTGGCTATGCTGATACGGATTGGAGTAACATGGGTATTGCCCCATCCATGCAAACCAAGCACTATTTTGGTACAGATACCTTAGGGCGAGACCTGCTCGTACGGACGGCAGTCGGCGGACAAATATCACTGATGGTGGGGATTGCAGGTGCTTTGGTGGCGGTACTGGTAGGTACGGTTTATGGTGCAGTCTCTGGCTTTTTGGGCGGCAAAGTGGATATGGTCATGATGCGGTTTTTAGAGATTTTAAGTGCCTTTCCTTTCATGTTTTTTGTGATTTTGCTTGTTACCTTGTTTGGGCGTAATATCATCTTGATTTTTGTGGCAATCGGTTTGGTCTCATGGCTTGATGTGGCTCGTATCGTGCGTGGTCAGACATTGAGTCTAAAAAACAAGGAATTTATTGAAGCTGCCCGAGTAACGGGGGTTACCAGCTGGCAAATTGTCATCCGTCATATCGTGCCAAATGTATTGGGTGTGGTTGTGATTTATGCATCTCTTATTGTGCCTGGGATGATTTTATTTGAATCATTTTTAAGTTTTTTAGGGCTAGGTGTGCAAGAGCCCAGAACCAGTTGGGGGGCACTGCTTCAAGAAGGAGCTCAAACCATGCAGGTTGCTCCGTGGCAGCTGCTTGTGCCATCTACTTTTTTGGTGATAACACTGTTTTGTTTTAACTTTATCGGCGATGGTTTGCGTGATGCCTTAGACCCAAAGGACAGATGATATGACATTATTACAAGTAAAAAATTTGGATGTATTTTTAAAAACCGATGAAGAGCTTGTCCATGCGGTCAAAGATTTATCATTTACCGTAGAAAAAGGGGAGACGCTTGCCATCGTCGGTGAGTCAGGCTCAGGTAAGTCGGTAACGTCAATGGCAATCATGCAGCTTTTGCCAAAAAATATCACCACTTTTGGCAAAAAATCATCGGTGCTTTTTAATGGTAAAGAGCTGCTTGACTTATCTGAAAGACAGATGCGTGCCATTCGTGGTGATAAGATTGCCATGATTTTTCAAGAACCCATGACATCACTCAATCCATTTGTCCCCATTGGCAAACAAGTGGCAGAAGCGGTCAGTATTCACAATCCAAGCGTCAGTCGCTCACAGGCGAATAAGCTGGCACTTGAAACTTTACAAAAGGTCAAAATCCCCAATGCTGACAAAAAAATGACAGCATATCCACATGAGTTTTCAGGTGGGCAACTTCAACGTATCATGATTGCGATGGCAATCATTAATAAACCCGACCTACTCATCGCCGATGAACCGACTACCGCTCTTGATGTAACCACGCAGGCAGAGATTTTAGATTTAATGCTAGAATTGCAGCGTGATTTGGGCATGGCGATTATTTTAATCTCTCATGATTTGCGATTGGTGAGAAAGTACAGCGATCAAGTGTGTGTCATGCAGTATGGCGTGATTATTGAACGTGGCACGACCCAAGAGGTCTTTGATAATCCACAACATCCTTATACTGTTGAGCTGTTGACCCCCATTCCCAACAATCACAAACCCATCCTTGATGAATCCGCCCCAAAGCTCATCACAGCAGAGGACATTAAGGTGGATTATGTCATCGCACGCAACTTCTTTGGCAAGCCTACCAAAACCTTTAATGCAGTCAAGGGCATCACACTTGACCTAAAAAAAGGCGAGACATTGGGCATTGTCGGTGAGTCAGGTTCGGGAAAATCCACATTGGGACGTGCCATCATGCAGATTGTACCGTCTGTGGGCGATATTCGTTTTAATGGTGAAAAAATCATTGACACCACAGGCGATAAACGCCAAGCATTGCGTCGTGACATGCAAATTGTATTTCAAGACCCCTTTAACTCATTGTCGCCTCGTCTGACCGTGCGTGAGATTATAGAAGAGGGGCTTACTGTACATTTTCCGCAGATGAGCAAAGAAGAACGTCGGCAAAAGGTGGTTAAGATCTTAAAAGAAGTTAATCTGTCACCTACCATGATAAATCGCTATCCACATGAGTTCTCAGGGGGTCAGCGTCAGCGTATCGCCATCGCCCGAGCGATTATTTTAGAGCCAAAATTTGTTTTGCTTGATGAACCGACATCTGCCCTTGATCGCTCTACCCAAATCATGGTAGTCAATCTTTTAAATGACCTACAAAAAAAATATGGACTAAGCTATATTTTTATCAGTCATGATTTATCGGTGGTCAAAGCACTCTCTGACCGTGTGATTGTCATGAGTGAGGGCATGGTGGTGGAGATGGGTACGGCAAAACAGATTTTTGAAGAGCCACAACATGAGTATACCCAGCTTTTGGTACAAGCCTCTAATTTGTCTTAACTTTAACATTGACCAAACAAAAACCAGTCAGGCGACTGGTTTTTTGATGATTGTCTTAAAAATCAGTTTAAGCATCCTAGCCGATAATTTGAAAAAATTGTAATAAAAACAGTACGGTAAACCCTGCCAAAAACACAATGCCACAGATGGCATAAATGTTCATCATAGGTGAGTATTTCTTGCCATGACTTTTGATGAGTGAGTAATTAAGATAGGCAAAAATGGGTGCAGTAACAAAGGCTGAAATCATCGCAAATTTGAGCAAGGTTGCCATCTGCCCCATAAAAAATGTAATGAGCCCAAAACCTGTGATGGCGGTAACCGTCGTCCAAAATGACGTGATTTTGCCTGTTGATTTGTGTCCGCTGATGAGTGCAAAACATTCGGCATTGGCACGCCCATAGCCATCCACACACGTGATTATTGTGCCAAACATACACAAAAAGGCGATGAATGTTACCAAACCTCTTGACCATTCGCCAATGGTGTTGGTGTACATATTGATGAGCTGTCCGATATAAGCACTGCCCTGCATGGCAATTTCTTGTCCTGTGCCATATTGGACAAACACTCCCAAAGCCAAGAAAAATAACGCCAAAATGGCAGAGCTAAGATAGCCGACATTAAAGTCAAGCAAGCCTTGTTCATGTGTTGGATGGTCATCACGAATTTTTTTGGATGTCCATACCGATGAGATGACGGAGAATTCTAATGGTGTTGGCATCCAGCCCATCAAGGCGATGATGAAGGAAAGTCCTGCCATGTTAAACGGTGATACTGCCACAAAGTCATGGGCAGGTGGTGGTGCTTTTACCCCTGCGATGATGACTGCCAAGATGGTCGTAACGGTCAGCAAAATAATGATCCATTTGGTCACATTATCAAGCATCCGAAAATGCCCAAAGATGAGCAATGTCCAAGATGCCACCACCATCACCGCCGACAGTACAACTGTGGAGAGTTCAAAGGGGAGCATATAACTTAAAATCACCGCTGTCAGCAGTACCACAGCCCCTGTACTGATCATGCCTGATATCATGGATAGAATGAAAAATGCCCAAAGATAAAATTTAGACTTTTTGGCGTAGCCTGCAATGAGACTCTCACCCGTTTCATAAGCGTAGTCGGTGGCAAAGCGAAAAAAAGGGGTATTTAAAAAAGTTTGCCAATAAAATGATGATGGCAAGTTGCCAACCATATAACGCCCCCGCCTGTGTTGATGCGATCAAGTGTGAACCACCAATGGCGGCAGATGCAATCAAAATACCTGGCCCAAAGGCTTTCCAGTTAATGCCAATTGCCATAATTACCCCAAAGTAAACATAAAGTAGAAAATAAAGTTTTTGAATATTAACATATTATATCTTATTATTTCATAATTTTTTATGATAAATTATTTGTATTTTTATACAAACAGTTATATTTTGAGCCAAATTTGGTTTGAATGCACTTGACTGTGTCATTTATTTAAGCCGTACCCTTTGTATTTGAGTATTTGCCCCCATCATATGTCATTATTTTTTAAGAGCCATTGTAAATGACCGCTTCAATGACCACATTTGTCAGTTTTAACATTAATGGGCTACGTGCCAGATTACACCAACTGCTTGCTGTACGTGATACGCTTGGAGCGGATATTATCGGTTTACAAGAAACTAAGGTTCATGATGATGCCTTTCCCTTACAAGAGGTGATAGATTTGGGCTATCATGTAACATTTTTTGGACAAAAAGCACATTATGGTGTGGCGATTTTGTCCAAATTTGAGCCGATTTTTGTGCAAAAGGGCTTTCCCTTTGCTGATGTGGATGCTCAAAGACGGCTCATTCATGCCCGATTTGATGTCAATGGGCGTGAGATTGATGTTATCAACGGCTATTTTCCCCAAGGCGAAAACCGTGAACATGAGACCAAATTCCCCATGAAACGTGCTTTTTATGCCGACCTAAACCGCTACATTGACGAGCTAAAAGGGCAGGGGCGTGAGCTTGTCATCATGGGCGATATGAACATCTCGCCCCATGACAACGATGTGGGCATTGGCGAGCCAAACGCCAAACGCTGGCTAAAAAATGGTACTTGTTCGTTTTTACCCGAAGAGCGTGAGTGGTATGATGCCTTAATGAGTCGTGATTTGCACGACACTTACCGTAAGTTTAAGCCTGACAGTGCAGACGAGTTTAGTTGGTTTGATTACCGCTCAAAAGGCTTTGATGACACGCCAAAACGAGGGCTTAGGATTGACCATATTTTATGCACAGACCAACTCATCAAAGACTGCGTGGATGCTGGAATCAGTTATGATATTAGGGGGTTAGAAAAGCCATCCGACCATGCTCCGATTTGGGCAAGGTTTAAGCTGTCATGAGTATTTGACAACGTCATCGCAAACCATTTTAAAATACCAATAACTCAAATTACCATCAATACACGCTCAACACGCTCATTTGGTATTTTTATTTTTAAAATTTATTTAACATAATCATATTTAAGTTTTCAAAAATTAATCCTAAAATCCTAAAATCCTAAAATCCTAAAATCCTAAAATCACCTATATAAGTAGCATTTTCTATATTTTGTTTTTATGTTATAATAAATCATTTTCACCTTTTAAAAATATGAACACTCTAAAACCAACAACTTTAATACCTGCCAAGCATATAAACAATGACGCTGTACTTGAAGTGGATGCTCATTGGACAAAGTCGGACACACTTGCTCTGATTTGTCATCCCAACCCCAAAGCAGGAGGAACGATGAATAATAAGGTCGTTACGACCCTATACCGCTTTTGTAAAAAATCTGGCATGGACACTGTGCGATTTAATTATCGTGGAGTGGGGCGGTCAAGTGGTGAGATTGAGTATGGCAATGGCGAGTATTTGGACAGCCTATGCGTGCTTGATTGGGCATTAAAACAAACCTCTGCCAAAGTACTGTGGCTTGCTGGTTTCTCTTTTGGTGGATTTATTGCATGCCGTGTGGCGGATAAGGTGTTGACGGATAGAGATGTTAATCTGCAAAAACTCACGCTCATCGCCCCGTCTGTGGAGAGAAATGACTTGACAGGTCTTAAATTGCCGACAGATACGCTTGTCATCTATGGCGACCAAGACGAGTTTGTTCGCCCAAGCAGTATGGCGGATTTTGCCGATGAGTTTGGCATACGCAGTAAAGTGATGACAGGGGCGAGCCACTTTTTTCATGGGCGACTTAGTGAGTTAAAAGAATTGATTGAAAAATAAACCATGTCAAAATCAAAAGACCCAAATAAAGTCAGTCTCGGCGAAGTGTTTGCTTTAATAACAAGCAATAAAGCGTTATGTTGGGTGGTGGTTTTGATTACTGCTTTGATAATTGCCGTGCTTTGTGGGATTGCTTATCACAATCAGCAAAAAACCATAAAGAAACATGAGTTATTAAAAGACAATGGCGTGTTGATATTAGCCACGTCCTACCGTGAACATTGTGGAAAGAATGCCACAAGATTTTATCGTTTTGATGTGAATGGTAAAAGGTACATCAAATCTGTTGGAATGTCTTGTGGTAAGCCTTTGGGCGATACTGTCGAAGTGTATTATTTAAAAGACAAACCGCACATCAATTTATTTAAAACACAGTTACAACATGGCGTACCAAGCCATTGGCATTCGGTATTTATGATAATTGTGTGTACGTGTTCGTTGTTATTTTTGACCGTTTATAAAATCATACATTCTTATTTGGTTGCCGAAAAACATTCACAAAATGAGCTTAAATTAAGGAAAAATAATGACCAATTTATCCCCCCAAAAACGCTATGATGAAGCCCTAGCCACAGGCAATTTTAGTCACGATGACGTACAAGCAAAGGCAGTTGCCTATCTTGACAAATTGCACCATGAAATCATAGCAAACCAAAATACAAATCAAGGATTTTTTGCCAGCCTGTTCAAATCCAAACCCACAGCTCCCAAAGGCTTATATATGTGGGGCGGTGTTGGGCGTGGCAAGACGTGGCTTATGGATATGTTTTATGACAGCTTGCCAATAGAGCGAAAAATGCGACTGCATTTTCATCATTTTATGAAACGAGTGCAATCTGAACTTGTCAAATTACAAGGGCAATCTGACCCCTTGCAAAAAGTGGCGGACATCATTCATGGTGAGGCAGTTGTTATTTGTTTTGATGAGTTTTTTGTATCAAACGTATCAGATGCCATGATTTTGGGTGATTTATTCACCATGCTCTTTGAGCGTGGCATTACCCTTGTGGCAACCTCTAATATTGAACCATCTGGGCTGTATAAAAATGGCATTCATCGTCATCGTTTTTTGCCCGCCATCCATCAAGTTGAAACACACACAACCGTGATGAATATTGATGCAGGCGTGGATTATCGGCTAAGGCTATTAAAGCAAGCCAAACTCTACTCATCACCTCTAACAGATGATACCAAAGACTGGCTGTCCAAGCGATTTGATACGCTTGCCAGTGGTCAAAAAGTAGTAAAAGACCCCATCATTATTGGTGGGCGTGAGATTTCTATCATCAAGCGTACCGAGACCATGCTTTTGGTAAATTTTAGGGATGTGTGTATGCAACCTCGTTCAGCATCTGATTTTATTGAGATTGCCAGTGATTTTGATACGGTCATGGTGGACAATGTGCCTGCATTAACTGATACATTGATGGACCCAACCAGACGCTTTATTTATTTGGTGGATGAGTTTTATGACCGTCGTGTCAAACTCCTTGTGCGTGCTGAGCAGTCCATTTTGGACTTGTATCAAGGTGAAAAACTTGCCTTTGAGATTGAAAGAACACGTTCACGCCTGCTTGAAATGCAATCGGAGGATTATTTATCAGAAGAGCATCGGATGGAATAAGACAATGAATTTTAAAAATCAATCATTAGCCATTTTTAATCAAGGTCATTTTGAACCTATTAATAGAGAGTTTTTAACTAATAGAGAGTTTTTAACTCAAACCACATCCGCCATAGCCCCTTTATTAAAAATTCAAGAAGAATTCAAAAAATTAGATAATGATACTTTCTTTAACGAATATAAAGACAGTTTGATTGCCAGTTATTTAAATTTTGAATTAGTAAATACCCAAAAACATGGTTTTGATGCCAAAAAATCTCACCATGAGAATATATATTTAGAGGTTAAGCAAGCATCTTTATCTGCAAAAAGTTGAAGAATGACTTTTAATGATACAAGTGAAGAAAAAGCCGAAGCTTTTATGGACAAAAAAATGTTTTTGGCTTTGAGTGTCGTATTGATATACCAAGCTATCGTTAAATCATCTTGCCATTATGCCAAATGGTGAAAAGTGAATTTAAGAAGAATGGTATTATCAGTGCTAACAGTTTACTAAAAAATAAACTTAAATATTATAATGATGAGATGCTTCGTTGGATAAAAAATTATTCTATTGTAGACGAAAATGGTGATATTTGTTTTGCCAAAGATTTATCCACACCATCAAGACCGCATGATTTAGACATTCCAGAGATTAATATACATTTACCAGCTTTAAAAACTCGTGGTTGGTCATCAAAAGAAAAATTTATACAACTTTATCATGAAAATAAACTCATTTTTAAAGATGGCAGACCTTATGAGAAACATCTGTTGATTGATAGTAAAGACAGTGCAATGAGCATTCTTAATTTTTATTCAAGGCAAGGTAAGCATGATTTGGAAAAATTAGGCTTAGGGCATATGTTTAAAACTGCAAAACCTGTTCAAATGATAAAATACTTTATCAAACTTTGCACCTCTGATGATGATGTTGTCATGGATTATTTTGCAGGCAGTGGCACAACTGCTCAGGCAGTCATTGAATGCAATCTAGAAGATGGGTACAACAGATGCTTTTTGTTATGCCAAATTGTTAAACCCATCAAAAATAATCCAGAAGCCATTCAAACATTATTAAAATATGGTTATACTGCTACTATTGATAATATTGCAAGGCTAAGATTAGAAATTCTTGATAACAGACACCAATATGAACAAGTTCAACAATAATCTTTATTTTAAATGAGAAACCCATGAACGATTTAATCCATCTCATTCACACCAGACGCAGTATTGGCAATTTATCTCTACCCATGCCAAGCCATGATGAGCTAAACAGTGCCCTAGCATGTGCAATGAGTGCCCCTGACCATAAGGTATTACGCCCTTACCGTTTTAGTGTCATGACAGGCAAAACCCTTGATGATTTTGGTCAGGTACTGTTACAAGCAGGGCTTGATAACGCCAAAGCGGACAAAAAAAGCCTAGATGACATCGCACGCACCAAACTTATTAATATGCCAAAACGAGCCCCCATGATTATCACGGTGGCAACCGATTATAAACAGCACCCAAAAGTACCACAATTTGAACAACTTTTGTGTGTAGGGGCAGTGGTACAAAACCTACTACTTGCCTTACAAAGCATGGGCTACCAAACGGTATGGCGAACAGGTGATTTGTGTAACACGCCTGCCATCAAAGATTATTTTGGTGTCAGTGATGATAATACTGTCTGTGGATTTATTTATGTTGGGTCAAGCGATGTTGTCATGCCCAAGCGTGAAGCGGTAGATTTGGCACAATTTGTTCATTTTTATCAATGAGTCAAAATATAGAAAATGAACAGATAAAAATCATTATCCAAAAAAGTCATTCAAGGATAAAAATACCATGAAATTGCCAAAAGACAATCCCAAAGTCAAAAAAATTGTAGATGTAGCAAGCCAAAGTATCAATCAAGGCTTAGAAGAAGCCCGTCATTTGCTTGAAAAATCCGAATCCGAAGGTGGGCTTTTGGCAAACCTTGCCCACTTTACCAAAAAACGCAAAAAACAAACAGACCTTGACACACTTGGCATTCATGTGGATAAAGACACAGACACGCCCTTACGTATCGTGGTGCTTGGTGGTGGCAGTTTTGGTACAGCAATGGCGAATTTATCCGCCAAAAACGGTTGTGAGACGACCCTGTGGGTGCGTGATAAAAAGACGGTCAAAGCCTTACAAAAGACCTATATTAACAAAAAATATCTGCCCAATCATGTGCTAAGCCCTCATCTGACATTTAGCCATGATTTGGCACAGTCGGTCAAAAACAAAGACATCATCTTTGTGGCAGTGCCAAGCTCGGCGGTGCGTGAGACCCTACAAAAAATTCGCCCTCACATCACCCATCAGGCGGTGGTATCTTTGACCAAAGGCATAGAAAAAGGCACGTTTGCCCTAATGAGTGATATCATTAAGGATGAATTACCACAGGTGAATTTTGGGGTGATGAGTGGCCCCAACCTTGCCCTTGAAATCATGAATAACATGCCGTCCGCCAGCGTCATCGCCAGTCCGTCCGAGCCACTCAGAGTAGCGGTACAGACAGCACTACATAGTGCGTTTTTTCGGGTGTTTGCCTCCGATGATGTCAAGGGTGTGGAGCTTGGCGGTGCATTAAAAAATATCTATGCTCTGGCCATGGGTATGGCGAATGCCTATGGTGTGGGAGAGAATACCAAGGCCATGCTCCTAACTCGTGCATTGGCAGAGATGAGCCGATTTGGGGTGAATTTGGGGGCAAACCCCTTGACTTTTTTGGGGCTGTCAGGCGTGGGGGATTTATACGCAACCTGCAATTCCACGCTAAGCCGAAATTATCAAATTGGTAACATGCTTGGCAAGGGCATCACCCTTGACAGTGCCCTTAAAAAGTTAGGACAAACCGCCGAAGGGGTCAATACCATCGCTCAGGTAGAAGAACAGGCAAAAAAATTGGGTGTGTATATGCCCATCACTCATGCTTTATATGCCATACTGTATGAAAATAAATCAGCACTGAGTGTGGCGGTAAACCTGATGGAAACAGGATTTAGAAGTGATGTGGAATTTGTCATGCCTCATGATGAGAGTAATGAGAAACTCTCAAAAGAGTTTGATGAAGTGTTAAAAGCAAGCCTGCAAAATCAACCCAAAGATGACAATATGCGTGAAAAGTAAACCATTACGCAATGGCATCAATGATATCAACGACATTAATAATTTTAAAAAGAGACGATTTGGGAGTATTGATATGAAACTTATCTTTATCCGACACGGACAAGCAACCGCTTACTGCGGTGATGACATGAGACGTGATTTGACAGAATTTGGACAAACTCAGGCAAAAGAGACTGGCACACATCTAGCCGACAGACACAACCTTGATATGATTATCACCAGCCCCTTTCATCGTGCCAACCAAACTGCCAAAATCTTACAAAATATCGCCCAAGACAAAGGACAAAATCCTACATTGATTACACTAGACAGCATCACCCCAAATGATGACCCTGTGGCAGGCGTGTCAGACATTGAGCAGATTGTTGCATCGTATTATGGGGATGAACCTAATAAGACAATCGCAGTGGTATGTCACATGCCGATAGTGGCTCGTATGGTGGCGTATTTGGCAGGGGATTTACCATCCATGTTTGAGCTGGCAGAATATCGGGTGATGACAACCGATGTTATCGCTTGGGGTCAGGCACGCCAAAGTGAACGATTTTCTCCCACACAGCCTTGATAAGACAACGCTTTTAAAAATTTGATTTATAAACCGCCACTTCTTGATGGCGGTTTTTTAGGCTTAAATAAAAATAAGTTACCTTTTATCAATCAAAACCATAAAAATATTACAAATTTTAAAAATTGTGCATTAGGGATTGACTTTTGGACATGGATGGGCGTACAATTCTTTAAAGATATATTTTAAATGTATCTTTAAAATGGTCATCCAGATGATTATGTCATCTTAATGACCATATAATCAAAATTCCTAATCAAGCCACGTATAAGGAGCAAGAGATGGGTGAGTATAAAAAGCACTGGTGGGTGCTGTTTGGGGTGTTACTTTGCACTTTCACATTACTAGGTTTGGGTGGGGCAGAAGTCTATCGCTCTGCACCTCCCATTCCACAGCAGTTCATAGACAGTCAAGGTAACATCATCATGACCGAAGATGATATCCTAAAAGGTCAATCAGCATGGCAGACAACAGGCGGCATGCAATTGGGTTCGGTGTTGGGGCATGGTGCATATCAAGCTCCTGACTGGACGGCTGATTGGTTGCATCGTGAATTGGTGGCTTGGCTTAATATTCGTGCTAATGAAATCTATGGCAAAGGGTATGATGCCTTAACATCATCCGAACAAGCAGGGCTACGTCAGGCTCTAAAAGAGGAATACCGCACAAGTGCAAATGATGGCACACAAATCGTGGTACTCTCTGATACACGTATCAAGGCAATCCATGAGGTTGCTCCCTATTATGTCAAGCTGTATGGTAATGACCCTAAGTACATCAAAACTCGGGAAAATTTTGCCATGAAAAATAACACATTACCTGATTTGACCGCACGGGAGCATTTGGCGAATTTTTATTTTTGGACAGCATGGATTGCATCAACAAATCGTCCTGGTACTGATGCCACATTTACCAATAACTGGCCACACGAACCACTGATTGACAACGTGCCAACCGCTGAGAACTTTATATGGTCAGTTGCCAGCGTGGTGTTTTTGATTGCTGGGGTGGGATTTTTGATTTGGGCATGGGCATTTTCCAAAAAAGAAGAAGAGATTAAATTGGCGGTGCCAGAGTCTGACCCTTTGACCAAAATAAACCTAACCCCATCACAAAAAGCATTAGGTAAATATGGACTGCTTGTGGTGGCCTTATTTGTGCTACAAGTATTTTTGGGTGGTTTCGTTGCTCACTACACGGTGGAGGGGCATGCGTTCTATGGCATTGCTGTGGCAGACTGGTTGCCTTATGCTTTGGTACGAACGTGGCACATCCAGTCGGCGCTGTTTTGGATTGCCACGGCATTTTTGGCGGCAGGTTTATTTTTAACCCCCATCATCAATGGTGGCAAAGACCCTAAATTCCAAAAATTGGGTGTGGACATCTTGTGGGTGGCGCTCATCATCGTGTGTGTGGGTTCATTCATTGCCCAATTCTTTGCTCTAAAACACATCATGCCTGCCCATCTTAATTTTTGGTTTGGGCATCAAGGTTATGAGTTCATTGATTTGGGACGTTTTTGGCAAATTTTAAAATTTGTTGGTATTTTGCTGTGGCTTGTGCTGATGGCACGTGGTTGGGCTAATGGGTTTAAGCAAAAAGGGGATAAGAATCTATTGTCCATCTTTGTGGCATCTGTGGCATGTGTCGGTCTGTTTTATGGCTCAGGTCTGTTTTATGGCGAACGTACCAACATTGCCATCATGGAATACTGGCGTTGGTGGGTGGTACATCTGTGGGTTGAAGGATTTTTTGAGGTATTTGCAACGGCGGCATTCGCCTTTATCTTTTATAACCTTGGTTTGGTGCGTTATAAAACCGCCACAGGAGCAACCATCATCTCAGCAGCACTGTTTTTATTAGGTGGTGTTCCAGGGACGTTTCATCATTTGTATTTTACAGGCACAACCACGCCAATCATGGCAATCGGTGCATCGTTTTCTGCCTTGGAGGTTGTACCATTGGTGGTTTTAGGTTATGAAGCCTATGAACACTGGGAGAAACAACATCAAGCCCCATGGATGGACAAGCTAAAATGGCCCATTTTGTATTTTGTGGCGGTCTCATTTTGGAATATGGTTGGTGCAGGCGTGTTTGGTTTTATGCTAAATCCACCATTGGCACTGTTTTATATCCAAGGGCTAAATACAACCGCCGTTCATGCTCATGCTGCATTATTTGGGGTATATGGATTCTTAGCTTTGGGCTTTGTGCTGTTGATTGTGCGTTATATTCGTCCAAACCATCTCTTTGATGATGGCTTGATGAGGTTGAGTTTTTGGGCACTAAACGCAGGTCTTGTACTGATGATAGTTACAAGTTTATTGCCCATTGGGGTGTATCAAGCCCATGCATCCATCACCGAAGGTCTGTGGTATGCTCGCAGTGAGGGTTTTTTACAACAGGACTTTTTGGTTAGGCTAAGATGGATTCGTACCATTGGTGATGTGGTATTTATCATCGGGGCAATGGCGGTGGCATGGCAGGTGATAAAATTGGTCTTTGCCAAAACAGATGATGACAATCATCACCGAAATGCTCCTATCAATCGGTAAAATGCCATCATCACAAACCGCCTCAAAACCACTGGGGCGGTTTTTAAAGTCCCATGGTCAAAATCAAGCGTGGGCGATTAACCTTTTGATAGTTGGATGGAATGTGTTATAATGTCAAAAGATGTATTCATTTTGAGAGAGCCATGTCATACAGCTTACTTCGCCCTTATCTGTTTTCTATGCATCCTGAAAAAGCCCATGAATGGACGCTTGAAAATTTAGAGCGACTGCATAAAGCACATTTGCTTGGATTTGCTTATCCACGCCAGTCAATGCCCACCAACTGCATGGGTATTAGCTTGATGAACCCTGTGGGAATGGCAGCAGGGCTTGATAAAAATGGCGAGTATATTGATGCCTTGGCTGAGCTTGGTTTTGGGTTTTTGGAGATTGGCACAGTAACACCAAAACCACAAGCAGGTAATGAGCGCCCAAGAATGTTCCGTTTGGCAGACAGTGGGGCAATCATCAATCGCATGGGTTTTAATAATGATGGCGTGGATAAGATGATAACCAACATTGAGCGTGCCAAATATAAGGGGGTATTGGGCATTAATATTGGTAAAAATGCAACCACGCCCGTTGAACGTGCTTTGGATGATTATGTGTACTGTTTAGAGCGGGTCTATCCTTATGCCAGTTATATCACCATTAACATATCCAGCCCCAACACCGCCAATTTACGAAACCTACAAGGGGCAAATGAGTTGGCTCATCTGTTAGATGGTATTAAGACTTGCCATACAAAACTGGCAAATGAATACGGCTATTATGTGCCACTTGCCCTAAAAATCGCTCCTGACTTAGAGATAAGCCAAATAGATGACATCGCTAAAAATCTCATTGACTTTGATATTGATGGACTCATCGCCACAAATACGACATTATCACGGGTGGGGGTTGAAGATCAAGAATATGCCCATGAAACAGGTGGATTGTCAGGCAGACCACTTAGCCATCAAAGCACACTGGTGCTGACATCATTTGCTAAGAGACTGGCAGGCAAAGTAGATTTGATTGGCGTGGGTGGCATTGATACAGGTGATTTGGCAGTACGCAAACTAAGTGCAGGGGCGAGTGCTATACAACTGTATTCAGGACTGATTTATAAAGGCCCCTCTTTGGTGCAAGATTGCATACAAAGTATTGCCAATTACAAAGAGCGTACCTTGACCATGACAGATGAGCCCAATGATTTTGATGATTTAAGCAACACAAACAAACATGATTTGGGCAGTGCGAACAAGGCATGAGCATACTTGATATTCTCATCGCTATGATGGTACTCGTAGGTCTGTGGCGTGGCTTTCATGCAGGGGCGATTAAGACGGTCATGTCTTTGGTGGCGTGGTTTGTTGCGTTCATCATGGCATCAGCACTTGCCAAAACATTCTCGCCTTTATTCATCCCTGTGGTGGATAATGAGATTTTGCAAATCTCATTGGCGTTCTTAGCGATTGTACTTATTATTGTTAGCATCACACATCTTATCTCATGGCTTGCATTAAAAACCTTAAAATTTTTAAAATTGGGATTTTTGGACAATCTTTTAGGTGGCATTTTAGGGGCTGGCAAAGGGGTGTTAAAAGTGCTGATCATCCTAAGTATCACATCTCCGTTACTGGTTAAACTGCCCCAATGGCAAGGGTCTGTACTTGCCCAAAATTTATTACCTTTTGCTCCTGTGGCACAGACGTTATTAACCCAAACACTTGATAAGGCATGGAATCAGGTGGAAAATCCGTATCAATAGGACGGATTTTTTAATGCAAAAATCTCTTATGCCTGCCCAGCCAAAACAGCACATTATCTTATGATGCACAGGTGTGATGGCAGGCGTGTGATGATGATAAATTTTTATTTTTATAAATCTTAAACTAATTGGCATGTTGCCAGACTTTTGGAGTAAGTAATTATGTGTGGTGTGATTGGTGTGTGTGCCCATGAACCTGTGGCTCAAATGTTATACGATGGCTTGACCATGTTACAGCATCGAGGGCAGGATGCGGCGGGGATTGTTACCCTAAAAGATGACCGCTTGTATCTGCGTAAAGATAATGGCATGGTGCGAGATGTGTTTTTAAACAAACACATGGTAAATTTGGTGGGAAATTTTGGTATCGGTCATGTCCGCTATCCGACCGCAGGCACATCAAGCACAGCAGAAGCACAGCCTTTGTATGTTAATTCACCCTATGGCATTGCTTTGGCACATAATGGCAATTTAACCAACGCCGACACACTTGCCAAAGAAGCCTATGAGTATGACCGCCGTCATCTAAATACCGACTCGGATTCGGAGGTTTTACTCAATATTCTTGCCCATGAGTTGCAAAAATTCACCAAAACCAAACTCGCCCCCGATGACATTTTTACCGCCTTACAAGCTGTCTATGACCGCTGTCAAGGAGCGTACGGCGTGGTGGCGATAATAGCAGGTCATGGCATGCTTGCATTTAGAGACCCTAACGGCATTCGCCCCTTAGTTTATGGTCGTCGCCTAAGTACCGCTGGTGTTGAGTATATGGTGGCATCTGAGTCGGTGGCTTTGACCGCTTTGGGCTTTGAGGTGGTGCGAGATATTAACCCCGGTGAGGCGGTATTTGTTGATTTGGATTATAATTTGCACACCAAACAATGTACTGACAAAATCAAGCACACACCTTGCATCTTTGAGTATGTCTATTTCGCTCGCCCTGACAGTATCATTGATAACATTTCGGTGCATAAGGCTCGCATGCGTATGGGGGAAAAACTTGCCCAAAGAATCATCTCCGAATGGGGTGAAAATCACGAAATTGACGTGGTGATTCCCATTCCTGATACTTCTCGAAATTCAGCATTAGAATGTGCCACACATTTGGGTGTCAAATATCGTGAAGGCTTTAACAAAAACCGCTATATTGGGCGTACTTTTATCATGCCAGGTCAGTCCATGCGTAAAAAAAGCGTTCGCCAAAAGCTAAATGCCATTACCTTGGAATTTAAAAACAAAAACGTCCTACTGGTGGATGACTCTATTGTACGTGGTACAACATGCCATGAGATTATTCAGATGGCACGAGATGCAGGGGCGAAAAATGTCTTTTTTGCATCTGTTGCACCGCCTGTGATTTTTCCAAATGTCTATGGCATTGATATGCCAGTACGCAGTGAGCTTATCTCATCGGGTCGTACGGTTGATGAGGTGCGTGAGATTATCGGAGCTGACCGCTTGATTTTTCAGGATTTGGATGATTTGGTAGAAGCGGTCAATAACACCAAATACAGTCGTGTTGATGGTTTTGACTGTTCGGTATTTGATGGCTGTTATGTGGCAGGGCAGATTAACGAAGAATATCTACAACAGCTACAAGCCAAGCGACATGATGGTGCTAAAACACAAATTACCAACAACCCTGTGGATATCACAGGAATTATGGAATAAATCAGATGAATAAAATTAAAATAAGCCTATCAACTGATGGGCTTATTTTTTATACAAATTACAACATACAAATTACAGTTTACACGCTCCGCCTGCACAACCATCATCTAACTCGCCTTGACTGTCATCCGCTCCATCTCGGGTATTATGATAATACAAGGTCTTCACGCCCAATTTATAGGCACTAAGCAGGTCTTGAATCATGACTTTCATGGGGACTTTTCTGCCCTCAAACTTAGCAGGGTCATAGTTGGTATTGGCAGAGATGGACTGGTCAATGAATTTTTGCATGATGCCGACCAATTTTAGATAGCCGTTATTATCAGGCATTTGCCATAATAGTTCATACTTCTCTGCCAAATTTTCAATATCAGGTACAACTTGTTTTAAAATGCCGTCTTTGGACTGTTTGACCGATACCAAACCTCGTGGTGGTTCTATGCCATTGGTGGCATTGGCGATTTGACTGGATGTCTCAGATGGCATAAGAGCTGACAAGGTAGAATTACGTAACCCATGCTGTTTGATGCTAACACGCAAAGCCTCCCAGTCTAAATGTAATGGCTCATCACAAATGTTATCCAAATCCGCCTTATAAGTGTCAATTGGTAAGATGCCTTGACTGTATGTCGTCTCAGCAAAGGCAGGACAAGACCCTTTTTCTTGGGCAAGTTTATTAGATGCTTGTAGCAGATAATATTGCAATGCCTCAAAGGTACGGTGAGTCAATCCAATCGCTTTTGCCTGTGAATAGCGTGTATCATTTTTGGCAAGATAGTAAGCGTAGTTAATCACACCCACACCGAGTGTACGACGCTTCATACTGCCATTTTTGGCAGCAATGACAGGATAATCTTGATAATCAAGCAAAGCATCCAAAGCACGCACGATAAGTTCAGCAGGTTCTTTGATGTCTTCTGGTTTGTCAATTTTGCCCAGATTGATGGCGGACAATGTGCAAAGGGCAATCTCGCCATGCTCATCGTTGATATTATCTAGCGGTTTGGTTGGTAGGGCGATCTCCATACATAGGTTGGACTGGCGAACAGGAGCAACTGATGGGTCAAATGGGCTGTGCGTATTGCAATGGTCAACATTTTGAATGTAAATACGCCCTGTGCTGGCACGCTCTTGGAGCATGAGACTGAACAATTCACGAGCAGGGATTTTACGTTTTCTGATGCTCTCATCATTTTCATAACGTGTATAAAGACGTTCAAATTCAGCTTGGTCAGCAAAAAACGCTTCATAAAGCCCCGCCACATCAGAGGGAGAGAATAGGGTTATCTCTTCATTTTTGATGAGTCGGGTGTAGAGTGTTTTGTTAATTTGAACACCGTAATCCATATGGCGAACACGATTATCCTCCACACCACGGTTATTTTTTAGGACAAGTAAGCTCTCCACCTCCAAATGCCATAATGGATAAAACAAAGTCGCTGCTCCACCACGAACACCGCCTTGTGAACAAGATTTAACCGCTGCTTGGAACATTTTAAAAAAGGGAATGCAACCTGTGTGTTGAGCTTCACCACCACGAATGGGCGAACCTAAGGCACGAATTGCCCCTGCATTCACCCCAATGCCAGCACGCTGTGAGACGTAGCGAACGATGGCGGATGTTGTGGCATTAATACTGTCCAAATCATCGCCACACTCTATTAGCACGCATGAACTAAATTGGCGAGTGGGCGTGCGTACACCTGACATGATGGGCGTTGGCAGTGAAATGTAGAAATTGGATGTGGCATCATAAAAACGCTTGATATAATCTAGTCGCACCGCCTTATCATAACTGGCAAACAGACACATACCAACCAAAACGTACAAAAACTGGGGGCTTTCATAAACTTTTTTGGTAACACGGTCTTGAACCAAATATTTGCCCATCATCTGTTCAACTGCCGCATAAGCAAGATTCATGTCACGTTCGTGATTAATGTAAGCATTTAATTCATCAAATTCAGCACGGTCATAATCTGCCAAAATATGTTTATCATATTTGCCCATCTTAGTCAAGCGGACAACATGGTCATATAAATGTGGTACTTCATAGTCGCCATAGGCAATTTTACGCAGGTGAAAAATGGCAAGACGAGCCGCCAGATATTGATAATCGGGTGTTTGTGCTGAGATTAAGTCCGCCGCCGCTTTGATGATGGTTTCATGAATGTCACGAGTGGCAATACCATCATAAAACTGAATGTGTGATTTTAGCTCCACCTGTGATACTGAGACGTTGTTTAATCCCTTAGCTGCCCATGTGATAACTTTGTGTATCTTATCAAGGTTAATGGGTTCAAAAGTACCATCTCTTTTTTTAACTTTGATTTGGTCGATATGTGTCATAAAATCACCTGTTTTGTTGTAAATTATAAAAAATTACCAAATCTCAATGACTTAGCTGTTTTCGCATTTAAAAATTAACCACTAGATGTAGTAATTCATTTTTAAGGTAGCACAATATAGCCTAAAAATTTTTAAAATACTAGCTTGTATTTTATGATAATCTGTGATTTTGTTATTTTGTTTATCAATGGGTGAGATAATGACGCATCTCTAACACATTCTAAAATTTTGGTTTTAAGGATATTTTATGCCCAAAATAGAGTTTTTAATTTGTTATATCAATAAAAAAACCGCCCAAAGACGGTTTTTGATATGAAAAACATCAATCATCTTTCAATCCATTGACGGATTTTTTCACGCTCTTCTGGGCTGGCATCAAGCCATAACTGCATAAAGCCATCCAGATTGTCCTTGGGAGTAACCATGGTTTTGGTGGCAGGCTGTGAGGATGATGGATTTTGGGAGATGATGACTCTTTGGTTGGCAGCGATGCCATCATGACGACCAAAGAGCCTACCAATACTGCCTCCTAGGGCAGATAACACGCCAGAGTGACCCTCCGATGTCTGCTCAAAAGCCAATAATTTGCCATTTTGGCTGATGGCAAGAGTAGGGTTTTTGGCATATTCTTTGGCAGCTCGATAGTTGTTGGGCTGATTGGGCATGACCAGTTGATAAGTTTGATTATCTTCTAGGTCAGCGGTGATGGTTAGGTTAGCTGATTTTAGATAGTCATGCTCGCCACGGGTCAAATCAAATAAGCGATCGTAATGGGCGGTGATGACATGGCGACCAGCATCAAGGATGAACTCACGTTTTAGTGGTTGCAAGGCTCCATGTTTAATCTCTTGTCCATTAATGGCGGTAACTTTGATATGCTCATCAACAGTTAGGTGTATATTGGCAAAAGCAGGGGTAAAAAGAGCGATGATGAGCATTAGGCTTAGTTTTTTCATGGTATTTCCTATTGGGGTGTGAGATGAAGCCAAAAAGTGATGGATGTCAATTTATTAAATTTGTGTTAAATCCAAGTTATCAATATCATCAATGTAACCACCCAGCTCTAAAAGCAGAGTTTGTTTGTTGATTATTTTTTTGGCATCTTCTAAGGTTTTTTTGCTAACAGAGGTGCGTGTCAGTCCCGTGAACAAGGGTGAAATGCTGTCTAATACGCTCATCATGTCCGTGGCATTATAAGGGCCATCACTGACCAGATGATCAAAAATAACAGGAGGCAGTCGCCAGTTTTTGCGTCTTAGGATGGATTTTAACATTGCCTCACGGTCAGCAGGGTTATCACCGTCAGGCAGTTTAAAAGCAGGAGCGAGTGACAGTCGTGTGAGTAAGTCAAGCAGAGGAATGTCTAACTCACGGGCAGGGTTGTTGGCTAAGAATACCAATTGCTTTTGTTCACGTCTGACCTCGTTGATTAGATGAAACAGTCCCTCTTGCCATTCATGACTGCGTGCTACTGCATTAACATCGTCTAGTATGACAAGATCAAACAGTTGCAAGCCTTGTAATGCTAAGGCATCATCACCCTCACTTTCTATCATTTTGTCAAGTGATAAGCTGATGGCAGTTTTGCCTGTTGTGGTATATTCATTGTAAATGGCAAGAGCAAGATGGGACTTACCAGAACCTTTTTTTCCATAAATAAAGATTTCTGATAATTCGCCTTGACAGAGTTTTTGGGCTGCGATGACAACGGCTTGATAACCCATGGACCTAAAATCCGAAAGTTGAGATTCTTCTTGCACATCAAGGTCTAGGGCGGACTGAAAAAGGTCGGTCATGTAAGCTTAGTATCCAAAAGTCTGCTATCAATACTCAGTTGTATCTTGGTTGTGTTCAACTGATTTAAAATGTGCTATATATACCAAATTTTTGATGATTTTGCAAGTTGTATTACCTTAATGCGTAAAAAATAATGCCTTTGTCATCATCGTCATTGTCATTGTCATCATATGATTAATGCAAGATACAATTTACCACAACGTCAATTGTTTTTGTCCCTTATGCCAATCGCTGTCCAAATAGGCACTGTATGTATGATGAAATAGAACATTTAAAATTGCTGAGACAGGCAGGGCGATAAGCATGCCCACAAAACCGAATAAAGACGCTCCTGCCAATACTGAAAAAATCACCCAAAGTGGTGACAGTCCGATTTTATCACCAAGTAGTAGAGGTTGTAATACATAACCTTCCATCGCCTGACCAATCATAAATGCCCCGATGATAAGACCGATATAAATAGCGTCAAAGCCAAATTGGAACAGTCCCACCACAATCGCTACAATAATCCCTAACGCAAAACCCAAGTACGGCACAAAACTTGCCACGCCTGCCCCAATACCAATGAGTAATCCAAAGTTTAACCCAATCATTTGTAGTTGTATGGCATAAATAGACCCAAGTAGCAACATAACACTAAGCTGACCTTTGATAAAATTCATCAGCGTGTCATCACAGTCTTTGGCAAGTTCTAAGGCTTTTTTTTGATAAGGTTTAGGTATGCTATGTAACCACATATCTAGGCGTTTTTGCCAACCGATTAAAAAATAAAAGGTTAATATTGGCACCATCACCGCCATGCCAATATTATTTGCCACCACCATGCCCGAACTTAACACCTGTTTGATGAGCAGCTGAGCATCTGCTACTTGATAATTTTTTTGGGCATATTCCATGAGTGCATTAGAGATAACATCCGCTTCTAGCGGAATAAGCTGACCATCTATGCGTTGACTTATCCATGCTCTTGCTGTGGTATTATACCACTCTACAAGCAAAGGCAACGATTCCCATACCAAGGTAATTTGTTCCCATAATACAGGCATAAACCACACAATCAATGCACCTGTCAATAAAATGCTGGCAAAGTACACGACCACGATGGCAAGCATGCGATTCATGTAGCGAGCCAATCCTGTCACCAAAGGATTTAGCATGTATGCCAAAATAAATGCTGCCAAAAAAGGCAAGAGCACCGTCCGCATCAGATACAAGGCGTACAAAAAAATCACCCAAAACAGTATGATTAGCATTCGGCGAAAAAAAGGGTCAAGGGTATAGTGTCGCATGATAGAGTAGCACAAAATAAAGTGGGCAAATATCGAGGTATTTTATGCTATTTTTGATAAAAGAGTAAGACATTTATGATGAATTTTATAAAAAGATGAATTTTATAAAAATAAGTAAAGTGCATTAAAAATATATCAGATGATGGCATTTAAAAACCCCCTAAGTCAGGGGAGACTTAGGGGATAGACTGGAAAAACCAGTTAAAAATGGCGCAGCGGACGGGACTCGAACCCGCGACCCTCGGCGTGACAGGCCGATATTCTAACCAACTGAACTACCGCTGCTAAGGTCGCTTACTTTTATTAGTAAAAGTACAAAACTTGACTGGTGGGCGGTAACGGATTCGAACCGCTGACCCTCTGCTTGTAAGGCAGACGCTCTACCAACTGAGCTAACCGCCCAAACGAGCTTACTTAACTAATTTAACCTGACCAACTAACCAATTTAGCTTAATTTTAGCTTAGTTAACTTAGTTAATGATGTCGCTTGTTGTGGTGCGTATTATATAGATTTTTTGGCAGGTGTCAAATGGTTTTTTAAAAAAAGTTTAAATTTTTTAATAAACATTTGATTTTTAATAAACTTTATTCACAATATTGCCATTATTTGTGCTACTAAATTCATAATTTTTTATACCATCCTAAGCCACCTATTGGTTTTCAAGATGAATGGATGCTGAATTGATGCAATATCTCATGCCCGTGGTCTGCTTTGGTCCATCTGGAAAAACATGCCCCAAATGTCCGCCACAGTTGGTACAAGTGACCTCAATGCGTCTCATGCCACGCGACAAATCAAGCGTTTCGGTTAAGGCGGTGTCATTGATTGTTTTATCAAAACTTGGCCAGCCACAACCTGAATGGTATTTGTTATCACTGTCAAATAATTTGGCGTTACAACCCTTACAGCGATAGACACCTTTATCAAACACGTCGGTGTAAAATCCTGTAAATGCTCGCTCAGTGCCTTTTTGGCGTAGAATGTGATACTCATCATCACTTAGACGATTTTGCCAATCTTGTTCGGTCAGTTGAGCGATTTCATCGGGACTTAAAGTGTTGTCAGATAGCATGATTATTCCTGATTAAAAAAATTTGGTTAAATAAGAATGAGTAAGATAAGTATAGCATGATTTGGCAAAGGGACAAATTGGCTTTTTGTAACGGTTTTTGACACTTGTTGGTGTGGATAAAATAACACATACATTTAACACCATGGCACAAGCATAAAAATAGACAACAAGGACAGAGTTATACATTTTTCCAACTTGTAAAACACTTGCAAAATGTCCTAAATAAGCGTATGATTATTGCAACTTTTACTTGCAACAATCACCATGACGAAAAATGTCTGCCCAATACCCACCACACAGGGTGAACGCCTAAAACAGCTTCGTAAATCCCTGGGATTGTCCGCCCAAGCCCTGGCCGATGAATTAAATGCACATGGTGCATCTGTCAGCCGTGGAGCGATTGCTAACTGGGAGTGTGGTAAGAACGGCATTACCAGCAGTAAATTGCCCACGGTTGCTCGGGTGTTAGGTACAACCGAAAGTTATTTATTAACAGGCAGATATGAGCGTCCGCTTGATTTGACAAACCAATCAGCAAACAAAAACACGATAAAAGAACTTCAAGGTATTGATTTTCAAGATAATATTATAAATTCATACCACTTATCTAATCAGGTGACAACCATGAAACCCCTAAAAAAATCCGCCAAACTTGCCAATGTCTGCTATGACATTCGTGGTAAACTTCTACAAACTGCCAACCGCATGGAGGCTGAGGGTCAACGTATCATCAAGTTAAACATTGGCAACCCTGAACCTTTTGGGCTGCTGCCTCCTGATGAAATTGTTCAAGATGTGGCAATGAATTTACAAAATGCCTCTGGCTATTCAGATTCAAAAGGAATCTTTTATGCTCGTAAAGCGATTTTGCAATACTATCAAGCCAAAGGATTGTTATCGGCGACCGATGTCAATGATGTCTATGTCGGTAATGGCGTCTCAGAGCTTATCGTCATGACTTTGCAAGCCTTGCTTGATGACGGTGATGAGGTCTTAATTCCCATGCCTGATTATCCACTTTGGACAGCAGCCACCAACCTTGCAGGGGGTAGGGCGGCACATTATCGCTGCACAGAAGAGGATGATTGGCACCCTGATTTGATGGATATTGAAAAAAAGATTACCGACAAAACCAAAGCCATTGTCATCATCAACCCCAATAACCCCACGGGGGCATTATATAGCAAGCAAATCTTGCAACAAATTGCTAATTTAGCGGTCAAACATGGTCTGGTCATCATGGCAGATGAGATTTATGACCGTATTTTATACGATGATGCGGTGCATGTACCCATGTGCACCATAACCGACAAGACACTTATTTTGACCTTTAACGGCTTATCAAAATCACATCGCATCGCAGGCTATCGTTCAGGTTGGGTCATGTTGTCTGGTAAAAAAGACCATGCAAGCGATTTTATTGAAGGCTTAACCATGCTTGCCAGCATGCGACTGTGTGCCAACGTACCTGCTCAATACGCCATACAGACGGCGATGGGCGGTTATCAGTCCATGCAAACCTTAACTGCCCCCACAGGACGACTGTATAAACAACGTGAAATGGCCGTGTCTCGTCTCAATGCCATCAAAGGCATCAGCTGCATCAAACCAAAAGGGGCGTTTTATTGCTTTGCCAAAATTGATAGGGGCATTTATCCCATTGATGATGACATGGATTTTATGATGGATTTGCTTATTAAAGAAAAGGTACTGATGGTGCAAGGTACAGGTTTTAATTGGGATAAGCCCGACCATTTTAGAGTGGTGTTTTTGCCAAACCTGATAGACCTAGAAGAGGCCATGGATCGGCTTGACAGATTTTTTACCAATAAGCGTAAGGAATTTGGTACGCAATAGAGTAGGGTGATGTATTTTAAGCACTAATAAAAAGGGCGATTGGTTTCGCCCTTGGCAACACATTATCCGATTATCCCAAAAAACCCCAATAAAAACAGCCCAGCAAATCCTGCTAAAAAGGCGATACCAAGTAGGGCATAGATGTTCATTTTAGCAGTGAGTAGATGTTCAGTTTTTGCCAAAGAATAGTTAAGATATGCAAAAATCGGAGCAGATACAAAAGAGCTTATCATGGCAAATTTAAGCAAACTTGCCATCTGACCTGCAAACACATTAATCAAAACAAATCCACCCATGACCATAATACTCGTCCAAAGCATGACATATTTTTCGGTCAATTCGGTTGTACCTGTTTTGATGAGTGACAGACTTTCAGCATTGGTGCGTCCATAGCCATCGGCACTGGTTATCACTGTACCAAACATGCACAAAAAAGCGATGAATGCCACAAGTATTTTTGACCAACTGCCAATGGTATCTGTATACATTTGTACAAGTTGGTTGATGTAAGCACCACCTTTGGTAGCAATTTCTTCGCCTGTTCCATATTGCACAAAAACCCCAAGCGTTAAGAAAAATAACGCCAAAATCGCTGATGTCAAATAACCAACGTTAAAATCAATCATGCCTTGACGTGGCGTGGGATGGTCGGTACGAATCTTTTTGGATGTCCATACAGAGGTGATGACCGAAAATTCAAGCGGTGCTGGCATCCAACCCATCAGAGCAATAATAAAACCCAAAGATGCCAGATTCCAAGGCGACATTGGCACAAAATCAGGGGCGATTTGTTTTGGTGAGATACCTGCAATAATCACCGCTGCAATGGTAGCAACAGTCAATGTTAAGATAATCCATTTTGAGATGTTATCTAGAACCTTATAATGTCCTGCAACGAGTAGCCCCCATGAAACTGTCATGACCATGACAGATAAAATGAGTGGATTTAGTTCCACAGGAAGCATAAAGCCTAAAATAGTCGCACAGAGCAAAGCTACCGCCGCTGTGGTTATCATGCCTGATACAACAGACAAGGCATAAAATGCCCAAAGATAGGCTTTGGATTTTTTGGCATAACCTACCACAAGGCTATCGCCTGTTTTATAAGCGTACTCTGTACCAAAACGATAAAAAGGGTATTTAAAAAAATTGGCAAGTATTATCATGATGGCAAGTTGCCACCCATACAATGCCCCAGCTTGTGTGGATGACACAAGGTGCGATCCACCAATGGCAGCCGATGCCATCAAAATCCCGGGCCCAAAGGCTTTCCAGGTGAGTTTTTCTGCTTTGTTGGGCGTTGAGATTGTCATAATAAATCAGTTGTTGGTAAAGACTTTTCAATTATAAAATTAAATTGCCTTTGTTGCAACTGTTGCAACATGGAAGAGCCTAAAACTCATCTTTGTAAGAAAATAAAAACTTCGCATAATGGTAATTATGTTAAATAGCCTAAATTTCGGTTTTATTGCATCATTGCCAAATCTTGTCAGGGTTCATGATATTTTTAGGGTCAATGGCAGATTTAATGGCTTTCATGACTGCCAAAGCACCGCCATGCTCTTTTGCCATATATTGACGCTTTCCTTGTCCCACACCATGCTCACCTGTGCACGTGCCATCCATGTCAATGGCACGTTCGGCAAGTCTTGATAGAATTTGTTTGGCGTGTATAACCTCACGTTCATCATTTAAGTCCACCAATAATAATACGTGAAAATTACCATCGCCAACATGACCTACCACAGACCCTAACATGCCACATGTTTGTATGTCTTCAACAGTCTTAGTTACACACTCAGCGAGGCGTGAAATTGGCACGCATGCATCTGTGGATAGACCACTGGCAGTTGGGCGTAAGGCACGGCTGGCATGATAAGCATTATGGCGAGCCATCCAAAGTTGTTTGCGTTTATTCTCATCTGTATCCCATACAAAGTTTTGCCCATCAAAGTCAGCAATGATTTGCCCAAACAGCTCTACCTGCTCTGCCACGCCTGCATTTGTACCATGAAATTCCACCAAGAGCGTGGCACTTTCTTTGAGTGATAGCCCAGAATAGGCATTACATGCCTTAATTTGTGTGGCATCCAATAGCTCAATACGAGCAATTGGTAAGCACATCTGTATGGTTGCCATGACCGCCTGACATGCCATATCCACATTGGGAAAATGACAAATACCACTGCCAATACATTCAGGTAAACCAAACAGCTTAACTGTAATCTCAGTTACAATCCCAAGCGTACCCTCAGAGCCAATGATAAGACGTGTTAAGTCATAGCCTGCTGATGATTTTTTGGCACGGCTGGCGGTGCGGATAATCTCACCATCAGGCATGACAACCTCAAGTGAGAGTACCACATCTTTCATCGTACCATAACGCACAGCATTAGTACCACTGGCACGAGTTGCTACCATACCGCCAATTGTAGCATTTGCCCCTGGGTCTATGGGGAAAAAAAGCCCTGTGTCTCTTAGGTATTGATTAAGAGCCTCTCGGGTCACGCCTGCCTGCACTGTCGCGGTCAAATCCTCACCATTAACCTGTAAAATTGCATTCATCTGACTCATGTCAATACACAGTCCGCCATGTGGAGCATTAAGTTGTCCCTCTAATGATGAACCCATCCCAAAGGCAATGATGGGCATGCCATGAGCGTGGCAAATCTTGACCGCATCGGCAACATCTTCTTTGGATGCCACCGTCAGCACCGCATCAGCAGGCTCATTGTCCAGCCACGTCATGGTATGGGCATGCTGTTGTCTGATGGTAAGATTTGTGCTCAAAGCGGCACCAAAACGGTTCTGTAATTCACCAATGGCAACATTAAATCTGGCAGTCATACAATGTCCTTATAAAAGTAGAATAAATAGATAATGCAGGATTATCCATGATTTGACAAATTTTTGCAAGTGCATTTACAAGTGTATTTATTGGGCAAAATACATCACCGCTTTACCTGCCACCCAAAGTCCTTGTAAGTGATTTTGTCCGATAAGATAAGACAAATCGGCAGGTCTGTCTATGTCCCACAACGCCACATCAGCATCCATGCCTAGTGCAATTTGTCCTTTACTATTTTGCAGTCCTAAGGCCTTAGAAGCATGAATGGTTGTTCCCGCCAAAGCTTCTTCGGGCGTTAGACCAAACAGTGTGCATGCCATATTCATGGCAAGCAGTAGGCTTGTGGATGGCGATGTGCCAGGATTACAATCGGTAGATACTGCCATTTTTATGCCATACTGTCGCATGGTATCAATGGGGGGCAGTTTGGTTTCTTTTAGGGTATAAAAGGCGGTCGGCAATAATACACCTACCGTATCATGTTTTGCCATCTTGATGATGCTGTCGGTGGATAGATATTCAATGTGGTCGGCAGATAAGCCATTAAATTCTGCCACAAGCCCTGCCCCACCCATATCACTCATCTGTTCGGCATGAAGTTTGACAGGCAGTCCCAATGATTTGGCGACATCAAAAAGCTGACTTACCTGATTCTTATCAAAGGCAATAGACTCACAAAACGCATCCACCGCATCCACCAAATTCTCATCATGCAACACTTTTAGCCAATTGCACGCTTGATTAACATATTCATCTGCCTTTGCCATATATTCTGATGGCAGGGCATGTAAGGCAAGGTAGGTTTTTTTGACGCTAATGCCAAAGTCATCACCCAACTTTTTGGCAACTTGGAGCATTTTGCGTTCACCATCTAGGTTAAGCCCATAGCCTGATTTAATCTCAATGGTTCCAACACCCTCTTTCATCAGACTTTTAAACCGTGGCAAGCTAAGTTTGTAAAGCTCATCAATGCTTGATTGCCTGGTGGCTTGTACAGTAGATAAAATGCCACCCCCTTGTTTGGCAATCTCTTGATAATCCATACCATTTAGACGCATCTCAAATTCATCACTGCGATTGCCCCCATAGACGAGATGAGTATGGCAATCTATCAAAGCAGGTGTCAGCCAACTTTGTTTTGCATCAATGATTTTATGAGCATCTGCCACACCGAGTTCATCTTCGGTGCCAACAAAGGCAATTTTGCCGTCTTTGATACCGAGTGCACCGTCATGTATTGCCCCATATGGGGTTTTTTTGGCATAACCAAAAGCATCACTCATGGTGGCGATGTTGGTGTTTGTAATTAGGACATCAAATTGCATCATATTTACTCGCATATTTTATTTTAATTAACTGTTTTTTGACTAAACGCCTATTTTAATGGCAAAACACGCTTTAATAAATACGTCTCCACACACACCAAAAGCAGTCGTGCCACAGTTTTCGCTCCACGGTTATCAATATCGTAAGTTGGATTAAATTCAGCAAAATCAAGCACTTTGACTTTGCCTGTTTGTATGAGTTTTTCAAGCAAAAATTCTACCAAATCAAGCTCAATCCCTTTGGCATTAACCGCACTGAGTGCAGGCATGACCCCAGCTGACAGACAATCCAAATCTACCGTAATATATAACACATCAACACTTTTGACAAAGTCATCAAGCCTTGCCCAAATCTCATCATAAGCCAAACGATGGCAATCATCATCACTGATGATACCAACGCCTAAGGCATGGGCTTTATCAAATAGGCTTGCTGTATTAGCAAAACGATTGATGCCCACACAAAAATAATAAAACGCATCATCAATCATCTCAGCGATTTGTAAAAATGGTGTGCCTGAGGTGGCGTATTCATCTGTTCGTAAATCAAAATGGGCATCAAAATTAATAATGCCAATCTTAGCCAAACTTTTAACATTCGTTTGCAGGTATTTATATAATCCTAAAAAACTGCCATAAGCAATCTCATGCCCACCGCCCAATCCTATCGCCAGTGCATTTTTTTGCAAGGCGTCGGTGATGTATGTGGCGTATTGGTTTTGGGCGGATTCTAAACTGCCCTTGACGATGGTGTCATTATCATGGCACACCACATCACCACAGTCGCCCACAAGGCTTGACAAATCAGCGTAGGCATTTTGCACATCTGCTGTGATGGGTGATTTGGCAAAAAACTCTTTGATGATAGGAGGAGCAGATTTGGCTCCTACCCTACCCTGATTACGCCTGACCCCTTGATGACAGGCAAAACCCACCAAAGCGATGGGCTGAGCATCAAAGGCTTGTACGGTATGATGCCAATATACCGCCCTATCGCTTTCAAATGGGTCGGTGCGTCCTGTATAATGGTCGGGATTAAAAGGGGCATGGGTGGCATGGATGTAAGTCATGGTATTTTGGGCTGTTTAGAGTTGAATGAATAAAATTAGTTAAGAAAAATGAGAATCTAGATGGACAGATGGACAAATAAGCCCTCTTACACAGCCATCATCAAAACCTCAAATATTGTCAAACCAATTTTGGCGAAGCTCATCCCACCCATCAAGCAACTCACCTGATAAGACAAGCTCTTTGGCTTTTTCAATATCTGGGGCAAAGTAGCGGTCTTTATCGTAATGGGCAACATTGGCACGCACTTTTGTGTGAATATCCATCAACAGCTTATCACTGTGATAACCCAAATCTTTGCCATGAATGTCCATGCCTTGGGCAGCCGCCAAAAGCTCAATGCCCACAACAGTCGCTGTATTATGTGCCATCTCAAATAGGCGACGTCCTGCATAGGCTGCCATCGATACATGGTCTTCTTGGTTGGCAGAGGTTGGAATGCTGTCAACAGATGCTGGGTGAGCGTGTGATTTGTTTTCAGACACCAAAGCGGCGGCGGTAACATGTGCTATCATAAAACCTGAGTTTACCCCTGCATTGCGTACCAAAAACGCAGGTAATCCTGATAAATTACTATCAATGAGCAAAGCAATACGCCTCTCACTCATTGAACCAATCTCACAAATGGCAAGTGCCAAAGTGTCAGCAGCAAAGGCAACAGGTTCGGCATGAAAATTACCTCCTGAGATGGCAACAGGCTCATCATCACCAAAAATAAGCGGATTGTCGGTAATGGCATTGGCTTCTATAAGTAGCGTTTTACCCGCTTGATTGATAAGGTCAAGACATGCCCCCATCACCTGAGGCTGGCATCGCAAACAATAAGGGTCTTGCACACGCAAATCTGCCACACCTCGATTGTTAGCTCTAAATTGACTATGTTCAAGCAGTGCCTTGTAGGTTCTGGCAAGCTCAATTTGTCCATGATGACCACGTGCCTGATGGATGCGTGGGTCAAAAGGTGAATCACTGCCACAAGCCGCCTCAACTGACATGGCTCCTGTGATGACTGCACTTGCCAAAAGGTCGCACGCCATAAAATAACCACCAATGGCAAGTGCTGTGGAGGTTTGTGTACCATTGATGAGTGCCAAACCTTCTTTGGCAACAAGCGTGATGGGCGACAGTCCTGCCTTAGCAAGTGCATCTTTGGAGGACACACGTTCACCATGAACAAGAACATCACCCTCCCCCAAAATCGCCAAAGTCATGTGCGATAAAGGAGCCAAATCCCCTGACGCTCCAACCGAGCCTTTGGCAGGAATGATGGGCATGATATCATGGTTAATAAGATTAATCAGTGCATCCACCACCTCACAACGCACCCCAGATGCCCCTTGTGATAGGCTTGATACCTTCATGGCGATAATTAGGCGAACCACACCCGCAGGCAATGTATAGCCTGTACCTACCGAATGACTTAGAATGAGATTTTTTTGTAAAAGTTCAAGTTCATCATCCACAATGCGAGTTCTGGCAAGCATTCCAAAGCCTGTATTAATGCCATAGGCAGGTTCATCACGGGCGATGATTGCTTGCACTGCTTGGTGTGATTTTGCAATGGCATCGTAGGCAGATGGGTCAAGGCGGATATTAACAGGGCTATCATAAATGGTGCGTAGCTCACTAAATGTTAAGTGACGTGGGCTAAGGGTAATATTAGGTCTCATGGGCTGTCCTTATTCATTCATAAAAGATAAATTTGTCTATACAAATATAACAAGAAATCAAAACAAGTGCAAGCCCTGATACAAAAAATTACCGCAAGATTTATGGCAATGTGTTGTACATGCCCCACCCATTTATCGCACATTCTAAGCCAGCCATCCTACCATCATGGCAAACTGTCCAAACCAGCCTGCAAGCATAATGGAGAGTGCCACACGAATGAACCACACCATCACCATCTTGCCAACGCTTAGCGGTATCTTAGTGGCAAGCACGCACGGTATCATTGCTGAAAAAAATATAATGCCCGATACCGATACCACCGCTGTTACATAACGAGTTAATACATCTGTTTTGGCAAGCAATAAGGCAGGTAGGAACATCTCTGCAAGACCCGATGACATACCTTTTGCTGCCATCATTGGTTCATCCAATCCACCGATGAGTGTGAATGGATATAAAAATACACCTAAAATATCAAAAATGGGCGTGTACTTTTCTAGTAGCAATCCAATCAAGCCAATGGCGATGATGGATGAGACGATGGCAGATGCCATGTCAATGCCATCTTTTAAATTTTGCCAAAGTAATGTGGTTAGGCTTGGGGCATTTTTGGCGGTATGAATGCCTGTATTAATGGCAATATGTAGACGTTTGGCGGTAAGTTCATCATTATCTGGCATGCTTTTGTTGTCATCATATCGGCTAATAGGAGGCAGGCGGGCGGTGATTGCTGTTACTAAGAATGTGATAAAAAGACATGACCAAAAATACATGCTCCAAAATGGCATAAGCTCCAATGTCTTGGCCACAATCACCATAAAAGCGGTAGAGACGGTTGAGAATCCTGTGGCGATAATAACCGCTTCTTTGGCAGAATACGCTCCTTGCTGATACACTCTATCGGTAATTAAAAGTCCCACCGAATAACTGCCCACAAAGGATGCCACCGCATCGATGGCAGACTTGCCCGATGTTTTAAATAAGGGCTTCATCACAGGTTGCATGAGTACGCCAATCATTTCAAGCAAGCCAAATCCCAACAAAAATGACAGCATTAGCGCCCCAATTGGCACAATCATGCCCACAGGCAAGGCAAGTTTTTCAAACAAAAAGGGTAACATGTCTTTTGTCATCAGATTGTCAGGGGCAGTATTGGTGATATAAAGGCATGCCAATATAAGTCCCAATATCTTTAAAATGCTTAGAACTTTGTTGGCCAGGTTTATGCTAACGGTTTTTTGCATAAAGGGCTTTATGATGCCATATATCATCTGAGCAAATAATAAGATGATGGCAAGATTTCTTTGTTCTTTGACCAGATAACTTGCCATATGGTCAAAGGCGATGGTATTTTTACCACCGATGTCAATGGGTACAAAAAACAAGAATATCCCAAGTGCACTAAATCCAATCAATTTGGCAAGTGCCACATGATTTTGTGTTGTCATACATTATCCTTAATATCTATCATCACAAAAAAACAAGTCATCAACATGTTGCCGACGACTTGTTTTAATAACCTTAAAATCACTTAAAAGTTATTTCACCATCGGCAAATTCAAACCATAGTTTTTGGCAGTTTCAATCGCCAATTCATAGCCTGCATCAGCATGACGCATGACCCCACTGCCACAGTCATTGACCAGCACATTGGCAAGGCGTTTGGCGGCCGCTTCTGTGCCATCGGCGACAATCACCATGCCAGAATGTTGGCTATAACCCATGCCCACGCCGCCGCCATGGTGTAGGCTGACCCATGTTGCCCCGCCTGCCACATTGAGCATGCCATTTAATAATGCCCAGTCGGACACCGCATCGGTGCCATCTTTCATGGATTCACTTTCTCGGTTGGGGCTGGCAACTGACCCTGTGTCTAAGTGGTCTCGTCCGATGACAATCGGGGCTTTTAGTTCGCCATTTTTCACCATCTCATTAAATGCCAGACCTGCTTTGTCTCGCTCACCCAAACCCAGCCAGCAAATGCGAGCAGGCAGACCTTGAAAGTGAATGCGTTCTTTTGCCATGTCTAGCCAGTTATGCACATGTGTGTTCTCTGGAAACAGTTCTTTGATTTTTTGGTCGGTTTTATAAATGTCCTCAGGGTCGCCAGAGAGTGCCACCCAACGAAACGGGCCCTTGCCTTGACAAAATAGCGGACGAATATAAGCAGGCACAAAGCCTGGAAAATCAAAGGCATTTTTCACCCCAGCGTCAAAGGCAACTTGACGGATGTTATTGCCATAATCGGTGGCAGGCACGCCCATCTTTTGCAAATCAAGCATGGCTTGCACATGAATGGCACACGATTTGGCAGCCTCTTGGGTCAATTTGGCATGTTGGCTTGGGTCTTGTTGGGCAGCCCTCCAATCATCCACCGTCCAGCCAATGGGCAGGTAGCCATGAATTAAGTCATGGGCTGATGTTTGGTCGGTCACAAAATCAGGCTTGATGTCGCCATTTTTGGCACGCTGAACAATCTGTGGCAAAATTTCAGCAGCATTACCCAAAAGAGCGATGGACACCGCCTCGCCTTTACTGGTGTGTTCTTTGATAAGCTCATAAGCGTGGTCAAGGTCGTTTGCCTGCTTATCCACATAGCCTGTACGCAAACGAAAATCAATGCTCGACTGTTGGCATTCAATGTTTAATGATGTCGCCCCTGCAAAAGTCGCCGCCAGTGGCTGAGCCCCACCCATGCCACCAAGCCCTGCGGTCAAAATCCAACGCCCTTGCCAGTTATTGGTGCTTTTGTCGCCTTTTTTTGTGCCAAAGTGCTGTCGCCCTGCTTCGGCAAAGGTCTCATAAGTACCCTGCACGATGCCTTGTGTGCCAATATAAATCCAACTGCCTGCGGTCATCTGCCCATACATGAACAAATCTTTGCGGTCAAGCTCGTTAAAGTGTTCCCAAGTTGCCCAGCGTGGCACAAGGTTGGAGTTGGCAATTAACACTCTGGGGGCATTTTCGTGAGTGTTGAACACGCCAACGGGCTTGCCTGATTGAATGAGCAGTGTTTGGTCATCTTCTAGCTGTTTTAGACTTGCCAAAATTTGGTCATAACATTTCCAGTTGCGTGCTGCCCGCCCAATGCCACCATAGACCACAAGACTTTGGGGGTTTTCGGCGACATCAGGGTGTAGGTTATTTTGTATCATGCGGTAAGGGGCTTCGCTAAGCCAGCTTTTACAGGTCAATGCTCTGCCTGTGGGGGCTTTGATGACACGGCTTGTGTCGGTGCGAGTGAATTGGTTCATATGTATTCCTTGTGTTCTTGGATGTTAGTCAAGTTGCTCATTTAAGTTAAATTTGTCTATACAAATTTAACTTAATGTAGCAAAAAAATTGGACAAATGCAAGGGATTTTTGGACATTAACCCAAAAACGCTGTCTTTAATTTTATTTTAAAATACGCTATACTGTTTTTTTCTTCATATATGATTGACAAATGCCAAAAATACCTGCCTACCAACGCATCAAATCCACCATCTTAACCAAAATTCACACAGGACAATGGGCGGTTGGCTCTGCCATTCCCACCGAGATGGCATTGTCTCGTGAATTTGATGTGGCTCGCATGACTGTTAATCGTGCCCTAAAAGAGTTGACCGATGAGCAAGTTTTAGAACGCCGTCAAGGTTCAGGAACATTTGTGGCTCAGCAGCGGTTCAACCAGACTTTTATCACCGTTCGTAATATCGCTCATGACATACAAAACACAGGCAAACGCTATCATGCCAAAGTGATAAGCCAGCTTGCTCTACCCAAAAGCGACCTACCGCCATCGGCCCGGGCAGTGTTTGATGACACTCAGCGTCTTTATCAAGTGGAGATTGTGCATTTTGGCGATGGCAAGCCTGTGCAATTTGAACGGCGTTTTGTGGATTTGACAATCATTCCCGCCTTTGAATATCAAGATTTTAATACAGTCAATACCAGCGACTATCTTATCAGTCAAGTACCGCTTGTGCGTGGCTGTTATTTCATTGAAGCAATGCCTTGCCCATCTGATGTGGCGAATTTTTTGGAATGTCAGGAAGACTCGCCTGCTTTGTGTCTGTCTCGCTACACTTATTCAGGCGATAAAGTGGTTACTTTTGTACAAATGTGGCATGATGGAGCCACGTTTCGTTTTGATGGAACAATAGGTTAGCCATCTCATCGCCACAGCCAAAAACCCCAACCTGCTCTTAGATTGGGGTTTTGTGTCATTTATCCTATAAAGATAAAAAAATGAGTGAAAATTTTAAAATATCGGTGTTTAAACTGCTTTTAAATCATTAAGCTCACTGAGTAATACTGACAGCTCTGCCAGTCCCACCTTGTCTGACAGACTGTCTATCTGCCCTGCCAGCTCTGCCAACTGTTTTTGGTGCTTATCTTGCCACACTGACAGATTGCCCAATGCCAATACATCAGCGATAAGCGTCATAAACGCGCGTTTAAACTCGCCTGCCAATGCCAAAGACGCTTTTATGTCCCAATAGCTCTCAGCAGGCAAATTTGCCACCGCTGATGTTAACTTGTCCATACGCAACTGCAAAAACACGCCAAAATATGCCTGTGCTACATCGGTTAGTGCCACCTGCTTTTGTTTGGCAAGTGCCACAATGTCAAGTGCATGCACATAGATGGGCAGGCGAGCAAAGACGTACGCATCATCATCGCTAAGTCCTTGGGCGGTCAAATCAGCGACATCTTTGGCGATATACGCCCCAAAATGCTCATCAATGACATCATAAGAGAACAGCTCTGCCACCATGTTTTTAAAGGTCAATGCTGTCTGTGCCACACTCTCGCCTGTCAGCTGACGGTTTAAGAACCATGTCATGCCTTGTTTTAGCACGTCTTGGATGGTAAGTTCAAGCTCGATTTGGGTGTTGCCAGCGACGACATTGTCAAGGCTTGACAATCTGTCCCACACCGCTTGCACATCAAAGACATCACGTACGATGGCATAGCTTCTGGTAATGTCTGCCATGCCATGACCTGCATCGCTCATGCCAAACACATTTTCAATGCCCAAACGATTCACCAGTGCGTTGGTCAGATAAGTACAAATAATCTCACGGTGTAGACGGTGATGGGTCATCTCATCAAAAAACTGCTCACCGAGTGCATCTGGAAAGTACTTTTTAAGTTCATGCAAAAAGTAAGCATCTTCGGTCAAGCCACTGTTAAGCAATTCATCGTACACCCACATTTTGCCATAAGAGAGCATGACTGCCAGTTCAGGGTTGGTCAATCCACGCCCATCTTTTGTCTTGCGTTTGATGAGAGTATCATCGCTTGGCAAGTATTCAATGAGACGGTCAAGGCGACCTTTTTGCTCCAAAAAGTTCATAAAACGAATGTGTTCACTTGCATGTTCAAAGGCTTGGTGGGCAGACAGTTCAATGGTCTGTGGTTGTAAGTAGTTTTGGCGTAATACCAAATTTGCCACCGTATCGGTCATGCTTGCCAACAAGTCATTACGCTCTTTGATGGTCATCTCACCACGTTTGGTAAGTGCACCCAGTAAAATTTTGATATTGACCTCATGGTCTGAACAGTTCACACCGCCTGAGTTGTCAATGGCATCGGTGTAGATGCGTCCACCATTTAGGGCATACTGGGTACGTCCACGCTGAGTACAACCTAAGTTGCCCCCCTCACCGATAACTTTGGCACGCACATCACGCCCGTCCACACGAATGGCATCATTGGCACGGTCACCGACATCGCTGTGATCTTCATCAGATGATTTGACATAAGTACCAATACCGCCATTCCAAATCAAGTCCACAGGGGCTTTTAACAGTTTATTTAGTAACTCATTGGGTGTAAGACTGTCTTCATCAATATCAAAACACTCTTTCATCTGGGCACTGATGGCGATGGATTTGTCCGTACGGTGAAACACACCACCACCTTCACTAATCAGTGCTGTTTGATAATCTGTCCATGCCGAACGTGGCATATGAAACAGACGTTCACGCTCATCAAAACTTACCTTGGCATCAGGGTTTGGGTCAATGAATATGTGCAAGTGGTTAAAAGCTGCCACAAGACGGATGTTTTTAGACAGCAGCATGCCATTGCCAAAGACATCTCCGCTCATATCACCAATGCCCACCACGGTCAATTCATCACGGGCTTGAATGTCTTTGCCCATCAAACGAAAATGGCGTTTGACACTCTCCCATGCCCCACGAGCGGTAATTCCCATGCCTTTATGGTCATAACCTGCCGAGCCACCTGATGCAAAGGCATCTTGTAGCCAAAAGTTATATTCAGCAGACAAGGCATTGGCAATGTCTGAAAAAGTCGCTGTGCCTTTGTCAGCTGCCACAACCAAATAGGGGTCATCTTCGTCATGACGGACGGTGTTGGCAGGCGGAACAACCGTGCCATCAACCAAATTATCGGTCAAATCAAGCAAACCACGGATATAGCTCTGATAACATGCCACACCATAAGCCTGCCACATTTCACGATTTGCCTGCTTGGATTTGTCTTTACACACAAAACCGCCTTTTGAACCCACAGGCACGATGACTGAGTTTTTAACCATTTGTGCTTTAACCAAACCCAGCACCTCAGTGCGGTAGTCCTCCATGCGGTCAGACCATCTAATCCCACCACGAGCCACCTTGCCACCACGCAAATGCACCCCTTCAACTTTTGGCGAGTATACATAAATTTCAAACATGGGTTTGGGTTTGGGCAAATTGGGAATATCGCTTGCTTTGAATTTAAAAGATAAACGGTCTTTTCTTAATCCATCTTTATCGGTCTGATAAAAATTGGTACGCAGCATGGCATTAAATAAATCCAAGAACCAACGCACAATACGGTCCTCATCAAGGCTCGTAACAGAGCTAAGCTCACCGTCAATCTGTGCCAAAATCGGAGTGGTGTCCGCTTGCTCAGTAGGCGACATCTTGGCGTGAAAGAGTTTGACAAGCAAACTGGCAATGACGGGATTGCCCACAAGTGTGCTGTGAATGTACTCAGTAGAAAATGGGGCTTGGGCTTGAATGATATAACGAGACAAGGCACGCAGTACCACCACATCATAAGTATCAATCTCTGTGGTCAAAATCAGCTCATTTAGGTGATCAGATTCCACCCTTTCTTGCCAAATCTCATCCAAAGCATGCTCTACTTGTGACTTAACCGTCGTTAAATCTACCGTCAATCCTGCTTTTAGGGTTAATTGATATTCTTGCAACCATAAATTAGCATCATGAGCATCTTGTCCACCAAAATCATAGGTAGATGCTGAGATGACCGCCACCCCAAAATGCTCTAATATGGGCAATACATGTGATAAGGTCAAAACCTCGCCTCTGCCATAGAGTTTTAAAGTTAAGCTGTCCGCATCTTGGTCTGCTAACTGACACAACTGCCAAATCTTAGGATTGTCATTATCAAGCGAGAGTAATTTGGCAGTGTCTGCCACCGCCGTCATCACATCAAAGCGTTCCTGATACGTCAAAGGAATGCTTGCACCCAGTGTTGCCAATATCTGTCTGGCACGAATTTGTCCCATTTGCTCACTTAGGGCTTTGGCATACTCATCACGCCAATCGTGCATGAGTGCTGACAGTTCACGCTCCAATTTAGCCAAATCATAATCTTTTACTTTGCCTGTCTCGGTGCGTACATGGATATGCACACGTGCATGATGAAGTTCATTAAATTCAGTGGTAAAGCTTGATGAGACACCGCCAAAGGCTTGGGTTAGGGCATCTTGTATTTTTTGGCGTAAACCGCTGTTAAACTTAGACAGTGGCACATAAACCAAGCACGACACAAATCGCTGATAATGGTCGGTACGCACAAGCAGGCGTAGGCGATTTTTATTGTGCAAATTGGCAATGCTTGTTACCATCACATAAAGCTCATCGGTACTGGCTTGAAATAGGTCATCACGGGGCAATGTGTTGATGATATGGGTAAGTTTAAGATAAGCATGGCTGTTTTTGGGCAGGCGTGACATGGCAAGGATTTTGCCAGCTTTTTCATTAAGTAGCGGAATGTTTGCCACGCTGGTTTGATAAGCACGTGATGTTAGCAGTCCAACGAAACGATACTCACCAATGAGCTGTCCTTGACTGTTGTATTTTTGAATGCCCAAAAAATCCAAATAGGCAGGGCGATGGATGGGTGACAGACGTGCTGATTTAGATAAAATCAGTACTTGTGGTCTGGCAATGAGATGTTTTAGATGCGTGGGCAAACCATGAAAGCTATTAGACAGCTCGTCGGTGTCTTTGCCTTGTAGTACACCCAGTCCACTGCCACCGACTGAGTATAACTCAGGCACGCCATTGTTGTTTTCAAAGCGGTACTCACGATACCCCATAAAGATAAAGTTATCACGCCCTACCCACTCTAAGAAGTCTGTTACTGCATCTTTGGTGTAATGCGTTGTCGGAATGGGCAGGCTTTTTAGCTCTTGATTAATCTCATCGAGCTTGCCTGCCATCGCCACAAAATCACCGACGATGACATCAATGGTGTGGATTTTATCCAATAATGCTTCTTTGATTTGTGTTAGTTTGTCATCACTTTGGCGGTCAATCTCAATGTGCACAAGTGCAAAGTGACCCTGTGCTTGACCATTACTTTCATAAACGCCATGAACGTTAGTTATGTGCTCATCCGTGCGTTCTACCTGAATGATGTTATTATAAATGCGATGAACACCAATGCCCTGACTCTCTAAACTCATCAGCAATGTGTCGGTCAAAAAAGGACGGTCAGGTGCAACCAAGGAGATGATGGTATGCTCGCTGTCAAATAGGTCTGACTCACAAGGGTTAATGACACTGATGCTGGGGTTTTTTCCATCATGCGTTTTTAATAGATTAAAATGGTGCAACGCCATGCCCGATAACGTTTCATCAGAAAATTTGTCCGCCATTTCCACAGGCAGGTGCTGATAATAAATGGGAATGAAGTTCGCCAATATCTCTTGATTTTTGCCATGATTGTCATGATGATGACTTATGGCATGATGGGTGATATTGCTGATGCGTTCATGGGCGATGGTTGGTTGCTTATGTGTCATGTTTTTTCCTGTTGGCTTTAAATGGTGATTGTTTAAAGATAAACGTATATAAACTAAACCAAAGCCCATAAAATAGCAAATGGAAAAACTTTGTGTTATTATCAGTTTTTATGATAAATATAAAATTTTTTAGATAGATTTCTAATAAGTGTTTTGGCATGGTGCATGATGATGGGCGATAAAGATGAGCATCACTTTTGCCGATGACGGCGATCAGCATTTTATTTTAAAAAACATTCTCCAAAATCTGATTTTGCATTATAATAGGGCTTTGGTTGCCTATGATTTTGTGGGCATGCTCTCTTACTTGTATATATGAAACGAACATACGCCATGAAAAAATCCTTACTTAGCCTAACGCTACTTTGTCTTAGCCTGCCTGCTGCCTCCCAACCAAATACATCAGCCCTTGATGGCTTAACCATTGGCGTCTTAGCCAGCTTAGATGCAAATGCCTATGCCACTGATGACAAAGTGGGCGTGTTGCCATTGGTGTTATACGATAATGACCATTTTTATGCCGAAGGCTCGGAGTTTGGGTTTTATGCTCACAAAGACAGCAAAAATTGGTTTCGTGTGGGTGTGGGTCATGAATCTCGCCACTTTAAGCCAGATGATGCCACCAAAGTTGCCCTAAAAAACCTAAACCCCCGTCAATCCAGTGCCAACCTGGTGCTAAGTTATACCTCCATCACGCCCATAGGTGGTTTTGAGATGAAGGCGGGCTTGGACATGATGGACAGAAGTGGCGGTCAAACGCTGTCATTGGCTCATCGGAGTCTGTTTAAATTCGCCGATGATAAACTCACCATTTATCCTAAATTTGGCATAAACTGGTACAGTGATGATTACAATCAATACTACTTTGGTGTATCAGAACAAGAAAGCATTAAAACAGGCATGAATGCCCACACCGTTAAATCAAGCTACTCACCGTTTGTTATGGTCTCTGGCAAATACCGATTTGGCGACCATGTCGGTGCCTTTGCCAGCACCAAAGCCCAATGGCTCTCATCAACCCAAAAAAACAGCCCCCTAACTGATGGCAAAATGGACATTAAGGCAAATATGGGGTTAACTTATACTTTCTAAATCATCAAAGCAATAATAAAAAAAGAGCAAATGCGGTGTTTGCTCTTTTTTTATTATTGGTTAATTTTAATTCATCAATCCATTTTTATCAGTTTTCACCAGATTGTAATTGGATGTAATTTTGAGTGCCAATATCTGCCATCTTCTCTTGCTGAGTTTCTAACCAATCTTCATATTCTTCGTTAGCGTCCTTTAATTTGATGAGCAGTTCACGAGAAACAAAATCACGCTTGGAGGTGCACACCTCTATTGCCTCTACGAGTATGTCATGTTTGCGTTTTTCCAAACGCAAATCACAGCCCAAAATCTCTTCTACGGTCTCGCCAATCATCAGTTTACCCAAATCTTGCAAATTTGGCAAACCCTCCAACAACAAAATCCGTTCAATGAGTTCATCTGAAAATTTCATCTCAGCAATTGACTGCTTAAAAAATGAATCGTTTAATTCCTCTACGCCCCAGTTTTTTACGATACGGGCATGTAAAAAATACTGATTAATGGCAATTAAGGATTGACCCAATACCAAATTTAGCTGACGGATAACGTCTTTATCGCCTTTCATGTACTTACCTTTTTGTTTCATGTTTGATTTTTTGCATCTACACAGGGCTTCTGTGGCATCAAAAGGGTGTTAAATGCTAACGCCCTTTTTTGCCCATTGCCCGCATCACTATTTAGTGTGTAGCACCCGCCATGTTCGGATTGCCACTTTGGCTTTGTAGGTAGTTTTGTAGTCCCATAAGTTCAATCAAACGCAACTGTTTTTCTAACCAATGAGCATGGTCTTGTTCAGTGTCTTCTAGCTGACGCACGAGCATGTCACGGGTAACATAATCACGTTCAGCTTCACAGATGGCAATGCCCTCTTTTAGGTGTTCTTGCACGGTGTATTCAAGATTTAAATCATTTTTTAGCATGGCAGGCACGTCTGTACCGATGTTAATCTTGCCCACCTGCATATTTGGTGTGCCACCCAGCATGATGATGCGATTAATAAGCAGGCGTGCATGTAAGGTCTCATCTTCCATTTCATGATAAATGCGATCATGTAATTTACCAAGTTCCCATTCAGCATACATTTGTGAATGGATAAAATACTGGTCTCTGGCACCCAACTCGCCTGATAATAAGAAATTGAGATAATCAATGACTTTTTGAGATGATTTCATGATAAAATCCTATGTTAAAAAAATAAGATACAATTAGCTGGTGCTATATGATGAGACACATCATATAGCATAAAGGGGGGAATTGACAAGAGAGAATTTGTATGACAAATGAACTGCGAATGACTTACGCAGTGAGAATGGCTATTACAATAACAAAAATTTTCACCCAAGCACTAATCTTAGGTGAGTTGGAAAAACTGACTTTTCAAATAAGTTAAGTTATTGATTATATTGTTGTTTTTATCATTGATGGCAATGACTTTCATCATTTTAATGATTTGCAAATAATAAGGTTTATTATTTAATTTTATTAACTTGAAAATGAATATTGATTGATAATTTTAATTCAGATACGACGATGTCAAAGCACTGATATCCAGAAATGTTATAGAAATAAATTTACCAAATATTTACAAAATACCAACCACGCATTCATCACATTGCCATGGCATCCACCGCCACATATTTGGCATGATGTTCATGAACCAAGTCCTGCACCATTGGCAAGCAACAGCCACAACAAGTACCAACTAACAGCTCATTTTGTAGAGCCTCTACGTCATCTATGCCTTGTAGCATGGCAGTTTTGATTTGGGTGTCTTTGATGTCATGGCAAATACAAACATACATGGCAAATTCCTTAGCGAATGCTGTTGCGATTGGTTATTTTGAGTTGATTGCATTTTAAGATAAATAAGAACGGTTATTCTTATTAATACATGATGTTATATTAGCAATAATTATTATTATTTTCAAGCGATAATTACCATTTTTAATCAAAAAGTTTGAAAATTTTGATGATGATGAAAAACCCCCAAATCTTAATATTTAGGGGTCAGTTCAATCATGTTTGGGTGTATTGGGGATTTGATGGCAGATTCATTCATCCACAAAAGACAGCCAGTGTTTATATTTGTCATTACGCCCTTGCACAACGTCAAAATACAAAGTCTGCAATTTTTCGGTCAATTCACCACGCCCCCCTTTGCCAATCACACGGTCGTCATATTCACAGATTGGCGTTACCTCAGCTGCCGTGCCTGTCATGAAAACCTCATCGGCAAGATAAAATTCATCACGAGTGATGCGACGCTCCACCACCTTAATACCCAAATCATGAGCAAAATCAATGATGGTACGGCGTGTGATGCCATCCAACGCCCCACCTGCCAAATCTGGGGTGTGCAATTCGCCATTTTTCACCAAGAATAGATTCTCACCTGAACCTTGGCACACATAGCCCAATGGGTCCATCAAAATGGCTTCATCATAACCTGCTTTGGTTGCCTCTTGGTTGGCAAGGATAGAAACAGGATAATTGGCAGCAGCTTTTGCCTTGCACATGGTAACATTGGGGTGATGATGTGTGTAACTTGATGTCTTGGCACGAATGCCATTTTTGATGCCATCTTCGCCTAAGTATGCTCCCCAATGCCATGCAGCAACGGCGGCATGAATGGTGTTGTCCTTGGCAGCGATGCCAAGTTTTTCTGAACCTACCCAAATAAGTGGACGGATATAGGCACTGGTAAGGTTATTTTCACGCACCACCTTTTTTTGGGCGTCCATCAGTTCATCATGACCATAACGCACATCAAGCTGAAAAATTTTAGCAGAATTTAACAGACGTTCGGTGTGTTCATGCAGGCGAAAAATGGCAGTACGTCCATCAGGGGTCTGATAGGCACGCACGCCCTCAAACACTGCCAAACCATAATGCAAGCTGTGAGTGAGTACATGAACTTTGGCATCGGGCTGGTTGATGAGTTCGCCATCTAGCCACATTTTACCATCTTGGGTTGCTAAATTCATAAGTTTTTCCTTAATAAAGCATGAATTTTAAATAATATTTTATAAATACGGTATTTTTAAAAAATAAAAGTAATCGTATGATTATAACACTGTTTGGGTATTTTGCAATCATTTTTTAGGATGTGGCACAAGCGATTGCTGTCTCTACCAGTGCAAATTGGCGGACGTCATTGAGCATGGTTGTGTCAAAGTTATGAATAAAGGCAAAGGACAGATGTTTACTAGGGTCGCAAAACGCCACCGAACCATTATAACCCATATGCCCATAAGCATGTGGTGTATCTTGTAAGCTAAATAAGCGATGAAAACCTGAACGCCACCGCATGTTGGCAGGCATGACCGCATCAAAACCATCCACACGCACCGCACGCATGTCGGCAAGCACGGCAGGCGTGATGAGTGTTTGTCCCTGCCACACACCATCATTGGCGTGCATGGCGTATATCACGGCTAAGGCATGGGCACTAGAAACCCCATTGGCGGCAGGAATGGACGCTTGCATGACTTTATCATGATGATAGTCTATACCATCACGCCCATTAGGCATGAGTGCATTTTTATAATTGCTAAGGTTCATTTTGGTGGTGTCAAAATAAAGCCTATTAATGTTGGCTGTGCTAAGCGTGGTTACATTCTCCGCCCATAAAGGGGCAATGTCAAGCCCTGCATATACTAAGAGCATCTCTTTGCTGTCAGGTTTTAAAGTTGGCTTGCGTTTGGTGATGGGTGTGCCATCAAAATAACGCACAGGTCTTGCAACTTGCCCCAGTTTATCAGCAGGTAATTTATAATACAGCTCTTTGTATAAACCTAGGGGTTTGGCAAGGTATTCATCTAAGGCATCTTGTAAGGACAATCCTGTTACACGCTCCACCAATCCACCCAAAATCCATCCTAGAACCAATGCAGCATAGGCACTGCCATAATCATGTTCGCCCTGCCCTTTGGGGGTGTCTGGTGACATTTGGGCAACTTTGGTGGTCATCGCCTGCCAATCGGTCAATTCATCTGTGTCATTGGTGAGTGTGGTAATATTAAACAGCCCTGAGGTGTGGGTTAGTACATGGCGTGGCGTGATATGTTCTTTGCCTCCTACCCCAAATTCTGTCCAATACGACTTAATAGGTGTGTCATAGTCTAGTAGCCCCTTTGAGACCAGCACCGCCATCAGCGTTGCCAACACTCCTTTGCCGATAGAGAAATTTACCGACAGCGTGTGAGCATGCCAATTTTGATGCGGTAGAGCTTGCCCTATGGCAGTGTTTACTACTGTTTTGCCTTTATGGATGATGACAAGTGAGCCGCCAGCAGGCTTGTCATCAAATTGTAATTTAGACAGCAGTTCGGGAAAATCTTGCCACATGATGTGTACCTTATGATAAAAATTGTAGAGTAATTTTGCAAGGGTGTTAGGAAAAGTTTAAAATGCGTGGATGGTTTGTCGTCATTGGGCATCCCACAAAATGTATTTTCATAAAATTGAAAACAAAAACAGAGCAAATGTTATCGCCCTGTTTTTGGTTGTTTATCATAAAAACGTAATTTTACCAAGCAAGTGCGGCTTTTCACTGCCAGCTGCATACAAAGCAAAAACTCGCCCATCACCGTCTTGACGTGCCACAAAGTCAATCTTAGATGGCAAGAAAATGGGGGCTTTAAATGATACATCTACTCGGTATGCTTTTGGTAAATCATAAAACTGAGCAATGCTTGCCGCCTTTGACCACATGCCATGAGCGATTGCCTTAGGAAAGCCAAATGCCCGAGCCGATAAGGGATGCAAATGGATTAGGTTAAAATCCCCCGACACAAATGCGTAACGTCGTCCGATGTCCTCTGGGATGTTAATGAGTTCTGCCCAATCGTTCTCATCAGGCTCTAAGCGTGGCACACTTTTAGGGGTAGATTTTACCTTAGGTTCATCGACGGGCTTTTTTTGACGAGACAAATAGGTTGATGTCCCCTGCCACACCAGTTCATCACCAACATGCACTTTGGTAATAAAATCAAAAGTTTGCCCCTTGTCATGAGCGGTCAGATTGTCAAGTTGCACACTCATCTTGACCGTTTCGGTATCAAAAATTGGACGATGCTGCGTAACGCTGTTTTCTAAATGCACAAGTCCAAGCATGGCAAAGGGGAAATCAGGCTTTGCCATCATGTTCATCTGTAATGTTTGCGAGAGTACCGCAAAATACGTTGGCGGTACACGCCCATCATCAATAAATCCACAGATTCGCCGATAATCTTGCAAGTTATTTTGGTCAATGGCAAGTGTATCCACAGCATATACCAAATCAGGCAGAGCCCCAGCTCGGTTATCGCCGTGTGGAATCAGACTTTTGATGACATTGGCGTAAGTGGTGTGCATTTTTGGCAATGCTTTAAAATGTTGTTCTGCCATATCATACCTTTATATAAAATAATTTACTAAATTTTAGATGGTTTCATAAATAGTTGTCATGAATAAAAATCATGCCCCAATCACGCTTTGACCACACACACGCACCACATTGCCATTTAGCCCTGATGCTTTTGGTGATAATAGCCATGAGATGGTCTCTGCCACGTCCACAGGTTCACCACCTTGGCTCATTGAGTTCATACGACGCCCAGCTTCACGAATGGCAAAGGGCATGGCGTGGGTCATTTTGGTCTCTATAAATCCAGGAGCGACAGCATTAATGCGACGTGCTGAACCCTCCAAATTTTTAGCAGTTGCTTCAACAAGACCGATAACCCCCGCTTTACTCATGGCGTAGTTGGTTTGTCCTAAATTACCAGCAATCCCTGAGATGCTAGACACACAGACAATACGAGCCGACTCTGATAAACCATCATTGGCAAACAGGTAAGCATTAATGGCACTTATGGCATTTAGATTGACGTTTAACACCAAATCCCATTTATCAGCACTCATGTTGGCTAAGGTTTTATCACGAGTAACGCCAGCGTTATGCACTACACCGTCCAACACGCCACACGCTTTTAAAATTTGTTCGCCAGCGTCCGTTTGGGTGATGTCAAGTGGCAAGGCATGACCACCCAAATTACCAGCAACTTTTTGTAAATCCGCCAAAGAAGCAGGCACGTCTAAGCAGTACAGCTCTGCCCCGTCTCGTGCTAAGACTTTGGCAACTGCCTCACCAATACCCTGACTTGCCCCTGTAACTAGGATTTTTTTGCCCTTTAAGGGCTTGTTCTCATCAAAGTCAACCAAAGACAACTCATCACCATTGTTCTTGATATACACCGCTTGTCCTGAGACATATGCTGACTTTGCTGACATAAAAAAACGTAAAGCGTGGTCTAGGTGTTTTTCAGCACCAATCTCAGTATATAGCACATTGGCGGTAATGCCTTTTTTAAATTCTTTGGCAAGTGATTTGATAAAACCTAACACCGCACGCTGTGCCAATGCAAAATCAATGTCCGTACCTGTGCAACAAGACGGACGAGCAATGATAACAATCCGACCAGACGGTTTGATGTGGCGAGCGATTTTATGGAAAAATTCATACACCGCTTTTAATCCATCCGCATCTTTGATGTTGGTTGCATCAAAAATCGCCACTTTAAAACGCACATTTTCATCTCTAAGGCGTTCATCCAGTCCATCAGAGGTGGTAATTTTAGCATCTAGTGCGTTTAAAGTCTCATTAATGCTTCGGTTAACATTACTGTCGCCTACTGTTCCTAATGCCACTTCACCACGCACCACAGGCTGACCCATTTCAAAGCGGTCAAGTTTTATGGGCGTGGGCAGACCCAAATTTTTTGCCACAGTTTTGCCCAAACCTGATTGCACCAATTCACCATAGCGGTCGCTCATATGAGTATCCTTTTTGTTTAAAATGGTTTAAAAATATCATCGTCATTCTAGCATAAAAATAATTGTTAGCACAAAATTTTCTTTATTATAAATGTAAGTTATAAATTTTATATAAATAACAAAAAATTAGTTAATAGAGTAAAAAATATTTTCCTTTTTGAACCAAATGATGATAATCTAGCATGATAAACAGATAAATGTTGCATCATTTTTAAAATCAACAATTACCAACTTGATTTAATTTTTACCCATCATTTACCCATTGTACCTTTTACCCATTTATATTTAAGGATAAGTCATGACCATCAAAAAAGTCGCCATTTTGGGGGGAAACCGCATTCCCTTTGCTCGCTCAAACGGTGCTTATGCAGATGCCAGTAATATTGACATGCTCTCATCGGCACTGGACGGTTTGGTTAGTCGCTTTGATTTGGCGGATAAAGAGATTGGTGAGGTGGTGGCAGGCACGGTCTTAAAGCACAGCCGTGATTTAAACCTAACTCGTGAAGCCCTGTTAAATACTCGCTTATCACCTACAACACCCACCTATGACATCTCGCAGGCGTGTGGTACAGGTTTACAAGCCACATTTGCCATTGCCAATAAAATTGCACTGGGCATTATTGATAGCGGTATCGCAGGCGGTACAGACACAACATCTGATGCACCCATTGCCTTAGGAGATGGCATTCGTAAACCCTTGCTTGCCATGAATAATGCCAAAACCACCAAAGCTCGCTTGACCGCCCTAACCCACATCAATCCTAAGGATTTGCTGGCATTTCCTGCCAATGGTGAACCACGCACCCGTTTGTCTATGGGCGAACATCAAGCCATCACCGCCTTAGAATGGAACATCAGCCGTGCCGACCAAGATGAGTTGGCATTTAACAGCCATCAAAATTTGGCTCGTGCATATGATGCAGGGTTTTTTGATGATTTGATGACCCCTTATAAAGGGTTAAGTCGTGATAATAATTTACGTGCAGACACCACACTTGATAAACTTAGCACCCTAAAACCTGCCTTTGGTAAGCGCAATGCCAACCCAACCATGACCGCAGGCAATTCAACGCCATTAACAGATGGGGCATCATGCGTACTTCTTGCTAATGATGACTGGGCAAAAAGACATGGATTAGAACCGCTTGCCTACATCACACATCAACAAACAGCAGCTGTGGACTTTATTGGCAAACATGGGCTGACCGAAGGATTACTGATGGCACCCGCTTATGCCGTACCAAAAATGCTTGCTCGTGCTGGACTGACTTTACAAGATTTTGATTTCTATGAAATCCATGAAGCCTTTGCCAGTCAAGTACTCTCCACACTCGCCGCTTGGGAAGATGAAAATTTTTGCAAAAACCGTTTGGGGTTGGATAAACCATTAGGCAGTATTGACCGCACTAAGCTCAATGTCAATGGGTCAAGTCTTGCCGCAGGACACCCCTTTGCTGCCACAGGTGGACGTATCTTAGCAACCACTGCCAAACTACTGGCTCAAAAAGGCTCAGGACGTGCCTTAATTTCTATTTGTGCCGCAGGTGGTCAAGGTGTAACCTGTATTTTAGAACGTTAATGACGATTTATTTTAAAACAAAAACCCCAATTTATTAGATTGGGGTTTTTGGTTAAAGTTGGCTAATGGTCATTTTTATGTGCCAAATACGCTTTATCGGGCAGACATTGCATTAGATGAACATTCATTCTCTGCCCAAATAGCTGTCCCAATCTTTCCATATGGGTTGCAATCCTTGTTCTGTGAGCTTGCGTACAACTGCTTTAGGGTGGCGGTCATCATCAATGCTAAATTGTTCTAATGTGTCATCTGCTGTTTGGTTATCTGCTGATGAGTATCCGCCCGGTTTGGTCTGTGAATAGGCACTCATTTGTGTTACCATCAAGGGTATCACATGGTCTCTAAATGTTGGCGACTCTCTGGTAGACAGCACAATGTCCACCTCAGGGGCAAACAGACGCAATGCACATAACACTTGAACAAGCTCTTTATCACTCATGGTACAATGTGGCGATATTCCTCCTGCACATGGTCGCAGGCGTGGCACGGCGACGCTAAACCGACTTTGCCAATGGGTTTTTTGTAGGTAGCGTAGATGTTCTGCCATCATGTAGCAGTCTGTGCGAAAATTGTCAGACAATCCCACCAACACCCCAAGCCCAATTTTATCAATCTTGGCTTGTCCGATTCTATCAGGTGCATCTAATCGCCAGTTGAAATTTCTTTTTTTTCCCTTTAAATGATGATAAGCATAGCTGGGCTTATGATAGGTCTCTTGATAGAGCATGACGCCATCTAGCCCCCATGATTTTAGCTGAGCGTAATCATCGGTTGATAACGGTTGCACTTCCATCAACAAAGATGACACATGCTCTCGCACTGTTTTGATGTGTGTTTTAAAATATGGCATGCCCACTTGACTGGGGTATTCACCTGTTACTAACAACACTTGACTAAACCCTAAGCGGTTAATGGTTTGGCATTCTGCCACAATCTCATCATGCGTGAGTGTTTTTCTAGCCATCGGATTGGACAACGAAAACCCACAATAGGTACACTCATTGGCACACAAGTTAGACAGATACATGGGGATAAATAGCCCCACGGTATTACCAAAGCGTTGACGGGTGATTTTTTGTGCCTTAACTGCCATTGCTTCTAGATATTGACTCGCCGCAGGTGATAATAACGCCATCAAATCATTCATGTCTGGCTTATCTTTGGTCAAGGCAATTTTGACATCATGGTCAGTTTTACCATAGATGGACAGGCAAATCTCGTCCCAATTAAGCGTGTCTAAATGGGTACTAAACGTCATCACGCCTCCAAAAATCCAGTCAAAGGGCTGGTTGGCATGGCAGTTTTGCTCACAGTGCCACGCTTGGCAAGGCGTGTCATCATGCCTACTTGAACCGCCCAAGCAAATGCCTTTGCCATCAGCACAGGGTTGCCTGCTGTTGCGATGGCGGTGTTAATCAATACCGCATCTGCCCCCATCTCCATTGCTTGGGTTGCCTGACTGGGTGAGCCAATGCCTGCATCGATGATGATGGGAACGTTGGCCTGTTCTATGATAATCTCTAACATGGCTTTGGTTTGTAGTCCTGCATTTGAGCCAATGGGTGCTGCAAGTGGCATCACCGCATGACAGCCCACATCTTCTAATCGCTTGCACAAAACAGGGTCAGCCCCACAATAGGGCAACACAACAAAACCCTCTTGAACCAATGTCTGTGCCGCTTTAACGGTCTCTATTGGGTCTGGCATCAGCCATTTGGGGTCGGGGTGGATTTCTAGCTTTACCCAATTTGTGCCAAGAGCTTCACGAGCAATGTGTGATGCAAAGATGGCTTCTTTGGCATTTTTTGCCCCAGACGTATTGGGCAGTAAAGACACCCCCAATTTTAATAAAGGGGCTAGGATATCATCATGTTTGTTTATCAAATCTATGCGTCGCATGGACAACGTAACCAGCTCACTGTTTGCCGCTGTGATTGCTGATGTCATCTGTTCTGGGGTGGCAAATTTGCCTGTACCCATCAGCAATCTTGTTGCAAATTGTTTGTTGGCAATGACCAGACCATCATCTTGTTGATTTTGCATCTCAATCTTTTGCATTTCAACCTCCTGCTATCGCACCAAATATGAGCATGGTGTCATTGGGCTTTATGATTTTTGACCAATCATCTTGTGATAAAATATGTTCATTGAGTGCCACGGCGACATTTTCGCTGTCTGTTATTTTAGTAACAATTTCCGCCACACTTGTTCCCATTTGACAATCAAAGGGCTTATCATTAAGGGTGAACTGTATCGTTTTTTTGTCAATCATCAATCATCTCCTGCTCCTACCATCTTTAATAGCTGACAAGTTGCCTTTTGCCAATCATCGGCTTGGGTGATGGCACTGACTACCGCAATGCTTGGCACGCCTGTCATCAGAACCTGTGGTACTTTATTGATGTCAATGCCTCCAATGGCGACTGTTGGATAATCGCCCAGCTGTTTGACTTGCTGTTCTAACGCAACCAAACCTTGTGGTGATGATGGCATGTCTTTGGTTTGGGTGGCAAATATATGCCCCAGTGCAATATAAGATGGAGAAATTCCAAGAGCGACATTCACCTCTGCCATATGATGCGTTGAAATGCCAAGTCTAAGACCTGCATCGGCAATGGCATCAAGGTTGGCACTTTGAATGTCCTCTTGTCCCAAATGCACGCCATACGCCCCATGATGAATGGCCAATTGCCAGTAATCATTAATAAACAGGCGAGCTTGATATTGTCTGCCAAGGGCAATGGCTTGCTTGACCGTTGTCGTTACTTGTGCTTTTTGAGTGGCAGACAGTGTGTCCCAATCGCCTGCTTTTAGCCGTAATTGAATGGTCTTAACACCCAAATCAAGCAGTCTTTTAATCCATATGATACCATCAACCACAGGGTATAACCCCATACGATATGGCACAGTGGCGAAGATGGGGTTGTAGATAACGTTGCTTTTAATGTTAACGCTGTCTGTAAGGTCATCAGACATCATGATAAAGCCTATGTGTTATGAATGATTTAAAGTTACTAAATATTTAGCAAATGCCTAAGAAACATACGGATTTAGGAGCGATAATCGGCATTAATACTGACATATTCATGCGATAAATCACAGGTGTATACTGTATCAGTATAATCGCCCTGCCCCAAATCAATACTGATGGTTATCTCAGGACGGCTCATCACCGCTTGCCCCTGTACTTCGGTGTAGCCCTCCGCCAGTCCGCCACGCTGACAAATGGCAATCTCATCAAGAGATACGCTCACGCATTTTTGATCAAATGGTACGCCAGCATAACCCACTGCCGCCAAAATCCTTCCCCAGTTTGGGTCGGATGCAAAAAATGCTGTCTTAACAAGAGACGAATGAGCCACTGCATAGGCAACTTTGGTACAATCGCCCATGGTCTTACCACCTGTTACTTTGACTGTGATAAATTTGGTTGCCCCTTCACCATCTTTTACGATAAGCCAAGCAATTTTTAGCATCACCTCTTTGATGGCTTGGTAAATGGCTTGATAATGAGTATGGTTTTCACTGTCTATCAAATCACCCGTCTTAGCTGTGGCAATGAGTGTACAGCAGTCATTGGTAGATGTATCACCATCAACAGTAATGCGGTTAAATGTTTGATTGGTCAAATCTACCAAGATTTTTTGTAGTAGCTTTGGACTAATATTGGCATCGGTTGCCACAAAGCCAAGCATGGTCGCCATGTTGGGACGTATCATGCCTGCCCCTTTACCAACACCTGTTACGGTATAAGTTGTGCCATCTATCGTGGTCTGCACACTATGCCCTTTGGGGGTTGTATCGGTTGTCATGATGCTATGGGCACAGCTTAGCCAGTTATCTGCCGTCAAATCCGCCAATGCCTTATCCAGCCCTGCAATAATCCGCTTATCTGGCAAGCTCTCACCAATCACCCCCGTAGAATATGGCAATACTTGACACACACTCACGCCTGTTTTATCTGCCAGTGCCTGACAAGTTGCCAATGCTCTGTTTATGCCATCCTGCCCTGTCCCTGCATTGGCATTACCTGTATTGATGAGTAAGTAGCGTGGCGTTTTTTTCTGAATATGTTTGCGTACGATTTGGACAGGAGCTGCCACAAAGTGGTTTTGCGTGGCAACAACTGCCACACTCGCCCCATCATCTATCTTAAATACTGTCAAATCACGACGATTCTCATAGCGTACATGAGCTTCACAAATGCCGATTTTTAGACCACGAATAGGCAATAATGGTACAAGACTGACATCACCAACTGGCATGGGTCTTTCCTTGTTTTAATATAAATTGTAGTTATTGTATCAAAATTTGTTTAAAAATAAAATCGTTGCATCAAAAACTATTTGTCCTTTGTAAATATTGTTTGTAATTATTAACTAATTTTGGGATTTATTGATTTTTACTATATTAAAATGGATTATGTTAAATAAATATAAAGACAAAATATTACCATTGTGATAACAATGAGAAAATAACTTTTGTTAAAATGGTTAGAGTTTATTTGTGTTGATGGTATTTTAAATAATGCCATCAATGACAAATACGCCCCCAGCATATCAACATGTCTTTACATTTTTACATTTTTTTATTTTAGGAATGCGTTATGAATGTTTCCACCCTACGCTCTATTGGTGTTGCCACCTTAATTGCCACAGGTTTGAGTGCTTGTCAAAGTACGCCTACCCCCATCATTGCTCGATCAGACAGTACATTTGAAACCACAGGACTGGGCAAAACCAAAGCCATTGCCCAAAACAACGCCCTAGCATCCGCTAAGGCTCAGTGCATTCACAAAACTCCCATCGTCATCAATGACACCACCACCTACAATGGTGTGATGGACGAACGCATGGGACGAATAATAGAACAAGGGGCAAAAGTGGTTGGTACGATTTTAAAGACAGGTTCGCCTAAGCTAAGTCGTGATGATGATTATGAGTATTTTATCAAATTTAAATGTCAGTGATTCAATGTTTTAACAAACCATTGGCATTGGATTAACTCTCCCAGTGCCAATGGTTTTTGTTAATTAATTTTATTTTTGTCATTTTAACTTAACTGATATTTACTTGAAATTTAGATATCTATTAATCGCCCTGCTTTTTTATATCATCATGCACTAACAATCCTGTTTGGCGAATTGTTGGGGTATTAACCGCTTTTAATAGTGCCTGCTTGGTACTGTATATCGCCACTTTGCTTCGGGCTCGTGTAATGGCGGTATAAATTAATTCTTTGGATAATAAACGCTCATTATCATCACAAAATACCACAGCGACTTTTTCAAATTCTGACCCCTGTGATTTGTGTACGGTCATTGCATAGACGGTAGTGGCAATATCACCATCTAATAAATTAATCGGCAATCCTTTAACGGTATCACCAAAATACACCGACAATTCATGACTTTGTCTGCCACTTTGCAAGCAAATACCAATATCACCATTAAACAATCCCAAATCATAGCGATTTTTTAATATCATCACAGGACGACCGTGATACCATGGCGATTTTGCTATGGGCAGTTTGAGATAATCACGATGTAATGATTCAATAAAATTATTCATCAATTCATCACCACAATTACCAATGTGTGATGCATTCAAGATACGATATTGGTTAAAACACTCATTTAATGCTTGTAGCTGTTTTTGTTTTTCATCATCGTCATATGTGGCAAAGTGTTTTTTTAATGTTTTGGTTAGGGCAAAAAAGCCATCACAGACCATATATTCATCAGCGATATTTTTATAAAATTGTTGCTGTAAAAATAATGATTGTGCCTTTAAAAATTCAATATCTGTCCATGACAAATGACTGTCCTGGCAAATGAGTGTGGTGAGTTTATCAAATTCTATATCATCTTTTTGGTTGATGAGTTCTGCCAAACGCCCAATGCCCGAATCCTTAGAAAAACGATTGGATTTGATCAAATGCGTGCGTGTCGCCATCAAACTTGGTATGCAACATAAATCCGCCAATACCGCTCCTGCATCTACCGCTGAAAGCTGATGAGCATCGCCCAATAAAATAACCCTAGCTCCACGCTTAATGGCACAAAGTAGATGGCGTGCCAGTTCTGTGCCAAGCATGGATGCTTCGTCCACGATGATGAGTTCATGGGGTAATGGGTTTGATGTATGATATCGGGGCATACCACTTATACCAATGCCAAGCAGGCGGTGAATGGTCATCGGTTCAGGTAAGATGATGTCAGTCTGACTGTCTTTTAATGCGTTTTGGAGCGACTCTGCCATACGCTGTGCGGCCTTGCCTGTGGGGGCAACCAGTGCCAAACTAAGCTCATTACCCATATCTAATAAGGCATGATGCAATGCCAACACAATCTGTGCAACCGTAAAAGTCTTGCCCGTTCCAGGGCCGCCTGTGATGATGCTAAATGGTTCGCTTGCCACCTGTCTGATGGCTTGTTGCTGTTCTAAATTGAGTGATGGGTTAATGGGTAAATTTAGAGTGTGGATGGGGCTGTTGCGAATCTCATGGATGGCGGATAAAAGTTCACGTTCTGCCCGATAACTGCGACCCAACCACAGATATAGCGTGGTATCATCATGATAAAACACCACCACTTTATCCAAGCGTTCATCATTACCATGAACAAAAAAAGGATTGGCATATAACAACTTGATAAATTTATCAAGGTCTTGATTGCATGTGATGCTTGTTAAATAATAAAAACGCAACAGATGAATCATCATCTCACTAAGCTGTCTTAGTGTCTGTTCATCTTGCTGATGATTGTGGTTTTTAGAGATGATGCTTTGTTGATGATATCGCTCTTTTAGGTTATTTTGGATATGGTGAATATAATGGTTCAAGGCTGTTTTATCATCTGATAATTCATCAATTTGACCAAAAATTTCATCAAAATTAAAATCCTGACCCACTTTATCCCAGATAATTACCATCACAGGACTTAATACGGACAATTGCCATGAACTTAATTTGTTACATTTGTCATGGATGATATTTTTATTATCATTATCCATATTATTATGCTTGTTTAATAATAATACCGTATGTCCGTCATGTAGTAAATGATTGATAACAAAATAAATCAAATAAAATATCGTCTCATCAGCACCACTGAACTTAAAATTATCAATATGCCCCATTTTTTGATACCATTGGGCGTTGTCTTGCATGCGTTTGGCAAGATAGGGGGCAATGTTATTTTGATATAAATTATTCATAGATTTTCTTTGTTTTTTATTGAAATTTATTTTAACGTGGTTAGGATATTGCTTTGGCTGATTTATTTAATCAGCCAAATCAGACATTCATCCAAATAATTCATCCAAAGCATAAATCAATGGTAATGGTACTTGCCAATTAATATGCCCTAATGTCACATCACGTCTATCTACACCTCGCAAAAAGATAAATTCTACCGCTCCTAGATATTGCTTTTCACGCCCAACATAATCTTTGATGCGTAATTTTAAAAGACGGTGTAATGCTACTTGATATACGCATGCTTGAAGCCAATAGCCTGCTTTATTCATGACAGAATCTAATTGCTCAGAACGATAATGCGATAAGTTATTACTGACAAAGTTGGATTTGTAATCAACAACATAAAACCTACCTTGATGTTCATAAAGCAAATCCATCTCACCATTTAGATATTTATAATAAATAGATGGATTTTGTTCATTTAAGAAAATTTCTTTATCGCTGTATGTTTTAAATACTCTATTAAGCTCATTAATACCAAATCCTTGGGTCAATCTTAAAGTAAAAGCCATTTCTTTGGCAAAGTGATTGGGCGTTAATTCACTCAAACTTATCCCCGATGATAAAAATGACACATGACCAATATCATAAATCCACTCTATCAATGCTTGATGATGATTTAATGTCATCTGATTATCCAATTCATTATTTGACTCATCCGATATATTGCCATACATGCTGTGATAAGCATGAGCAAAATTTGATTTGGTAATCTCACCATCAATTTGGCTACTGATATGGCTTTTATCATTGGGGTTTATTGATTGTAATAAATGATGCAAAAAAGTACCTGCACTTACCCCTTTTTCAAATAATGGGCGAATGTCATGTTCAGGATAAGAGATGACATCAATATCATCCACGGCAGTTGTTATATTTGGAATAATGACTTCATCATCCACGCCATTATCTTGTATCATTGATGGTTTATTAAAGGCATTCATTAATGCTGTGGCACTGGTTTTGGATGCACCATAAAAATATGTTTTGGTAAATACTCTTTGCCACGCCTGATAATTTATCGGCATCAATATCACATCATCGCCGTGATATTTATCGGTTATTAGCTGTTGTGATTGTGCCAAAGCGATGACGTCCACCTTATTTGTCAGGCGTTTTGGCAATACAATATTTTTATCCTCACAATCAAACCATAAAAATAATGGTCTTTGTTCTATATTTTTGATACTATATAAATCCTGTCCAACCACAAATACCTGTTCAGACGCTCTGGTCAATGCCACATATCCCAATCGTAAACACTCATCCAACAACTCTTGTTCTTGTTTCATTTTATAATAATCATTAATTATGAAAATGCCATTAATTTTATCTTTTTTGGGTGAAATGCGACGGTGATATTGTTCATCGCTATAAGCATAAAAAATATCATCATGCTTACCACTGCTGGCGGCTGCATCCAAATCCATCACATAAACAATGGGAAATTCCAACCCTTTGGATTTATGAATGGTCATAAGATTAATACCAGACTCGCTTGGTAATGTCATTTGTTGATAATCTTCATTATCATCATAACCTGTCATCTTATCCCTAAACCAATGAATGAGCTTTATTCCATTATTCTCTTGATGTGCATATTCTCGCCCTATCAATTCGGTCAGTTGCCACAAATCTGCCAAATATCGCTCGCCTGCCTTGGCGGACATTTGCCACAGATTATTATCATTTAATGGATGATGCAATAAAGCATGTGTCAAAGCACTGGCAATGCCATATGTTAAAAATCTCTGATGGCACTGTTTTAAATAAAAAACAACAGACTCTACCACACGCTCATCATTTAATAAATCGGTAAGCTCTATCAAATCATAACCAAATAATTTGGTAATAAACAATCGCCCTAATAGTTCTCTATCTTGGCTTATCATAGCAGTCATAAGAGCATATAAATCTTTTGCTGAATCTGTGGTAAACACATTAATCTCATTGGGTGATATTGATGGGATGTCCAATTTATCCAAATGTTTTTTTAACTGTGCTAAATTTTTTTTGGTTCTTGCCAATACTGCAATGTCATCAGGTTTGATTTTTTTATCATCAAGGCGATGTTCACCTTGCAACAAGCTGTTAATATGATGAGCGACGTATTGGTATTTGTCCAATTTTTTATCATCATCACCTTTATAGGGTAAATGCAATAATGCCAATGGCTTATTTCCCAAATAATCAGGCAATGCTGATTTATTTAACTTCTGCCATGATAATAAATTCTGTTCTTTATGGGCGGTGATGGTGTGATAATAAATATCATCCCCCAAATAAGCAGGATTGAATGTTTCATCTTTATCATCTTGATGGGAAAACCAATGATTTAAGCCATCAATTAACTCATTATTAGAGCGGCGGTTGGTTGTGAGTGTCAGCTGGCTGTTTAATAAAGGTGGCAATGTATCACTCTGCCCATGGTGTTTAATGCTGTTATAATTGGCAACATCTCCTCCACGAAAACGATAAATTGCCTGTTTTGGGTCGCCAACCAATAATAAAAATCCCGTGGCAGTTTTACCCTTGTCTCGCCTTTGTTTGAAATAATCCAAATAAACAAGCTCTATCAGGCGTTTTTGTAGTCCATTAATGTCTTGGGACTCATCAATGAGTGCCACAGGATAATGATGACGAATGTGTCTTGCCAATTCAGGGGAATGTTCTAAGGATTCGATGAGTCGCACCATTTGAAAGGTGAAAGTACTTTTATTTTGTCGCTCTAAGGTGTTTTTTAATAATACACGCACTTCTTTGGCGATGGTGTGATATAAATGGGATTGATAATATTCAGGGATTTGATGGATGGCATTGACTGTCTCGCTGATAATAAGTAATGTATCTAATGGTAGGTTTAAAAATGTTTGTTTATTTACTTCAAAACCTTTTTTAAAGTTCGTTTCCTTTTTGATGTCGCTTAATTTAGTCAAAAAATATTTATCTTCATCGCTGATATGATTGACAAAATCCAAACGATGAATTTTTATCATCTCAATAATGTTTTTTAGGCGTCCAAATTCCTTGATAACCTTACCGCTATTTTTAAATCCAAATGAGAGCATATAATCAAGTTCGTAAAATGGTTCAAATACTGACACAATCTCAAAGATAGACATTAATCGTTTATCCAGCACGGTCAAATATTCATCCACACTCATCATCATATCTATGGGAGCGTCATAAAAGTTTAGTGCCACAGCAACCGCTTTATAAGCCGAACTGATATCACTAAACACCGTCCTGTCAATGAGAGCATACAGAGGCGACTGGGCAACTTGCACATGTTCACGACGCAGGGCATCATGAATGAGGGCATAAATCAGCTCATCGCTGTTAGCACTAAGCTCGGTATTTATCTGATAACCAATTTGGTCAGAGAATTCTTTGAGCCATTTTTGAGCAAGGCTGTCTAGTGTCCCCACAAATAATTTATCTAATGTTGTCAGCAGTAGTGAACAGTGGCGAATGGTCAGTGTCAAGGCGTTGGGGTCGCTGTCTGTTATCAGCTGTTTTATCAAATACTCATTAATGGGGTCATCATGGTCAAAAATACCTGCCATGCCTGCCTGCTCTGTCATCTGCTTCCATATCTCATTGATGTTTTTACTCTGAGATTTATCGGCATTTCCAACATGATAAAACCAGTGAGGATGTGTTGATTTTTTCCCATTTAACCAAGAGATGTAGCGATAAAAATTACTGATACGTGCCTGTATTCGCTCTTGCATTTCGCTGGCGGATGCTCGTGTAAAGGTTGTGGCAATGATACGCTTGGGGGCGTATTTTTTCTCTATCAATAGACGCAAAATAATGCCTGTTAATGTCCATGTCTTGCCTGTGCCTGCGGATGCTTCTATCAAATAACCGTGGTCTAATGTGCAATCAATGGCGGGAATATGGGTTGGGGCTGTCATTTATTCTCCTTGTTGGGGTGCATCTGCTTTTGACAGTATTTTGATAAAATCCAATGATTGAATCTGTCATTTATGATAAAAAATCAAGGGCAGGTACGCTCTGATTTTATTCATCTCTCTTTTTTCAATGGCAATTAGTCAATGGCAATGAGCGAATCAAACATTAACTGATACAGTGGTAACGCCAATGGCAAATATGTCATCAGAGCTTTGTAAGGGTCGTCGCCTTGTAATACCAACTGCCAAATCTCATGGCGACTGTCATTATCATAGATGTTGTCATGGTTTTGTGTTCCCATCCATTTTCCAAACAGTTTGGATGTAGGTTTTGTATCACCTTTTTGACAATGAGCAAGGTATGCCAAACCATCTCGGTGCGTCATGACAATCAGTTTTTGCTTGGCAAGCTGTGCCAGTAGGATTAAGTTTAGCACATAGGCTTTGGCAACAGTTGTACCAATACCACTAAGGGCAAATTTTCTCCCTGCAAAATCAGTATCATGACCTGCTTTGCGGTATTGCCACAGACTACATTTGTCATCATCTGCCGTCATCTGCCATAACAGATGATGAACAAAAAATCTAAATAAATGTTCAGCTCGGGCGGTATTTGGTAAAATGGCTCGCCATGACGTATCATCTGTGGGTAGATTGGCGGTAATATCAATGCAAATGTCATCACAGACAAGCAACACACTTTGTTCACAAGTGAGACTTAAAGTGGTACTTAGGCGGTTATTTGCCAAAACATCGTTTAACGCTTTTAACGCTTTGGCATAACACTCATCCGATTTGAGATTGTCTAGCATGGCATTAAATTCACCAAGCTCATCTTTGAGCTGGGCAAAATACTCATCAGGCATAGATAATCGTAACTGTCCTGCTGGCAGTCGGTCGCCATAATACAAAGCCTGCATGGCAAAGATGGCATCATTGTGATGATGGTCATTTGTTTGGTTCATGGCATCTAGCAGATGGTAAAAGGATTCATGAGCTGTTTGCATCTCATCAAATAACCCAAAGCCTGCCCCACGAATGAACAGCTCATTGATATGATAATCCCCCAATGCGTCTAAGGTCAAAGGCTCATTTTGCCCATCAGGGTCATACGCTTTGTCAATTTTGACTTTATCGTGCAAGTAGGTTTTGCCCATATTTTTAAAAGGGCCGATAAGCTCTTCTGCCTGCATGTTCGTTGGCAAAGTTAATCCATAATGCTCATACATTGTTTTGATATGTTGGGCAAGTGCCTTATCATCTGGACAAACAAAGGATTGTTCCAGCCGTGTCGCCAAATCAAGCACTGCCGTATCATCCATAATAAGCGATGGTGGTTTTGGCGTGATTGTTTGGGCATCTAGCGTTTGGCGAATGTCTTGCCATAACTGCGGTGGGGGCAGAGCTTGTTTTTGGCGATATTTTAAAGCGGTCAATCTTGTGTTTAGATGTGCGTTTAATTGGCTTGCCAAATCATCATCACAATCTGTCTTATCATGACGATAATACACCGCCTTATCAAAAAATGTCGGTTCATGATAGCTGATGAGATAATCTTCAACCAAGGCAGGCATAAGCTCATTGATAAGCGTGGTCATCTCATCATTTGGCTTATCTGTTTTTGCCTGCATCGTTGTGCCCTCCTGCCATTCACCCATGCCATCATCTTGCCAATGGGCTTCGGTTTTTAAAAATTCAATCAACTCGCTAACAACAGAGGCAGGCAATAGCTTCGTTTTGCCATCACTGCTTAATCCTTTATAAAAAATCAAACAAGCATCTTTGGTACATAACAGGGCATCCAAAAATGCCCCGTTGTCATCATCTTCGTTATAACGGTCGCCCAAACGTCGTACCCCTGCACGCATTAAATCCAGTCGCACCGCCCTGTCTTGACGTGGAAAAGATGTCAAATTCATCTCTAACATGACCGTCAATCCAAAAGGAATGCTACGTACTGTGCCAAAGCGAGCAAAAGTAATGACCTCTGATGGCTCTGCACTGATCGCCTGTGCTTTAACCATCTCAGACAAACTCTCTATCACAAGTTTCATAGGCAGATAAATCTCATCGGTATTTACCATATTACCAACCTGCTCATCTGCCACACTCAGGTGGTGGTGATAATAACGATTGGCTCGTAGGCTGCTCATCATGGCATTTTTGGCATTAAAAATTGCCCGCATACCAACACTGTCATGCCAATGCCCAAAATAGCGGTTGATGACTTCATGTTCAATATGATTTAATAATCGCTCCACACCATCCACAGCGGTCAATTGATTGCGATTGTCGGAAAGTCCTGCATGTATGGCACTCAAAGCGTGGATGATACTCTGATCATTTAGACTAACACCCATAAGCGGTAAGCTTGCCTCACCGAACACGCCTGCACGCCACACAAAGGGATGTAAGGCACGGCTTGGGGTTTTGGTGGGGGTTAGTAGTCCCAATACCAAACGGTCTAAGGCATGGCTAAATGTATAACGATAATCGCTGTCATCAACGTGCAAGGTTTTTGAGCGATGTCGTTCATCAAACCCCCTTCTAAATCCAGCCCGCCTTAACAAATCCACCCCCCGCCTCATTTCATCAAAAGACAATCCAAAACTTTCATATAAAGCTGGGGTCAGTAGCCACTCATTAACTTCATCAGCATAAAAGCGACTGGTCGGTTCACCAAGCAGCGTATAAAACCCCATGATGGCCTTGATTAACTCATCAATACGCTTATCGGGCGTTCCTGTGATTTTGATGGGCAATGTCAGCCCATCTGCCCCCTTGCCATCGGGAAATACCGAACGAATCAAATCCTGAGCACTGGCAATGTCAGGCAACAGCACAACCACATCAGCAAGACCTCGCTGTGGGTTGTCATTTAAATACTTGGCTATCATAAGCCGAGACAGCTCCAATTGGCGTTTTAGACTGTGGCAGGCATGAATGGATAAACTGCCCATGTCCATTTTAGTATCTAGCCTAAGTGGGGTTTTGGGGCGAACTTTTTGCATGAGTGTGTCATCAAAGACATCATCCGCCCAATCATCACTTAACAAAGTTGTCATGACTTGTCCACCTGCTTGATGATGGGCATCTTTATCATGGTCTAGCATGAGAATGTCTGTTTTTAAACCTTGTAGCAGATTTGGCAATGTGTTATCATCGGACACAGATTCATCAAAATCATCCTGCCAACGCACCTGCCACTTGCCATGACTGTCGCCCCCTGACAGGTCGGCAAGCATGGCAAAGGTATCTCGGGACTCTTTGCCTAAGCGTGACAAAAGTCCATGCCCATAGTCTTTGAGATAAACCATGTGTGGACGGATGATTTTCTGAGTTTGTAACCACTGCCTATCTACAATATCCGCCCAAAACATCATGGATGGGTTAAAATGTAATAGCACCACATCCAGATACAAGGACAGTTGTTTTAAAAAATCCAGCTCCGCCCTAGGGATTTGTTGCACAGTAAACAGATACAAGGCTTTGGGCAGCTCTTGTATGGCACGCACAGACAGCGAATCATCACCGTCATGATGAGCAGTACTGTCTCGCTTGCCTGATAACACTTGCCAAAAACGCTCCTCTAACACCAACCGATAACGGTAGGTCTCACCAAAGAGCTGTTGCCACAGATAGCCCAGCAGTCGCTCCAAATCCAAATAGTGCTCCACCAACCATTTGGGTGTGTCATTATCATCTGTCTTATCGTCATCGTTTGGCTGTATTGCACCAAAGGCTTTATCTAATCGCTCTTTATCACTCATCATTTGCTTGACAGTATCCGCCAAAGATACACCATTTGCCCAATCACTAAGCCACTCGGGGCGGTGTGTCAAATAGCGTACATACAGACGTGATAACTCATCGCACGCCTGCCATAACCGATGCTCAGGCAAGTTTTTGGCATCATCATACAAAGGCTTGATTAAAAAATACAGTGGATGGGCTACATCATCCATCAGTGTGCCATCTTTTTTAAATTCACTCATCACAAAGCCAAAAATCCGCCAACGCATGATGGATGCTGACAGCACCGCCACCTCTGGTACAGACAGAGCGTCATCAAAATGTATCTGTGCATCCAACGCCAATACCGTTTTCATCATATCCCACTGATATTTTCCCCAAAACTGAGCGGTAAACAGCGTACTAATACCCACACGGCTCGCCACGGTTTTAGTCAGCCAGTCGCCTAAGACCATAGATGGCACGATGACGGTAAAAGGGGTAAAAATCAGATGGGCAAGCTCATCTGATGAGTTATTTTTTTTATAAAAATCAATGAGATGACCAACAAGGCGGTCTGTGTTGTTGGACTGAATAATATGAAACATGAATAAATCGGTCAGAATGATGGTCAAAAATTTGCTTAATTTTACCGTGATTTTGGTAAATTTTCCATGTTATAATAACCTGATTTGGTAACTGTCTAAAAATCTACCAAAACAATACCACAAATCATTGATTTTATTATATTTTATTAATATGACAAAAAGAGCCAATATAAAAAATACCCACACCAAACGCCATCATCATCTTAAAAAAGTCATGCTGGTCGTCTTGGCGGTTTTTGTTTTGATTTTTGTGGCATCTTTGGGCATGGGCTTTTACCAAAACAGTCAAGACATCAATCCCATACCTGTGGCAATACATGATTAGATTTGCCCATAAAAAGCAGGACAGACTGCCTTTAATTTTTCAAACCCTTTTAAATACTAAAAACAGAGTAAATTTATGTCATTTGTACATTTGGGTGTGCGTAGCGAATACGCCATTGTTGATTCCATCGTCAAAATCAAAGAACTCATCAAAGCTGCCGTGGATGATGGACAGACCGCCTTGGGGATTGCCGATTTTAAAAATACCTTTGCCTTGGTCAAATTTTATAAAGCCTGCCTTGGTGCTGGCATCAAGCCCTTGCTTGGCACAGAGGTCATCACAGGCGATGATTTTAGCCCAACTGCCGAACATGAGGGGTTTAGCGTCATACTCTATGCCATGAATAACGACGGCTACCAAAACATTCTACGCTTGGTCTCAGATAGCTACACCAACCGACCCATGGGTGAAAATGGCAAAGTTATGATAAGCACACCCATTGTTTTAAAGCAAGATTTATTTGACCCTACCAAAAATGCAGGCATCATCGCCATACTCACGCACCGCTCTGAGATAACATCCGCCTTGCGTGGCGGGATGAATGCGGTAGGCATCTGGCAACAAGCCTTTGGCGACCGTCTGTATTTGGCAGTCAAACGCACCCACGTTCATGATGATGACCTAAACCGTGATATTATCATGGCAGGGGCGAAATTTGGCGTACCCATCATCGCTCATAATGATGTGCGTTTTATGAATGCCAGCGTTCAAAGTCAAGGCAAAGAGGACACCATCAGTACTGACTTTGAGGCGCATGAAGCTCGTGTGTGTATCACCAGTGGCTATGTACTGGCAGATACCACACGCCCTCGCATTTATAGTGAGTTGCAGTATTTTAAAAGCCAAAATGAGATGAATGCCCTATTTGCCGACATCCCTAAGGTTATTGAAAATACCACTCTTTTGGCATCTCGTTGTAACGTAACACTCACCCTTGGCAAGAACTTTTTACCTGCCTTTCCCATACCCAAAGGCATGACCGAAGAGCAATTTTTTTGCAAAACAGCCAAAGATGGACTAAACAGACGACTAGACAAACTCTATCCACCCGAGCGCCGAGATGAGAGCTGGGATTTGGTGCGAGAACCTTATGATAAACGCCTTGAATTTGAAGTGGACATCATCTTAAAAATGGGATTTTTAGGGTACTTTCTCATCGTGATGGACTTTATCCGCTGGGCAAAAGAAAATGGCGTGCCTGTGGGGCCAGGACGTGGTTCGGGGGCAGGTTCGCTTGTGGCATACAGTCTTAATATCACCGATCTTGACCCTTTACGCTATGATTTGCTTTTTGAGAGATTTTTAAATCCTGAACGTGTCAGCATGCCTGACTTTGATGTGGATTTTTGTATTGAGGGGCGAGACCGTGTCATCGCTTATGTGGCTGATACTTATGGGCGAATGGCAGTCTCACAAATCATCACCTTTGGCACAATGGCAGCTCGGGCTGTGGTGCGAGATGTGGCACGAGTACAAGGCAAATCATACGGTCTTGCCGATAAAATATCCAAACTCATCCCCAAAACTCCTGGCATCTCACTTGATAACGCCATCAAAGAAGAGCCATTATTAAAAGATTTATTAACCAACCCTGACACCCCAGACCACGAACAAGCACTTGAAATTTGGGAGATGGCACAAAAACTTGAAGGCATCACTCGCAACGTCGGTAAACATGCAGGAGGGGTGCTTATCGCCCCAAATCGCATCAGTGATTTTAGTGCCATTTATGCCGATGATGAGGGACATATCGTCAGCCAGTACGACAAGGATGATGTAGAGGCTGTTGGACTGGTGAAGTTTGACTTTTTAGGACTTAGAAATCTGACCGTCATCAAATCCGCCATCAACAATATCGACGAACGCCTTGCCAAAGAAGGGCTTGACCCCATTGACTTGGATGAATTGCCCCTAGATGACCCAGCGGTGTATGAACATGTTCTACAAAACGGTAATACCACAGCCGTGTTTCAACTTGAAAGCTCGGGGATGAAAAAATACCTAAAACAGCTAAAACCATCCAATATTGAAGATGTCATTGCCATGTGTGCCTTGTACCGCCCTGGCCCTTTGGAGACAGGCATGGTATCTGACTTCATTGACCGCAAGCATGGCATTCAAGAGGTCGCCTATCCTGACCCCAAATATCAGCACGATTGGCTAAAACCTGCCTTAGAGTCAACCTATGGCGTCATCGTCTACCAAGAACAAGTCATGCAAATTGCCCAAACTTTGGCAGGTTATACCCTGGGTGGGGCAGACATGTTAAGGCGTGCCATGGGCAAGAAAAAACCCGAAGAAATGGCAGCACAGCGGTCGGTATTTGAAGAGGGGGCGATGGGGCTTGGCGTGGATGGTGAGCTTGCCATTAAGATTTTTGAGCTTGTGGAGAAATTTGCAGGCTATGGCTTTAATAAATCACACTCAGCAGCTTATGGTGTGCTTGCCTACCAAACTGCCTATCTAAAACACTACTTCCCTGCCGAGTTCATGGCGGCAGTACTGACATCGGAGATGAATGATACCGATACTGTGGTTTTTTTAATCAGTGATTGCAAAAACAACTTTGACCTAAACGTACTGCCACCATCGGTCAATCACAGCCAATTTCAATTTGTCGCTCATGACCCTAAAACCATCATCTATGGACTGGGGGCGGTCAAAGGCGTGGGCGAGGATGCGGTTGCCAGTATTGTTAAAGCCAGAAGCGAAGGGGCATTTAAAGACTTGTATGACTTTTGTAATCGTGTAGATACCAAAAAAGTTGGCAAACGTGCCTTAGAAGCACTCATTAATGCTGGTTGTTTTGATGATTTAGCAAGCGTGTTATCTCCCAACTTGCTTGATGTTCATGGCAAAAACTTATCCTACCAAATCCGTGGCGGACTTTGGGAGCAGCTCCCCCAAGCCATGGAAGTGGCTCACCAAAACCGACTTAATAATGAAACGGGGACATTTGACTTATTTGCCGAGGTAGATGAGGGTCTGTCGGTCGCCCCCCCTTTGCCTGATGTTATCTGGGGTGAACAAACACGCCTGCGAGGTGAAAAAGACACGTTGGGACTGTATCTGACAGGTCATCCCATGGATGCTTATCGTGATGAGTTATCCTGTTATACCAACGTTAAAAACCTAAGCGAGGTGTCTGAGACAAGCTATGGCAAATTTGCCTTGGTGGCAGGACTTGTAATAGATGTGGCAAATTTTGGCAATCGTGTCGCCATTACCTTAGACGATGGCAGTTGTCGCTTGGAGCTTAGCTGTTATATGGATAAATATCAACGCATTTTACCCCTAATTGAAAGCAACGTCAGCCTAAATGCCACACTAACTCAAAAATACGCCCATCTGACCAAAGAAGACAAAAACTTCAATCCCAAACGTCTAAATATGCAAACACTGGCAAAGATTGACAAAAAAGATTGGGAACAGTTAAATAACCTAAATGGCGTGATTCTCATCGCTCGCATCAGCGTCAATGAAAGTGATGGACGAGTGTTCGCTCGCTTACAAGGGGGGCAAAATATCATCGAATCACGCCTAAAATCCTTAAATGGCTTACACGTCAAACTACACAGCCACGACATCCAGCGGTTATCAGTACTGACCGATTTATTAAAAGAAAATGCCCCTCCAAATCCTGATGAAATCGCAGGATTTATAAAATCCAAAACAACCACCGAAGATGGGGGAGCTATTATTGACATGGGCGATGCCCCTGATGGTTGTTTGCCTGTGTCGCTATACTTATATGATGAATGCAGTATTTGCAAAGTACTGACGAACAACCGTTTTCGCCTATATCCATCTGACAACAACCTAAACCGTCTAAAAGATGCCTTTGGGTCAGATTTTATGATAAAATAAATCTCATTGAGTTAAATTTTGCCATGCCAAACGTATTTTTAAATCGCATTCATACCATCATGGTCAATACGACCTTACCTGCCAATATCGGCTCGGCAGCTCGTGCCATGCACACCATGGGACTGTCTCACTTGACAGTAGTCTCCCCTCGCCTGCCCATCGATGACAGCAGTTACGCCAACGCCGCAGGTGGCACATCCATCCTAGATAACGCCGTCATCATCGATACCATAAAGACCGCACTATCAACGCACGCCTTGATTATCATGGCATCAGCACGCACCCGCCATCTGCCAAAACCTCTCATCACCCCAAATGAATGTGCCTCACTTTGCCATGATTTTTTATCCAAAAACCCAAAAGCAACAGTAGCCTTGGTCTTTGGACGTGAAGATAGGGGGCTGACCAATGATGAGTTGGCATTGGCGGATTATCATCTACAAATCCCTGCCAATCCTACTTATCCTGTACTTAACGTGGCAAGTGCTGTGCAGGTCATCACAAGCACACTCTATGCCTACTTTGACCAACAAAATGACAACAAAACTAAAGACAGCACGCATTACAATCAGCATAATCTTAAACATAATCTCAACATTCATTACCGCACCCTATGGGATGAACCTGCCATCACACATGCTCAAAAGGCAGGGCTTAATAACGCCATCACAAACCTACTCATCAAGCTAAACCTTGCCCAAGATGGTGAACTAAAAGATTTGCCAAAACGCCTATCACGTCTGTCCTCTCGCCTGCAACTTGACCAAAAAGAATACGCCCTACTACAAGCGTTGCTGGCAAAGGTTGATAAAAATATTGATAAAAAATAAGAGATGATTTACCACTTTTGGGTGGTAGGTCAAGACATGATTTTATGGTAAAATTGGGTGATAAAATTAAATCTGCCAAACAATTTATCGTTTTATTTAACATTTATGGTTTATTATCATGTCAAATTCATGAAAGTACATTTAATATCAAGAGAATATCCATGGCAATCAGTGCAAGAAATCAGCTTAACGCCACCATCAAACACATTCAATCAGGGGCGGTTAATGATGTCATCAAACCTAGCCGTGGGTTCGTCTGTTACTGCCTTAATTAAGGCATCACACATTGTTCTTGGTGTCAAAAAGTAACGCCCAAACCCCACAACCACAGAACAAACAGGAGCATGTTATGACAACAACCATCAAATCAGCCATCAAACCCTTATTCATCGCCATGATGGTCATGGGGGCAACATCGGCTCATGCAGACATCACCGTGTATGCCGCCGCCAGCATGACCAACGCCGTCGAAGACATCAATAAGTTGTATGAAAAAAAATACAACAGCAAAGTAAAAACCTCGTTTGCCGCTTCATCTACCCTTGCCAAACAAATTGAGCAAGGTGCACCTGCTGACATTTATATCTCAGCAAACACCTCTTGGATGGATTATCTTGCCAAAAAAGATAAGATTGTTAGCAGCAGCTACAAAAACCTATTGGGCAACCGCTTGGTGATGATTACCCCCAAAAACAACCCCATCAAGACCAACATCAAAATAGACAAATCCTTTGACATCGGTAATGCTTTTACAGGCAAGCTATGCACTGGCAACACCGCCAGCGTGCCTGTGGGCAAATACGCCAAAGAAGCCCTAACCAACCTGGGTTGGTGGGACACCATCGGGCCACGTTTGGTAGAGACCGAAGATGTGCGTGCTGCACTAAACTTTGTGAACCGTGGTGAATGCCAGTTGGGCATTGTCTATGCCACAGATACCAAAGTGGTTAAAAATGTGCAAGTGATTAACACCTTCCCAATCACCACACACACGCCGATTGTCTACCCCATCAGCATGGTTAAGCAAAGTCGTGAAGCCCAGCAGTATTATAACTTTTTACAGACCAAAGAAGCCAAAGCGGTTTATCGCAAATATGGTTTTAGTGTCTTGTAATCAGTGTCTTGTCATCATTTTTATCAAGGTTTGGTACAATCATGAACCTAACACTGTCGCCTGATGAGATGGCAGTCATCAAACTGTCCTATCAAATCGCAAGCGTGAGCCTTTTGGTCAATCTGTTACCAGCAATTGCCATGGGTTGGCTGTTGGCTCGCAAAGATTTTTTTGGCAAGTCTTTGTTTGAAACCCTTGTGTTTTTGCCCTTAGTTCTGCCCCCTGTCGTACCGGGCTATATTTTGTTGGTCTTATTTGGCAATCAAGGGGTCATCGGACAATATTTATCACAGTTGGGGTTTGATTTGGCATTTAATTGGAAAGGGGCGGTACTGGCATCAGCAGTCATGGGCTTTCCCTTGATGGTGCAATCGGTACGCCTTGCCATTGAATTGGTGGATAAACGCCTTGAATTGACCGCCATGTCATTGGGGGCAAGCCGTTTACAGGCATTTTTTCAGATAACCTTGCCATTGGCAGGTGCTGGGATTGTGATTGGGGCGATTTTATCGTTTTGTCGCAGTTTGGGCGAATTTGGGGCAACCATCACCTTTGTGGGCAATATATCTGGGGAGACTCGCACCTTGCCATTGGCGATTTATAGCCTACTACAACAACCTGACAGTGATGCCCAAATCATGCGATTGTTAATGTTGTCAGTTGGGGTGGCGTTTTCGGCATTATGGTTGTCGCAGTGGTATGCCCGTTATCAAAAAAGAAGACTTGCACAATGACACAAACCGCCCAAACACCAACCGCACAAACATCAAAAAATAACTCTTTGATATTTGATTGTCAGTTTCAACTGGTGCTTGGCAGGCTGAATTTATCCGTTGATTTACAATCATCGCAGCCTGTCATGGGGCTGTTTGGGATTTCAGGCTCTGGCAAAACCAGCATTTTACACACCATCGCAGGGCTAAATGCCCCAAAAAATGGCAGTATCCGTATCAATGGGCAAACTTGGTTTGATGGCGAAAAAAAAATCAACATACCCATTCAGCAACGACGAGTGGGCTTGGTGTTCCAAGATGCTCAAATTTTCCCCCATAAATCGGTGATGAATAATTTGCTATTTGGCTATCACAACATTGATGATGACCAAAGACGCTTTCACCCCGATGAAATCATTGAGCTGTTAAAATTGGGGCATCTGACCCAGCGTATGCCCACCAAACTATCAGGCGGTGAAAAACAGCGAGTGGCACTTGGGCGGGCGTTGCTTTATTCGCCAAATTTGTTACTTTTAGATGAACCGTTATCCGCCTTAGACAGCATTCATAAACAAGAGATTTTGCCATTTTTTGAGCAGATTATCCGCACCACTCACATTCCCATGCTGTATGTCAGCCATGACAAATCAGAAATCCAGCAACTGACTGATGAGATTTATTATTTGTCCTAGAATATATTTCTGATTGGTGTTGTTAAATTAATACGCTGATGTTCTTGATGTTACTTGTTACTTTTGCAACAAAAATCTAAGTGGTTTTAATTGCTTTTTTTGCTTAATTTACAATCCATTGCATTTAAACAACAAAAAAGCCCAAATCTGTTGATTTGAACTTTTAAAAGTTGGAGCGGAAAACGAGATTCGAACTCGCGACCCCGACCTTGGCAAGGTCGTGCTCTACCAACTGAGCTATTCCCGCCTGTCAGCATTCGCTGTATGGATGCGTATTATATCGGATTTTGTCATAAAGTCAAGCATTTTTGCAAAAAAATTTAAAAACAAACAAAATCTCTTCTTTTTAATAACAATTCTCAATAACAACTTATAAACTCGCGAAATACCCAACCGATATATCGGTCGGTTCTAGCATGAAACACCAATACCCATGGACGTCCTTTATCATCATAATCATACTCTGAGACATAGACGGTCGTGCCGTTTTTGACTTGTCCGATGACCTTGCCGTTAGGCGTGGCACGAGCGTTTAGTGGCGTGCCTGTCGGGTTGGTAACTTTGCAGGTTTGGGCAAATGCAGTGGTTGGCATGGCAAGTGCCATACTTAGTCCAATGGCAGTTAGGGTGGAGGCTAGCAAGGGTTTGATTTTCATAACAATGCTCAAAAAAATAACAACACTCAAAAAGACGTTTATCAATCTTGTGAATGTATAACAAAACAGAGTATTTGTTAATGTAACACAAACACCCTGTCATTAACAACTAATTTCACAATAAAACAAGTTGATTAGTTACTCGCCATAACCTCTGCCACACGAATAACTTGTGTGCTATATCCCATCTCATTATCATACCACACATAAAGAGTGGCACGGTTGTCGCTGGCGATGGTTGCCTTTGCATCAAAAATCGCTACTTTTTTGGAGCCAACAAAGTCGGTAGATACCGCCTCTGAACTGTCTGAATAGTCAATTTGTGCTTGCCATTGCTCACTTTGGGATTTTTCCTTGATAAAGGCATTGAGCTCATCAGCAGAACCTACTGTTTTATCAAAGTTAAGGTTTAAAATTGCAAGTGAGACATTTGGAGTTGGCACACGAATGGCGTTGCCTGTGAGTTTGCCTTTTAGCTCAGGAATGGCTTTGGATACCGCAGAGGCAGCTCCTGTGGAAGTCATGACCATGTTTAGGGGGGCAGCACGACCACGGCGGTCAGATTTATGATGATTATCTACTAAGTTTTGATCATTGGTAAAGGCATGAACCGTTTCCATGTGTCCGTTTACAATGCCATAAGTGTCGTGTAGCACTTTTAGCGTTGGTGTGATGGCGTTGGTGGTGCAAGACGCTGCCGATACGATGGTATCGCCCCCGATGGTATCATGGTTTACACCATAGACCACATTTTTGATGTCGCCTTTGGCAGGGGCGGTGAGCAGTACTTTTTTGATGCCTTTGCTTGCCAAATGTTTGCCAAGCCCTGCCTCATCTTTCCATTTGCCTGTATTGTCAATCACGATGGCATTATTAATGCCGTAGGCGGTGTAGTCAATCTCGCTGGGGTCTGATGCGTGGATGAATTTGATAAAGCGACCATTAACGATGATGCCACTATTGGCATGGTCAATCTCAACCGAGCCATCAAACCAACCATGCACGCTATCACGTTCTAGCAAACTGCCACGCTTATCAAGGTCACCGTCTCCTGCTGGGCGTACCACGACAGCTTTTAATTGCAATCCCTTATCGGATGCAGGACGACTCATCAACAAGCGTGCCAAAATGCGTCCAATACGTCCAAATCCGTACAATACCACGTCTGTGGCAGATACCTCTGCACCATTGGCAAAGTCGCTTGCCTTTTTACCTGCTTTTAATGCCTGCCCCAAATCAATGGTGGTGTCGGTGGCACTGATGTCTTTGACAAAGGCAAGCGTATCTGCCACATCAAGGGATGCTTTGGCATGTTTGGTCAAAATATCCGATACCGATAAAGCCATACGCTCACCAAAAAACAGTACGGTAATGTTTTGAGTGGACAACTTAGCAAGAGCAACAAGCAACTCAGTCGCTTGAACTTCTTGGGTTTGGCGTTTTTTAAGATGTTCTTGATAAATGCTCATGGTGGCACCTTTTTATGAATGAATGAGAATTATGAATGAATAAGAATGTAGAGCGTGCCTGTTCTTGATGAAAATTTACAGTTTAGATGGTGTGTAAAAACAAATAGAAATTTCAAGGTTTTTATTTTTCTTGAAAATCGTGCAACCGACCTGCTGTTTAGACAGATATTTTTCATGATAAATACAAAAGGCAGGCACGCCTTAAAAGTCTCTAAATTTTAAAGGAATTTGTCTATTTTGACAAGTTTTATTTATTTTTAAAATCGGCATATTTTTATCATTTATCATCCAGCCATGCCAAAATTTGCCAATTCGCCTGTGGCAATCGCTTAGCACTTTGCAACAATGTCGTTTTGTCAAGCCATAACAGTGCCTGATTATCTAAGCCAATTTTTTTGTCTTTAAAATCAAGATATTGGCTATTGGTTAATACAATCTCATACACATACAGTTTCACCAACCTATCGCCATAATCATGACAAATCTGCCCAAGCTCATGTATGGTGTTGGCACAGATGTCCAATCCCAGCTCTTCGCCTACTTCACGGATTAGGGCAATTTGAGGGGTTTCATTTGGCTCAATTTTACCCCCAACAAATTCCAACTTATCCCCTTGATGTTGATGGGCATGACGCCTTGCTAACAAAAATTCATCGCCGTATCGCAACAGTGCCACTGATACAGGGGTGATTTTTGGTAATTGTTTGCATTTGGTAGTCATATTGATACCTTTTATCAGAAAAATGGTCAGTTTTGCCAAATTTTGTAATTTGTATTTGCAATCTTAGAAAAATTTGATATTATATCAACAAATGATAACTTTTATTGTTTGTAAAAATTTAGTGTTTAGATAAAATTATCATTTTAAGCTAATAGTTATTATCAGCCAGACGGCTCGGAAAAATATCCGCAACCCGTCCAATCATAAGGAAACTTGTCATGACCATGACCATCGCTCGTTATTTTAGCAACCGTGAATCCACTCGTCTGCCCACCCTGCATTCACAAAACTTATTCGCTTTGACCAAGGAAGTGCGAATTGAGCATCAAGGCGAGGAATATCGCTTACGTCTGACACGCAATAACCGCTTGATTTTAACCAAATAACCCATTTCAATCATAAATCTCCAAACCAAAAGGCACACCGCTAATCTCATTTAGGTGTGCCTTTTGGTTTTTCGTCTTTTGTCTGTGATTTGAAGATGACATGGCAGACGAATTAACTTGCCATACCCGATCTAAAACTTCCAACGATAAATCACATCAACCATATTTTCCGTGGTAGAGGTCGCCTGCACATAGACACGGCGAGTCAGTTGATAACGCATGGATAATTCGGTTTGGGCATTAAACACGCCCACACCATAGCGGATATATAAGTCAGGCGTGATATAACCTGTAACATTCACATTCGCATCACTTGAATTGCCCGATGCATCCACCGTCAGACTTTCAAGACCTAAGGCACTGCCAATTTGATTAGTCAATGAACGTGTGCCTGACAAGCCAAGACTTAACCCTGCTGCTGCCAGATTATTGGTAACCTGTGAACGAAAACCCTGTTCAGAGATTTGACTGTCTGCCGATGAATCCAGTCGCCCTGTGATGATGGCATTCATCGCTTGCTGCTCGGAGAGTCCTGCATTGTTAAACACACTAATATCCGGAGCGTTTGCTGTGCCCTTGATACGAACACCCACCGTTTGACTCTCCACCTCTTTTTCAGCCTCGATGGATAGGCGAGGATTTAGCATGTCGCCATTAAAGCGGATTTGGGCATAGTTTAATTCTAGATTTTGTCCAATACCATCAATCTTAGTGCGTTCAGACACTTGCACCACACCACGAGCTTGGGTTTTTCCTTGTCCGCTTTGAGTTAAATGTAATGCCCCTGCCAATGGTAATTTGGCACCAAAACCACGAAACACCACATCATCACCCAAATCCAATCCAATATCAGCATTAATGCTCCACGGAGCAGACACCTCCAATATCTGCTCAACATTACCCGACAAACGACGGTCAAGCACCGATACATCAGGCGACTGGGGAACAACATTACCCTGTGCCTCAGGCGGGCGAATGGTTGCCGATGGTATGACCACCACACCTTTAATGTCCACATAGCGAGACAAAGGTTTGACCATCACTTCAAGATCAGGACTGACCTGTGCCACAAGCATAGGAGGCGAGCTGATGGTCAGATTATTGGCAGAGATGTTCACTTTGGCTTGTAGTTCTTGTTGCCAATCCGCCTGTCCTGTCAGCACGCCTTGTCCTTGTCCACCAATAAAATCACCCACAAGTGTTGCTTGTGTGCCCGCTATCTGTGCCGATAGGTTAACATCCACCAAATCCAAAGGCACATCCATGACCGCCAAATGACCATTCATCAACTCAGCATTCCCATAAAACAGGGGCTGAGTTAATGTGCCATTCACCTTAGCTTGAAGTGTGGCAGTACCTGATAAGGCTTTTAGATTTGGCAAAAATGGACGCACCACCGCCAAATTAATGTTATCAATGACCACATCACCTAAGATGGGTTTGTCATCAACAAATGGATTCATCAGCACATCAGCATGACCCTCACCTATCGTTCCTGCCACATCGGTACGTAACCTTAGACCTGTGGGCGTATTTTGAGCGATGACCGAGATACGCTCATAAGGCATCTCTACATAGCCTTTATCATCACTGTTTAACCCCACTCGTCCATTATCTGAGTACAATAGTGCATTGATTTGAGGGTTGATATTGCCCTTTTTATGACTGATTTTAGCTTGACCATTTAACTTAGCATGCCAAAAAATATCGCTTGGCATAATGGGTGAAAATACAGACGTATCAAGGTCTTGGATGACCACATCCGCCTTTATTTCATTAGGCGTATAGACCAACGTGTCTTGTAGACATAAAGACCCTATACCGCCTGCACGAGTTTTACTGGTCTGCCAACAATGAGGGGCTATTTGTAAACTCTTATCTGGTCCCATCTTAAATTCTGTCGGCTGTCTTTGTGATAGCAGTCCAAAGTGAGTTTGCATATTCCCCTCACTGAGTACGCCTTCATAAGTCTTGGTCTGACTGTTAAAGCTGCCCACCACTTTGGCATGCGTCTGCACTTGATCACTTTTTGCTGTCAATGCCATTTCATGCTGATGCTGTGTGCCTTTAAAATTAAGACGTGCCAAACTTACCATCTGTCCCATGGCGATGACATTTGACACCTCGGCAAACAGATGACTGGGGGCATTACCCAAATTGACAATCTTGCCTACCACATTTGCCTTTTGGATGATGATATCAGCCGTACGCACGTCGTTGGCATTTAAATCCACATAAATGGTTGGCAACTCAGTACGGTCATCCACCAAAATCAAACCGCCTTTTATCGCCCCCCTAGCATCAGGCATGAGCTGACTTAGATTGGTAAGATTTAGTGCCATGGTGAGATTTTTTTCATTACCGTGCATGCTTGCGACATTATCACCCATACGAAGCTGAACTTTGTTCGCATCTAGTTTGCGAATAATTTGGCGTGTTTGCTTGGTGCTTTGCTCTAACTGACGCTGAAAATCGGTAATGTTTTGTAAATCAAAACTGTCAGAATTGGTTTTAAGACTGCTGATATAACCACTCAAATCCTCGGGCAAATCAAATTCTCCAAACAGTGAACCTGTGGCAACAACATTATTCCCTTGCATGGTGCCTGTCAATGACAAATCATTAATGGCAACACTCTGAATGTCCTTAGCCCATCGCCCTGTTGTACTAAATCCCCCTGTCAATGCACTGTCCATGTCCTGCACAAAATAACCGATGTTAAAAGCATTCATCTTTGCCGTCAAATCCCATGCCATTTGCCCAATGTCTATCACACCTGACGCTGAGAGCTCGCCTGCTTCTCCTGTGTGCTCCAAACGATGTACCACAAAGTTATCATTAGCACCACTGATATCCACCACAAGCTGACCATTTGGTATGTCATCATGGATTAGCTGACCGGCAAATTTGGCGGCGAGATTGTCAAGGCTTCCATCTTGATAACTGCCTGTGCTACTCATATCACCTGTAATGACAGCAAGCAAGCTCGTATTATCCACAACGGCGGATGTGTCTATCTCATCAAGACGAGCACTCACCTCCCAACCGATGCCCTCAGACAGAGTTAACATGCCCAAAGCCGACAGCTTACCTTTGGGGGTGTGATAGTCTAAGGTGTTGATATTAATCTTATTTAGGTCGCCATGAACATCAAGCAAGACATCACCTGCACCAATCTTAGGCAGAAAACTCTGAGCAAACTTACCCTTAAAATCAGCGGTAAAATGTTCAATTTCTGCATTCACCATCTGCACCGATGCCCCACCCTCGCCTGATACATTCACGGTATTGCCATCGGTCAGCGTCGCTGTCAAATCTGAACGAACAATATTAATCTCATGTGTCTGTTTGGTTGTGCCATGCGGTTCTTTTTGTGGTGTTGTGGTTGGTGCTGACCCTGTTTTGGTATTTTTTTCATCTTCACGCATTCGCCCTGTGGCTAGGATGGTTCCTTTAATCATTGAAAATGGGGTTTTGTCAGGAGCATCAAAATAGGCATTTGGCATAAAACCATCGGTTGCCAAATCAAACTGCCAGCTCAAAGGTGTGTTGGTCGTGGCAAGGTCAATACGCCCTGTCCCTGTCAAATGCCCAACGTCGCCTTGATAATGAAAATCAGTCAAATCAATCCGCTCACCCTGTTCAATCTTAGCACGAATGTCATAATCCCCAGCAGGGGCAACTGATAATCTCTTAATATTCGCCTTGCCTTCAATGTAGGTTTTTCCCTCTTCTAGGCGAATGCTTGCTGAGCCATAAGGACTGTTGATATTATCAATATTTGGTACACCTGTTCTCACAACATTTTGCCAATCGGCATGAATGTGCCACGGAGCATTAGGACTGTCTTGGCTTTGGACAAGGCTCGCCTGCACGCTCTCGCCATCTTTTTGAGTCAAGTCAAATTCTAAGCGAGTTTCATTGGTTGTCTTATCCAAAGAAGAATATTGAAATCCCAAAGTCCCATCTAACACTCTGGGCAGATAAGCCTGATAATCAGCATATTCAACAGGCATGAACTCACGCACTTGCACACCCTGACCATGCACCGCTACATCCATCATGAACTCATCTGACCACTCCATCTTACCATCAGCGGTCAGCTGTCCGCTTGGGGTGTCCGCTGTTAACATTTCAATGTCTATGCCACCATCACGCACCACACCCCGACCATAATAATGACCATTTGGCATGTCTTGACCCGACAAATTGGCATTCATGCGTATCTCAATGCGTTCAACCACGCCATCGGCGGTAATTATCCCATCTTTTATTGTAATATTTTGTTCATCAGCATAAGGCAAGACGGCATGGTCAATATATAATTTGGCACTAAATGGCGAGCCATCATCTAGCCCCTGAGCGATGAACTCACCATGAATGTCATGCTTGTTATATTTGCTTATCACCTTGCCATGCGTGCGTTTGAGTGTCCCTTCGGCTCTAAGATGCAAGGTATCAAAATGGGCTTTATCCAAAGCAGACACATTCACTTTTGCTGTGGCAGAGAGTGGATAGTCGCCCGTCAAATCAATTTTGGCATTGACATCACTCACATTCACGTCGTGATTGATGTTGATTTTTGCACCTTCAACCTGCACCTGACTGCCTGCCCATTTGCCATCTACCAAAGCAATATCATACAGATAAACAGGCTCTTTATAACCGCCCTTATCATCTGCTTGGGTATAGCTGACGGTGTTTGCGGTCGTATTTTGTAGGCGTAGACTGACAGGCAAATCAATGGTTGGGTAGTCAAATGGTTCATCTGTGGACGGCTTATGATTAATGATGTCCAGTCTATCAATGCTTGCCTGTGCCAAATGCACCTGACGGGCAAAGACCGCTCGCCAGCCTAATTTGACATAGGCTTGATTGACCTTAATTTGCACCTCTTCGCCTTGGGCAATAACGATGTCTGATACCCACACCCCCCCATGCAAACTGCCCTTGCCATAAGAGAGTTTAGTACCTGTCTCGGCTGCAATTTTCTCCAAAACAAACTTGGTACCTGTCTCGGTACTGATGGCATAAAACAACAATGCAAAAATCAGCATCAGCACGACAATGATGGCGATAAACAGACGAATAAGATATATCCGCCATTTAGATGTTGGCGGTGTGTTGGGCAAGATTGGTGTGTTTGACTGACGAGAATCCATATCCGCCTTATCATCAGGTTTAGGTTGTTGGTTGGTGGGTTTGTGGTCAGTCATGGCAAAGCGGTCGTTAGGTGATAAAGTCTATCAAAAATGGTGCATTAAACCATAATTTGAGTAATTTTTCAATGTCAAATAATGTCAAATTAAACATCAACAAAACCCATCATAAAGATAATCCGATTATTACTCATCAGTTTTGTAGAAAATCCATCAGATAATTAACCCATCAGATAATTAATAAATTTGCATGTTAAGCTAGGATAAAAACTCATGATTAAACCACTAAAAAGGCGTTCCGATAAAAAAATGCAATTTCACCGATTTATCTTTTTCTCCCACGCCCGTTGCCACATCTAATCGCACCTGTCCTACCGGGGAGGCATAACGCACACCCACGCCTGCTCCAACTTTGGTGTCATTTTTAAAATCCTTATCATAGGCATTGCCCACATCGGCAAATACACCCAATCTTAGCCCTTCTAGGACTTCATAGTTATACTCACCGCTTGCTACGGCTAAGGCTTGACCTCCTGTCAGATAACCTTTATCAGATAAAGGCGATAAGCTGTCATAGTTGTAGCCACGAATGCTTTGGTCGCCACCTGCAAAAAAGCGTAATTTATACGGTACAGCATTAAAGTCATCTGCCCACAAATAGCCCAAATTAAGACTGCCAATCAGCTGGTGCTGACGGTCTTTTCCATGGCTGTTATCACCAAAGCTATACACGCCACTTACCCCCGCTCTTAGTATTGCCATATCGGTATCGGTTAATAAGCCCTGTTTGCCAAGCTCTAATGAGTAGTGCTGACGATAACCTTTCATGGGATTTGCCAAATTATCCGCCACCATCTTATTCATGGCATAACCTAGCAGTAGTGCTTGTTGGGTAGGTTTACCATGTTCAAATTGCACTGGCAGATCCTGCCATGTCTCCCGTGGGGCGTTGGTTTTAAGCTCATCTAAACGATATTTTAGCGAATAGGTGCGATTCCAACCATTGTCTTTGACAAGATTACGGCTTAATCCTGTCTCTAAGGTTCTGCTGGACAAATCAAAATGCCCCACACCTTGATTAATTCTCTCCTCGTTATAGCCCAGTGATGCTTTGGCTTTATCATTTAAGGGGTGACCGATGGGGCGAGTAATGTAAGTATCTACACCTTTTTTGTTTTGTGATATCCGTACATCCGCTCCTGCTTGCATGCCATCACGGTTGAGTAAATTATGCTCAATCCTTGTGATAAATCTTGTGCCACTGTCTGACCCCCAACCCACACCGATTTGGGCATCTCGGGGCTTGTCCGACATCACAAAGACATACAGGGGTACTTTTTTATCTTCATAGACATCCTGCCCACGCTTTCGCCCTGCCAGCACAGGCGATTGCACATCCTGAGACAGCTCTGGCAGAGCATCGCCTGACTCATCGGGTAATATCATCTTTGCTACGCTACTGATCGCATCTGAGATACGCCCTAAGATACTGCGTGATTGCTTACTACTGTCTGTAACAAGCAGGCGGTCATCAGGAGCATTATAGAGTTGTTCGGCTTTTTGTTTGACCAAAGCAAGTTTATCACTAATAATCTCACTTGTACTAAAATCAATCGGCTCAATGGTTGCTGTAACACCATCACCCAAATCTATCGTCTCACTGCCATCGTTTGTTTGGGTGGTGATATTTTCAAAATTAATCCCCTCCTCTGGGGTCTGACTGGGCAGGACTGTCTCGGTGTTTACTGTATTAAAATAACCCGTGGCAAGCAAATTGTTGCTTAGGTTGCGTGTGGCGCTGCGATTGTAGGCATCACCCATCTCAAAGCTGACTAACTTGCGTAACAACTCAGGTTTGACAGGCAGTTTATCAGGGTCGGTCGTCATTTTCCCTGTATCGCCATCTATGGTAAAAAAAACCACATCATCAAAATGATACTGCTCACCTGTATCATAGACCAAATTCACATCCGCCACATTATCAGGCAATACCACATCCGCCGAATGATTCAGCCATCTGCCATCAAAATAACCATGCTCACCACTGACCTCATCAATAACCGCCTTGTTTGCTTCATATTTACCATGGTCAAAGACATCGCCTTGTTTTAGTGGGGCATTTTCTTGTGCCAGAAGATAAGCAGGGTCATCTGCCCCCAAACCACGCACCTCTAATACCCTATCATGGACAATAACAGGCTCTCCTAAGTCGTGTATGACCAAATTTATCTCGCCTGGCCCTGCTCGCTCTATGCTAAAATTCATGTCATAATAACCAACCGCTTGACCTGCGGTAATGACTGTCTGTCTAAGACGTGCCGCCGATGCCTCAAAATCTGCCACACTCTGGGCACTGATCTCTTTTAGAGCGGTTGTGATATTGGCAAATGGCTCAGATTTTAGGGTTTTGCGGTTTAATTTTTGGGCATTATCGGTCAGCTTGGCATTGTTTATCTTTTCTGCCGTCATCTTGGCTTGTGGTACTTTAAAGTCATCTGCACCATTTACCGCCATCTCCTGTTCCACATACTCTTTTACATATTCATCATCATGATAAACATTGACTTTAAGGCGTGTAACCGCCTCCACACCGTCATTAAACAAGCGATAATACAGGCGTTTGATTAGATTTGGCGGTTTAATCTCATCTACAATGGCATCAGGGCGTTGGGGCAGTGTACTTGCTTTATATTCGTACTCAGGCAGATAAGCGGCTGGGTCAAGCTCATTCTTTGGCGCCTTATCTTGCTTGGCAAGCATGCTCTCATAAGTGGGCAACTCGGTGATGGCGTGCTCATCTAGCCCAATGGGGGTCTTATTTGTATCAAGCGTGGCAATATCTGTCTCATCAATCTTGGCAAAACCACCCTCAAAATGATTGTCTATATGAGCGTTTTGTAATTTATTCTCAATCTGTGCTGTGGTTAGTATTTGGCTGGCAGCGATGTCATCAAAAAAAATGTCATCAGTCAAAGTAGCTGCCACACCATCGGTGCCTTTGGGCGTGTTTTGGTCAACCTCGTCCATAACCTGTGTCATGGTCATTGCCCCATTTACAGATGTTGGCAAATCAGGGTTATTGGTTAATGATGAAACCGACAGCGGACTGGCTGTTGCAGGCAATATCCCAATCCCCATCACGGTATGCAGGCATAAGAGTAAGGGTGTTTTTTTGTGCACAAATACAACTTTTTTCATGATAATTTTAAAAATTTTAAAAATCTCTGCTATTATAAACAACAACATTTCTATTATCAACACAAAGCATCATGGCATCCCAATTCTCTTTATTTAAAACTCGTCGTTTTAGTTCAATGTTTGCCACTCAGTTTTTAGGGGCATTTAATGACAACATATTCAAACAAGCACTCATCTTAGTACTCACCTACACCGCTGCTGCTAAAATGGGGGTTGCGGTCAGTCTACTAAACAACCTTGCCGCCTTGCTGTTCATTCTGCCTTATTTTTTATTTTCAGCATTGGCAGGGCAAATCGCTGATAAATATGAAAAATCATGGCTGACACGTAACATTAAACTGTTAGAAATCATCATCATGGTCTTAGCGGCTGTGGGTTTTGTTTTTGAGCTGTATCCACTGCTATTTGTGGCGTTGTTTTTAATGGGTACGCATTCTGCCTTTTTTGGCCCCATCAAATACGCTTATCTGCCTGAGGTCATGCACAAAGATGAATTGGTCGGGGCAAATGGGCTGTTTCAGACGGGTACCAGTCTTGCCATCTTAACTGGCATGATGATGGCAGGGTTCTTAACCCAGCTTGATAACTCGCTTGTGTGGATATCAGCAACCACCTTATTTATCGCCGTTTTGGGTTTTATTGCATCTGGTTTTGTGCCTGCTATTGCACCCCACGAACCCAACTTAGATATTGATTATCATATTTTTCGCACCAGTTTTGGCATCATCAAATATTTATACAGTTTGCCGTTATTATTTTTTATCATTTTGGGCAATAGCTGGTTTTGGTTTTATGGGGCGACTTTTTTAACCCAAACCCCTGAGTTTAGTAAAGTGATTTTGCATGGTAATGAATCTGTGGTGATTTTATTATTGACCCTATTTTCTGTTGGTACTGCCATTGGGTCGTTATTATGTAAAACACTCACCAAAAACCAAATCAGCCTAAAACTTTTGCCCATTGGCATCATCGGGCTTAGCTTATTTGCTGTGGATTTGTATTTGTCACTAAGTGGCATACATATCATCGCACCTGCCCATGGTACTTATACCATCAGTGAGATATTAAATCTAAATGGCACAATTCGGGTGTTTGCTGATTTGTTTTTATTGGGTCTATCAGGGGGTATTTATATCGTGCCATTATATGCCTTTATGCAGGCTTATGCCCCCATCAGTCATCGTTCACGTATTATTGGGGCAAATAATATCTTTAATGCGATATTTATGGTCGGCTCTGCCATCTTCTCCATCATCATTCTAACAGCATTAAAACTCTCCATTGCCCAACTGTTTTTAATCACAGGTATGATTAATGTCGTCTTTGGCATATTTTTATATTTAAAATTAACCCATCATAAAGACAGCATGACAATGGCAAAAGACGGTGGTAGGATTTAAAACAGCGAAAATCTCATCAGCCCCCACTCATCATCATCGCCATATCAATGGCACGCCTAAGACTACTGCTGCTCGCCTGCCCTGTCCCTGCCAGTGTCAATGCCGTGCCATGATCAACAGAGGTACGCACATAGGGCAGACCCAAAGTGATATTGACCGTATCACCAAAACCGTGCGATTTTAAGGGAGCAAGCCCTTGGTCATGATACATGGCAATCACCACATCCGCCGCCGCCAAATTCCGCTCGGTAAAGAGTGTATCGGCAGGCATGGCAAGACTGACATCCATGCCTTGTTTGGCAAATGTCTGCAAAACAGGGTTAATCACAGTCAGCTCTTCATCGCCCAAATGCCCATCTTCGCCTGCATGAGGATTTAGTCCGCATACCAAAATTTTGGGACAGGTAATGCCAAATTTGTGTACCATTTCATCATGGGTAATTTGTACCGTTTGGTAAATGGCGTAAGGGGTAATGGCATTTGCCACATCTTTTAGAGGAAGGTGCGTGGTTACCAAAGCAACTTTCATTTTGGCATTGGCAAGCATCATCACCACCTTATCCACGCCTGCCTTGCTCATAAAATATTCGGTATGACCGCTAAATTTATCGCCATTATCTAGGCATACACCTCCGTCTATCATCACAGACTTTTGCAAAGGAGCGGTAATGATAGCACGAATTTGGTGCGTACTGGCAAGCGTGTGAGCAATATCAAGCTGAGCTTGAACCATACTGGCATTGTTAGCATTTAGCACGCCTGCAACCACAGGACTGGCACAAGGCACATGAAGCAGACAGATGGGATGGGGGGCAGACAGGTTAAGTGTGTGAACATCATCCACCACTGCCATATTCGCCAATATGTCTTTTTTTACCACATTTTGCCTTGTTAGTTGTGCCACTCGCTCGGTAAAAGCATATTTGTCAGCACAAATGATAAGCGGTACGGATAAAGCATGGCTATGGTGAGCAAGCACATCAATAACAATGTCCATACCAATGCCAGCAGGTTCGCCTGTGGTGATGAGCAGGGGTTTTAAGAGGGTATTTTGCATGTTTTTGTCATGTGTGGATAAATGATTCGTCTATTTTAGCGATTAATTGATATTTTAAAAAGCACATTTTTGGGCTTTATGATAAAATTTAGCACCCATTTTAAAATACAATCACAATGACCGACCCAAATACCCCAAAAAACCCCAAAACTGCTGTTGATGAGCTACTAACTCTACAACCACCACACAATATGGACATTGAACGGGCTTTATTGGCATCACTTATGAGTGTTGATGATTCCTTTGAAAAGATTGATGGCATCATCAAAGCGGAGGATTTTTATGGTGAGCGTCATCGTCAGATTTTCAATGCCATCAATCACTTATCACGCATTCGTCAACCTTATGATACGCTGATGGTACATGACTTTTTAAACCAGCAAAACCTACTTGCCATGGCAGGCGGTGAGGAGTATCTTATGCAAATCAACCAAAGCCCTGCCACACTCTTTAACCTAATTCCTTATGCTAAGAGGGTGCGTGAATTTTCGGTTTATCGTCAACTCATCAAATCTGCCAATACCATGCTAAATTTGGCCTATCACCCCAAAAAGCAGAGCGTAAGCGAGATTTTGGATGTGGTTGAGGCGGATATTTTTCGTATCAATGAAGATTACTCTCATGGCACAGGCAAACAAGGCGTGCGACAAGTTGAGGACATTTTGCAAAGCATCACCGATCAACTGATTGAAATCAAAGGGCGTCAAGACGGACTCATTGGACTGCGAACGCCCTTTACAGAGCTGAACAACAAAACCCAAGGTTTACAACGTGGCGACCTTATCATTTTAGCAGCACGCCCCTCCATGGGTAAAACTACTTTTGCCATGAATCTGGCCCAAGAGGTGCTGGTGCAAGAGTTGCCTGTGGTCATGTTCTCCATGGAGATGCCCGCCGAATCCATCGTCATGCGAATGATGTCAGGGTTTAGTAGCATCAACCAAAGCAACCTACGTTCAGCAAGGATGACCGAAGAGGAATGGGCTCGTCTGTCTCAGGCGATGACATTTTATCAAAATACCCACCTATACATTGATGACCGCAACAACCTACCACCATCTGAGATCCGTTCTACTTGCCGACGTATTGCTAAAAACCATCCAGAGGGACTGGGGATGATTGTTGTGGATTATTTACAGCTCATGAAAGTCCCTGGTATGGAGAATAACCGTGTTCAAGAGATTGGCGAGATTAGCCGAAGTTTAAAAGCTCTGGCTCGTGAGATGAACTGCCCTGTCGTTGCTCTATCCCAGCTTAACCGTAGCCTAGAACAACGTACCGACAAACGCCCAATGATGGCGGATTTGCGTGAGTCAGGAGCAATTGAACAAGATGCCGATCTGATTATGTTCATCTATCGTGATGAGGTGTATTACAAAGACAAAGCGGACAACAAAAATTTGGCTGAGATTATCATTGGCAAGCAACGTAATGGCCCAATTGGTAAATTACCCCTAAAATTTGTGGGAGAATATACCCGCTTTGACAATCTGACCCCCAATGACCATGAAAATCAATGAGTTAATAACAAATAGACAGAACAGCCCATGCGACACACCCACATTAGTATCAACCAAACTGCCCTAACTCATAACCTAGCCGTCATCAAACGCCACGCCCCCCATGCCTCTGTCATGGCCATGGTCAAGGCGAATGCTTATGGGCATGGGTTGGCTCACTGTCTGCCTGCTCTTATGGATGCAGACGCTTTTGGTGTGGCAAGTTTTGATGAAGCCCTAAGAGTGCATGAAATTTGTGGGCATTTATCCAAACGCATCATTCTTATGGGGGGTGTGCTTGATAAGGATGAATGGTTTGATGCCCAAACACACGGTTTTGAATGTGTGATACACTGCCAAACACAGCTGGATTGGGCGTTATCACACCTTGTACCTATGGGCAGCCCCACAGGCACCATTTGGCTAAAATATAACACGGGCATGAACCGTTTGGGTTTTGGTGATGATGTACTAACCGCTGCCAAACTCTTAGATAACAAGGGTTATCGGTTGATTCTTATCAGTCATTTTGCCTGTGCTGATGACAAAGACCATCCTACCAATGCCCTACAAATCAAGCGATTTAATGATGTATTGACCATCTTAAAAGATAAGTACGGTAATGACATACAAGGCTCATTATGTAACTCAGCAGGCATCATCAATTTTCCTCATGCTCATCATGATTGGGTACGTACAGGGATTGCCTTATATGGAGCAAGTCCTGTGATGGGCAGTGATATTCATGAATTAAATTTGCTCCCTGCGATGAATTTTAGTACCCAAATATTTGCCATACATGAGTTAAATGCAGGCGAAACAGTCAGCTATGGCGGAGTGTGGATGGCAAATAAACCCACTCGCATTGGCGTGCTAAGTGTTGGCTATGGCGATGGCTATCCTCGCACACAAAACGATGCTAAGGTGTTGATTACCAAAGATGATGGTGCATATCTTGCTCCCATCGTTGGACGCATTGCCATGGATATGATGATGATAGATATCACAAACCTGCCTGTGGGCGTGGGCGATATGGTCATGCTATGGGGTGATGGTCTGCCAGCTGACAATGTGGCACGATGGGCAAATACCATCAGTTATGAGTTGTTTTGCAAAACAACCAACCGACCCCATCGCCGTATTATCGTATAGATATTTAGCAATGCTTTGCCATTGATTTCCTCCTCCTAAGGTTAGGGGATTTCTTTTACAAGACGGCCAAGCTAGACCACAAGAATATTCTTACTGGTAATAACCAGCCTGATTTGCTATCATAGATTAAGTTTTTTCCTGTTGTTCATTGTATGGGTTGCTTAAAATGTTGATTTTACAGCCATTAGGGTTCACTTTTGAATGGCATGATGATAAGTTTGAATTGGTTTATTCACTTAATATAATATGACAATTGAAAATATTGAAAGAATAATTGAGTTGCTACCAAAAAACATATTAGGCAGCAATAATAAAACACGTCATTTCTTTTATGGAAATGGCAATTCTTTAAACGATATCAAAAAGAATGTTGATGATGCCAATATCATATTTGATGATAAGAATGATGTATTGATTGTTGAAATAAATACAATCATCAACAAAGACGATTTATGGAAGTTGTATCAAAAATTTGAAGAATTATCTTCCATATTGAAAGTAGATTATGATGGATTTGAAGTCCTTATAGATGGTGAAGAAAATCAACAAGAATTTCTGCCTTTTGAGGATTTTTTTAAACCGCTATCTTATATTAAAACGCAGTTATCTAATAATGATTATATTTATCTATTATTCTTAGGTGGAAATAAGTTAGATGGGTATTTTTTTGAATGTCTGTCTTTGGTGGATGATGGTAATGCCAACACAGATGTGTTAGATAATGTATTAAGAATATTTAGACAGCCCATACAAGGGATTTTTAATCCAAAAATTTTTAATCAAGTCGGTTTTTCTGAAAAAAAAAATTGCCGATAAGCTTTCGTTTTAGATTGATAGAAGACAATACAACACCTAAGCAAATAGATGAAATTTACAATAAGTACAACATAGATGAGTCAGAAAATAATAGCTGGGTCTATGTTTTAAAGAAAATCGTGGAATCCAAAAGCGATGAGCTTTCTTGTAAATCAACAATGCAATATCAGGTTGTTTTAAGCCCCAAAGGAAAAGTAAAATGGGGTCATTTATTACCATTGTTGATAGAAAAAACACAGAAGAAACTGACATTGCTATGCCATTTGGTTCATTGTTAGATTACAATAAACTAAATGCTATTTTTATCAATGATATCAATGAATTAGAATTAATAGATAAAGCTTATCTATGCCTATAATATTAACCAGATGATTGCATTGTATCAAAAAGATTTGTTATAATCATATTTCATCTTTTTTATGTCTTTATGTGATGCAATGTGATGCCAAAACACAAAAGACAAAAACACACAGGGAGTTTTATGAACGTTCGCCATTTTTTGACTTTACTTGACTTATCCAAAGATGAACTTCGCACACTCATCAGCCGTGCCAGCGAGCTTCGCCAAATGCAACACAATGGCGAGATTTATCGTCCTTTTGTTGGTCGCACCCTTGCCATGATTTTTGAAAAATCCAGCACTCGTACCCGCATCTCCTTTGAGACAGGCATGGGGCAATTTGGTGGTCAAGCACTTTTTTTATCACCCAATGACACTCAGCTTGGGCGTGGCGAACCAATAGAAGATTCGGCGCGTGTGATTAGCTCCATGACCGACATCGTCATGATTCGTACATTTGCCCATGAGCGTGTGCAGAGCTTTGCCAAACATTCATCCGTGCCTGTCATCAACGCCTTGACCGATGATTATCACCCTTGCCAACTGCTTGCTGACATGCAGACCTTTTTTGAACACAGAGACGACATCAAAGGCAAAACCGTCACATGGGTTGGCGATGGCAATAATATGTGTCATTCATACATTTTGGCGTCCGAACAATTTGACTTTCATCTAAACATCGCCACGCCAAAGGGCTATGAGCCAAACAGTGAACTTACCGCCCGATACGCCCATCGCCTAACCTTGACAAATAACGTTGCCGATGCAATCAAAGATTCGCACCTTGTGGTTACAGACGTATGGGCAAGCATGGGACAAGAGAGCGAACAAAAACAACGTGAAGCCGATTTTACAGGCTTTCAAATCACACCCAAACTGCTGGACATCGCTGATAAAGAAGTGCTATTTATGCACTGCCTGCCTGCTCATCGTGGCGAAGAGATAAGCCATGACCTACTAGATGACCCCCGTTCGGTCGTGTGGGATGAAGCACAAAACCGCCTACATGCCCAAAAAGCACTCATGGAATTTTTGTTAAAAGATAAGATTAAATGAGTTTGGCGTGTGCGTCAATAAGACAACTCAAACAAACCCTATACTCAACGAGATTTTGATGATAGAATAAGCGATTTTAAAATACATTATTTATCATGAGTATTTTCTCCAAGCTAAAAAATCTAACCTACGCCATAGATGATGATTTAAGTGCGGTACTAGAACGAGACCCTGCTGCTCGCACCAAAATTGAGATTATCTTGACCTATCCTGGCATTCATGCGCGCACCCTGCACCGTGCATCTCACAGCCTTTGGCAAGCTGATTATAAATTTTTGGCAAGGGGGTTATCTCACTTGACACGCATGGCAACAGGCATTGAGATTCACCCTGCTGCCAAGATTGGTAAACGATTGTTCATTGACCATGGCATGGGGGTTGTCATCGGTGAGACAGCAGAGATTGGCGATGATGTTACTTTATATCATGGCGTTACCTTAGGTGGTGTGTCATGGGAGAAAGGCACAAAACGCCATCCCACACTTGGCAATCATGTCGTGGTTGGAGCAGGGGCGAAAATTTTGGGGGGTTTTAGCGTGGGTGATAACACCAAAATCGGCTCAAATGCGGTGGTTGTCAAATCCGTTCCTGCAAATGCTACCATGGTTGGCTCAGCGGCTCGCATGATTAATAAAAACACCAAAAACACCCAAACAGAACTTGACACCAACACACAAGCAAATAAGCCCAACGCCTCTGATGGTGATATCTACCCAGAATCTACCAATGATGGTTTTAATGCTTACGGACTAAGCCCCAATAATGCCGACCCTGTGGTAACAAGCATCGCCAAATTACTCGCTCATATTCAAGCCCAAGATAAGCACATTGATGCCTTACAAAACGCCATCTGTCGCCTTGACCCTGATTTTTGCAAATCCAACATTGACAACCTTTACAAAGATGATTTGACAATTTTAAGCGATGATGATACCAAATAACCCCCAAAACCCAACTTAGCCCATTTAAACAATAGGAAGAACTTATGGCATGGCAACAAATTCACCTACAACTGACCAAAGAGCAAGTTGAACTTGCCGAAGCACTGTTTTATGAAGCCCAAGCGGTCTCTATACTGCTAGAAGATGCAGGCGATGAACCACTATTTGAGCCCATGCCGGGCGAAGAGCCATTATGGGGCGATGTGGTGCTAACCGCCATTTTTGATACCAATACCGATGGCAGATGGGATGACACCAACTTTGAGAGTCTTGCCCATAACATCGCCGCCCAGGTGGGAGCAAGTCGTGTATGGCTGTCGGTGCTTGATGATAAGGATTGGACTTGCGAGTGGATGATTCATTACAAACCCATTCAATGTGCTGGCAATCTGTGGATAGTCCCCAAATGGCTAGACGCCCCCAACCCAAACGCCATCAATCTTATCCTAGACCCAGGGCTTGCCTTTGGTACAGGCTATCACGCCACAACACGATTGTGCCTTGATTGGCTTGCTGGGCAGGATTTGACCGATAAAATCATCATTGACTACGGCTGTGGTTCAGGCATCTTGGGGGTCGGTGCATTGCTGCTTGGGGCAAAACAGGTATTAGCGGTTGATATTGACCCTCAAGCACTGCTTGCTACGCACCAAAATGCCAAACTAAATGGCGTTGAAGATAAAATGTTGATATTTTTACCCGAAGAATTTAAAACCCATCAAAAAATGCACAACATTCTTGCTGACACCATTACCGCCAATATCTTAGCCAAACCACTCATTCATTTTGCACCGTTTTTTACCACTTTGTTAAAAAATAAAGGCAGTATTGTATTATCAGGGCTGATTGAAAATCAAGTAGATGATGTCATGATGGCGTATCAACCCTATTTTGACCTTGACATGCCTTACCATTATGAAAACAGCGAAGACCGCCATTGGTATCGTTTATCCGCTATTAAGCACAGCTGAGCGGATTAAAATTGTCAAGTACGTAACAATTTAGTAGCATAAAGAAAAGCAATCTGTACTGTTTTGGATAATATTATCAATAACATCACAAAACATTCTCTCACCTTGGTCTAAATTGGATTTAATAAAAACATGAGCAATCAAACCCAATGCCCCCATTGTCAAACAACTTACCCCATGCCCACCACCAAACTTGGCGACCCCGATGCTCGTGCCAAATGTGGCAAGTGTCAGCAAGTGTTTTTTTTAAATGCCAATTTGGTAAACAGCTCATCTGCTGCCCAAACCAAACAGCCAGATCCCACCCCACAAGCGACAGCCCATAAAACCCAAACCACAACAGACCCACAAGAAAAAATCACCCCAAAACGCACCAAACGTACCAAACGCACACTTACCGAAGACATGATTCATGATGATATGGACGGTGTTGAAGAGAATAAACCTAAAACTGTTTTGGGTGTGTCATTTGATAATGACGAACTGGAAAATTTTTTAAAAGATAACATCAATTTTGCTCCAACGACTGCCAAAAGCACCAAAGATGAATTGGCGGATGACGAAGGGGATGATTGGGCTCATGATTTACTCAATGATACAAAGCCTGTTAATACCGCCCAAACAAGCACCACCAATACCAAAGCCAAAACCAGCCCCATTGAAAATAATACCAGCCCCATTGAAAATAATGTTGACTTAACCACCATCATCCCTGTTGCCACCCCCAAACCCAAAAAACCAATCAAAAAAATTTGGTCAAAAAAACCAACCTCCCAACAGCTTGCCACCAAAAAATCTTTGGTATCACAGTTATTATGGCTTCTTGGGTGCTTATTACTCATCGGTTTGCTTGTGGTACAGTATGCCTTATTTAATGTAGATAAACTTGCTAAAAATCCTGAAACTGCCAACTTTATTTACACGGTCTGCAATATTATCTCTTGCAGTGTTCCATCAGCAAATTTAGATGCTTTATCAATCACATCATCTTTAAAAAACCAAAAAGACATCATCATTGACATTGCCAATAAAACCAACTCAGAACAGCTGTTTCCTTATTTATTGGTACAGCTTAAAGACAGTCAAGGTGTGGTCGTGGCGGACTTTGTGGCAGATACCAAAGACTATCTTAGCCAATCTCAAACCACCCTACTTGCCAACCAACACAAGCGAATCATGCTCTCAGTCTCAGAAAATTCTGCCCCCAAAGTAAGTACGGTAACAGTAACACCATTTTATCAATAAAACCAATTACAGGTAATCTATAACTTGTCAAATGATGGCAATTGTTTTACAATAATTCTAACACCCATTGTTAATGGTAGATACATTGTTAATGGTAGATAATAATAGGATTGATAAAATTTTAACCTGCCACTGTGATACAATGACAGGTTAAGTAGACATAGGAGCTGTTGTAATGACCCCCATGCACCCCAACCAAATAACCACTGTGCTACATGATGAAGTAACAAAAGCGGTTGAACATTATTTGGCTCACCTAAATGGCGAGAATACCGCCAACATGTACGAGATTTTTTTACATGAATTTGAAAAACCTTTATTGATGACGGTCATGAAACACACACGTAACAATCAATCCAAAGCTGCTCAAATGCTCGGACTCAATCGTGGCACGCTTCGCACTAAGCTAAAAACGCATGGTTTGTTATAATCACCTAATTTGTTGCACCCGTCATTTTGGCGGGTTTTCGTTTTGTTTTAACCACATTTATCACTCACCCTTTAACCCTGCAACCTAAAAGGTATTTTTATGAAAAAATTCGCCCTACTCTCCGTCTCTGACAAGACAGGCATTGTAGAATTTGCCCAAGAGTTATCCACCTTAGGCTTTGATATTTTATCCACAGGCGGTACATTTAAACTTTTGACCGATAATGGCATTTTTGCCACCGAAGTGTCTGCCCACACTGGCTTTGCCGAAATGATGGATGGACGAGTTAAAACCTTACACCCCAAGATTCACGGCGGTATCTTAGGTCGACGCAAGCTAGATAGCGATATCATGGCAGAACACGGTATTGATGCCATTGATATTGTTGCGGTCAATCTATATCCCTTTGGTAAGACCATTGCCAAAGATGATGTTACCATGAGCGATGCCATAGAAAATATTGACATTGGCGGCCCTGCAATGGTACGCTCATCTGCCAAAAACCACAAATACGTGGGGATCATCACAAGCCCTACCGACTACGCCATCGTCATAAACGAACTCAAAACCGATGGCAGGTTATCAGACAGTACTCGCTTTGATTTGGCAGTCAAAGCCTTTGAACATACCGCCAATTATGATGGCATGATAGCAAATTTTTTAGGGTCAAGGCTTTTGGATAAAGGCGAGACACTAAGCGATGATGCCACTGCCAAAACCCAATTTCCACGCACCTTTAATATTCAGCTTAACAAATCCCAAGAACTTCGCTATGGCGAAAACCCCCACCAACATGCCAGTTTTTATATAGAAAATGGGGCAACAGAAGCATCCATCGCCACTGCCAAACAGTTACAAGGCAAAGAGTTATCCTATAACAATATCGCCGATACTGATGCCGCCTTAGAATGCGTCAAATCCTTTGCCAAACCTGCCTGCGTGATTGTCAAACATGCCAATCCATGTGGCGTGGCGGTATCACTTGATGGCATTTTGGATGCTTATCATCTGGCCTACGCCACTGACCCTGAGTCTGCTTTTGGGGGCATCATCGCCTTTAACCGCAAACTTGATGTTGATACCGCCAAAGCCATCATTGACCGCCAATTTGTAGAGGTTATCATCGCCCCTAGTGTGGCAGATGGTGTACTTGATATCACCTCTACTAAGAAAAACATACGTGTGCTTACCTGTGGTGAATTGCCAAATATCAACGAACGCACCCCACAACTTGATTATAAACGTGTGGGTGGCGGACTACTTGTCCAAGAGCAGGATTTGGGTATGATTGACAAATCAAATCTTAACGTTGTTACTGATGTTGCCCCCACTGATACAGAGCTTGATGACTTGATTTTTGCATGGAAAGTTGCCAAATACGTCAAATCCAATGCCATCGTCTATGCCAAAAACCGCCAAACCATCGGTATTGGTGCAGGGCAAATGAGCCGTGTCAACTCTGCTCGCATTGCCGTTATCAAAGCTCAGCATGCAGGACTGCCTGTTGAAGGGGCGGTTATGGCATCGGACGCCTTTTTCCCATTTAGAGACGGTATTGATAACGCCGCCAAAGCTGGCATTAAATGTATCATCCAACCTGGCGGTTCTGTGCGTGATGATGAGGTCATCACCGCTGCCAATGAACATGGCATTGCCATGGTCTTTACTGGCATGAGACATTTTAGGCATTGATATTGACAGACAACCCAAATAAGCCCCGTCTTGGGGTTTATTTTTTACCTTCATTTTTTATAAGCCATCCTACCATACGAATGCTTGGCAAATGCCAATCATGGCGTATTGCCAACATTCGTACACCAAATACCACCATCAGCATGGCAAGTTCAGAGAGCCACGCCATCACACCCAACCGCCAAAGCCCCAAATATGTCAGCGACCCGATGATACAGGCAGTGATGTAAATCTCTTTTTGTAGTACCATCGGTAACTCTTGGCAAATCATATCTCGCATGATACCGCCTGCGATGCTGGTCATCACCGCCATCATCACAGCAATCGGTGGTGGTGCTCCTGTGGACAAAGCCACTGTCAATCCAATCACACTAAACGCCGACAATCCAATGGCATCAAAGAATTTTAATACGCCATTGATACGCACCGTAGGACAAAAAAATATTTGGCACAGGATGGATGTCAGTGTGATGGTAAATACATAATTTAAATCCATCATCCAAAACAGGGGATATCGGTCAAGCATGACATCACGAATCGTTCCACCACCTATGGCATTCACCATAGATACCAAAACACAACCAAACAAATCAAATCCTTTACTCATGGCAAGCATGGTGCCTGCCACCGCACAGGCAATAATCCCAATAAAATCAAATACATAAATCAAACTTGCCGTATCAATCAGCAAAGCCAACTCTATCATCGTTAAACCATCATCAAAAAATCGGACATGATGCCCGATTTATTTAAAATTTTAAAAATAAGTTAGGGCATGCCTATCTTTGGTAAAAGCCATATTCTATGAAAATGTTATAAGTAATGGGCATATCCCATATAAATCAATAAGTTATGACAACCCAATCTCACCAATAAAGGGTAAATGGCGGTATTTTTGTTCATAATCCAAACCATAGCCCACAATAAAACGGTCTTCAACCTCAAAACCCAAAAATCTCACGTCCATATCTATCTCACGGCGAGATGGCTTGCTAATTAGCGTACACAGTTCAATAGAATTTGGCTCACGGGTCTGTAAAATTTCCACAACTTTGGATAATGTACGCCCCGAATCAATGATGTCTTCAACAATCAACACATCTTTACCACGAATATCACCATCCAAATCTTTTAAAATCTTGACATCGCCACTAGATACCGTACCTTTGGCATAACTGGATGCTGTCATAAAATCAAACTCATGTGCTTTATCAATCGCTCGGCATAAATCCGCCATAAAAATCACCGAACCACGCAAAAGACCAATTAAAATCAGCTCTTTATCACTGCTTGCATAATGAGCGGTGATTTGTCTACCAAGCTCGCTCACTTTTTGGGCGATTTCATCACTACTAATCATGACGTTTAGATTTGCTATGGTCATAAAACTACCTTTTGGTTTTGTTGAAATTGATTTAAATTTGATGGTATATTGGTGCGTATGCACCCTACCACTCTTGATATTAAAAAGTGAAATAAAATATCACCCACTTATGGAAGTCATTATCTTATGGAAATCATCATCGCTGGCGAATATATCGCCCAAACAAAGGCTAAGGCGATTAAAAAAGACAGCACAAGCACCAATAGCCCAATATGCCATTCTTTTTTAATGATTGCCATACCGCCAATGATTAAATTAAGCTTTGGGATTAGCCAAATGGCTTTTGCTTGTGTGATTGACAGCATAAAAGCCGTATAAGGCACAATCTCAATGCCAAAACTCTCCCACATTCTGAGCAGTTTGTTTAACTCGTGTGGGTCATAACCGCCAAGCAGATAGATAAACATACCTTGAACGCCCACACACATCAGCAGTAATATGATAAACAGTGCTTTTATTATCATGCTCGGCTCACAATCAATCAATAACAGGATTTATCGTTGGAATTTTGTTGCTAAATTTAGGATTAAAGGTCTGCACCTGTGGAGCAGTTGGCAAACCAATATCAGCAAGTTTGTCCGCCATACCCACCTGAATGTTATCGCCCTCAAACAGTCTTTTATCGTCTGTCCGCTTGGTTTTTAGGCTTTCAAAATCAAACAGTTCTCGGTCAGCAAGCTGGCTTGGGGCGACATTTTGTAACGCCCTAAACATACTTGCCAAACGCTTTGGATGGGCGTTGTCCCATTCACGAAGCATGTCATTTATCATCGCCCGTTGTAGGTTTTCTTGTGAGCCACACAGACCGCAAGGGATAATGGGAAATTGTTTATAATTGGCATATTTGATGATGTCCTTTTCAGCAACATAGGCAAGCGGACGAATAAGCACATTTTGCTTATCATCAGATAATAGCTTAGGGGGCATGGCTTTTAGACTGCCACCATGAAATAAATTTAAAAAGAATGTTGCCAAAATGTCATCACGGTGATGACCGAGTGCAATCTTGGTTGCCCCAATTTGCTTGGCAAAGCCGTACAGCGAGCCCCGTCTTAGACGTGAACAAGCTGAACAGTAAGTCTTGCCCTCTGGCACGACTGATTTTACGATGCTATAAGTGTCCTTTTCTAGGATATAATGTGCAATGCCCTGCTTAGATAGGTATTCAGGCAGGATGTGTTCTGGAAAATTGGGCTGTTTTTGGTCAAGATTAACCGCCACGACATCAAAATCAATCGGAGCAATGCGTTTTAAAAACAGTAAAATATCAAGGAGCGTAAAGCTATCCTTACCGCCTGAGATACACACCATGACGACATCGCCATCTTCAATCATGTTAAAATCACGAATCGCCCATGATACTTCTTTACGCAGTTTCTTTTGTAGTTTTTTAAAGCGGGCAGATGCGATGCCATCATCAAATTCATGCTCATCATCGTCATTGGTATTGGTTTGTCGGTCGCTGTCAGCAGATAAGGCATGAATGCTTTGGGCATGGTTTTCTACATCGTTTAGGGTTTCATCGTTTAAGGTTTGGCTGTTGGTCATGGCTGTTCTCAAATTTTTGCTATTTGGTTTGGTGCGTCAATCATTTCATCATGATTTTGGTTTTAGCACATATTTTTTGGGTTGGTTTGATTGATTGGTTTGGGCGTTATTTATGGGTATGGCAACCAATTTACCATCAATCTTTTCATAGCGTACTTTTGGCTTGTCTGACTTAACAGGTTCATTATCATAAAATCTGTCTTTGCCTGTTTGTCTTTTATCAAATGACTTTTTGTCATTATTTTTAAAAGTGTCTTTTTTAAAGCTATCTTTTCTATCATCTTTTTTAAATCGTGAATTGTCTGATTTATCTTTAAATGATTTATCAAAAGATTTATCAAAAGACTTTTTAAATGCTCTGTCTTTTGAATGTTTTATCTCGCCTTTTTTATGATAACCGTTTATTTCATCTTGCCAATCGTCATTCACCGTATCAAACGCACTTTCAAATTCATACACTTTCATCATTTGATTTTTGTGCGTGATTTTAAAACTTTGATGAATGGGTTTTTTAAGATTAAAATCCACGCCAATGGTTTTATCAGTGATGGGGGTTACCTCATAGCGAGATTTAATCTCATCGTCTAACACAAATTTGGTAAAGTTATTGCTAAAATACAACACGCCATTTGGGGCAAGGCGATTCATGGCACGGCTTATCAGGGCGACATGGTCTCTTTGCACATCAAAAGTTCCTTGAAACTTTTTAGAATTTGAAAAGGTCGGCGGGTCAATAAATATTATCTCAAACTGCTCGGTGTTATTTTTTAACCAGTCAAACACATCGGTGGCGATGAACTGATATTTTGGCGTATTATCTGACGTCGTAGCAGTCAAATCAAGTCCGTTTAGGGCAAAATTTTGCTTACCCCAATTTAGATAATTGGCAGACAAATCCACACTCGTTACCGACTTTGCTCCGCCCATTGCTGAATGCACGCTGGCGGTACAAGTATAGGCAAATAGATTTAAGACGTGTTTGCCACGGCTGGCGTTTTTTATCATTTCACGAATATTACGGTGGTCAATAAATAATCCTGTATCCAAATAATCGGTAAAATTGACATAGAGATATGCCCCATGTTCATAAGCGACATACATTTTTTTGGATTTTTGATTATCTTCTTTAATATTTTTGGTATATTGGTCATTACCTGATTGTCTCATGCGTGTTTTGATAAAAATACTTTCACGTTGCACATTGAAAATCTTACGAATGGCAGACAAAACCAAATTAAACCGAGATTTGGCAACATCGGCGGGGATTTGTTTTGGTGGGGCGTATTCTTGCACATGAATCTTATCGCCATAAATATCAATTGCCACGTTATAATTGGGTAAATCAGCATCATAAATTCGCATGTTGCTAATATGATTTTTTTGGGCATGTTTTTTTAGGTTAATGATATTTTTTTGTAAGCGATTGATGAATTCTTGACTGTCAGGATGATTAATCTCTTTTTTATGAAAATTTACAATCAATTCATGCATCAGACAGTCGGTTTTGGTAAAATCTATCGCCCCATGACGAAAATAAACACTCAATGCCCCATTGTGGCATTTTAAGGTGTTTGGCTTACTGATGGGCAAGGTGTCAGCGTGTTCAATGTGGCTTGCCAACACCGCCATATCCGCACGCCCCACATGACGTAAACCATCCGCCATAATAAGCCCCAAGCCGTGATATAAAGGTTTGATAAAATCACTCTCACCCAACCGTTCACCATAAGGGGGATTGGTAATGACAAGAGGATAGGCAGTATTTATCTTCGTCAATACCTCTTTGGTGCTGGCAAGCGAACGCTGTTCTAGGCGGACGTGTTGAGCTATGGGAGCAAGGGCGGAGGCCATCAAGTTCTTGTGGCAGGCACGCACAGCATGAGCGTTGGCATCTAAGGCAAGGGCGATAAAATCACCTTTGATAAGCTCTTGTTCTAAGCGCGCAAGATTGGCATGAAAATTATTTAGGGCGGTGTTGGCAAGGGTTTGCCACAGATTGTCATCATGATATTGCCAATGATAAAAACCAAAATCACTCGCCTTTTTGTCAATACCCACAGGATAGGCAGTTTTCATGAGTAAGGCTTCGGTGATGAGTGTGCCAGAACCACACATGGGGTCAATGATGGCAGTATGTTCACCCTTGTGCCATTGACATTCATAGAGCAAAGCGGATGCAAGGTTTTCTTTTAAGGGAGCATCTGTATTTGCCACACGATAACCCCGCTTGTGCAAACTTGTGCCTGATAAATCCAAATACAGCTCGGCAAGTTCATTTGTGGCGTGGGCATAAATATGAAAATCTGGGGATTTGTCCACATTTGGTCGCTTGCCTAACTTTTCATTAAAGCAGTCAGCAACAGCATCTTTGATACGCAAAGTGGCAAATTGTTGGTTTACCGATAGGCGTTTATCGGTAGATAAGCGTATGGCAAAAGTGTTATCCACACCAAACATACTTGTCCAATCATAACGACTGGCAAACTCATACAAGGCCGTGGGTACATCTTCATCAATGACTTTGGTCTCAATCGTGCGAGTACTTTTTTGACCACCATTTTCACGCACCTGATTGATGGTTTGGGTCTTTTGGCGAAAATAATACTCACCAATTGGCAATAACACACGGCTTGCCACACGGCTATATAGGCAAATCTTATAAAAATCAGCAAGCGATACATTCACACGCACACGCCCCATTCGTACAATCTGCCCGACCAGAGCAAATAAGTCAAGCTCTACTAATAGAGCATTTTCAAGACCATCTGCACAGGTGATGATAACATCAAAAGCGGTGGAGGTAAAATCAGCAAAGGGTAGTTTTGGCATGGTGTGAACTTAGATTATAAAGGTTTAGGCTGTTTTGGGACGTAAGGGCTTTGAAAACCGAGTATTATAGCACAGTTTAACACGGATGCGGTAGTCAATATTGGTCTGTATGCCCATTTAAATCATTTGTATTTGGAGGGTGTTTGGCATGTAATTTTATTTTTAAATTCATCCAAACAAAGCCATAACTGCTTTTTATGGCACTTTTATGGTGCTGTCGTCATTTTTCTTAATATCTTTATCTGATGCTTGATTTATTAGCGCTAAGTGTTTTTGTGTGTCTTGATTTGGGCGATTAAATAATATCTCTTGATGAGGATAAGGCGTTTTAAACCCTGCTTTATCTAAGGCTTTTTTGATGCGTTCATTGATATTTTCTTTAATGATTGGAATGCGGGCAACCGATAATGGAGCAATCCAAAAACGCACAATAAGATAAATGGCATATTCACCCACCTCACTCACAGTTACCATAGGAGAGGGGTGTTTTAAAATCACCTCATCTTTGCTTAATGTTTGGATAATAATCTCTTTGGCATACGCCAAATCATCATATAAACCAATTCTTGCTTTAACATCAAATCTTATCATCTTTTTGGAGGTTAAGTTTATCACCTCTGATGATGACATGGTGGCATTAGGGATGATAATAATGATATTATCACGGTCTAAAATCTGCGTAGCTCTAAGTGAGATTTTAACCACTCGCCCCTCTATTTCACCGAGACGAACCCAGTCGCCAACTTGAAAAGACTGTTCTATCAAAATGGTAATACCAGCGATGAAGTTAGCAAGGGTACTTTGGGCAGCAAAACCCACCGCCAAACCAACAATACCCAAGCCTGCCACAAGTGAGACAATGTCAAAACCAAACTGAGCAAGTACACTTGCCAATGCAAAAACAATAATCAGCACCAAAATCAAGTTTTTAAGAAGTTGTTCAATGGATGCGTTGAGTTCATAATAGCGTAACACTTTGGTAACCATTTGTCCACTGGTTGCCCACATCACATAATAAAAACCCGCCCAAGTCGCCGCTTTTGCTGTTGCCTTAATGGTCTCTGCCTGTGTGCCAATCTGTGTCATCACCGCAAGCAAACTTGTCACAAACCACATATAACGAAGCACCGCACGAATAATCCAAACATGACGCTGTGATAAGTGTAATGGACGACGACCATGCTTTAACAAATAAACAAGAAGCCAATAAAAAAACCCAATAATCACCATCAAAATCAATATTTTAATACTGGTACTGGCAACAGCCATGCCCCGCTCTGCCCAGTTTAGGGTCTCATCTTCGAGCGAACCACCGAGCGACACATACACGCTTTGGTACAAATCATTTAGGATTTTTTCAAAAAAATGGGGCAGGTTCATAAGTTGATAATGGATGATGATAAGATAAGCAACAGCAATAGATAATAAACCACACCATGACAGATATGATAAAATTTATGGTAAAAATAACATGGTTTAAAATTACCGATTATAACACAAAGCCGATGGTATTAAAAAGCATTTTAGAAAAATATCCACCCAAAATCTTTTATTGTGTTATTAAAGCGATGAACACGCCCCACTTTTACCAAGCCCATCAGCACCAGTTAATATTTTAAACATCCAAAAAATCGGAGTTTAAAGTAATCTGTGATAAAAAATAATTTTATTATAAACGAACATCTCCAAATCGCACAAAAACAAATCCAACTTATCACTAAGATGGAGATGATTGGCATTAAACGGTGACATAACCGCTATTATTTTGGTTTTATCAATTAAATTTTTGTATTATAAATTTTGGTAAGCGATTAAATTGATAAGCAATTGCTGGTATTTGTGCAAGAAAGCATCAACTATCATCAATTTTACTGACCTTTACCAGAAAAAATTGATAAAATCCAACAAAAACACTTGCTTTTTTTGTTCAAAAAAGGCATAGTTATCATTTTCTCTTAGACAGATATAAAGGTGTGCATTATGGCAGAAAAATTAACCGTGGGCTTTGTGGGTTGGCGTGGCATGGTCGGTTCGGTGTTGATGAATCGCATGATTGAGGAGAATGATTTTAAACACATCAATCCTGTATTCTTCTCAACAAGTAACGCAGGTGGCAATGCTCCTGACTTTGATGGCAAGATAGACAATACTGGCACATTAAAAGATGCAAACGACATCAACGAACTTGCCAAATGCGATGCCATCATCACCTGCCAAGGGGGCGATTATACCAAAGCGGTACACCCTGCCTTGCGTAAAAGTGGCTGGATGGGTTATTGGATTGATGCAGCAAGCTCACTACGTATGGATGATAACGCCATTATCATTTTAGACCCTGTCAATCGTAACGTCATCGATGATGCTCTGGCACAGGGCAAAAAAGACTTTATTGGCGGTAATTGCACGGTATCGCTTATGCTCATGGCAATTGGGGAGTTGTTTCGCCGTGATTGGGTGGAATGGGTGTCTGCCATGACCTATCAAGCAGCATCAGGGGCTGGAGCAAATAACATGCGTGAGCTTATCTCTGGCATGGGTGTGCTTCATGACAGTGTCTCAGATAACCTATCTGACCCCGCCTCTGCTATTTTGGAGATTGACCGCACCATCGCAGACACTCAACGTTTAGATGATTTCCCCAAACAACACTTTGGGGCGGTGCTTGCAGGCAGTCTCATTCCTTATATTGACAGTCAGCTTGACAATGGTCAATCTCGTGAAGAATGGAAAGGTCAAGCCGAAACCAACAAAATTCTAGGCAAGAACAGCGGTGAGCTCATCAATATTGACGGCATTTGTGTGCGTATCGGAGCAATGCGTTGCCACAGTCAGGCCTTGACCATTAAACTCAAAAAAGACATTCCCCAAGATGAGATTGAACAGACTTTAATTAACAGCAAAAACCCTTGGCTTGATGTTGTTCCCAATAACAAATCTGACAGCATGGCACGCCTCACCCCCGTGGCAGTAACAGGTACATTGGGTGTGGCAATCGGTCGCCTGCGTAAAATGAATATGGGTGGTGAGTATCTGACCGCCTTTACCGTGGGTGACCAACTGCTTTGGGGTGCCGCTGAACCACTTCGACGCATGCTTGGCATCATTCAAGGCAGAATTTAACTCAGGTTTAATCAGGTCTAATCAATGGGTTTTGCTCTTTAAGCCAAACCCATTGCAGATTTGGGTTTTATTTTTGCAAAGATTGTAAACTTTTGCAAAAATCTTGCCATTTACCTACATTTTAATACCATATATTTGCAAATTATCAAAATAAACTGGCAATTTTTGCCATATTTTGTTATAAATACACCATAAAACCGTTTGTATAATGGTTCGTTTTTTATTCGTATTTGACAACCCTTGAAAGGATAACTATGTCTTGGCATAAAACTCACCGCACTACTGTCATTTATCAAACAGTACTTGCTTCGTTGTTTGGTATGGTAAGCCTAAATGCTTCTGCCATGAATTTGGGTCAAGCCAACATTACATCGGCACAACATGAACCCTTATCTGCCACGATAAATGTTACCAATATCAATGCAGCGAATTTCCACGCATCCATCGCCAGTAACGACATTTACCGTCAAATGGGTCTAAGTCCTGATGCTCAGATTTCGGTTAATTTTGTACCCACATCAAACAATGCAGGTCAAATCACCCTAACCTCCAATCAACCCATCAGCACCCCTTTTGCCGATGTTGTACTAAACCTAAACAACAATGGCGAGCAAATCATCAAACCACAGACCTTGCTCATGCCTTTACCTGCCGCTACCGCTTTTACCCTACCTGAAAACAAGCTAACGCAAGTGGTAACCGCCAAAACCAGACCCGAACTGCCCAAGACCAGTCCCACCATCAAAACACCTGATGATATTATGTTATCTGAAGAACCAATCACTCAGATGACTGACCAAGGCACGTCTGTGCTTGAACCGGTACCGACCGCCATCGGTGTCAGTGAAGGTAATATCATCGCCAAAGAAGAGTCGGTATTATCCCAAATTACCCCCGAAGGCACCAACAAACAAGTTGATATCCTGACCGAAGAGATTGTTCGTCGCGTCTATCCTGTTGGGCAAGTACCACCGACGCCCATGGCAACAACTTTTGATGAAGCACTTATCATCCAAGATGCCACAGAACAAAATATCACACAATCAGATGTCATAGCAGAACAACCAACATCAAAACCCAAACACACCCAAACAACAACACCATCCCAATCAGATCAGGTCATCTATGTCGTACAACGAGGCGACAGCTTGTGGAGTATTGCCAATATTATCGCACAAGAAAACAACATGAGCGTCAACGAGGTGATGAATGCCCTTCATAAAACCAACCCTGACGCTTTTAATAAAGGTAATATCAATCAACTCAAAACAAATGCTAACTTAACCCTACCCAATTATCAGGTCGTGCCATCACAAAAAGCGATTGCTCAGGCTATTGAAGCCAAACGTACCAGCAAAAACCAAACCGTAACTGCAAAACAAACAAATAAAAGTAGCACAAGGCAAACCAAAAATGACACGCCTAGACGTAGCAGTCAAATAACTGCCAAACCCGCTCAAAAAGCCCTACCAAAAGCTCAGATGACCTTAGTAACACCCACACAGCAAGGCAGTGCCACAGGCACTAACATCAAACCCACATCCAGCACTGTGGCAGGGACAGCTGACGGTAATTTGGCAGGCACTCTTAAAAATACACGTCAGCAAACCGCCACCAATGCCAAACGTGTCAATAGCTTAAATGAAGAGCTGTCATCTGCTGCTAGAAAAGTTCAATTACAAAACCAAAGATTGGCTGAACTTGAAAATCGTCTAAAAAATCTCAAAGACAAACAATAATTAACAAGGGTAACGTCCCAAGTCTACTTAGAATCAGATTTAACAAATTGGAGTTATTATGCAAACCATGATTATTGCCATTGGCGCTGTTGTTGTGATTGGTATTGTGGCATTTTTTGTATTAAAAAAATTACAAGCCCAGAAATTACAATTACCCACAAATCCACAACCCCACTTGCCCACACAGCAAGATTCTGTAACACCTGTGGCACCTACACCAAATACTGCCGATGAGCTTGCTACCGCCGATGCACACATACGCAATCAAAACTACCAAGAAGCGATGGCTGAACTCAAACGTGTATTGATGACCAATCCACGTCACAATGGTGCTTTGCTTAAACTACTACAAACTTATGGCATCACCAAACAGTTCGCCGCTTTTAATCAGCTCCATCAAAAAATTCATGAAATCGGTGATGATGAGACCATTCGTGAAGCTGATTTTTGTAAATCTCTGCTAGAAGAAGAGATGGCCAAAACAACAGCTTTAGCATCAAATCCACAGTCAACATCAAATCCACAGTCAACATCAAATCCACAGTCAACATCAAATCCACAGTCAACATCAAATCCACAGTCAACATTTGAATATTTGGATTTTGACTTGGCAGATGAACCCAAACCCACCGCCAAAGTAGAACCTACTGATGACCTTGACAGTGCATTTGAATTTGAAACACCACAACCTCCCAAATCAGCAACCAAACCCTCCGCTGATAGCAATGATTTTGACCTAAACTTTGATGTTTCTCCACAAAAGATGCAGTCTACTACCACGCCTGCTTTGGAAGAACCTGCCTTAGGATTTGATGACTTATCTTTTGATGAGCCATCTGGCATGCCATCGACCAACGAGTCAACGCTTGATTTTGATGATCAAGACCCAGATACAAATCTAGATACACACTCAGATAACATCTTAAACAACGAACCAAATAATAATCCAAATTCTGATGAATTAGATGAATTGGATGCACTTGATTTTAACTTTGACACACCCAGTCCTGCATCCACTTCAAGTACCAGTCCTGTCAGCTCTGAGGAATTGGATTTTGACTTTGACCTGACAGATGAACCCAAACCTACCGCCAAAGCAGAACCTACTGATGATTTAGCACTGGATGGCATTGACTTTGATATCAACCAACCATCCACATCTGCACAACCTGCCACACCATCGCAAGCTGATGTATCGGACTTTGGTGATTTTGACTTGTCATTTGATGTCCAACCCACACCACAGGCAAATGCTGATGACGGACTGGATTTTGATGGTCTTGATGCTGACTTTGACCTGACAGATGAACCCAAACCTACCGCCAAAGTAGAACCTGAATCTGTTGCCCCCAGTACCGATTTTGCTGATTTTGACCTAGAATTGGATGACACGCCAACGCCCGAGCAAATCTCTGATGATGCTAATGACAGTTTAGAATTTGACGGTCTTGACTTAGGATTAGACACCCCATCAACTCAGTCCACAGCATCAAAGTCAGTTGCACCAAAGCAAGATACCACAATGGCATTTGATGCCAAAGAATTGGCATTTGATACGATGCCTACCACCGAAATAAGCAATCTTGATTTTGGGGATTTGGATTTTGCCGAAACACCCGCCGCTACCACGCCAACAGCGACATCCGAAGATGCCAGCTCTGATTTGGCAGAACCTAACAGACCCACCCCAAAACCAGAGCCATCAACCCAACCTACAACCACTGCATCTTCTGCGCCAGAATCCGCCCAAACAACAAAGGTGCTATCTGAGCTAAGCTTTGTGGACAGTCTTGATAACACAGAAGTAACATTCAATCTTGCCAAACAATATCTTGACCTTGGCGAGTATGACAGTGCCAAACGCCTACTTGATGAAGTGATACAAACAGGCAGTACCACTCAGCAACAAAATGCTCGTGAATTACTGACTCAATTGGCATAAACCTGCCAAAACAATCCTATTACAATAAAGGCATGTCTTAGGTCATGCCTTTTTGCTTTTTTATAAAAAGCGTGCTATGATTCACCCAATCATTTTACACTCAGATCATCATGCCCTATCAATCAGACAATACTCACCTTATTTATGCTGGCGGTACTTTTGGCGGTCATGGCACACCTTTATCACCCTTGCCTGCTCATAAATTTCTACCTATTTTACAAGATTTATTAAATGAACGATCAGACAGCAGACCAGTCATTTTGGATAATGATTGCATCAAAGACAGTAGTGCTTTAACCCCTGCTGACTTTGTTTATTTTTATGAACTCATCAATACCGCCCACACACAAGGTGCCAGACGATTTGTACTCATCACAGGTACAGACACCCTAAGTTTTTTGGCAAGTTTTTTATTTCATGCCTTTGCTGGCAGTGATATGTCTTTGGTCATCACAGGCAGCATGAAACCGCTCCTTATCGCAGATGACTTTAATTATCAAATAGATACCACAAGCGATGCTTGGCACAACTTATCAGATGCCATCAATATTAGCCAAACTCAAAAAGGTGTTTTTGTTCAGTTCTACCATCAAACCTTTTGGGCGGATAATACCCAAAAAATAGACAGTCTCAACCCCAACGCATTTTATGGCACACTCATCAGTCATCAAATTTTGACATACCCCCCAATTCACACTCAATCTACCGATACTATCAGACATCACGCCAATAGTGTCAATATCAAAAGCATCTTTTTACTTCCCAATGATACAGACAATATCGCCCAAGAGTTGGTCAATATCAGAGGCAATACCACTGCTGTCATACTCATCGCCTTTGGGGCTGGCAATCTACCCAAAAGCGATGCCATCACTACCGAACTTGACCGATTGCATGAACAAAATATCCCTGTGGTATGTACCACCATGTGTCCTTTTCATGGCGTGAGTGCCACTTATGCCGCAGGCTCTTGGCAATATGCTCATCATGTGTGGTCAGGGGGGAAATTGAGCATTCCTGCCATCTATGGGCGATTATTGTGGTTGGCGGTAAATCATGCTTTGTATCGTGATAATTGGTGATTGACAGTGAGTTTACAAATATATGCCATTGGCATTGAGTTTATTGGCACGCATTATAAAGGCTGGCAACGTCAGCAGCGGGTAAGTAGCATTCAAGCCTGCCTTGAAAATGCCATCTCCAAAGTCGCCAATGAACCTGTGGAGGTTATCGCCGCAGGTCGCACTGATGCAGGGGTGCATGCAGGTAACATGGTCGCCCATTTTGTAACTACTGCCCATCGCACATCCCATCAGTGGCTTCGTGGTGTGAACACTCTACTGCCCGACGACATTGCCCTAACGTGGATTACCCCCATGCCAGATGATTTTCATGCACGCTTTGGTGCCATTGCTCGTCGTTATCGCTATATCACCCTAAACCAACCTTATCGCCCTGCCATTTTGCACCATCAAGTTACTCATTTTTATGAACCACTTGATATAGATGCTATGGTAAAAGCAAGTAAATTTTTACTTGGTACGCATGATTTTAGCAGTTTTCGCTCATCTATGTGCCAATCTAATAAACCCATCCGAGACGTCCATCACATTCACCTGTTTAAACATGGAGCATATCTTGTCTTAGATATTCAAGCGGATGGCTTTTTACATCATATGGTGCGTAATATTATGGGCATGCTTTTTGCTGTCGGTACAGACAGACTTAATACCGATAAGTTGCCTGCACTCATGAATGCCAAAGACCGCTCACTACTCCCACCCACAGCAGATGCCGATGGTCTATATTTTATCAATGCTTACTACCCTAAGAGGTTTCAAAGAATGCTACCAAAACAACCTTTAACCCCACTCTGGCTTGGTTTATTAGACTAACCCCATTGCTATTTTATGCAATTTGCACTATAATGCTACTTTTATCTTTATACTATTTGACTTATGGCAAAAAAAGACGACATCATCGAGTTTGAAGGCGAGGTCATTGACACGCTCCCAAATACCCTATTTAAAGTCCGCCTTGACAATGGACATGAAATTATCGCCCACATTTCAGGTAAAATGCGTAAACACTATATCCGTATTTTAACTGGCGATAAGGTTAAGGTTGAGATGACTCCTTACGATTTATCCAAAGGTCGCATTACCTATCGTGGCAAATAAACCCACCACGCTCATTTTACATGGTTTACACCAAACCAGTTTGATTGTTTATCCGCTTGCCAGATACATTCGGCGAGCGGGTTTTGTCGTGCATACACCTAACTATCACAGTTTAGGTCAAGATATTTTGGCACACGCCAAACGCCTAGATGATTATTTGCTTACCCATCACAACCCCAAAGAACCCATCAATCTTGTGGCTCACAGTTTGGGCGGATTGGTAGTTCGGCAGTTTTTACATGACCATCCTAATTGGCAAGTTCATCGTTGTGTGTCTCTTGGTACGCCCCATCAAGGCAGTGTCTGTGCTACATATGTCAGACGTACGCTGCCATTTTTGATTGGAAAGTCTTACATCGGAGCACTAGATGGTACTTGTCCAAATGTGCCTAAACATGTGGCATTTGGTGTGATTGCAGGGAATAAACCCCAAGGTTTGGGCTTGCCATTTTTAAATCATCACAATCGCCACTACCGCACTCAACATGGTCATGATGGTACAGTATTTTTATATGAGACCGAACTGCCATCCGCCACTGACCGCTTGATTTTACCTGTTACCCATACAGGCATGTTGACCAGCTCCGCTGTCGCCAGCCAAGTGGTACATTTTTTGGAATACGGTAAATTTAGACGGGCTTAGCCTATCTAGGGTGTGCTTTTGGCTTTTTAGCTTGCCTTTATCGGTTGCAATTTTAAAAGCTGAGCCACGCCACGCCCCACCGCCTGCCCTGTGGCAAAACATGCCGTCAAAAGATAACCACCCGTTGGAGCATCAAAATCCAACATTTCACCACAGACAAAGACAGCAGGGTTGGATTTGAGTTGCAAAGCATCGCTTAATGCTGACCGCCGAACACCACCTCCTGTACTGATGGCTTCATCCATCGGACGAAAACCATCAAACGTAATTGGCAGGCATTTGACAAAATCCGCCATACGTGCATGATTTACCCAATCTGCTTTGTCGGTACATTCACGAATTAAGGCGATTTTAATGTCATCTAAGCCAATTTTTCGTAAAATGTTATTCAAAGATTGCTTTTTATTTTTTAAAAATATTCGGGCGATGTCATCTGGGGACTTATCGGGTAACAAATCCAAATACACTTTTATCTTGTCATGACATGCACGCATGGCTTTGTTGTATTTATAAATCAGTCCACTCTCCATGCCATAATACGTGATGATGATATCACCCCAAGATGCAAGTTCGCCATCTGTCCACAGTCTCACCCTTTTTAAGGGCTTACCAAAAAATTTATCCATATAAGACGACCACACCCGTACCACACCAACATTGCTGGCATACAGTGGTGTCAGTTCATCATCAGACAGCCACGCCTGCCATGTTCCTGTTGCACCCAGTCTCTCATACGAACCGCCACCGCATGCCAGTATAATGACATCAAAGACCTGTTCAAATACCACCCCATCATGAACCAATTGTACAACATGACCATCAATCCCCAAACATTCATGGCGATAAAAAATCTGCACACCTCTTGTCATCAAGCGATACAACCACGCCCTTACAAATGCCGATGCTTTCATCTGCACAGGAAAAATCCGTCCACTTGAACCAACATAGGTCTTGATGCCCAGCCCAGCCATCCAATTCACTATCCACGCATTATCACAGGTCTGTAAAAAAGGTGTCAGCCAGTCAGATGGTGTATAACGACTGGTAAACACAGTCATCGGCTCAGCATGACTCACATTAAGTCCGCTCTTGCCTGCCCACAGGATTTTACGAGCTGCACTGGGCATTTGTTCGTAGACACAAATATCCACATCATAAGCAGACAAATGCTCTGCTGCCATCAGACCACTTGCTCCTGCCCCAATGATGGCAACCTTAGGTCTCATCCATTGGCATCCATGATAAATACAGGGGCAGGGTTTGATCAAAACGAGTACGATAACCACAAGGTTTGGTAATGATAAGCTCTTGGCAACACTCACCTCGTGCCAGATATTTAATCTCAAAATGCGTACGCACAGACGTCGGCTCTATCTGCCTTTTAATGTAAGGTAAGTGCCACACATTAGCCAATAATTGTTCAGCTTCGTCAATATAATCCCTGACATTGCTTGCCAAAATAATCTGTCCACCATCGCTCATTTTAGACAATAACAGCTCAAAAAATGGCATGTTTAAAAAACGCTGATTTTTGTTTTTAGGTTCAGGATTTGGGTACAAGATAAAGCAGGTTTGGATTTGTCTAGGATGAACTGCAAAAGCTGTCCAAGCAATGGCATCGGCATGAATGACACTAAGATTGGGCAGATTTGCCTTGCCAGCATGTTTGTCAAATGCTTCAAATTTTAGGGCGGTACGCTCTATGGCATATAAATGTTTATCAGGATTTTGACTGGCAAATAATAAGGCATGCTTGCCCTTGCCTGCTCCGATTTCAAGACAAATGGGCAGGTTGGTGATGGGCAAAAAATCCCTAGGTGGACACAAATGACCCAAATGAAAAGTTCGGGCAAAATGATGGGATAATGGGTGAGATAAAATAGACATGGTTGATTTACGATGGATAATAAGGGTTATTTTTATGCCCTTTGCAAAGTCAGCAACAACGGAAACTCGGCTTGTTCGGCATATTCTTGCACAGCAGCGATTTTCATCTCACCAATTTCTTTGGGTAAGGTTGCCACAATTGCCCATCCCTTGTGATGAACTTCCATCATCAAAGCCATGGCTTTATCAGTGCCATGAGCAAAGACTCGGACGAGCACAAATACCACAAAATCCATGGTGGTAAAGTTGTCATTATACATAACTACATGAAACAGTGGGATTTGTGCCTGCTCTGGTTCGGTGAGCACATCATTTTGGCTGTCAATATCGGACTCATATTGATTCATCATCACACCTTTTACACCTTTATTTTTAGCTTTATTTGTCTGTACCAATGGGGCGTTCACTCATACCCTCGTCTTCTTTTTGTGCGATGAATTCACCCACTTGCCAGTTATAGAGTTGTTCAATACGCTGTGTGCCTGTATTAATCTCCAATTTGATTTGTTTGGGGGTAAAATCTTTGGGCATGACAAATCGCCCACGAATTCGCTCTACGTCTTTAATTTCATAGATGGCAGGTTTTAAGGGGATTTGTACCATGCTGGTGGCATTTAACAAGGTCATCTTTGGGGTCATACTTATTGGCATCCCTGTTGATGATACCATCGCCACATCAAAACGATACTCATGGACATTATCCCCCAACGCAACAATCTCGCCACCCAGCACTTCAAGGGGGACACCGCCATCTTTGGCAAGTTTGTTTCTAAACAGTTCATTGACCTGTGTCAGCTGTAAATTTTGTGTGGTCAGCTCTTCATTTTTTTCACGCAAATTCTCTGAGTTGGACAGACCAATATCACGCTCTTTGAGTGCCAAATCCAGTTGCTGTTTTAGCGTGGCTTCATTCACTGTCATGCCTTGAAATTGCGTATCTACGCCTTGGTGAACTTGCAAAGTCATCCCTTTTCTAAGCCCTTGCTTGTGCCCAATTTTATAGCCAAAAATTGCCATGACCATCGCCACCAATGCCAAAGCAATGATGAATAACGCCAAAATCTGCTGTGCCGAACCACGTTGATGATACATGCTCCGCCCAAATGAGCGATAAGGGGCATTTTTAAAAAAAGTCATGATGGACAAAACCACAAGTTAAAGCATATAAAATTAAAGACAGTGCTTGGTGTTGTTAATTGGGCGTGTTTTGGGTGGATACTTGATGATACCAAATTTAAACACACTGGCGTGCATTATTATAGCAAAAATCACACGAAAGTTATTCTAAAATTTTTAAAAATTTTACAATTTATAAAATAAAATATATTTATTAATAAAATAAATCATAAAAATCAATCAACTACCCAAAATGGTGCATTGACGTTTTTATCGGTTTGCGGTATTGTAAATGTAAATTTTGATTGGTTTTAAACACCAATTGTATTCATGCGCCATGTTCATTCATGTATCATGCGATCACTTTTTCTATTAAAGCAATCTTAGGAGATTGTTTATGTTGTGGTTTTTCTTTTGTATTGCTCTGTTGGTGGCGGGCTATTTTGTGTATGGCAAAATGATTGAAAAAATCTTTGTCATCAACCCCAACAAAAATACACCCGCCTACACCAAAACAGATGGTGTGGATTATATCCCCATGTCCAAAAAACGCATTTGGCTCATCCAGTTGTTAAACATCGCAGGGACAGGCCCAATTTTTGGCCCAATTTTGGGAGCATTATATGGCCCTGTGGCAATGCTGTGGATTGTGTTTGGTTGTATCTTTGCAGGAGCAGTACACGATTATATGTGTGGCATGCTCTCGGTGAGAAATGGCGGAGCGAGCATGCCGTATCTGACGGGCAAATATCTGGGGCAACCTGTCAAGCATTTTATCAACTTACTTGCCGTTGTCCTGCTTGTGCTGGTTGGCGTGGTTTTTGTCGCCAGTCCTGCCGCCCTACTAAGCTCAATTACCATGGATACCCTTGGCAGTACTGCCACAGGAGCGATCAGCATCGCCAATGCTGAAAATGTGGCAATAGCCACCGAAACGGTCAAGAACACGGTCTTTGGCATGGAAAAAAGCACCATCGTGATACTGTGGACGGTGTTGATTTTTGCTTATTATGTCATCGCCACATTACTGCCCATTGACAAAATCATTGGGCGGGTTTATCCATTTTTTGGTGGATTGTTGCTCTTTATGTCACTTGGCATGACCTATGGACTGCTTAAAAATGAATTTGGCAGTGGCGGCGGCTATTTCTTTAACAGCATGGGCGGTTTGACGGTTGAGAGTTTTTTTATGAACTTACAGCCCAAAGGTGATTTACCCATTTGGCCTTTGCTGTTTTTGACCATCACTTGTGGGGCACTGTCAGGTTTTCATGCAACACAAACACCACTCATGGCTCGCTGTGCTGAACATGAGTCCGAGGGTCGCTTTATCTTCTATGGGGCGATGATTACCGAGGGTGTGATTGCTCTGATTTGGTGCGTGGTTGGTATGTCATTCTATCCTGACCTACTCGCTTTGCAAGATGCCATTAAAGCAGGTTCGCCATCTCAGGTTGTCTATGACAGCTCCATCGCCTATTTGGGTGTGATTGGCGGTGTTTTTGCTGTTTTGGGCGTGGTCATCTTGCCCATCACCTCAGGTGATACGGCGTTTCGGGCAGCACGGCTTATCATCGCTGAATTTTTGAACATGGAACAACGCACGCTTATAAAACGCTTATGGATTGCCATTCCGCTGTTTGTCATCGGCTTTATCATCTCAAAAGTGGACTTTCAAATCCTATGGCGGTATTTTAGTTGGGCAAACCAGACCGTGGCGGTGGTCATGCTGTGGACAGCGGCAGGCTATCTGTACCGTTATCGTAAGCTTCATTGGGTCTGTACCATTCCTGCCATTTTTATGAGTGCGGCGTGTTATACATTTTTAGCATATAACAAAATCGGCTTTGGGCTTGATTATACGCTGTCGGTATGGATTGGCATTGGGCTAACAGTAATAACCACAATGGCATTTTTTGTGTTTGTCAAGCGTGAAAGCGTAGCGGGTGACCCTGATGCGGTGGTGGTAGAAGAAAAAATCACCTCCACAGCGATAAAAGTTTGACGAACTGCCCAAAATACACAAACCACGTCCTAGGGCGTGGTTTTTTATGGATGAATTTTTAAAGTAGAACATGCCTGCCTAGGGCATCATCACGGTTCATTTAGTACTTTTGGTGCTTTTTGTTCTTTGACCAATTTTAATCGCTCACCCTCAAAGAGTTCCATATCAGGGGCAAGTGCTACCATAAATCTGTCAAAATAAAGCAGCTGCTTGGTTAATAACGTAAAATCCCTAGGAAAATGCACGCCATAACGCTTGCCAATCTCCACAAGTTCTAGCATGAGCAGGTTCAGATTATCCGTATCTTGGGGCGAGCCATGCACTTTGTCCATCATCGTGTTTAGGTCATCTGCCAGTTGCTCTGTCTTGATTTTATCATCGCTGTGGGTCATGCCAATATCAACCATCGCTTGTGCCATACCATGATAATCGCCAGCTTGCAAAGATTGCACCAATGAAAAACATGCCTGCAAACTGCTCGGTTTAATTCTCCCCATCAGCCCAAAATCCAAAAATCCAATCCGACCATCATCAAGATACATGAGATTGCCTGCATGCAAATCAGCATGAAACTCACCTGTCATCATCAGCGACAAAAACCACGTATCTAGCACGTCTGCCATCACCTGTTTGGGTGAGGTGTGTCCGCTTTGACTAAGACTGGCAAGCAAGCCCTCATCAACAAGCGACTTACCAACCAACAAATCCATGACCAACACACGTTTGGTAGATAAATCATGATGGACTTTGGGGGCGGTAATATGATGACGACCCGTTTCATCTAAGAACTTACGAAACTTATCAATATGACAAGCCTCCGCCAAAAAATCGGTCTCAGCACTCATGCGAATACGAATCTCATCAATGATGGGGGCAAGATTGGCAATTTTCATCATCGGTAAGGCCCGCTCCATCATCCAAAATGCACCATGTAGCACCCCCAAATCGGTCTGCATGATCGCCCCAACATTGGGTTTTTGGATTTTTAAGACGACACTTCGCCCATCTGTTAGTGTTGCCTGATGTACCTGTGCAATGCTTGCTGACGCCAGTGGCACAGGGTCAATGAACTTAAAAATATCATCAAGTTCACGCCCATCATAAGCCAACTCATCTGCCAACACTTCACGCATTGTGGCAAATGGCACAGGTGGGGTTGCATCCAGACAGTCGGCAAAAGCACGTACATACTCACGAGGAAATAATGATGGTGTGCTGGCGATGAATTGTCCAAGTTTGATATAAGTGACGCCCATCTGCATAAAAGCATCTTTTAGCAGATAAGCATCCATCTGCTCACCCTTAGCAACACGCAAGGCAGACAGCCCTGCCACACTGGCACTTTTATGCAGGCGAGATAAGACATTGGCTCCTGTATTTAAGGATTTTTTGGCAAATTGTAATGGTGATTTTTTCATGATTTTGTCATCTAAAAATAGTATCATTAAGGGTAACACAGTGAACAGCGTTTATTTATGCTAAATCGCATTTTTTGTAAAGACATGGTTTTACCTTGCCATAATAACAACTCATGGGCGATGGGGTTATGCCTACGACCCAAATAGTCTAAGGCAATCTGTGCTGACATTGAACCGATGATATTCACGGTACTCGCCAGCACGCCTGATGTTGCACAGTTTTGGGTGATGGTACTGTCATTTTGTTCTTGTCCAAACACGCATTCATAACAACCTGTGTGCTTATCAAATAATGCAATCTGCCCCACCTCACCGATGGCAGCATTGGACAAAAGTGGCAACCCAAGCGTGCGACATGCTTGATTAATCAAATAACGACTGGCAAAATTATCTGTACAATCAATCACCAAATCAGCATGATTTGCTTTAAATATCGCTGTGATGTTATCTGAGTTTAACCGAATGTCTTCATGGGTTATATTGACAAGCTCATTATGCACTGCCAAAGCACGGCTTGCCACCATCGCTTTGGACAAACCAATGTCTGATGCTACAAACAAAGTCTGACGCTGTAAATTACTGTCGCTTACCACATCAAAATCAATCAAGTGTATGCTACCCACGCCCGCTCGTGCCAAAATCTGCGAGACAGGGCAACCCAAACCACCCACCCCCACAATCAGCACACGGCTATTTTTTAGGCATAGCTGTGCATCCATGTCCCAGTCGTTAAGTAGAATCTGACGAGCATAACGCACAAGTTCATCATCGCTTAGGTCATGGACAGGCATTTTTATCATGTCCTGCTTATTCATTTTATCATTACTGCCATCATTCATCATAAATCCCCATCGTCATTCTATCATTACCCCCATAGTCTTTGATGGTGCGTATGTTCTTAAATCCAGCCCCAAAAAAGAACTTCTGTACGCTCGCCCCTTGATTGTGACCATGCTCCACTAAAAGCACTCCGCCAAGATTTAGGTGGTCAAGAGCACCTGTAACAATCAAACCAATATCTGCCAAACCATCATCATCTGCCACCAGTGCCGTCATAGGTTCAGCGGTCAAATGTCTTAAATGTTCATCAGTGCGTGCAATATAAGGCGGATTGGAGATGATGACATCAAAGCTACCCAATACACCATCATACCAGTTGCTATGGACACAGGTGCAGTTATTTACCATCAGTTCTTTGGCATTTATTTGGGCGATTTTTAAGGCATTGACAGAATAATCACTTAGCACCACATTAGCATCAGGCAGTGCTTTTGCAAGGCTAATGCCAATACAGCCAGACCCTGTTCCCAAATCCAACAGGCGTGCATTTTCTATGCCCTTATCATGCACAACTGCCAACGCCGTCTCTACCAAAATCTCAGTATCTGCTCGTGGTATGAGTGTGTGCTCATCAACCACAAATTCGTGCCCAAAAAACCCCTGCCTGCCGATGACATACGCCAAAGGCATACCTGTGCATAGCTTTGCCATGCCATCACTTAGCCTGTCATACTCATCATGACTAAGCAGATAATCATCATGTGTGATTAAAAAGGCTTTATCTTTGTCTAGCACCCACAACAGCAAAGACTCAAACCAATGATATGGCAGATGTGCGTGTGCAAGCTGATAAAATTGCGTTTTTAGCGTACCGATGGTTTGCATGTTTATTTATCAAATTTGGGTTATTTATGAAGTATGGATTCATCCAAACAGATGTGTTTATTGACAAGGTGAATCAAGTACAAAATCGGTAACCCAATCACAAATGTCATGGCAAAAAATGTCGGATAATCCGTTGCATCCACTATCGCCCCTGAATAACCGCCCAATATTTTTGGTGATAAGGTCATAAGTGATGAAAACAGAGCGTATTGCACTGCGGTAAAACGAATGGATGTCAGTGCTGACAAAAAGGCAATAAATACAGCACTTGCCAAACCTGCCGCCAAATTATCCGTAATGACAGCAAAATACATGACAAAGACGCTTGGCATATGAGCAAGTACGATGAATAAAAGATTTGTCGCACAAGCAAAAATCGCCCCCACCGTCATCGCTCGCATCACTCCCATTTGCTGAGCGACCCAGCCTCCAATAAAACCACCGCCAATACTGGCAATCACACCCACCACTTTAACGGCATTGGCGATTTGGATTTTACTAAAACCCAAATCCTGATAAAATATATTGGATATGTTTCCTGCCACAATGTCCGAGATGCGATACAAGCCAATGAGTGCCAGTAGCAACATCGCCTTTTTGCCATAGCGAGTAAAGAAATCGGTTATCGGAGCAATCCATGTTGCTTGTGCCATCTCTTGGCTGACCATATTTGATGACACCAAAGCATATCCAGTCCCACCCATGGCGATTGCACTGCTGATAAACTGCACACAGCCAAGCAAAAAAGTAACAATCACACTTTTAGACTCTGGCAATATTCCACCCATCAGCCGATAAGTCATGACAAAGGCAAGAACCGAGATAACAAACACCACGCACAGTCTTATATGATCTTCGGTTTTGGCAGTCATAGACCTAACTTGCCTGATGGGTTCACAGATAAGCAAGGTAGTTGCCACACCGATAAGCATGACAGTTGCCATGATAAGATAAGTTTTCTGCCATGCCACATACTGATACATGCCCTCTTGGGAGCCAAACAATTCTGCCAAATACAACGCCCCTGCCCCAGAGACAATCATACCAATGCGATAGCCTGCCACATAACTGGCTGACAGTGCTGTTTGCATCTGGCTTGGGGCGGACTCAATACGATAAGCATCGATGACAATGTCCTGCGTCGCCGCCGAAAAGCCCAGTAGCACCGCCCCCAGTGCCATCACCGATGGGGCGACTTTGGCAGGATCGGTCATCGCCATCATGACAATGGCCGTAATGATGAACACCTGAGACAAGAGCAACCACGAACGACGTTGACCGAGCATTTTCCCAAGCATAGGAAGGGGCAAAGTATCTACCAATGGCGACCAAATAAATTTAAACGAGTAGCCCAACGCCGCCCAGCTAAACATCGTTACCGTACTACGGTCAATGCCTGCTTCTCTTAGCCATAAGCCCAGACTGGAAAAAATCAGCAAAATAGGCACGCCTGCGGAAAACCCCAAAAATAGCATGGATAAAGCATGGCGATTTAAATAAGCCGTTTTAAACGTTGCAAAAGCAGATTGTTGCGTCATCATTTTATATGAGTAAAAAATAATTTGCCATTTTAGACCATTTTTGGTTATTTTACAAAAGGTTATTATCATATTTTACAATTGGCTAAAAACGCCTTTATCTACACGCTTGACATATGACACGCTTGACCAAATACGCCATGCCAAAACATACCAACAAAAATGGTATTGATTCAAATCAAATAATATCATTAAGATGAGTTGGTAAGATACGTTTGATAAACAAATCATCCATCCAACCTTTTAAAATTACCGCCAGTCTTAACCTGTTCTTAACTTATTGCCAATTGATTACATTTATGACAAAATAAAAATCCTTTTTAGTACATTAATCCATCATGAAACTTTTTAGCATTGCCATCAAACAAGAAAACGATACTTTTTATGCCCAAGCACCCGATTTGCCAAATGTTCATGTAACTGGCAACAGCATTGCCGACACCATTGACAAGATACGTGCTGCCCTAATTGGACACTTACAACAACTGGCAGATGACGGTAAAGCATTACCCCAACCCAAAAACATCAGCATTCATCTGACCAACCCCAAATTTGCAGGGCAGACATGGGCAATGATTAGTCTAAATTCCATGCTCTTTAACAGCGAACAAAAATCCTTTAACTTACACCTACCTAGGACTCTGCTCACCCAAATCCAAACACAAATCGGCTATGATGAACATGCCATCGAGGCTTTTATATTAAAAGCGATAAAACACGAACTTGACAAGTTGAACACCTAAAAATGACACAACCCAAACTCAAAGTAAATGCCGATATTCCCAATTGGCATTTACTTTTTCTTTTTAGGTATTTTCTTTTTTTGTGAGGACTTTTATAATGACAGCATTTTATCAACCAAACTAAGGGGGAGACATCATGGCGATAAATGTGGTCATCAACCAAAAACATTTACAAATTCAGCTCAAACAGTTAGAGACCGTTTGGCACACAGTCGTCAATGGCTACAACCTATCCCAAGCTGCCCAACTGCTCCACACCAGCCAATCTAGCTTGTCCAAACAAATCGCCTCCCTAGAAAATCAGCTCAAAACAGAGGTTTTTACTCGTCAGGGCAAACGCCTAACAGGACTTACCCCCATTGGCAAGTCGCTACTGCCTCATATTGAAGCGATTTTTGCAGAGATACGCACCATTGAAAATCTAAGTCTTGATTTTAATAACGCCCAAGAAGGCACATTAACCGTTGCCACAACACACACCCAAGCCCGTTATGTCTTACCTGCCGTTGTCAAGGATTTTTTGCAAAAATTCCCCAAAGTCAATTTGGTACTACAACAAGCTGACCCTGAGACCATCGCCCAAATGGTCATTCGTGGTCAGGCAGATATTGGCATTGCCACAGAAAGCCTGCTTAATAATGCTGTTTTACGTTGTCATCGCTATTATGACTGGTCGCATGTGGTCATCATCCCCAAAAACCATGAACTATCAAGGTTAGCAGGTGTGATGGATGGCGTGGATTTGCCAGAATTGGCAAGTTTTCCCATCATTACCTATCATGGTGGTTTTACAGGGCGTGGTACTATTGATAAGACATTTGAGCAAGCAGGATTACAACCTAAGATTGTGCTTGCTGCTTTGGATTCGGACGTGATTAGTACCTATGTATCAGCAGGTCTTGGCGTGGGTATCATTGCCCAAATGGCGTACGAACCTACCAACTATCCCAACCTTGTTGCCATCCCCATCAGCCACTTTGGGCGATTTACCAGCTGGATTGCGGTACGTGATGACAGCGACATTCGTAAGTTTGGCGATGAATTCATCAAACTGTGCCAAAGTCAATTTGACAGACTTTAAACCATCAATTTAAATCATGAATTTACCCAATAAAAACGCACCCTAATATGAGTGCGTTTTTTAATTTTAAAAAATTTTGATTTTAAAATTATTTTTTGCCTTTTTTAGCAGTTTTTTCGGTAGCATTGACCGCATCTTTTAAGCCTTTGCCTGCTTTAAAGCCAGGTACTTTGCTGGCAGCGATTTGTAGTGGTTCGCCAGTCTTTGGATTGCGACCTGTACGAGCAGCACGCTCTTTGACACTAAATGTACCAAAACCAACCAATACCACATCATCGCCACGCTCTAAGGCACCTTGAACGCTAGAAATAAAAGCGTTAACGGATTTGGCGGCTTGGTCTTTGGTAAGACCTGCTTCGCTGGCGATGGCATCTACCAGTTCTGATTTATTCATGATTTGTCCTCATGGTGTTAATGATAAAAATGTGAAATGAATTTACATTTGAATTTGCCCAATCATTTGTCATACTCACAAAGCTGGCAAAAGGCAAATTCTAAACCCACAGCACACGCTTGGGCTTGTTTTGAGTGCATTGTATAAGGGTATTGCCCATTTTACAAGGGGTATGACAAAATATTTTTATATTTTTTACAAAAATACCCCATCAAAGCCGTCATATTTACGATAAACACCTATTTTTATCTTTTTTTTGCCAAAAAATCACGCATTGGTTACATTAAGATGGTTTACTTTTTTTGGATATCATCTTATCATTAGCATTATTTTGTGAATTGATAACATCGTATGACCAACCAACCAACCCACAACACCAAATCTCATGACGCCAAACTTAACGACCCACAACCCACCTATCATACCAGTGATGATGATGGTTTATCTCGTGGACTTTTAAATATCCTATTGGTGTTTTTAGAGTCAGCCATCACCTTAGCCCTTCGCTTTGACCCCACACTACGCAAACTTGCCTATCCACTTGCCGAACGTGGCACTGTGGTATGTATTCGTACTTATATTCCTCATGTGCAGTTTTATGCCACATTTGGCTATCGTGGCGTACTATTAGATGACCGCCTACCCATTGGCAAAACCACGCCTGATATGACGGTTAATGCGTATAGTTTTCAGCTCATCAGTGCCATAACCACCCACAGCAGTAGCAGTATTGAATCTCTACAAATTCGTGGCAACCATCAAGATGTGCATGATTTTAAGGAATTTTTGATGCGTTTGGGCGTGGCTGGCGTCATCCAAAACTTACTTGGTAAAATCAAAGGAAAACCTGCCCCAGACCCTGAACAAAAGGCAAAAAAACAAGAAGACCATAAAGCCAAAATCGCCGAACAGTCTGCTCGTATTGATGAATTAACCCTACAAAACCACAAGCTAACCACCGCTTTGGCTGAACTACAAGGTAAACAAAAAAGCACTTTCATCGCCCTTGTTGTGGTTGGTATCATTGCACTGATTGCCATCATCATGAACTTTTTTTGAGCAATTGCCACTGACCTAAAAGGGCGAACTTCTCGCCTTTTTATCATTTATTTTTGGGTGTTTCTTAATTACTCACTTCATCCCAATCAGACATATAGAATATGATGGCAAACTTATCATGAATTTTATCAATGACAACAATAAATTACTTTGATAAAAAATAATCTTGACTAAATTACTAGGAATTATTATAATAGCCAAATATTATCTACCCACGCCCAGCTTAGTTATCAAAGTTAGGCTAGGCAATTTGGAAACCATATTATGCGATTGACAACTCGTGGACGCTATGCCGTAACTGCTCTGCTTGATTTAGCAGTACAAGAGAGTCGCCATCAAGGAGCGGTGTCTTTGTCTGATATTGCAAAGCGTCAATCCATCTCCATCTCTTATCTTGAACAACTTTTCTCAAAACTACGCAAAAAAGGTTTGGTAAGCAGTACTCGTGGGGCATCTGGCGGTTATCATCTTGCCAGACCCTTAGATGAGATTGATGTCATGAGTATCATTAGTGCCGTTGATGAGTCCATTAACGCCATGCAGTGTGGTGGTAAAGGTGATTGCCGAGATGGCGAGATGTGCCTTACACACGACTTATGGCACGATTTATCCAATCATATTGAAGCGTATTTAAGCAATGTTAGCCTAGCCCAGCTCCTAGAATCCAAGCACACAGGAGACATTGCTGACCGCCAACAAAAAATCGCCGACGAAAAAGGCGACGAATCCAATTCAATTCACACAATCCATACAATTAACTTAGGGGTCAATCCAGCATGAGCCAATCATCACTTATTTATTTAGATTATGCCGCCACCACACCAGTCGCCCAAGAGGTTGCTGACAAAATGGTCAAATACATGACTTTTGATGGGGTATTTGGTAATCCTGCCAGTCGTAGCCATGGTTTTGGTTGGCAAGCCGAGGAAGCGGTGGAAAATGCCCGCATGCAGATTGCTGAGACAGTCGGTGCTGACCCTCGTGAGATTGTCTTTACCAGTGGTGCAACCGAGTCGGACAACCTTGCCCTAAAAGGTGTGGCTCATTTTTATCATCAAAAAGGCAAACACATCATCACATCTAAAATTGAGCATAAAGCCATCCTAGATACTTGCCGTCAATTAGAAGAAGAGGGCTTTGAGGTTACTTATCTTATCCCCCAAGAAGCCACAGGCATCATTACACCCAAGCAGGTAGAAGAGGTCATTCGCCCCGATACAATTTTAGTCAGTCTCATGGCGGTAAATAATGAACTGGGCACGGTAACAGATATTGCCAGCATTGGTGAGATTACCCGTGCCAAGGGCGTGCTATTTCATGTAGACGCTGCCCAAGCCGTTGGCAAAATTAAGATTAACCTAGAAGAGCTAAAAGTGGATTTGATGAGTTTTTCAGGACACAAAATCTACGGTCCAAAAGGCATCGGTGCGTTGTATGTTCGCCGTAAGCCTCGTGTGCGTATCAAAGCCGAACAGCATGGCGGTGGGCATGAACGTGGTATGCGTTCTGGTACGCTTGCTACGCACCAAATTGTCGGCATGGGTGAAGCGTTTGCCTTATCAACCATCCGTTTTGATGAAGACCACGCCCACATCACTCGCCTACGTGATAAACTGTGGAATGGTTTGCAGGGCATTGAAGAGATTTATCTTAACGGCAGTTTTGAACAAGGCGTCCCAAACATCCTAAACGTCAGCTTTAACTTCATAGAAGGCGAAAGTCTGATGATGAGCCTAAAAGATTTGGCGGTATCATCTGGTTCAGCGTGTACCTCAGCTACCTTAGAGCCATCTTATGTCCTGCGTGCCATTGGGCGTCCCGATGAACTGGCTCATTCATCCATCCGTTTTAGTATTGGTCGCCATACCACCGATGAGGACATTGACCATGTTCTTGCCCAAATCACCGATGCGGTAAATAAACTGCGTGAGCTGTCGCCTCTTTGGGACATGTTTAAAGAAGGCGTGGATTTTAGCAAGGTTGAATGGCAGGAGCATTAATAGGGAGATGATATGAAACGTTTGGTATTAACCGCATTGTTGGCAGGTATTTTGGCAGGGTGTGCCACGCATGCCCCACCCAAGCCCCCACTTTGACCTATATGGGGTCAATAGCCCCATTGGATAAAGTGTAATTTTAATCAATGCGGTTTTGATAAACGACACAGTTACGAGAATAAATGATGATACATAAAACGATTGTCGTCTTAATTATGAGTTTATTTGCCAATATTGCATTGGCAGCTGAACTGCCTATCGGCATAACACAAGCACAGTTACCGATTTATGCACCCAATAATCCAGATTTATCATTATGGATTGTTGACGAAAGCGGCATGGAAGTTAGTAGTAGTAATTTTTTGTATTCTGACGGTGCTTATTGTTATTCGCTTGGTGCAGTGGGTGTTGGTATTTTGTTAAATGGTCAATGGCAATTTAACAAAGACAAAACTGGTATAAATATTACACTCTATACCAATGATAAGCCATTTTATATTATCAATGACGAATCTTTTGATGAATATCAGCAAGACCTAAATAATCGCCAAAGACGGTTGAAATTACCTGAAATATTCTTTTATAAAAAACAGGTTTATTTGGGTTTTTCAAATCAAGAAATACCTACCCAAATGGCATTATTTGATTATAATAAACACCATGATGAAATCATCATTCCCAACAATAGCAAATATTTATTTGTTGCCGAAAACCTAGACAGCAAAAAGACCATTGCCCGTTTTGATTTAAATGCTTTTAAGCATCCCAATATTACTTTGCTATATAATGACGGGCTTATGGGTGTTTCACGGCAAGAAATCAATGAATACTTTTTGGATAATCAGCTTACCTTTATTATTAAAAATGGTAAAGTAGGTTTAAAAGACAGTTATTCTGATGATGTTGATTTTTTTCAAGATTCTTATCATGTTGACTTAAACACAGTTAAAAATGATGATATAAATTTTAAAAGATTGCACCGTTATTGCTTAGGTCAGTCTGATGAATTTTACTTTGATGTGTTTGGAAACGAGCAAAGCAATTTAACAAAACCTACTTATATCAATTGGCATGGCAAAATCAACCCAACAGCTGATTGGTTAAAAATGCAAGATTAACCATTTTAAAAGCCAAGCAAATCATTGCTAGCAACGGAGACCATTATGGCATACTCAGACAAGGTCATTGACCATTACGAAAACCCCCGCAACGTGGGCAACCTAGACAAAAACGCCAAAAACGTTGGCACTGGCATGGTCGGAGCCCCCGCCTGTGGCGATGTCATGCGTTTACAAATTCAGGTAAGCGATGACGGCATTATTGAAGATGCCAAATTCAAAACCTATGGCTGTGGCTCAGCGATTGCATCAAGCTCACTTGTTACCGAATGGCTAAAAGGCAAAACCATTGATGAAGCTCGCACCATTAAAAACCTAGACATCGCCCAAGAGCTTGCCCTACCCCCTGTCAAGGTGCATTGCTCTGTACTTGCCGAAGATGCCATTAAGGCGGCGATTGAAGATTATCAATCAAAATCAGTCATTGCCTAATTTTTAGTAAATTTATCACATAGGAAAGACTTATGATTACTCTAACAAACAAAGCGGTAACACATGTCAAAGACTTTTTGGCAAATCGGGGCAGCGGCGTTGGCATTCGTGTGGGTGTACGAACGGCAGGGTGTTCAGGTCTTGCCTATGTGCTTGAATTTGTAGACGAGCCAAACGATACCGATGAGCGTTTTGATAATGATGGCGTGGGTGTGTTTGTAGACCCAAAAAGCCTTGTTTATTTGGACGGTCTGCAAATGGACTACGTAACCGAAGGGCTAAATTCTGGCTTTAAATTCACCAACCCCAACCAAACAGGCGAATGTGGTTGTGGCGAATCCTTTACGGTGTAACTCATGACTTTAATAACCAATAATTTTTTTGAATTGTTTGACTTGCCTGTGGCGTTTGGCATTGACAAATCCGCCCTAAAAGCGACCTTTTTGAACCTGCAAAAACAGCACCACCCCGACAATGCTGACAATATCGCCCAAGCCGAGCAAAACACCGCCTTGATTAACCACGCTTTTGACACCCTAAACCGTGATGACAGCCGTGCAATCTATTTGCTTGAATTATCAGGCGTGGCATTTGATTCAGACAAAACCATCGCTGATGAGCCGTTTTTGATGCAGATGATGAGCCATCGCATGGATTTGGAGGATGCCATAATGGATGGCGATAAGAGTGCAATCAGTCAAATTACAAATGGCGTCCATGCGTTAATGACTCAAACAGCAGATGAATTTAGCAGAGCATACCAAACAAAAGATTGGCAAAATGCTCAAATCATCGCCCAAAAATTGCGTTTTTTGGGTAAATTGCATGATGACATGACAACCGCCTTATCCAAATCATCAAGCCCAAATGATGGGCAAGATGACGATTTGTATGTATGATTGTTTATACCCATCATGAACAGTCATGAGCCATTATGAAAAATTATCATTCATCCTTATGGTTTATATGATTTATATGGTTTACAAGGATGAATACAATTTGCCCACAATGACATAACGACCGTCTGTGGATGCTGTGTTCGTCCCTACCATCAAAGCACATTTTAAAAATTTAAATAAATCACAAAATGCCAAAAATTTTAACAGCCATTTATCCCAAATTGACAAAATCATGTTAAAATTTTAGCCAACTTACCAACCATACTCATCAACCATAAAAATACCATGTCTTTACTTCAAATCAGCGAGCCCAACCAATCTGCCAAACCCCACGAACACCGCTACGCCTTAGGCATAGACTTAGGGACGACTCACTCACTTGTAGGTGTGGTACGTTCAGGACGGACAGACGTATTACCTTTTGGTGATAGCCCCCTATTGCCAAGCGTGGTGTATTATGGTAATAAGTCAGACAAACCCATCGTAGGCAAACACGCTTTAAGCTACAACGACCCCAAAAACACCATCATCTCCGCCAAACGTTTTATGGGGCGTTCACTTGCTGACATCAAATTTAGCCATCCTTATGAGCTTGTTGGACATGACAATGCCATGACTGCATTTGTTACCGCACAAGGTGAAAAATCACCAGTAGAAACATCTGCCCATATCTTAGCCAAACTCTATAATCATGCCAAAGCAAGCCTGCCTACTGACAGCATACAAGGGGCAGTGATTACTGTGCCTGCCTATTTTGATGAAGCCCAACGCCAAGCCACCAAAGATGCTGGGGCAAGTGTTGGATTAAATGTATTGCGACTTTTAAATGAACCGACCGCCGCCGCCATCGCCTATGGACTGGACAAATCCGCCAAAACAGGCACCTATCTCATCTATGACCTGGGTGGTGGAACTTTTGATGTGTCGGTATTATCCCTAAAAGATGGGGTATTTGAAGTTTTGTCCACAGGCGGAAACTCGGCTTTGGGTGGAGATGACATTGACCGATTGATTGCCAATTTCTTGATTAAATCAGCAGGGCATGACCCCAAAGATGTGGATAACGCCCAAAAAAGCACCCTTGCCAAACTTGCCAAAAGTTACAAGCAAAAACTCTCCGAACATCAAGCGGTGTCGGTAGATATTGACATTAATGGCATGCCATTTAGCACCCTGTTAAACCGTGAAACACTCACCCAAATTTGTGAACCTGTGATTCGTCGCAGTTTACAAATTTGTGAACAAGTATTATCCGATGCTCATCTTGACAAGCATGACCTCATTGATGTGGTGCTTGTGGGTGGCTCTACTCGCATGCCCATCGTCCAAAATGCCGTGCAAGCATTTTTTGATAAAAAACCCCTATGCTCCATCAATCCTGATGAAGTGGTTGCACTTGGGGCGACAAGGCTGGCTCATCAACTTATTCATAAACAAGATGATAATTTGCTTTTGCTTGATGTAACACCCTTATCGCTTGGGCTTGAAACCATGGGCGGATTGACCGAAGTCATCATTCCTCGAAACACCCCCATTCCTGTGGCACGTAAGCAGACTTTTACCACGCATACAGACGCCCAAACAGGGATGGTGATTCATGTGGTGCAAGGCGAACGTGAGACTGTGGCAGATTGTCGCACGCTTGCCAACTTTACGCTAACAGGCATTCCGCCCATGAAAGCAGGGCTTGCTCGTGTGGAGGTTACCTTTGCCATTGATGCCAACGGACAACTGAGTGTATCCGCCATGGAGATTGCCACCAAAGTCGCCAGTAAGATTGATGTCGTACCAAGTTATGGACTGAGTGAAGAACAACAAGAAGAGCTACTAAAAGCAGGATTTACCCACGCCAAAGCTGACAAAGAAAAACGCATGTTGATTGAGACCAAAGTAGAAGCTGAGCGTGAGGTTTTGGCATTACAATCGGCGTTGGTAGAATTTGGCGACTTACTCAATGACGACAACAAAACCAGTTTGACCGAAAAAATGTCTGTTGTAAAGTCCGCCATTGATGCTGCCCAAACTGCCGATGATAAGGCAATGCTGGATAAAGCGGTGAGTGAATTAAAACCTTTGTCAGATTATTTTGCATCCGTCATCATGAATCAAAATGTCAAACAAGCATTGGCAGGAACAAAGGCTAGCGACTGGAAATAGATTTTATTTTAGCATCCATAAATCGTAATGAACAATCCATAAACTGGATAAACAACAAAAAATCAATTTTAAAAGTAAAGTGAGTATCATGGTAACCATTACTGTACTTCCCCACCACGAAATTTGCCCAAATGGGGCAACCGTTGAACTAAATACAGGTGAGAACCTGCTTGAAGGTTTACATGAACACGGCATTGACATTGAACATGCTTGCGACTGTTCAAAGGCATGCACCACCTGCCATGTGGTTGTCCGTCAAGGTTTTGACAGCCTAGAAGAGATGGATGATATAGAAGCGGATTTACTTGACCGTGCATGGGGCTTAGAGCCAAACTCTCGCTTATCATGCCAATGTGTTGTTGCTGATGAAAATCTCACCGTTTACATTCCCAAACACACACTCAACCATGCCAAAGAAGGGCATCATTGATAAAATGTTTACCAACCATGAACAATTGACATAAAACCCCATGATTTTCACGCTTTTTTTTGATATAATCTAAATTTTTAATATGGAGCTATCATGGCCCTTGTATCTTTACGCCAACTTCTTGACCACGCAGGTGAACACGCTTATGGTTTGCCCGCCTTTAATGTAAACAACCTAGAACAGATGCGTGCCATCATGATGGCAGCGGATGAGACCGATTCGCCTGTTATTGTACAGGCATCAGCAGGAGCCAGAAAATACGCAGGAGCTTCGTTTTTGCGTCATCTGATTTTATCTGCCATTGAAGAGTGGCCACACATCCCTGTGGTCATGCATCAAGACCATGGTACTAGCCCTGCCATCTGCCAACGTTCCATCCAACTTGGATTTAGCTCTGTTATGATGGATGGTTCACTAAAAGAAGATGGTAAAACCCCTGCCGATTATGATTATAACGTACGTGTTACTCGTGAAGTCGTCAAAATGGCACATGCGTGTGGTGTGTCGGTAGAAGGTGAAATCGGCTGTTTGGGCAGTTTAGAGACTGGCATGGCAGGCGAGGAGGACGGTGTGGGAGCAGAGGGTGTGCTTGACCACAGCCAGCTTTTGACATCGGTTGAGGAAGCTCGCCAATTTGTATCGGATACAGGCGTGGATGCACTTGCTATTGCAGTCGGTACATCACATGGGGCATATAAATTCACCCGCCCACCAACAGGTGACATTTTGGCGATTGACCGCATCAAAGAAATCCACGAAGCTCTACCAAATACCCATCTTGTCATGCACGGCTCATCCAGTGTACCCCAAGAATGGCTAAAAATCATCAACGATAATGGCGGTAACATCGGTGAGACTTATGGTGTGCCTGTGGAACAGCTTGTTGAAGCCATCAAACATGGGGTTCGTAAGATTAACATTGACACTGATTTGCGTTTGGCAAGCACAGGGGCGATTCGTAAATTTTTAAACGACCATCCTGCTGAATTTGACCCACGCAAATACCTACAAGCCAGCATCAATGCCATGAAAGACATCTGTGTACAACGCTATGAGGCCTTTGGTTCGGCAGGACATGCCAGTAAAATTCGCCCAATCTCATTAGAGAAAATGGTAGAATACTACCAATAATTTGGGGTTCATCATACATAAGGGCAGAAGAAATTCGCCCTTATTTGTATTCATATTTATTTGTATTCATACAAAGGAAAAATCATGATTGGTATGATTACAGGGCAAGTTGCCCACTTATCTGCCCCTGTTGCTTGTATCATGACATCAGGCGGAGTTGGTTATGAAATACAAATGCCCATTGGGGGATTTTGTACATTATCGCCTGGCATGAATGTAACACTCTACACACAGTTGGTCGTGCGTGAAGATGCTCATCTGTTATTTGGCTTTACCGATAAGTCTGAGCGAGAAATTTTTAAAAAACTTATAAAAATCAATGGCGTAGGGTCAAAAATGGCACTTGCCATACTCTCCACCCTACCACCTAACGAGCTACATCAAGCAGTAGAATATGGCGATGAATCCGCCTTGACTTGTGTGGCAGGCATTGGCAAAAAAACCGCCCAACGGCTTATCATTGAATTAAAAGGCAAATTAGACGGCACATCAGATGACTTATTTACCCTAACCACCACCCAAGATGAGCCAACACACACCGCCAACCCCATGCACGCCATATATGAAACCGAAAGTGCATTGGTGAGCTTAGGCTATAAAGAAAAGGAAGCCCAATCCGCCATTAAGACCGCCAAACAGTCGCTGTCCGATGATGAGCTGACCACATCAAACCTATTAAAGGCAAGTTTAAAAATTTTGTCGGGATTTTAGTCGCCCACAAAAAACACCGTTATCACAACGGTGTTTATCAGTCATTCTGCAAAAATCCGCTCTATCTCTTTTTCAATATCTTGTTGCATTTTTTCATTATCGAGATTGGGGTTGCCAATCAGCATTTGCACAACCAACTTTTGTAGCTCGTCCATGTATTCAGGTGTCATTATGTTGGTTTTTTGAACAACGCTTTTGCCAATGGGCGTGCTTAGAAATTCATTATAAGCATCAATCTCTTCTTGGGTGTAGTATTTTTTGGCGACTTTGCGGTGTTATCACTTGACCTATAACTTGATTCACATATTTTTCAAATACCATGCCTACTTGTTTGGCTTGCTCAGGAGTTACGCCTTCCTTTTGAGCGATTTGGGCTTCAAAAAGCTGTGCTGTCTCTGTGCGTTCAAACTGCCTTGCATACCAAGATCAAAGGCTTTGTCCATCTCTGATAATTGCATGAATTTTATCAACGATTCATCAGATGGCACTTGGGCGGTGGCATTCATGGTAAGGTTAGAGATATGCCAAGTAGCATGGCGGTGAGTGATTTTTTCATGAGTTTCATGGGATTGTCCTTAGCTAAAAAATCTTATTTTAAATCAATCTCATTTATTTTTCAAATCCTAAGGCGTACCTACCTTTGGTATTTGCAATGAAAAACAGGAAGAATTACCCTATCTGCCATCAACAGAGCTTAGCGTTAACGTTATCCCTGAAACGACTTACATCTAAAAACTCGGTTGCCATTCCCATTGACTATTTTGGGCGGTTTACAAGCTAGATTGCGGTGCGTGATGACAGCGACATTCGCAAATTTGGACACGAGTTTATCAAACTTTGTCAAAAACGGTTCGCCTAATAATAAGAGCCTTTTGTGATAACAAAAGGCTCTTTGCGGGATTATTGAAGTAAGTTTGGCGATAAGTTTTCTTTTAACAACTCTGACAACTCAACTTCCAAAGTATCAGCTATCCTACCCATGACATCAATAGACACTGCACGCTCACCACGCTCAATCTCACTGATATAAGTGCGACTAACATCAGCGTTCAATGCCAATGCTTCTTGTGAAACATCTTTAAAACGGCGAATGGTTCGCATATTTTTTGCAAAAATCAACCGTTGTGGGTGTATATTGTTTGTCAAATTCATGGCTACAATTTTATAGATATTGAAAGTTTTATCAATAAACCATCATTTACTTTTTATCAATTATCGTTGACATATATTTAACCATCGGATAAAATATAAAGAGAAATTAAACAACTTTTAACCAAAATAGGAGTATCGCCATGCCTTACCGTTACGACCCTGATTTACAATTTTTGCAATATTGCTCTGACAGAGACCTCGATGACTTAGTTCGCATATTAATTTATAACAAAGACGGTTCGTTAAGACTGACAGAAGATTTGACCTACAAAGACATTTATAAAAAACACCAACCTAATCACAGTATGTACTGGCAAGAAATCGCTTGTGAAATTCAATGTTTCGGGGCAAATACGGTAGCAACCTTATTCCGTGGCGGAAAAGGCGTGCTTTATAGAGAAGTACTTTATGATGTTTGTAATAAATTAGATGTGTTCTACGACATGGATGACACAGTTGAAAATATAGAAAATGATATGATAACCGATATTCTTGGAAGTGCTTTCAAAAAAATGACACCCGAAGAACGAGTGGCATTTGCAAAAGAATTTGACATGACTAGTATTAGCGATTTTACTCCGCAAGCACTTGCCATGGCAACACAAATTGCCATCAAAAAAGGTGGGTTTTTATCCTACAAACTCACCTTGATAGTTGCCAACCAAATCGCCAGAGCCATTACAGGCAAAGGCTTACAGCTTGCGACAAACGCAACCATAGCAAAATCTTTGTCATTATTTGCAGGTCCTATTGGCTGGGCAATCACGACCAGCTGGACAGTGCTAGACATCGCAAGTCCTGCTACTCGTGTTACCATCCCTGCGGTCTTTGAGGTGGCTTTATTGCGTAAATTGGTCGGATTGACACGCTAACACAAAAATCCATAAAAAAGAAACTGCCATGTATGCAGTTTCTTTTTATTTTTAACCAAAATACCAGTCAATAACTCGCACCCCACTCACCACCATCACGCCCCGCTCATTCATCACAAAATCCACGTCCACCGCCCCATATCGCATGGCACACACCACGCCGATTTCAGACTGGCGGTAGGCAGGGCGTGGATCTTGGGCAATCAGCTCACCGATGAGTGTTTTGTCATCAGCTGTTAATAAATCCGATTTTATCAATATATCAAATTCATCGTTCACTTTATCATCAAAAATAACCATCCGACCAGTCGGTTTATCAAATCCTATCGCCCCATTCACACTGTCTGCATAGGGCAAATATGGCTTGATGTCCAGTATCGGTGTGCCGTCTACCATGTCCGCTCCTATGATGTGCAAAACCACTTGACCATGAACCATCTCCATCCCATCAAACTTCACTACTGACAACCCCATTGCAGATGGGCGATACATACTGCGTGTAGCAAAGACCCCTATTTTGTCATTACCGCCAAAACGTGGCGGGCGTACTTGTGGATGAAAATTTGTCTGCTTTTTGTTGTGATGAAACTGCCACAAAACCCACAGATGACTGTACCGCTCAATCCCAACAAAGGCATCGGGCACCCCATAAGGGGCGACAAAGTGGATTTGACTTTTGATGGCGACAAGATTCGGTTGGCGTGGCAAACCAAACTTTTGGGATAAGGGTGAGCAATGATGGCCAATGATAGGTAAAATATGAGTATTCATGGTATTTCTAAGTGGTTTATGCTAAAATGGCAAATGGTTATAAATTTAACCAAATTAAATATTGGTATAAAATATCGCTATTATACACAAAATTTGTTATCATATCATTTTTAATAATTGTTCCAAACAAGTGAAAATACCATGTCAAAATTCATCCACGAAACCGTAACTCATGTTCATCACTGGACAGACCATCTTTTTACCATCAAAACCACTCGTAGCGACAGTTTACGTTTTAGAAGTGGCGAATTTGCTATGATTGGACTAGAAGTAGATGGCAAACCACTGGTACGTGCCTACTCTATTGCCAGTCCTGCTTGGGCAGAAGAGCTTGAATTTTTTTCCATCAAAGTCCAAGATGGCCCTTTGACTTCACACTTGCAACACATCAAGGTTGGCGATACCCTACTTGTCTCCAAAAAACCCACAGGCACGCTTGTACTAGACGATTTGCTTCCTGCCAAACATCTGTACTTACTTGCCACAGGCACAGGGCTTGCTCCATTTTTATCACTGGTGCGTGAACCTGAAATGTACGAACGCTTTGAAAAAATCATCTTGGTGCATGGTGTGCGTCATACTGCTGAGTTAGCATATCAAGACTTTTTTGAAAATGAACTGCCCGGTGATGAGATTTTTGGTCAATGGGTGCGTGAGAAGCTCATCTACTACCCCACCGTTACTCGTGATGAATTCAAAAACCAAGGACGTGTTACCGACATCATCAAATCAGGCAAACTTTTTACTGACATTGGTCTTGCCCCCATGAACAAAGATGATGACCGTGTGATGATTTGCGGTAGCATGGCGATGAATGCTGACATGTCTGCCATTTTAGATGATTTTGGGCTGACTGTCTCGCCTCGCATGGGCGTACCTGCTGATTATGTGGTAGAACGGGCATTTGTGGGTTGATATTAATGACAAAACACACCGTTATGGCGTGTTTTTGAATTGCCAATCTCATCATCTACCTGCATTAAGATTTTGCCCTATGAGTCACTGACTGCCAGCCAATTGGGAATCGGGCGGTTGGTATATGCCAAAATATCCGCTTTGGCATACCGATAATAGTTGCGATAAGCACTTAGCGTATCATCGCTTTGATATTCATCAGGCATGACCTTTGGGGGTGCGATAAAGGGAGTATCGGTCATAATGGGACAATTTGCCAAAATATGGCGAAGTTTTTGGTCGGTCAGATGAACCCTGCCATAACGATGCGTATACTCATCACACAGTGCGGCAAAGAGTTGGTACAGCCAATCATAATGCGACTTTGACAAACGCACCCATAGCGAACATGGGTGATGTTGGTGCGTACATTTGTATAGCATTGCCTGTTCATCATCACTTAGTGTATTGCCAGTTAAGTGATGGGCGGTACAAAGCAGCTGAGCATATTCTAACACCATCTTGACCACGTGCTTATTGCCATGAAAGCTGGCACAGCGTATTGGGTCATGGTCAAGGTAGAATATGTTCAAAAATTGTCCTATTCATCATCAATGACTGTACGGATTTTATTTGCCAGTTCTGCCAACTCATCTTGGTCTGCCATGATGCTTTCATGCTTACTAAGTTCATGGATGTGGGTTGGAATTAGGTGCATGTGATAATGGAACACGCTTTGTCCTGCTTTGGCGTGGTTTATCTGCACTTGAACGATGCCATCCACACCCAGAGCTTTACGCTGAGCTGTGATGATTTTTTGGGCAGTTTTAAATACCGCACAAGCATATTCACAGGGCAAATCAGACAACTCTACCGCTTGACACTTTGGAATTATGAGTACATGACCCATGGCCTGTGGCATGATATCCATAAAAGCAAGGGTCTTATCATCTTCATAGACCTTGTGGCAGGATATCTCACCACGCAAGATTTTAGCGAAAATATTGGTGTTATCATAAGTCATAAGTTACTCCTTTGACAAAATACACAAATGGACGATACTTATATTTTAGCACAAATAGACCTTTTAAAACACCATAACTTCCAACAAAGACATACAATCCATTTTCAAGCATACAATGGCACATTACAGTTAATTAAAACCTTAGCAGAGACACATGAATAGTCCAACAAGACCCATATTTAGCAATCATTATAAAGTCTATATCAATCACACGGATGCTGGCGGTATCGTTTATCACGCCAATCATCTCACCTTTTTTGAAAATTGTCGTCGTGATTGGCTAACATCACTTGGCTTTGATGGGTATTTCTTTGATGCAGACGGAGCGGTAGATGAAACAAGTGGACAGCAAGGCAAGATACATTTTGTAGTCAATCATGCTGATGTCAAATACAAATCACCGCTGTTTGTTGATGATAACCTTATCGTTACCATTACTGATGTGGTCAAAAAATCTGCCAGTCTTATCATCACTCAGCATATTTACCGAGATAAAAATGACTTTAACCACGCCAAAGTCGCCACCATCGGTGTGATTAGTTTGGTGTGTGTTACCAACGGCAAGCAAGGCATTCGCCCTTGTCGTCTGCCCATGGCATTTGGTTGGTGATGTTTTAAAAGAGTGAGTTATTGATGAAAACCAAACCCAATGAACAGTAATGCCATATTGGCTTGGTTTCTTCATTTTTTCTAATCAAAGTCTAAAATCATGCACGCTATCAACAAATACCTTGGCATGTTCTGGCTTGACCCATTGGGTGATGCCATGCCCAAAATTTGCCACATAGCCAGTTTTATCATTGACATAGGCATCTGACAGCATGGCGTGTACTGCCTTTTTAATCTCAGCGGGTGAACCATAGAGTGTGGCAGGGTCAAGATTGCCCTGTATGGCTTTTTGGTGTTGTAGTTTTTTGTATTTAATGGTTAATGCCTTTTGAGCATTATTAAGTTCACGCCTTGCTCTATCTAATGGCATTGTCCAATCCAGACCCAAACAATCAGCTTGGCTGTCTGCTTGTGTATCAAGCCATAAACCACCGCCTTTGGTAAACATAACCACAGGCACATCAGGGAATTTGGCTTTGAGCTTGGCGATGATTTCACGGTTATAATGATGGCTAAATGTCATAAACTGACGATGAGCTAACGCCCCGCCCCAACTGTCAAAAATCTGCACAATCTGAGCCCCTGCTTGTATTTGGGCGTCCAAATAATCCACGATGGCATCGGAGATTTTGGTAAGTAAGGCGTGCAAAAACTCAGGACGTGCGTACATCATCTCTTTGGTATGGCGAAAATCACGGCTAGAACCACCCTCTACCATATAAGTGGCAAGCGTCCAAGGACTGCCACTAAACCCAAATAATGGCACTTGTCCATTTAGTTCTTTACGGATATTTGTTACCGCTTTTATCACATAGTCAAGCTGGCTATTTACGTCAATCTTTGGCAAGCGTTCAAGGTCGGTAAGTGTACGCACGGTGTATTTAAACTTAGGCCCTTCGCCTTCTTCAAAATACAACCCAAGTCCAAAGGCATCAGGAATGGTCAAAATATCACTAAATAAAATCGCCGCATCCAACTCAAAACGACGCAGTGGCTGTAAAGTAACTTCGGTCGCCATGTCGGTGTCCTTACACAGGCTCAAAAAATCGCCTGCCTTGGCACGCACCTCTTTATACTCTGGCAGATAGCGTCCTGCCTGTCGCATCATCCACACAGGAGTGGCATCCACAGGCTCAAAACGCAAGGCGCGCAATAAGCGGTTATTTTTTAGGGGGGCAAATTGTTGGGGCATCTTTATTCCACTGTTAGATTAAGTTAAGTTAAGTTAAGTTAAGTTAAGTTAAGTTAAAATCAATTAAATGATAAAACCGCCATATCATCACGATATACCATGATGGCTTTGTCATCATCGTTTAGGCTTAGGATTTGTAAGATTTCATCTGTGTGTTTTGGGTGATTTGTTTGGCTTGATTGCTGTCAAATCCGACTTGACCTACCACCAACCGCACTTTTTAAGCATTTACAATCTCCACCACATCACCCATGTCAAAATCACCTTGCACATCCATCACACCCACAGGCAACAGTGATTTATGCTGTTGGGTAATTGCCATCAAATTTATGTCACCATAAAATCAGTATGGAGCGTATTGTACCGCCACATCATAGTCATCGTCATCATAGTCATCGTCATCATCATCTGACAGACCCTCACGCTCAGCTTTACGTTTAGCTCGGTAGGCTTCTTTTTGAATCTCGGTATTATGACGAACCTCTTCTTCTAGACGAGCAAATCGTTCGGCTTGGGCTTTGGCAAATGTTTCATCGTCTGCTTCACGCTCTTGTTCTGCTTCAATCTCGTTCATAAGATGATATTTAATATCATCCACGCCTTGCCCACTGATGGTGGAGGTGAAAAATACCTCACCTTGCCAGTCCAGCTCTTTGATGATGTGGTTACAAACCTCATTAATCTCATCCTCTTCTAGCTGGTCAATTTTGTTTAATACTAAAATTTGGGGTAATTTGGACAATTCAGCTGAGAACTTTTGAAGCTCATTTAAAATAATTCGTGCATTCTTCACAGGATCAGACCCATCAATAGGTTTTACATCTACAATATGAAGCAGTCGTCTGGTGCGGGCAACGTGCTTTAAAAAGCGAATGCCAAGCCCTGCCCCATCTGATGCCCCCTCAATCAATCCTGGAATGTCTGCCATGACAAACGACTGATGTGTCCCCACATCTACCACACCCAAATTTGGCACAAGCGTGGTAAAGGGATAATCAGCCACTTTTGGACGAGCAGATGATACTTGACGGATAAAAGTGGATTTACCTGCATTTGGCAGACCAATCAACCCCACATCCGCCACGACTTTTAATTCTAATTTTAAATTTTTGCTCTCACCGACAAAACCAGGAATGGCCTTACGGGGTGCTTGGTTGGTAGAGGTCTTAAAACGAGTATTACCAAAACCCCCATCTCCACCTTTGGCAACAAGTATCACTTGCCCCACTTCGGTTAAATCACCAATCACAACATCAAGATCGGTATCAATGATGGTCGTTCCCACAGGTACGTTTAGATAAATATCATCCGCCCCTTTACCTGAGCGATTTTTAGAGCGACCATTTTCACCACGCTTGGCCTCAAATTTACGGGTATAGCGAAAATCTACAAGTGTGTTGGTATTATCATCAGCCATCACATAGACATCGCCACCTTTACCACCGTCCCCACCATCAGGGCCACCTTTTGGGACGAACTTTTCACGGCGAAAGCTCACTATTCCGTTACCGCCGTCGCCTGCTTTTACGCTGATTACAGCTTCATCAATAAAACGCATAATTTCTCAAAATATTTTTAAAAACTCTTTATTATATCATGACTTTATTATTTTAACGAGTGCCAATATGGGTAAATTGTAAATAACCATAATCTACAAATTTTTAATGCTCTAAAACAATTTGACCGTGATTATTTAGTTATGATTATGTTAAATAATTTATCAATAAAAAATCAAAAACCCCATAATTTATAAATTATGGGGTTTGTGGGCTGTTTTAACAAAAATTATTTGTAAGTTTATTTTGCAACAACAGACACATAACGGCGATTAAATTGACCTTTGGTCTCAAATTTTACCACGCCTTCGGTTAAGGCAAATAAAGTATGGTCTCTGCCCATACCCACGCCTTCACCAGCATGAAACTCTGTGCCACGCTGACGAACAATGATATTGCCCGGAATGACGTCTTGACCGCCAAAAATTTTTACACCAAGCATTTTTGGGTTAGAATCACGACCGTTACGAGTAGAACCTGCGGCTTTTTTGTGTGCCATGAGAATGTCTCCTATGAATACTTTTTATAATCTCATTATAAAGTATATGAATTAACCATTGATTGCGTTGATTTTAAGCTCGGTATACCATTGACGATGACCTTGCTCTTTATGGTAGTGCTTACGGCGACGGTGCTTAACAATACGCACCTTTTTGCCACGTCCATGACTGACCACTTCTGTCACCACGCTCGCACCAGCAACAACAGGCTGACCGATTTTCACATCAGAGCCATTAACAACCATCAACACCTCTTCAATGTTTAAAGTTGCACCCACTTCTGCTTTTAAAAGCTCAACTTTTAAAGTCTCACCAACGCTAACACGGTGTTGCTTACCGCCACTTTTGATAACTGCGTACATCGCATTCTCCAATAAACCTGTGTGCCGTGACCACCCCTTGATGGCACTTACTAACGAACACGACTAGGATAAAAATAAGGCGGTATTCTACTCCATCTAAGCCCACTTTGCAAGCATTATTTTACTGTCTGCCACATCTTTATTGCCTGTGCCATATAAGCGACATCGTGCACCCGCACAATGCTTACTCCCTTTTGAATTGCCAATAAGTGTGCCACTGTGCCTATTATGTCTCTGTCGCTTGGGCTGTGATTTTGAGTTAGGGTAAAGGCATCTAAAATCTCACCCAAAAACCGCTTACGAGATACACCAAAAAGCATGGGCAGGTCAAAATGGGTGATGATGCTGTCCAGACTGTGCATGAGTGCAACATGATGGGCATGATTTTTAGCAAAACCCATGCCGACATCTATCACGATATTTTCACGTCTGACCCCTGCATTTAGGGCGTTGTGGACAGTTGTATGAAGCTCGCTTATAACATCGCTTACCACATCATCATACACCGCCAAATCATTCATCGTATCAGGCTCACCTCGTGAGTGCATAATAACCACAGGGCAATCAAGACAAGCGACCACATCGCACGCCCCATCTTGGCGAAGACCACGCACATCATTGACCATGTCCGCCCCTGCTCTTATGCCCTGCTCCATGACAGCAGGATTGCTCGTGTCAAGTGATAGCCACACGTCATCGCCAAACTCTGCTCGCAAGGTTTGTACCACAGGGATAACTCTGTCAAGCTCGGTCTCGGTTGCCACGCTTGGGGCATTGGGGCGAGTGGACTCTCCGCCAATGTCAATAATATCCACACCCCAACGCATCATCTCATCGGCATGGCGTAGGGCATTATCTGGGGTGTTAAAGCGTCCGCCATCAGAAAATGAATCAGGCGTTACGTTAAGTACGCCCATGATTTTGGGGGCAGACAAGTCTAGGGCTTTATTGTGATACTTTAAACATTTTTTTAAATGGGGCATTTATTATCCTTACATTTAGAACAAATTTGTGAGCAGATGGTGATTTTAAGGTGTGTCTGTCTTTGACATTGACCACAAGCATTGACCATAAAAATTATCAAAAAACGCCATCGGTGGCAGATAGGATCTGTTTTTGGATGCCCAAACAAAAATTTTTTCATGATAAATGCAGGCGTGCCTTGAATTGTTCTATCCTACCACAATTTAAGAATCTCACATGTATCTTTTTTAAGGATTTTACTTGCAATATTTTGACCGACACGAAGGCGGAGAAAACGCCATTTTGGTACACCTTGACATTCGTGAGATGATTGACCCTGATGATTTAGAGGAATTTCGTCTGCTTGTGCATTCAGCAGGAGCAAATGAACTTGACATCATCACAGGCACTCGCAACAAACCACACGCCAAATACTTTGTCGGTACAGGTAAGGCAGAAGAGATAGCAGCAGCGGTTGCACATCTTGATGCTGATATCGTCATTTTTAACCACAACCTAACCCCAAGTCAAGAACGTAACCTAGAAGCCTTAATTAAATGCCGTGTACTAGACCGCACAGGATTGATTTTGGACATTTTTGCCCAACGTGCCAGAACGTACGAGGGTAAACTACAAGTAGAACTTGCCCAGCTGTCGCACCTTGCCACTCGTCTTGTGCGTGGTTGGACGCACCTAGAACGCCAAAAAGGCGGTATTGGACTTCGAGGGCCAGGCGAGACACAGTTAGAGACCGACAGACGACTTTTACAAATTCGTGTCAATCAACTCAAAAACAAACTGGATAAAGTCAAACAGACCCGCTCACAAGGACGTGCCAAACGCCAAAAATCCGACGTACCAACCATCTCCTTGGTCGGTTACACCAACGCAGGAAAATCCACACTTTTTAACCGTCTTGCCCATGATAGTGTCTATGCCGCCAACCAACTGTTCGCCACGCTAGACCCCACACTTCGCAGAGTCAAATGGACAGGCGTGGGTAATGTGGTGCTTGCTGATACGGTAGGCTTTGTGCGTCATCTGCCCCATGAGCTTGTGGAGAGCTTTCATGCCACGCTACAAGAGACCCTAGAAGCTGACCTGTTGCTACACGTCATTGACAGCAGTAGCCCCGACATGCACGAACAGATTGATGCGGTCAATGCGGTACTAGATGAGATTGGAGCAACAGCTCCTGTGCTGTTAGTGCATAATAAGATTGACCGTACCGATGAGTTGCCAGTCATCCACTATCAGGAACAAGGTGTGCCACATCGTGTCTATGTGTCTGCTCGTGAAAATTTGGGCACATCCGAACTTAGCCAAGCGGTACAAGAGCTTTTGGTGGGTACACTGTCTGATTTTACACTCACCCTGCCCCACAACGCAGGGCAATTTAAAAATACCCTACACAAGCTTGGGGTCATCACACACAGCGAATTTGATGACACAGGGCATGAAAGGTTAAGCATTCGTCTTGCCAAAGCCAAATTAAAAGAACTGCTTGGCAAATATCAGCTCAATGCTTTTCATGTATTAGCACCACATGAAGCGGTTCAATTTTTGCCATCATTAGAAACATTTGAAAAAGTAGACATCAAATCCGATGATGGCAATGGTGAAGATGATGAATTAGACCCATTTTGTTTATAGATGTTATGGGTGTGGGGCATATTTCATCAATAACCACTCAGCGAGTGGTAACATTTGCCCACACCTTATCAAGTCGTTTGGCTGAGACAGGCACCGCTGTTTTCATGGGCTGGGCAAATAACTGTATGCGATATTCTTCAACAAGCCAACGATATTTAGCGATTTTGGGGTCATGCACACGGTTTGCCAGTCGTTCCATATGTTCATCAAGCAGATATACCGCATCGGTGTCAGCGTCTAGGTTATTTGGCAGTCTGTCAAGGCGGATTCTTAGGGCATTTAGATAACGTGGGTATGCTTGCCACACCACAAAGTCAGTGCGATAAATAAAGTCGTGAAGCGACAAATCATCCAGCTGATCTTCAATGTCGTCAATACTCTCACCAAAAATCTCACGGTCAAGCATGAGCAGTTGCCCACGCACATGTTGCCATGTGGTATAAATCTCTTTTAGTACCTGCAACATCTCTTGTCCCACTGCCAAAAACTTTTCATGTATCAGCTCCTTGACCACCAAAAACTCGCCTGCACTTAGGGGTAATGTGTCTAGTAAATCTCCCATACGCTCATCACGCACAAAGCCTGCCACTTTTTCACGCACATGACCATAAAATCTTTTGGCGTATTTGTCAAAAGTAACTTGCAAGGTTGCATCCACCAGCGTGTTTTTTAATTTTTCCAAATCACCCAAAGGGGCGAACGCCATTTTAAAGGCTTTATCAATTTGGGATGTCAGCTGTTTTTGTTTTGCCCCAAGTGTCATTTTAATAAGCGACAGCACGCCTTTTTTATGCATGGCTAATGCTTCTGCCAAATCACCAAATTCCACCACAGACACCTTCGCTGTCTCATCAGGGCTTAGGGCGAAAAAGGCTTGTGTTACCATACCCTTATGATGGCGGGTCTTCATGAACTCAAAATGCTCAGGGAAGTTGTCATGAATGCCCTCAAACACAGTTGGTATCTGGGCATGCGTGCGGTATTTGGCTTGTAATTTTTCCAAATCTCGCCCTTTTTCAATCACTCGCCCCTTGTCATCAAGCACACAAATCAGGGGCTGCAAGTATTTATCAATCTCATGAATCCTAAAATCATCCGCCGCCACATGTACGCCCATTCTAAGCAGATGATGACAAAGTTGGTCAAGCAGTCCCACGCCATTACCCTTTGTCAATTTATCCATCAAGGCATTGGCGGTATCAGGGATGGGGACGATTTTTCGGCGAATGTCCTTTGGCAGGGTCTTTAACAGTCCTACAACCAACTCAAATCGCCAGCCTGCCACACCCCACAATAAATCCACACTGTCAAGCTGAGATAATGCTCCCACCCCCACTTTAACACTCACACCATCATCATCTGAACTTGGGTCAAACACATAAGACAAAGGGAATCGGGCTACTCCCACTTGCCAAAATTTGGGGAATTCTTGACCAACACTGACAGCATCAAGTATCACGTCGCTGTCTTTGAATTTTAAAAACTCATCATCGCCCATTTTACCAAGCCAGTCTTCAAATGCCTTGGCTGATGCAATGTGAGATGGGATTTTATCATCATAAAATTCATAAAGTCTCTGCTCATCTACGAGTAAATCTCGCCGTCTTAGCTTATCTTCGGTATCGCCTACGTCTTTGATTTTTTGGCGGTTATGGGTCAAAAACCCCAAGGCTTTGGGATAACGCTCGCCTGTTTGATTGTCCTGCACATCCCCCACCAGAGCATCACGGATGAATATCTCACGGCTTGCTGATGGGTCAATGGTTTCATAATTGACCAGCTGTTTATGCACAACAATAAGCCCAAACAAGCTAATTTGGGCATAGGCTTGCACTCGCCCTGCTTTTTTTGACCAATGCGGTTCAAAATAATGGTATTTTAAGAGATTTTTGCCCGCGGACAATATCCACTCAGGTTCAATCTTAGCAAGTGTACGCATATATACCTGTGAAGTTTCTACCACTTCAAAGGCAAGCACCCAATCTGCACCTTTTTTATGCAAGGTACTGGCAGGAAAAATGCGTGCCTTTTGGTTTTTGGTCATCAGATACTCGCCCACCACATCGGTCTTATGGGCGACAAAGGACAAAAGAGCGGTCAATAAAGCCCGATGAATGCTGGTATAATCTTCGCTAAGTGGCAGTTTGGTTTTGGCTTGTTTTTTAAGACTGGCTAAAATGGCACTGTTATCCGCCTTAGCTCTTTTACCACCCTTTAAGCCAATGCGTCCTTTTGGGGTGTCTTTTTTGTCATCAGTTTTGTTGTCAAGATTGTTGGCATCGGCAATCTGATAACCCAAATCCACCATCATCTGACTAAGCTGTTCATGCGTTTTTTGCCATTCTTTGATACGAGGAAAAGACAGATAATGTTTTTTGGCAAAATTCTTGCGTCCGTTGCCTGTTAGCCTATCGCCTCCGTGCATCTCATGAGCGTTAAACAACACATCAAACAATGCCAAATAGAACAAAAAGTCCGAGTTATCACGACGAAACAAGGCATGTTTTTGGTCAGCTTGCGACTGCTTGTCGGCAGGTCGCTCACGCACATCTTGCACAGCAAGAGCGGATACGATGACAAGCATTTTATCAAGACAGGCAAATTCATGCCCTGCAATGAGCATGCGGGCAAGGCGTGGGTCTATGGGCATGCGAGCCATTTTCTTGCCAATGTCGCTAAGATTGGATGAATGGCGTTTTTTGGCATTTTCTTTGTCCATCTGCCCCTTTAATGCCTTTTTAAAAGCGGTTTTGGTTGGCACATCAGACAACGCCCCAAGCTCATAGAGCAATTTGCGACCATCATTGATAAGGCGTAAATCAGGCGGTGTAATAAAGTCAAATTCTGCCACATCACCCAGCCCCAAATGCTCCATTTGCAAAATCACGCTTGCCAAATTGGTACGCAAAATCTCAGGTTCGGTAAAGGGTGGACGGCTGTCAAAATCCTCTTTTGAGTACAGGCGTATACACACACCATCCCCAATCCGCCCACAACGTCCTTGACGTTGGTTCGCCGCCGCTTGGCTTATCGCTTCAATGGGCAGGCGTTGAATGCGTGAGCGATGGCTGTAACGGCTCACACGAGCAAAGCCCAAATCTATCACATAGCGTATATTTGGCACGGTCAAGGCAGTTTCAGCAACGTTGGTTGAGATGATGATTCTACGACCGCCTGTGGGATTAAAAATTCGCTGTTGTTCGGCAAAACTTTGGCGAGCAAACAGGGGAAGAATCTGAGTGTGAGGCGGTGCGTGAGTTGTCAAAACCTCTTGTATTTCACGAATTTGGGCTTCGGTGCTGGCAAAAATCAAAATGTCCGACTGCATGGGGTGCCCTTTGATGCGTGCATCTTCAAAACACTCAGCAACAGCAGCGGTTAAAGCTCGTGGCAATTTGTCCTCTATCTCATCAAAGACATCATCGTCATGGCTTTTGATAACCTCATCTGTCAAAGGGCGATAACGTGTCTGCACAGGGTAGCTTCGTCCTTGCACGTTGATGATTGGCACATCGGCTTTTACCGCACTTTTAAAATACTCAGCAAATCGGACGGTGTCCAAAGTAGCAGAGGTGATGATGACCTTTAAGTCAGGGCGTTTTGGCAGTAAGCGTTTTAGATAACCTAAAATAAAGTCAATATTTAAACTACGCTCGTGTGCTTCATCAATGATGATGGTGTCATAGCGTGTCAAAAATTTATCACGCCCAAGCTCAGCAAGCAAAATGCCATCCGTCATGAGTTTAATCAGGCTGTTTTTACTGCCCTGTTCATTAAATCGCACCTTAAAACTCACCGTCTGCCCCAAAGGTTCACCAAGCTCATCTGCAATTCGCATGGCAACACTGCGAGCGGCAAGTCGTCTGGGCTGAGTATGCCCAATTTGCCCTGTCATGCCACGCCCTGCCAGCATGGCAAGTTTGGGCAGTTGGGTTGTCTTACCCGAACCTGTCTCGCCTGCCACGATGATGACCTGATGGGTCTGTATGGCACGGACAATCTCATCAGCACGAGCACTTACAGGTAAATCGGTATTTAATCGCCCTGCCAAATCTGATGGCATGCCATCCATGCGAGCCTGCACCGCCCTAGTGGAACGCTGTACGATGCTATCAAGCTGGGATTGTTTTTTGGCTTTAATGTCAGCAGGAAAATTACCTTGCAATTCACGCTCTAAGCGATGAACGATATGGCGGTCTTTGGCGAGTAATTGGGGTTTTTTTGTATTTTGTGTTGTCAGCATTGTTATATTGTCATAAAAATCAGATAAATGGGGATTTTACAAAGATTTACAAGTCATCCTTGTCATTAATGATTTTTACATCACTTATAAATTTAGGCACACTTTTTGGTGTGGTTTTTTTAAAAATCGGCTATAATAAGCCATTTTTGACAAAATTACATACGATGAGCCATCTTAATATTTTAGAGTTGATGTTAGATGCCAGTTTGCTTGTGCAACTGGTTATGGGATTGCTACTGCTGTTGTCATTGATTGGTTGGGTGATAATTTTTCGCCTATCTGCCAAACTGGGTAATACCAAACGCTTTGATGGTGAGTTTCAAGCATGGCTATGGTCAGGGGATGCCCTTACCAAACAGTATAAACTGGTCGCCCAAGAATCTGAACGCATTGGCTTAGAGCAGGTATTTTTTGTAGGTTATGCTGAGTTCTTAAAATCTCAAAAATCAGGAGCGATACGAGCGGACACGTTAGATAATGTTGAGCGTCAATTTAAAGTTACCATTGGCAAACAGCAAGCTGTGTTAGAGCAGGGTCTGGCAGGCTTAGCCAGCATCGCCTCAGTGTCGCCTTATATTGGACTGTTTGGGACGGTGTGGGGGATTATGACGGCTTTTATTGGATTGTCTGATGCTCAGAGTGTCAGCCTTGCTAGTGTTGCCCCAGGCATCGCCGAAGCCTTAATCGCCACTGCCATGGGACTATTTGCTGCCATTCCTGCCAGTCTTGCCTTTAACCATTTTAGTGCTAAGGCAGCAGCATTATATGAGTCTCGTGCGTTATTTTGTGAAGAGCTAACGGGGGTATTTGCCCATGAATATGCCATGATACAACGTGGTCAGATGGCGGTATCATGAAACATAACTACACACGTGCCAAAACACCCCTAAACAGCCAAATGAATGTCGTTCCCTATATTGATGTCATGCTTGTGCTACTCATCATTTTTATGGTAACCGCCCCCATGCTCAACACAGGGGTAGAGGTCAATCTGCCAAGCGAGAAAACCAACAACATTACCAAAAGCGAATTGACCCCCATCATCGTCTCACTGACCAAAGATGGCAAGCTGTTTGTCAGTTATGAAAAAGCCATTGACCAAGCAATAAGCCAGACCGAACTGTCCGCCCTGCTGACCAACATGGCACAAAAGCACATAAATAATAATGACAATCAGTTACAAGTGATGATTCATGCTGACAAGGACAACTCTTATGAAGCGGTCATGCACCTTATGGCACTGGCACAAAGGGCAGGGATTACCAAGGTTGGACTGCTTAGCCATGAAAACCGCCAACCAGCAAGCCACCAATGAATAAAGCCCAACATGAACCAAAGCAGACACCCAAGCTCAGATAATATTGGTATCAAAAATCCCAGCTCCCTGCCATCACTTGTAGGCAGTGTTGTGGTGCATGGACTGATTGTGGTGGGGGTGCTTTTTGCCCACACTCAACAAAAACCCTTGCCAAAAACACCCCCCTTAGAAGCAAGCCTAGTAACAGGGGATGACTTGATGGGGGCAGAGGATGCCATTGCCGAAGCATTTGCCAAATATCAAGCCCAGTCTTTGACCCAAAGCACTCAAAAAAGACAACGCAGTGCCCAACTAGAAGCCTATTATGACGAACTTACCGAGCGTGAACATGCCTACCAAATCCAAATGCAAGAATACGCCAAAAGCCTAGATACAAAGATACTCTCTCAGATGCAAATGCAACAGCAAGCAATGCAAGAGCAAAGGCGTGAACGTGAGCAAGCGGTGACAGAGTTAAAAGAACGAGAGCAAAGCAATGATGAAATTGCCAAAGAAAACAGCCAAATTTTCAATGAAGTTCGTGAACGCCAATTACAAAAATTATCAACACAAAATCGTCTCACCCAAAAGAGTCTAAGCGACGGTGAACAGCTTAATAATGACATGCCCACCACGCCCACCATAGGGCTTGGTGGTATCGTTGATAATGGCAATGGCGGTGGCATAAACAAACAAAACAACAACCGCAATGCCGTCATCATCGCCCTGCAAAATCACATTCGTTCATATTGGCGAGCCACTGGCAAAAACCAAACTCTGCAAGTTAGCCTAAAAGTAGACAGTCATGGCAATGTGCTTGGTATACAGGTGTCAGGAGGTGATGACTATCTGCACGAACAACTCAAAGATACCATTAGCCGAGCCAGTCCGCTTACGCCCATTATTGGTACCAATTATCGCCAGTTGAATTTTAATTTTAATATCAATTAAAATAGACGTCAAAAGTTGACAAACCAACAAAAGGCAGACGTGTCTCAATCAAACATTGTATTTAACATTGTATTTTTATTTTAAGGATGCCCCATGAAAGTCAAAACCCCCTTATCATCTCTCACCTTGGTCATTGCCTTAGTAGCAAACCCTGCCTTTGCTGTGGGCTATGGCTCTTTGAACAGCACAGACAAGGACAATGAACTTAACTTTGAAATTGACGTTGATGGTATTCAAAACCCCTACCAAATCGCTTTCATCCCTTTTGCAGGTGATGGTGTGGTCAGTAAAACCGTCATCAATAATCTAAACCATACCGAACTAAAAACCACCAGCCAAAACCTGCCCCAGCATGCCCACTCCTCTGCCCAAATCAGCCAGAACCTACCACACTGGCAAAATGCTGGCTTTAATTATGTCGTGGTCGGACACACCCAAAGTGTTAAAGCAGGTAAAATCGCCATCGTCTTTGAGGTTATTGAAGTTGCCACAGGGCGAGTTGTACAAGGTTTACAAACCCAATACAGCGATAACAACCTCAATGCTTTACGCCACACAGCTCATGTTATCAGTGATAAAATCTATGAAATCATCACAGGCGAACCGGGTGATTTTACAGGACGTATCGCCTACATTGAAGAAACAGGCGACCCACGTAATAAGACCTCTGCCCTAAAAGTCATGGATGCTGACGGACAAAATGTTCGTACCTTGTTTAGCACAAAAGGTTCTATTTTTAGTCCTGCTTGGTCACCTGACGGTCAGCGTATCGCCTACTCGGTACAAAAACCCAATGGACTGCCAGTCATCTACCTACAAAATGCCAATAGTGGCGGCAATGGAGAAATCATCACCCCATTTCGTGGCAATAATCTAGGAGCGTCATTCTCGCCTGATGGGTCAAGTATTTTATTCTCAGGCAGCCATGAAAATAATGACCCATCCATCTATGAACTACACATTGCATCAGGTCAGCTCAAACGCCTAACCAATATGATAGGGGCAGAAAACTCGCCACAGTACACCCCAGACGGACGTTCATTTATCTTTACCGCCGACAACGGCACACGCACACCACACCCATACCGTCATAACATGAACACAGGACAAACAGTAGCCATTGGTGGGGCAGGAGCAAGCCCCAAGATAAGTCCTGATGGCAGTAAAATCGCCTATGTCTTAGGTCTCCACCTTGTTATAACAGGCGTGGGTACAATTGACACAACAGGCATTGATGAATCCGCCAGTTTCTCACCCAATGGCAATCGCATCGTCTACGCCTCTTACAAGGGTGGACGTGGACAGATGACCATCCGCTCTTTAAAAACAGGGCAGGCTTTTACCTTACAAACCCAAGGCAGAGTACGTGAACCAACATGGTCACGTGGTGGTGCAAACTGATTTGAGATTACCCATTGCCATCAAAAAACGCACAACTTTACTTGTGCGTTTTGGCTTGATACTGCTTTTTGGTATGTTAAGTGCCTGCCAACACATTCAATGGACAGACAGCCCCCTACCCATCACCCTAAACCCCAACAGCCCAGAACACGCTCCAAATCTGCAACAAAAGCAATCATCCACTCATCCACACACCAAAAATCCTACCATCAACAATCACCCAACACCCAAACCACACACACCCAAACCACACACACCCAAACCACACACACCCAAAGAAGCCAAGCATGAAAGACCAATTTTTTTATTAGAAGATTGGTTTTGATATTTAGGCAATGCCTACATTCATGATATTTTTACAAAAAATCATGATTTGACCATTTTGCATGAACATATCCGCCCAAAAAAGACTTTACAAAATGAGCGTATGAGTGTAAACTTTAACCCCATTTATTAACAAAGCTATCGCCATGAAAAAATATCAATGTATCGTCTGTGGCTGGATTTATGATGAAGCTTTGGGTTGCCCAGAAGAGGGCTTACCCGCTGGCACACGTTGGGAGGACATTCCTAATGATTGGACATGTCCTGACTGCGGTGTTAGTAAAGAAGATTTTGAAATGGTTGAGATTTAATCATCCATGACCCATTTATCTGCATCCATCAATCAAGCACCACCACCAGACTGGGACAGATTCAACCAAAACTGGCAAGCGTCTGACCTGTCACCCTACTTTTATCAAAGTATGGTCAATGTTGGACGTGGCATCACCCTGTGCGTAGAAGCAGGGGGTAACCCCGACAATCCGCCCTTGCTGTTCATCACAGGCTTTGGCTCACAAATGCTATTTTGGTCAGATGCCTTTTTAAAAAGGTTTATGGATGCAGGATTTTTTGTCATCAGATTTGACAATCGTGATACAGGTCTTTCCACCAAAATCAAGCACCTAACCAAACTGCCCCACACCAACATTTTAAAAATGATTGTCAAAAATCAAATAGGTCTGTCCAATGCTCGTGAAAAAGTCGCCTACACCTTACCTGACATGGCAGATGATGTGGCAGGGCTTATTGATGCGATGAATCTGGGCAAAACACATTTGGTTGGAGCGAGCATGGGCGGTATGATTGCCCAAATCGTCTGTGCTAAGTACCCCCACCACACCCATAAACTGACCCTACTGTTTAGTAGCACCAACCATCCTTTTTTACTGCCACCCAAGCCCAAAGAGTTTTCTACCTTTTTTAAAAAAGCCCAAAGCAACAGCGAACGAGACATGCTCCGTCATGCGGTGTGGTTCATGACAGCGGTCGGCTCGCCTGGACATTTGGACATCAAAGGCACTCGCCATATTGCATCGGTGCGTTATCATCGTTGTCATCATCCGCTAGGCATGGCTCAGCAGATGAATGCCATTCTTGCCACAGGTTCTATTTTTAAGTATACTCGTCAGATAATCGCTCCCACGCTCATCATCCATGGTAACAAAGATGGGTTACTGCACCAAAGTCATGGCAAGCACATCGCCAAAATCATCCCAAACAGCCAATTTGTGGGCGTGGACGGTATGGCTCATGACCTGCCAGTATATTATCAACCATATTTGGCCAGTCTGATTATAAGGCATTTGTCATCACAGGTCTAAGCTCATCGGTTGCGTTTGGTTTTGTCCATGCTTTTTATCCCACTTTTTTGGAATTTTTGCCATGACCACTGTTTTTATCAATGAGCAAGCCTACCCCATTAATACCATCTATTGTATCGGACGCAGTTACGTGGAACACACCCACGAACTGGGCAACCAAATCCCAACCGAGCCTTTGGTATTTTTAAAGCCAAACAGCAGTATTGTAACAGGCGAGATACTCACGTTGCCCAACTTTTCAGACAATGTTCATCATGAGACCGAACTTGTGTTACTCATCGGCGAAAATAAACAAATCATCGCCTACACCGTTGGGCTTGATTTGACCGCCAGAGATGTGCAAGACACCTGCAAGGCAAAAGGTCTGCCATGGCTTAAAGCCAAAGGATTTAAAGGGGCTTGCTGGCTTGGGACATTCAAACCATTTAAAAAACGTCATTATCACCTGCTCTTAACAGTCAATGATGAAATCCGCCAAAATGACAGCACCGATAAGATGATGTATTCATTTGATTATCTTGTGGATTATTTGGACAATCTCTATAACATACAAGCAGGCGACATCATCATGACAGGCTCACCAAAGGGCGTGGGGAGATTAGAACATGGCGATGACTTATCGGTTGGGATTGATGATGACAGATATCCGCTTAGGGTAAAATAACCATCATCTTTGACAAACACCCTACACTATCTGGTGATATCTCGCTCACTTCTGGGCAGATAGTAAATATAAAAACTTAAAAATATCGTAACCAGCCCCACCCACAGCAGATACAAAGCAGGAGTAAGTGGCAAATGAAAGGTTACAAATGCCAATAGTGATGGCATACAGCCTGCCACTAACACATAAGTAACATTATAAGTCAAGGCAATGCTGGTGAGACGAATCTTAGTGGGGAATAGCCGAGTTAATACCGCAGGCAACGTGGCAATCAGTCCACCTGAAAAACCGAACAGAGCAAACCACAATAATGTTAAATCACTGCCACGCCCCAATTGAACAAAAAATAGCGATGTGTTGGCAATGAATAATATACCACCAAAAATCATCACCATGCCCACATTAACCCTATCCACCAAATAACCATAAAATGCACAGCCAATCATCATAAAAAATACCGCAATACCAGAGCCAAATGTCAAAATACTCTCCGATATCACAAAGCTGATATTAAGTAAGGTTGGCATCATCATGGCAATAACAATAAAAATACTCATCATAATCCACGACACAAGTACAGCAGGGATAAGGCTAGACAGGCGATTTTTGGTGATGATTTGAACCAAAGATGATTTTTGGATGGATTGGGGCTTATCATCACAGAAAATATTAGAATCTGCCAAATCTTGAATCTGAGTTGTGGTTAGCCCATCAAAGCTCATGGCACTTAATGTATGCTCCTCTGTGGCATGACGCTCTTTGGTCTGTGTGATAATGGGTGTCTCTTTGATGAATTGTAAAGATAGCAACAACAATACTGACAGCATGGCTCCAACCACAAAAGGGATTCGCCAGCCATAGCTGAGCATGTCTACATAAGTTAGGGTATTTGCTAGAAAATTTGACAACAGGCTCACCAAAAGCACCCCCACCAAAACACCCACCATAATAAAACTACATCCAAAACCCACACGTCTCATGGGCAGCTGTTCTGTAAGTAGCACCAAAGCAGATGGAATTTGACCGCCATAAGCCAATCCTTGACCAAAACGAGCCAGAATAAACAAAATCGGAGCCAATACCCCCACATGTTGATAGGTTGGTAACACAGCGATGATGAAAGTAAAAACAGTCAAGCCAAGCAAGCTCAAAAACAGCACCGCTTGCCTGCCATTAACATCACCATATTGCCCAAGCAAAAATCCACCAACAAGATGGGCGAGATACACCCCAAGACACATTCCTCCCACTTGCATTGAATGCAACCATTTTATCTCACGTCCTCCAAAGAAATTATCAATGATTGTCTCTTTTAGATAAAACACCAATACATAATCAAAAAATGCCAACATGGACACCAAGGCGACTGTGGCAATCAGACGAACATGATAAGATGATAAGGTGGTATAAAGCATTGTGAATAATTGTGAATATTTGTATATTATTTTGTATAATGTACTAAAAATTGCTTAAAATAGCAATCACTTTTATGTATTTGTTACAATTGGGGCGTGAGAACATTAAGGAGCATGACAATCACAACAGCCAATCTATTGGTAACCAACTCATCAATGACACACCGACATTCTTAGGGGCACTCATGTGCGGTTCTTTGTCAAAAATCACCTCTTTACCATGCTCTAAGGTTCGCCATTGTAATCGCCCATCAACCAAACGCACCTCATAGACTTGATGCAAAATCGCCAGATTCTCTTGATCATCTGCGTTATTTAGGGCATCGTGAAGCTGATGTGCCAATTTTTTATCATAAATCATCACACCAAGCTCGGTATTAATGTTCGCTGAACGTGGGTCAATATTATACGAACCGATAAACACTTTATGATCATCCACAGCAAAGGCTTTGGCATGCAAGCTGGTGCTGGTCATGTGTTTGGTACGCCACAGTTTATTTTCATCTTCACTCATGCCTTTGGCGGTTGATTTTAATTCATAAATTCTCACGCCTGCCGATAACAGTGCAAAACGCCAATGCCCATACCCTGCATGCACCGCTCCGACATCGGTGGCATCAAATGAGTTGGTCAGTATGCTCACCCTAACACCATCCTTGGCAAGAGCAGTTAAGGCATGCACACCGTCTTTGGTAGGGACAAAATATGATGAGATGATGCTCAAACGTTCTTTGGGGCGACCGAATTCATGGCGTAATTTATTCACCAAATATTCATCTTTGGCGTTTTTATTTTTAGTTTTGGGACTAAGTTTTAACGCATCGTCTGCCAAAAACTTCATATCAACCCAGCGAAATGGGACGTTCTTATTGAGTAAATCCTTACCAATGGTACTGCTTGCCACAGCACCACGATAAGTGCGTAAAGCCCGCTCATCTTTTGTAATATCTAAATCATCATCTTTATCAAATAGCGTCATCGATGACGAAGATGACCTCTGTTTGTCTGTTGATACCAGCGTTTCAATATCATAAGCAGTGGGTGATTGCCAATATTCATCAAAACTTTTGGTGATATCATCAACCACTTGACCGATCAGCAAAACATCCAAATCAGCAAAATGATTGTTGTGATGATTGTTTAGGTATTCGTTACCGATATTACGCCCACCGATGATACTAATGTGATTGTCAAATGTCATGCTTTTGTTGTGCATGCGTACATTGATACGTACAGGCGAAGTCAGATAATTTATGAACTTATGATGGCGATAAGTAAAGGGATTGATGACTCGCACAGCAATATTTGGGTGTTTGGCAAACAAGGCAAGGCGTTCATCAAGGCTGGGACTGCCATTAAAATCATCAAGCAATAAGCGAACAAGCACCCCTCTGTGTGCCGCTTGCCACAAATCTTTTAACATCAAAAGCCCAGCTTCATCGTCATGCCAGATATAGTATTGCACATCAATGGTATGCGTTGCCATGTTTGACAAAATACTGCGAGATGCAAAAGCATTGGCACCTGTGGCAATGGGATAATATCCCGATAGCGTGGGATGATATTCGGTCTGCTCATCAATGATGGTACTCAAAGATGGTGTGGACTGTATGAATGGGTCATTTGTTGGGGGGTTTACTCGTTTGCCCAAAAAACCTGTGTCTGTATCATTGTCATATTGATTTAAATCGGTCTGACTGTGGTCGCTTTGATTGTTCATACGTTTGGCAAGTAACGCCTCATGTGCCAAATGCACCCTTTTGGTCAGTTGGATACTCTCTGGCAAATGGGCAATGGTCGGTAATGACTGACAGGCACTCAAAATCATGCCCATTATAAACACCATCATCAACATACGAAAAGTCATCGCCATCACTCATGCTCACCAAAATTGACAAATTATAACAAATAATTAAGTCATGTTGAACCTTTGCCAAACATTTGTTGCAAGATAATTTGTTGCAAGATATCATCAATATCCAACAAAAAAACGCTCTAATTAGAGCGTTTTTATTTGGTCTCATTTAGAGTAGAGTCATCGGTCATTCTTGTAAATAACCAATCAAACGCAAGAATTCAATATACATCCACACCAACGTTGCTAATACGCTAATGCCATACACCCATTCAAATTCTTCATTGACACCATACATAACACCATCTTCAATATTTTTAAAATCAAGCAACAAGAAGAACGAAGCGATGAGCGTGGTAAATACACTAAAACCAATAGCAATCATGCCACCGTTAAACAAATGGGGGATAGAACTGCCAAACACCAGCGACATAATCCACTGAATGGCATAAACAATCATGATAGCGATAGAGGCAGATACCACCAATGAGCGGAATTTTTCGGTTACTTTGATGATGCCAGTACTGTACAAGGTTAGCATCACCGCTGCACTGACAAAAGTCGCTGACAAGGCAAGCAGTGGCACGCTTGGGGCTTTATAAAAGGCAAAAGCACTTGCCACACCAATGACAACCCCTTCTAGGGCAGCATAAGGTACTGACAGTGTTTTGGCAAGGTGTGGTTTAAAGGCAGTCGTCAAGCCAATGCCCATGGCAGCAAGCATTGCCACAATAAACAGCCCAACCAACACCCCTGATGATATACCACTCATCAGAGCAAAAAAGAACAGCCCAAAACCTGTGGTAGCAGAGATGCCAAGCAGTAGAGCGGTCTTTTTGACCACGCCATTAACGGTCATTGGTGCATCGCCTGCAAGCAGTTCGGTACGACTAATAATAGGGTTTGCCATGATTTTCCTTATAAGACAGAGATTTAAGATAGAGATTGAAAATTAACACGGTTAAACGTTTTATACTATATTTACCTTTAAAAATCAAGCATTTTGTTATCTTAGCAGATAAGAATGGTCATGTTTTGTGGTATGTTTGATGGATTTTTACTTGTAGTCTGCTTAAAGTTTGGTTATTATATGTGCTTTTGGGTGCTACATTAAAATACATCAGGACTGTTGCCATCATGACCGATACCGCCATTTCACTGACATCTGTCAAAAAAAGCCATTTTAAACGCATTGGGCTTATGGGGCGTGCTGGCAAAAAAAGCATTATCACAACATTAAATGAACTCATTCATCTGTTGACCCGGTGGGGGTTGGATATTGCCATTGATACCAATACCGCAAGCATTGATGGAATACACATTGGTGGGCGTGATGACCACATAAAAATCGTACCACGTGGACGCATGGGTGAGTATTGTGATTTGGTAATGGTTGTCGGTGGTGATGGTTCTATTTTACAGGCAAGTACTGTACTGGCGGGGACGGGCGTGCCTGTGCTGGGGGTTAATCGTGGGCGACTGGGATTCTTGGCGGACATCAATCCTGAACGCTTGGCGGTGGAGTTATCAGAGATTTTTGCTGGTGAATATCACATTGATGAGCGGTTTTTGTTAAAAATGCAGATATTGGGATCAGATGATAACGGTCATATGCAAGTTTTTCATGAAAGCTACGCCCTAAATGATGTGGTATTACATGCAGGCAAATCGGTGCATACCATTGATTTTAAACTACAAATTGATGACATTGATGTCTATCGTCAGCACGCTGATGGGCTTATTGTGGCGACCCCAACAGGCTCTACCGCCTATTCATTATCAGCAGGAGGGCCCATCATTCATCCCAATTTGGATGCCATTTGTTTAGCGCCCATGCATCCACATACGCTGTCTAGTCGCCCCATCGTGGTTGCAGGAACCAGTAAAATCACCATTAACATTCATAAAGATAACCGTACTCAGCCCATGGTCAGTTCTGATGGTGAGGCAAGTGTCCCTTTGGATAATAATCAAACCCTACTCATCACCAAGCACAATAAATCTCTCATTCTGCTACACCCCTTGGATGTGGATTTTTATCAAGCCTGTCGCACTAAGCTAAATTGGAGCTTATATACCGAAGAGTTTTCGTTAAAGGATGAGTAGCAAAAGGATGAAAGGAAAAAGCGGTCGCTCATCACTCATAAATTTACTCAACTCATAAATTTACTCATAATTTTGTGCCATCTCAAAGCCAGGCCGAGATTGGCAATACGCCAGCCAGTTATGAATATGAACCCACTCATCAAAGAGAACACCTGATTTTTTCATTTGGGCAATGCCAAAATGCAAATGAATGTCCACAGCACCAAATACGCCCTGCCCTGCCCCCGATAAATAACGCCGATTTGCCAAATGTTCGTTGAGTAGAGCCAATGCCTTATCCACGTTGGGGGAGATGAATGATTTCTCAACGCCTTTTTGTATGTTTTTGACAATGGGGCGGATAAAAAATGGCGACTTTTGTACGATTTTAGCAAACACCAATCGCATGACCAGATTTGGCATGAGTGAACTTTCAGTAAAATGCAACCAAAAAGCATAATCTTCCCACGCTTCATCGCTTGGAGAGAGTTTTGCTTGTGTGTCATAATGACGCAACAGATATTCAATGATAAAACCCGATTCAGCAAGTGTTTTGTCACAAGACTCATCTATTAAAATCGGTGCTTTACCCATTGGGTGAATGTCTGTTAGCTCTTTTGGGGCAAGGTGGCTTTTGGTGCGTTCGTGTTTGATGACACGAAAAGACGTGCCATACAAGGCATTTAATTCGCACAACAGCCATAAGATACGAAAAGAGCGAGAATCATTTAAGTGGTGTAGGGTGAGCATGAATGTTCCTGTTAAAAGATGACCAGATTGGATTTGCTGGTATTAGCTAATCGGTGCATGTTATGCAATCATCATTCTTATCTGTCAAATACTGCCATCATAGCAAATCCCCATCTAAAACACAAAACTAAAATACAAAAACAAGCGAACTGCCATAGATCGCCTGTTTTTCCTGTTTTTAAATCATCACGTGTTATTTTTTCATCTTTAACATGGCTTGATGATTTTCTTCCATTTTAGGTTTGACCTCCGAGACATAAATCCACACAAGGCTGACCCATACCACGCCAAACATAATCATAAACGCTGATGAACGCACGCCTGTGATGTCCACCGCTACCCCGAACATGATGGGTAGGATAAATCCACCCAACCCCCCTGCCAGACCAACCACACCAGAGACCGCCCCCATGTTTTCTTTGTATTCATCCGATAAATATTTAAATACAGAGGCCTTACCGATGGCAAAGGCAATACCCAAAAAGAAAATCAAGATGGTAAAAATGGTGGCATTTAGACCAATGTGAAACGCTCGCTCACCGTGTACCGTTTTGACCACAAGATCTGTTTGGGGGTATGATAAGATGAACAAAAACAAAAAAGATGCCCACAGTACCCACCATGTTACGGTATGGGCTGAGTATTTGTCCGACAGCCAACCACCAAGTGCACGCAGTACGCCCCCTGGCAAGCTAAAACATGCCGCCAAAAATGCTGCTGTTTGTAGGCTAAATTCATACTCATTAACATAATATTTGGTCATCCACAAAGCAAGGGCAACATAGCCACCAAAGACAATGGAATAATACTGACTATAACGCCACACATTGGGGTCTTTTAACACCGCCAATTGACTGGCAAAACTTACATTACTTGCCGAACGGTGAGCCTTATTATCAAAAGACATGAACCAAAAGCCAATGGCAGTAACAAGCATTATCCCTGCATATACCTTTGGCAAAAACTGCCAACCGCCATAAGCGATGATGGCAGGGCCTACCATTTTGGTGAGTGCCGAACCTGCATTACCTGCCCCAAACACACCCATGGCAAACCCTTGACGGTCTGCTTCAAACCACTTAGCGACATAAGCAATCCCAACCGAAAATGAGCCACCTGCCAGCCCTGCAAACAGACCCAGCACCAAAAACTGCCAATAGGCATTGGCATAACTCATCAAAAATATTGGTACAACACATGCCATCATCAAAGCGAAAAGCACAACCTTTCCGCCATATTTATCCGTCATCATGCCAAGTGGCAGACGAACAAGAGAACCTGTCAGCACAGGTGTGGCAGCAAGTAGCCCAAATTGGGTCTCAGATAAGTCTAGTGCTTTTTGGATTGGGATGCCAAGCACCGCAAACATCATCCAAATCATAAAGCAGACGGTAAATGCGATGGTTGATGAAGTTAGTACAAGCAGTTGTTTAGATTTTTGAGTTGCCATAATCTCCCCCCATGTTTTAGGGTTTTCTTTGGCATGGCAGTCGTGGTAAAATAACACGCCACACAGCCAGTGTGTTAAAATTTGTTACTGTCATGATAATCAAACTTTCTCAAAAAATAATTGATTACAATCAAGTTTTTATCAATAAGTTTTCTATATAATAGTCCAATACTTCTTTGGTAGTATGATAAAATTTGGTATTGACACTGATAAAATACCTATTTTTCAATGACTTACAAATGAAATACACCACCGCTTTGCTGACATGATGCACTTATTTTTTATTGACAAAATTTTTGGGAGTATGGTTTGTGCTGTTTGCCTTGTTAAAAAAATTCACACACCAAATCAGTCCAACCACGGTAGGGCATTCCATGACAAGGCGTGCAAGTGTGGCAGTGGCGTTTATTTTTTTGACAATTCTAAGTGTTTCTACATACAGTTTTTATCTTGTCAGTACCGCCGAAAAAGACGCACAAGCCATCAATGATGCAGACTCTATTCGTATGGCGACCTATCGCATCAACCATGAATTGGCACTGCTCACAAATCCGAAATTAGCTCACACACCAAGCCCCATCTTAGCAGATGACATGACCGCCCGCCTTGATAAATTAAGCCTATATCAAGCCAAAAACAGCAACAAAAATGACGATATTGACAAGGCACTCATCAAAATTCGTCATGATTGGGAGCACACGCTACTGCCAATTTTGATGCACAACGATGGTGTAAATTTTTATGAACACTCTTTGGCATTTTTAGACGATGTCAATGATTTGGTTGATGCCATTGGCAAACGTAACGAGTACCGTCAAGCACGTCAGCAGCACATCCAAATCATCTTGCTGCTGTTCATCATGTTTGTGATGCTAGTTGGCATGTACGAATTACACCGTAATGCCTTAATTCCTTTGAAAAATCTTACCAATACCGCGCGTCATTTTAGGCAAGGCAAATCGCTTAACATGCAGGCAAGCAAGATGGATATTAAGGGCTATCAAGAATTCAACGAGTTATCAGATGCTTTTTTTGTCATGCTTACACTCATTGATAACCATCAAAACGAACTTAAAAAACAGGTTGAACACCAAACCCATCATCTTACCCAAAGCAACAAAGCCCTATACAGTCTTTACCATTTTGCCGAGAAAATCGCCACCACACACCATCTAAACAGCGAAGAGCTTCATAAACTTATCCAAGATTTTGCTCGCCTACTGCCCAACACGGAGCTGTCTTTGTGCATTCATGGGGAGAATTTTGAAAATGATGTCATCATGAACCTATCAGAGCGTAAACACCATGACTTTTGCACCCCAGATGATTGTGAGCATTGCGAGCTAAAAATTGACATGCACACCCGCATCATCCCCATCAAAAGCACTGATACTCACTGGGGCGAGTTACTGGTGCGTGAACCCATAAACTCTATGACAAAAAACCGCATCACCCTACTTAATATCAACGAAGACAATAATCTGTCCGAACAAGACCTGCCGGGGGTTTTGGCACAACTTATCGCCCTAACTTTTATGTCAAACCAACGCCAAAAACAAGCCGAAGAATTGCTGTTGTCCGAAGAACGCAACACCTTTGCTCGTGAACTGCATGATTCCATCGCCCAGACATTATCACACCTAAAAATACAGTCTGCCATGTTAAAAACTCTGGGTGAACAAGAGAAAAAACTCCTTACCGATGAGCCAAACCTGCAAAACAAAGAAACACTATTAAAAATTCATCAAAAACAAGACAAGGTTCGCACCGACCTAAATGATGCCACAAACCACGCCTACGCACAGCTTCGAGACTTATTAAATACCTTTCGCTTAAAAGTGGATGGGGGAGATTTTAATGATGCCTTAAAGATAACGGTTAAGGAATTTGAGAGCAAAGGGGGTTTTAATATCAACTTTGACAATCAAATATTAACCTTAAACCTATCAGCATCTGAACAGGTAGATTTATTACAAATCACCCGAGAGGCACTCTCAAACATTCATAAGCATGCCCATGCCAAAAATGTCAATATCACACTCTACCAAGACAGCATCAGTTATGAGGCCATCTTGCGTATCAGTGATGATGGCATTGGCATTTGTCAAAGCGACAAACAAAAGCCTGAACATTATGGACTTAGCACCATGAGTGAGAGGGCATTGAATTTAGGTGGCACGATAAGCACCGAACCAATTCGCCCCACAGGTACCGAGGTATTTGTTCGCTTTTTGCCCCAATTTTTCTTAAAAAAACTCAAAAGCCCACGTCCCAAACCCAAACTCAAAGAATGGACAGCCGAACAAATCAGCACCGCCACTTATGAACTCACCTGTGAACTCAATGATGAATTTGGTCAGACATCTTGATGGCAGATGAAGTATAATAGAACAATTTGCCAAATTTATTTGGCAAATTTTTAAATTAACTGATTTAACTTTTTAAATTTAACAATTTTAACCCTCACCCAACCAAAGACATCATCATGAACCAAAAAATCTATACTGCCACAAGCCCCGCCCGCCTATTACTTGTTGATGACCATCCCATGTTACGGCGTGGCATGGCGGACTTGTTATCCTTAGAAATGGACATTCACGTAGCAGGCGAGGCCAACCATGGTATTGAAGCACTCAACTTTTTACAAGAGACGAGTGTGGATTTGATTGTCCTTGACTATAACATGCCAGTGATGAACGGAATTGAAACCCTAAAAGCCATCCGAGAACGTCAGATTGAAGGCAAGGTACTGTTGTTTACTGTCTCTGACAACATCAAAGACGTTCAAGATGCCCTAGCTTTGGGTGTGGACGGTTATCTGTTAAAGGACATGGAACCCGATGAGATTGTTGGTAATATTCGTCGCATCCTGCGTGGGGAGCTTGTTATTAGCCCTGCTCTTGCACCCATTTTGGCAGCCGCCATACGAAAGCCTGTCCAACCTGAAAGCAACCCTGATTTGACCGAGCGTGAATTACAGGTGCTCTATATGATACGAGATGGCATGAGTAACAAAATGATAGGTAACAAATTGGGCATTGCTGAATCTACTGTTAAAGTGCATGTCAAGCACATTTTGGCGAAAATCAGCTTACGCACTCGTGTGGAAGCTGCTGTGTGGGCGGTAGAAAATTTGGACAAATAATCCTAGTCACTAACCAACGCAAGCAATCTCTCAGCATCCATCAGACAGTATTGTGATTTGCGTTTACTGATAAGCCCTGCATCAATCAGCTCTTTTAGCGTGCGAGAGAGTGTCTCAGGACGCAGTCCAATTTGCCCTGCCAACTGTTTTTGGCTAAATGGCAACTCAAACGGCACACCCACAGGATAATGTGTCAAAAAGTAATAGCTGAGTTTGGATTTGGCTTGGACAAAAGCAAGCAGGTCGCTACTGATGAGATGATAGTACATACGCTTACTTATGGTGTTGCAAAACCACATGATAAGATTACCCAAATCAAAATCAGCAATACTCTCAAAATAAGCCTGCACAGGCAAAGTTGCCACAACGGTGGGGCATTTGGCAGTGGCGGTCAGCTGATGAATGCCACGCTCTTTGATGAGCAGTTTAGAATGGCGTGTGGCAATGTTAGTTTTAGAGATTTGCTCTGCCACATCATTCATCTGCCCTACTTGATGGATGCCCATACCAAAATCAGCACCATTGTCTGTCTCCAACCCCCACAGTACGCTTTCATTGATAAGCCCCATTTCATGATAATTGGCAATCAAGCACGCCTGCCCACTTGGCAGTTCACGATGACACATCACCTGCCCATCTAACAAAAAATACAGATTTTTTACCACGCTGTGCTGAATAAAAATCAGCTCACTCTTGGCGTATTCATGAATGACAACCTGATCAAGTAACTCATCTTTGACTGTCTCTCCTGCAACAGATTGGGGCAAAAGAGCAAATAAAGGATGAGTCCGTAAGGTATCAAGGTAGGCTTTTTTGGTGTGTTCAGCAGATTTTATCATCTTCTTAGCCATACAAAATAAATGATGCCATAATACTGTGCTGTATGTGCCATCCATATTCCCCAAAAGCACAGATAAAACCCATCACCTACCCCTTTTGGCTAGTATTTGGTTACTGACTTTTGGCGGTTATTGGTATGGCAATGCTTGATGAATGTGCTATTTTATGGCACATCAAACTTATTCACACCTTTGGAGCATGACATGTTGTCCGACTTATTGACATCCAACCGTTTTTGGGCTCAAAGTTTATCCGCTCGCAATCCTGACTATTTTCCAAGCCTTGCCCGCCAGCAGTCCCCTAACTATTTTTGGATTGGTTGCTCTGACAGTCGTGTTCCTGCCAATGAAGTGGTTGGACTCATGCCCGGAGAATTGTTCGTGCATCGCAATGTGGCGAACATGGTCGTCGCTACTGATATGAATTTATTGTCTGCTTTACAATACGCTGTGGACATGTTAAAGGTTGAACACATCATTGTTTGTGGTCATTATGGCTGTGGTGGGGTGCGTGCTGCCCTATCACACCAAGAATTTGGGCTGATTGATAACTGGTTACGCTCATTAAAAGGCATTTATTATCAGCATTTGGATAAATTTAACAATTTAGACATTGATGAGCAAATTGACCTTTTATGTCAGCTTAACGTCAAGCGTCAGGTAACCAATGTTTGCCACACCACCATCGTCCAAAACGCATGGCACAGAGGACAAAAACTGTCTGTGCATGGCTGGATTTATGGATTAAAAGATGGCTTGATTCATGATTTGGAGGTCAGCGTTCATGATTTTAGTCAGCTAAAAGAGGCTTTTGTGTATGAAGTATAATATGTATCTGCCTTTGGTATTTATATGGGCATGCTTTGGTGCTTTATTCATTTAGCCTAAGTTGCACCGACGTGATGGCGTTGTCATCATTGATAAACTTATCCTGATATAGACTTTGCAAAACAGGGCTATTTAACAGCTGATTGCTGGCGGTGATTAATACCTGCTCATCTCGTTGCTTTTGCTTTTGTGCAGGTGTGGCAAGATGGGCAAATTCACTTTGGTCAAGAAGTGGTGTCTCATCGTGTAAGTGGGCACTGCTAAAATCTTGACTAAATTTTTTGGCAAAGCCCTTAAAACTTGAAAAAATCTGCTTGTTATGCTCAGGCACATACAGCTGACAGTCGCCATCTATCTGCCCCACCATCATCGCATGACTTGCCATCGCCAATTCATCGGCATCGAGTTTATGTTCACGGCGTGCCACCGCCACCCAATAATCCCATTTCTCTGGTGTCCACTCGCCTGCCAACGCTACCTGCTGTGGCATGAGTTCATTTTTTAACTGCTCTTTGGTTATCTGCCCTGACGGCTTGATGTCGTTTGTTGATTGAGAATTGTTTACCGCTTGACCAATTTCTTGATTACCAATTTCTTGATTACCAATTTCTTGATTACCAATTTCTTGACCAATTTCTTGACTTTCTTGACTTTCTTGACTTTCTTGACTTTCTTGACTTTCTTGACTTTCTTGACTTTCTTGACTTTCTTGACTTTCTTGACTTTCTTGACTTTCTTGATATTCTACAACTTGTGTATTTTGTAAAATCGGAAAACTTTCATTTAAACTTTCATTTAAACTTTCATTTAATTCATTGTCTATTTGTTGAGATTGCTCGTTTGGTGTTGGTTTGGCATGATTTTTGTCAATCACTTCATCATCTGCCAACGGACGAAAGGCAAGAAGTCGCAAAATGCCCATCTCTAACGCCTGCATGGGTGTACTGGCAAGGCGAACACTGCTTCGTGCCTTGACACTGATTTCATAATAAAGCTGTATGACATCGGCAGGCAAGAGATTTGCAAGATGATAAAACGCCTGTTTTTGCTCATCGTTCATATCAAGGGGCATGTCAGGCAAAATCTGCACAAGTGCCATCGCATGAAAGCTGTCCACAAGACGGTCAAGTAAGGCGGTCGCATCCACCATCTGCTCACGCATGCGGGTAATATGGCGAGCAACACCCAATCTGTCATCATGATAAATATCACGCACCAAATCCAACACATCAAGACTGTCAACAAGCCCGAGCATGTCCATGACGGTATCCTCCCCAACCTGACCCCCACCAAAGGCGATGGCTTGGTCAGTCAAAGACAGAGCATCTCTTACCGAGCCTTTGGCAGACTGGGCAAGCTGCCATAGGGCGGTATCATCGTAGGCAATGTTTTCAGCGTGCAAAATTTTGGATAAATGGGCGTGGAGTAACGCTTGCGACATCGGACGCAGCACAAATTGTAAACAGCGAGAGACGATGGTGATGGGAAGTTTTTGGGGGTCAGTTGTTGCCAGAATAAACTTGACATGTTCAGGTGGTTCTTCTAGCGTTTTTAGTAGGGCATTAAACGAATGCGTGGAGAGCATATGCACCTCGTCAATCAAATATACCTTGTAACGCCCCTGAGTTGGGGCGTAAGGGACATTTTCTAACAAATCACGTGTGTCTTCCACCTTTGTGCGAGAGGCAGCATCAATCTCAATTAGGTCAATAAACCGCCCATGATCAACACTGACACAAGTATCACACACACCACAAGGAGTGCTGGTAATGCCTGTTTGGCAATTTAGGCATTTTGCCAAAATCCGTGCAATGGTCGTCTTACCCACACCCCGAGTACCTGTAAACAGATAAGCATGGTGCAATCGCCCTGCATCAATGGCATGTGATAAGGCTTGGGAGACATGAGTTTGTCCCAATAATTCGCTAAAATTTTTGGGGCGGTATTTGCGTGCTAAAACTTGGTATTCGGACATGACAGATGGGCAAAGCGGTATAAATTTATGCCATTATACCGCATTTTGTCTATTTAGAATACCGATTTTGGCTTTACTTGTGGCTGACCACACGTTTTAACCACGGTTGATTTTTCAAAAGTTGATTTTATTCAAAAGCCATTTGAATGCCCATCAAGCACTTGCCATCAGACTGGCATTACCTCCTGCTGCTGTGGTGTTGTAGCTTTGGCTGATCTCATGATAAAGGCGTGCCATATCAAAGCTATCTGTGGCATCAATCACACGGCGAATCGCCCCATCAAGCTCTGACAATCGCACTTTTTCATGAACAGCTAACTCGGACAACGCCACGATGATGGTGTTTTTATCCACATTTTCTTGCTCCATCACCTCTAACACCCCTGACAGCTCATTAGCATAAGAGGCAAGCTCATGCTCTGGTGTGATGTGTGCCTTAGTACCATTTAGGGCAAGCACAACAAGAGATGCCAACGCCTTATCCAATGCACCATTTGTCAAAGCAACCGAGTGCGGGGCATGCCATGATAAGGTATTAACCTCACCTGTTGGGCCTTTTAAGGTGGTTTGGGCGTGGTTTAATGCTCTTTGGCGGGCTGTCTTGATGGTGTCATCCAAATTAACACCAACCAACTGGGCGACATTCATAACAGAGGTCACAGTATCATCATAAGTTGTGGCAGGCTTATCAAGAGTTGGTACATTCCAACTGTCCAGACGGCTTAGACGTTGTAAATAAAAGCATCCACCAGCTTTTGGCCCTGTACCTGACAGACCATGACCACCAAAGGGTTGCACACCCACGACCGCCCCCACAATGTTGCGATTGATATAAACATTACCTGCCTGTATGCGACTGGCGACATGCTCTATCGTGCCATCAATGCGACTGTGAACGCCATGTGTTAAAGCATAACCCTTATTGTTAATGCTGTCTATGATATCATCAAGCTCATGGGTGCGATAGCGAACAACATGCAGTACAGGCCCAAAGACCTCTTTTTTAAGCTGTGATAGATCTTTTAGTTCAAATAAAATCGGCGCAACAAAAGTGCCATGCTCACCACCCACAACACGCACCTCATGATAATCACTGGTTTGTTTTAGGGCGTTGATGTGTTCTAGCAGATTTGTTTGAGCATCACCATCAATCACAGGCCCAACGTCTGTACTTAATAGACCCGGGTCAGATACGATAAGCTCATCCATCGCCCCTTTTATCATCTCAATCATATGTGTAGCAATGTCCTCTTGGATACATAAGATACGCAAGGCAGAACAGCGTTGACCTGCTGAGTCAAAGGCAGATGCCAGCACATCGGCACACACCTGCTCTGGTAAGGCAGTAGAGTCTACAATCATGGCATTCATACCCCCCGTCTCAGCAATGAGTACAGGATTGTCAGAGCGTTTAGCAAGCAGGGTATTAATACGCTTAGCAACGTCTGTTGAACCTGTAAAAATCACGCCATCAATACGCTCATCTGCCGTCAAAGCGCCCCCCACATCCCCTGCACCCAGCACCAGTTGCAAGACATCGGTATCAATGCCCACCTCATGCAACCACGACACCGCCAAATGAGCGATGATTGATGTTTGCTCGGCAGGTTTGGCAACAACCGTATTGCCTGCACACAAAGCAGACACCACCTCACCTACAAAAATTGCCAAAGGAAAGTTCCATGGACTGATTGCCACTACCGTACCCAGTGGTGTGTTTAAGTTTAGGCGTTCACACTCATCGGCATAATAACGACAAAAATCTACCGCTTCACGCACCTCAGCAATGGCGTTTGGTAAGGTTTTGCCTGCTTCACGCACCGCCATCATCATAAGTAGTGCCATGCGTTTGGGCTCTTCCATCAAATCAGCAAAGGCTCGTATCATATCGGCACGCTCTTTTGGTGAGACTTTCTGCCATTTTTTTTGGGCAGCGGTGGCAGCACCGATCACCTCCAAAGCACCATCTGGCTTCATAAAAGCAACTTGCCCAACCACATCTTCATGATTGGCAGGGTTTAACACGGCAAAGGCAGGGGCATGAGCAACACGGTGATGCGTCAAAGAGCTGACATTAAAGTCAATGCCACTTGCCATCGTCATGTTCTCTTGTAATTGTGCTAAAACATGTTCATTGGATAAATCCACGCCCCATGAATTTTTGCGTTCGCCATAGATATGACGTGGATTTGGTGTCAATGGGTTTGGCGTGATTTGGTTGAGATTAATCTCATCTAAGGGTGAGACAACCAGTTCATCAATGCTGACCTTCTCATCTACGATACGATTGACAAAGGATGAATTTGCTCCATTTTCTAGCAAGCGACGCACCAAATAAGCAAGCAAAGTCTTATGCGTACCCACAGGGGCATAGATGCGTACACGGCGACCGAGTTTGTCTCCGACTACCTGATCATATAAGGTTTCACCCATACCATGCAAGCACTGAAATTCAAAATCAAGCTCTTTGCCCATCTCATAGATGGTTGCCAGTGTTTGGGCGTTGTGTGTGGCAAATTGTGGGAAAATGACATCTTGGGCTAAAAACAGTTTTTTGGCACATGCCAGATAGGATACATCTGTATGGACTTTACGGGTAAAAACAGGATAACCGTCCATACCATCTACCTGAGCCCATTTAATCTCGCTGTCCCAATACGCACCTTTGACAAGACGAATCATGAGTTTTTGGTTGTGGCGACGAGCCAAATCAATGAGATAATCAATAACAAAAGGACAGCGTTTTTGATAGGCTTGCACCACAAAGCCAATGCCAGCAAAGCCCGCTAAATCAGGATCAGACACCAACGCTTCCATCAGTTCAAGCGACAACTCCAAGCGATGTGCTTCTTCGGCATCAATATTTAGCCCAATATCATACTCTTTGGCAAGCAAAAATAACGCCTTTAACTTAGGCAACAGCTCACTCATTACACGCTTGTGCTGTGAACGAAAATATCTGGGATGAATGGCAGAGAGTTTGACCGAGATGCCATTACCATCATAAACACCTGCACCTTTGGCATCTTTACCAATGGCGTGAATGGCATTGACGTAATCATTAAAATAACGGTCAGCATCCGCCTGTGTCATGGCAGCCTCGCCTAACATGTCAAAGCTAAAACGATAACCTAAGCGTTCACGTTCTTTGCCATTACTAAGGGCTTCATCTATCGTCTGCCCTGTTACAAATTGCTTACCCAAAAGTTTCATGGCATAATTGACACCGCCACGAATAAAAGGTTCACCACCTTTTTGTAGAACACGGGTCAAAGCTGAAGCCATTGAATCATCTGAGACATCCGTGGTAAGCTTACCTGTCAAAACCAGCCCCCAAGCGGCGGCATTGACAAACATGGATGGGCTATGACCAACATGACGTTTCCAATCGCCATCGGCAAGTTTATCACGAATGAGTTTGTCTCTGGTAACATTATCAGGAACACGCAGTAAGGCCTCAGCAAGGCACATCAGGGCAACACCCTCTTCGCTAGATAACGAAAACTCATGCATGAGTGCATCCACACCTGATGATTTGGAGCGGTCGGCACGCACCTGAGTGATAAGCGAGCGAGCGAGTGCATGAATGCTGTCTTTTTGGGCTTGGCTAAAATCAAGCGTACCTGCCAGATTTTGTACCGCCACCGCTTCATCCAAACGATAAGCAGCGGTAATGGCATCTTTTAATGGGGTCTGTGTGTGTGTAAAACGAAACATAAAATCTCCTTGATTGTTTTGTCAATGACACACAATTTTAACATAAATTTAAGCCATGTTAATAGAATTTTGCTCTTATGATGAAAATCTTTTGTGATAAAAAATGGTTTTGGGACAATGACGATAACATTCATCCCAAAACCACCCAATATCTCACAAAAGCTCTTTTGGGTCTTAACCCTTATGTCTCATGTGTGGAAATAAAATCACATCACGAATGCTTGGAGCATTGGCAAAAAGCATGACAAGGCGGTCAATACCAATACCCTCTCCTGCGGTAGGTGGCAAACCATATTCTAAGGCTTCAATAAAATCAGCATCATAATGCATCGCTTCATCATCGCCTGCATCTTTTTGGGCAACCTGCTCATGAAAACGCTCAGCTTGGTCAATGGGGTCATTGAGTTCGCTAAACCCATTGGCAAGCTCACGCCCCCCAATAAACATCTCAAAACGGTCTGTAACGTGCTGATTGTCATCATTACGGCGTGCCAATGGCGATGTTTCGGCAGGGTATTCGGTAACAAACGTCGGTTGGCGAAGTTTGGTCTCAACCGTCTCTTCAAAGACGATTGTTTGCAATTTACCCAAACCAAAAGATGGCTGTATCTCTTGTTTTAATTCATTTTTAATAAAATTTGCCAAAAATTCACGGTCATTAACATCATCTGTGGCAAAGGTTGGGTTATGCTCTAAAATGGCATCAAACATCGTGATTTTTTTGAAAGGACCTTTAAAGCTAAATACTTCATCGCCATAAGGCACATCGGTTGAGCCTAAAATATCGGTCGCCAATTTTTCAAGCATACGCTCAGTCAGACTCATCAAATCCTTATAATCAGCATAGGCCTGATAAAACTCAATCATCGTAAACTCAGGATTGTGACGTGTGGATATGCCCTCATTACGAAAATTACGGTTAATCTCAAACACACGGTCAAACCCACCCACAACGAGACGCTTTAAGTATAGCTCTGGGGCGATACGCAAAAACAAATCCATATCAAGGGCGTTATGGTGCGTAATAAATGGACGGGCAGATGCCCCCCCTGGAATCACATGCATCATCGGCGTTTCTACCTCCATAAAACGCTCATCCACCAAAAACGCACGAATGCCTGAGACGACTTTGGCACGAATCTCAAAGGTTTTGCGGGTCTCTTCGTTTACCATCAAGTCAAGATAACGCTGACGGTATTTGACCTCGGTATCGGTCAGACCATGAAACTTATCAGGCAAGGGGCGTAAAGATTTGGTCAGAAGTTCAAATTCTTCTAGATGCACATACAAATCACCCTTGCCTGAACGCCCAATATAACCACTTGCTCCCACAATATCGCCCAAATCCAAAGATTTAATTAACTCTAAGGTCTGACCAGGCAAGCCTTTTCTATCCACATACAACTGAATCCGCCCTGTCATGTCGCTAATCACGATAAACGAGCCACGATTAAGCATGACACGCCCCGCCACTTTGGCATAAGTTTTGTCGCCCGCCTGTGCCTTGGTCTCCAAAGTTGCCTTATCCACATTGGCAAATTGGTCTTGCAAATCTTGGGCGTAATCTTCACGCTTAAAAGTATTTGGATAAGCAGTTTTGCCATTGGCTTGGGCTTTTGTTTGCAATTCTTGCAATTTGGCAAGTCGTTGAGCAATTAAATCATTTTCGCTGATTTGAGTATCGGGAGTTTGGGGTTGGTTTGACATAATAAAAGCCTTAATATCAATTGAATTAAATAAAATAAAAATTAGCGTTTAAATAAGTTTTTTAACTTATCAGCAAAACTTTGTTTTTCATCTTCAAAAGAAATATCCAAATCTACTGACCAAACAATAAAATAGCCATATTGACCTTTTTTGACTTCACCGCCAACTTCACGACCTTTATCGGTTAAAAAGGTATTTTTGCCCTTTAATTCAATATAGCCATTTTCAGAAAGTAGTTTGGTAAATTCATTGCTATCAATACCAAATTTCTCAGCAAGTTTGGCGGTTGTGATTTTATCGTAATCTCTTGATTTGGAATGACTTTCGGTTTTTGGTTTTTCTTGATAAGTGGTAGATTTTTCAGTATCTGCTGACAATCTCACTTCTTCACTAATTCTAATAATGCGTTGCACTTCATCATAAGTATCGGCATATAAATGACCGTCATCATTTTTATTGATAAGCACGCCCATTTCATTATTATTCACTTGGCTAAATTCATACAAATTTAGACTAGTAATAATACACTCGTGTTCATTTAAGTAGCATTTGGCGTGTAAATTTTTACAAAAGCTGGTACGCACAAAGGTTAAATCTTTTAACCAATTAATTTCTTGTGGCGATAATTCACTTTTGCCATAAACGATGCGAATGTCAATTTTTAGGCGGTTTTTGTCTTTCAACAATTCCTTAATGCGTTCATTAAATTGCAAATAAGGACTGATTAAAACAAGTCTGTCGGTTGCCTTTTTAATCAATTCTTCCAAATGGTAAGTTGTACCACTGGTATTTAAAAATTTTGCCATAAATTATTCCTGTTTGTTTTTGGCTTGTTGTTCTGCCATTCTGTAAAAATTTGATTGACAATATCGGTTTTATTGCCATAAAACCAACTGGCAATTTCTTCATCAAGTTTTGAGTCAAACATAGCATCAATATCAATATTTACATTTGGATTTTCTTTAAGCATAAACCCAAAATTTAATTGGCGTTTTGTATTGATTTCATCATCAGTCCACACACAAAAACCCACCAAATTGACCTTTATTGACCGTGCCATAACAACCAAATGGCACATTATTGCTTGGGCATACGCCTTTGACAAGTGTGCCGTCCATCAGTAACACACCGCCCTGCTTGGCATTGACTACCGTCCGTACACACTTTTTCTTTGTCGGTAAATTCCACCACACAAAAATCAAATTATCCTAATCCTCGTGGGCTAATTTTTTCACCTTGTCTTTGGCATTTGGCAATCTCGCTAGGGGTTGCGGTTTTGCCTTGTGGGTGTTTGATGTCTTTGGCAGTTAAAGGTTTATTAGCCAATAGGGTTTGGTTTATTGGTTTTGGCGTCTCGTTATTTGTTTTATTATCCATTTTCAAGTGATTTTGGGTACAAGCCGATAGCAAACCAATCAACGAAAAGTAAAAGATTTTTTTAAGCATTTTGATTATCCAATATATGATAAAACCACATAGCTTTTATCTGATGCTATTTGATAAAATTTAACAAGATTGGCAAAATAATCTTGCAAACCTTCTTTAATATCATCAATTTCATTGTCATCGTCCCAAACATTTGGATAAATTTCGGCTTTTGATAATTCTTTAAAATCTACTTGTTTAATCAATTCTAAAAAATTAATTTTTTGTAATTCAACCGCTAATTGATTAACGGTTTCCACCTTATTATAATTGGTTGGAAAATCGCCATCTTCGGCAACTTCTGGGTTCAAACAATCTTCACCAAAAATCACATATTCTAGCACTTTATGGTTTATTTCATTATTTTTAATGGAATTTAAAATAAAATTTAAACCGTACCACATTTTATCCAAACTGCAAGTCGGATAATCATCACTTTCAAATTCTTCATCATTAAGATAATCATCAATTTTATCACTTGGTAAAGCAATCAAATCACAATACATACCCATAACAATTCTCCAAAAAAGTTAATTTACAAATTATTCGCCACTCAATTCTCGCCACTCACACTTGCCATCAAATCAGCTTGATGTTCACGCAACAGTGCCTCTAACAACTCATCCAAATCCCCCTCCATGATGGCATCTAATTTATACAAGGTCAGATTGATGCGGTGATCAGTCATTCGCCCTTGCGGAAAGTTATACGTACGGATGCGTTCGGAGCGGTCTCCTGAACCCACTAAATTTCGTCTCATGTCGCTTGTGGCATCAAGTTGGGCTTGGACTTTGGCTTGTTGGATTTTGGCAACAAGCATTTTCATCGCTTTGTCTTTGTTAGCATGCTGTGAGCGTTCTTGTTGGCACTCGGCAACCACGCCTGTGGGAATGTGCGTGATTCGTACGGCAGAATCGGTGGTATTGACGTGCTGACCGCCCGCCCCACTTGACCGATAAGTGTCAATGCGTAAATCGGCGGGGTTGATATCAACAGCATCATCAAGTTCAACTTCGGGCATAATCGCAACCGTACAAGCGGAGGTATGCACACGCCCCTGCGACTCTGTGGCTGGTACACGCTGAACCCGATGAGCGCCGCTTTCAAATTTGAGTCGTCCATACACCCCAACGCCCGACACTCGGCTAATGATTTCTTTATAACCCCCATGCTCGCCATCGCTTGCAGAGAGCACTTCCACTTGCCAACCTTGGCTTTGGGCGTATTTTTGGTACATACGAAATAAATCGCCACTAAATATCGCCGCCTCATCACCGCCTGTCCCTGCTCGGATTTCCAAAAAGGCAGTCGCTTTGTCGCTTGGGTCTTTGGGTAACATCATGACATTGAGCATTTCGGTCAATTCATTGATATTTGATTTTGCAATTTCAATCTCATCTTGTGCCAGCTCTTTCATATCAGGGTCGCCAAGCATTTCACTTGCGACCTCTAAGTCCTTTTCGGCTTGGCAAAACCTACCCCAAACCTCCACAAGTTCGGACAAATCACTATGCTCAACCGACAGTTCACGGAATTTTTTACTGTCAGATAGGGTCTCTGGGTCGGACAATAAGGCGGTAACCTCTTCAAATCTGTCCGTCATTTGGTCTAGGCGGTGGCGTAGGGATTCTTTCATGGTGATTATCTGATGATTAAATGTGATATTTTGCCATAAATTGGTAAATTTTGCCAATGTTTTTAACGTCTTGCTAGCCATACCCCACTTTCTATATGGTGTGTATAGGCAAATTGGTCAAATAAGGCAAAGCGTTTTATTTTGTGGGTGTGATTTAGTGATTGTAGGTTTTCAAATAAAGTATCTGGATTGCACGATATATAGATGATATTATCAAAATCTGCCAAAATTTTTAAGGTTTCATCATCAATCCCTGCTCGTGGTGGGTCTACAAAGACGGTATTAAAATCATAGGATTTAATATCAATATCACTCTTGGCTAATCGTCTAAATTCACGCTCACCATGATAAGCCTGACTAAATTCTTGGGCAGATAAACGAGCGATGGCGATATTGTTAATATTATTATAATCAATCGCCCATTTGGCGGCATTAACCGATGATTTTGCCATTTCAGTTGCCAGAACTTGATTAAAATATCCAGATAATGGCAAAGTAAAATTAGCATTACCACAATATAATTCTAACAAATCTTTTTTATCATGTTGGCTAATCTTATCCGCTACATCACAGGCGAAGTTTAGCATATGACGGCATACATGAGCATTGGGCTGACTAAATCCTCCCTCTATTTGCTGGTAATAAAATGCTTGCTTTTGCCCTCTGACATCAACATTCATTTTTTCAATGACAAAATCATCGGTAAGTACCAATTTTTGTCCACGGCTTCGCCCAATGAGTTTGATATTTAATTTGTCCGCCAATGCCTTTGCCAGTATTTGCCAATCATCATCCAGCTTTTTGTGATAAATGAGTGTCACAAGCATTTGTCCGTGTAAAGTATGCAAAAAATCAATTTGAAATAGTTTATCTTTTAATAAGCTGTTTTGTTTTAATTCATTTAATAAAACAGGCATCAGCTCGTTGATAGCACGACTGGCAATCGCAAAATCGGTAATTTTAATCACTTTTTTTGATTTACCGTCTCGCTCAAACATTGCATAAAACATATCATCCGCCCCATCTTTATCGGTATGCCAAATCCTAAATTCGGCACGCTGGCGAAAATGACTGATGGGTGATTCGTAAACTTCTAAGGCAGGTGGATTGAAGGGAGCAAATTGGGCGGTTATGCGGTCAATTTTGGCGGATAATTGAGCGTGATAATTATCGTGTGTAAAGGCAGTGTGTTTCATGATGGTATGATGGCAATAAAACCACCATTTTATAAAAATATTCGCCAAAAAGCAAATGGCAAGTTATAATGGTGTTTTTATACATGCACACAAGATAAAATAATCAAAATGCCCATCAAAAAAATTCTACTCATCGGTGCTGAATGCACTGGCAAATCCACGCTTGTCCACGCCCTAGCGGATAAATATAACACCACTTATACATCTGAATATCTGCGTACCTACCTAGAACAAAAACCAAAAAAGCACATCTGTACTTTTGATGATTTAACCCCCATCGCACAGGGACAAATGGACAGCGAAAAGCACGCCATCGCTACTGCCAATCATTATTGTTTTATAGACACATCGTTATTGTTATTACACATTTATAGTCAGCATTATTTTAATAAAACACCTGATATTATTTTGGATAATTTAAATGGGCGATATGATCTGATTTTAGTAACCGATGACATTGGTATCAGATGGATAGATGATGGCATGAGAGATTTACCCAATGGACGCAAACAAATGCGACAAATAATCATTAAAGAATTAGAAAACCGCCAATTAAATTATCACGCCATTTCAGGGAATTTGGATGATAGAATAAAACAGGTTGGAGAATTGTTAAAAACACTTTAACTGAGCGATAATACAAATAAAAAAGAGCGACAATCATCCGCCCTTTTAACCATCTTGTGTTATCATATCGTGCTGATGAATCATCAAACTTTTTTGACAATCACCGAACCGATAGAATACCCTGCCCCAAATGAACAAATCACCGCCAAATCACCACTGGCGATACCATCTTGACAGCGATGAAAGGCAATCATCGGACTTGCCGAACTGGTGTTACCAAACTCATCAATGACAATCGGGGCGATGGATTTATCCGCATCCTTACCCATCACGGTGCGTAAAATAAGGTCAATCATGTTAATGTTGGCTTGGTGTAGCCACAGTTTTTTGACTTTGTCGGTACTGATGTTATTTTCTGCCAAATGCGTGCTGATGATTTCAGACACTTTTGGGCAGACCTCACGAAAAACCTTACGCCCCTCTTGTAAGAAAAGTTTGTCGGTAACAGGCTCATTTAGGTCAGGGTACATGGACGTTTTGGCGTGCAAAAACTCACTTCTGTCCATAAAACCAAATTCGTTTTTGATGTTGGTTGAAAACTCTGTCCACAGCTTGCTATCTAGTATCTCATAGCCTGTTGGCGTGTCAGTTTCTTCGATGATGGTCGCTGCTGCCACATCACCAAAAATAAAGTGGCTATCACGATTACGCCAGTTAAGATGAGCGGAGGTAATCTCCACATTAACCACAGCAATACGTTTGCCCAACCCTGCCTTAATCAAGCCTACCGCTTGGGCGATACCAAAAGTTGCCGCACTACACGCCACATTGGTATCAAAGGCAAATCCCCCCATCATACCTACCGCACTTTGAATCTCAATGGCAATGGCAGGATAGACGCGTTGAAAATTAGAACAAGCACAGATGACCCCATCCAAATCCGCCCCCGTCAGTCCTGCACTGGCTAAGGCTTGATTAAGTGCGTCTACCCCCATCTGTGCCATGATAGACAGCTCTTCGCCCAATTTGCGAGTGGGGAAAATCGGTGCCATGACATCAGGGTCTAAAATGCCTTTTTTGTCAATGACATAGCGAGACTTAATGCCTGATGCTTTTTCAATAAATTCCACGGTAGAATGTTGCAAAGCAACTTTTTCGCCAGATTCAATGGCCTGGGCATTGACTTTGTTATAATTATCCACATAAGCATTAAATGCCGTTACTAGCTCTTCATTGCTAATCCTATCTTTGGGAATGTGTAGCCCTGTGGCGGTAATACAGATGGTCATAGACGCTCCATTTTTGAAAAATTTGGTTACATTTTAGCACACTTTTATCTAAAAAAATAGCATACATTTGTAAGCTATTTGCCATTGTTGCTTATCGGTCTTGTTGTATTATTTACCTGTTGTATTATTTACCTGTTAATATTATTTATAAGTGGCGTGGGGTTTGTGTTAATGCCTAAACCTACCTTAAATCAGCTTTTCATCATTTAAAAAGCCATTCTCACGTTTTTGATGATTTACCACACGCTGACAACTAATTTTTATCAAAAACTCATCATCTCTATCATTCTTTTGTCATTTATTTTATAATAAAGCCAATTTATCACAATGATTCATCATGCCACACCCATCTGCCATACCCATCAAACTCATCGTCATCGGACACACCAATGTTGGTAAAACATCACTCATGCGAACCCTGCTCCGAGATGGTGAATTTGGTGAGGTCAAAAATGCGTCCGCCACAACTCGCCATGTTGAAGCTGTTACACTCTACGCCAACGACAGCAAGCCTTTGATTATCCTACATGACACCCCAGGCTTAGAAGATGGCTCGGGCGTGATGGATTTTTTGCACGAACATACCGATGGGCGAGACGATGGTGTGGAGCGTTTAGAGTCTTTTTTAAAGGCGGTAGCAAACCGTGATTTCAGATTGGGCGATGATTATGGTCAAGAAGCCAAAGTCATCAATGCCCTACTTCGTGCCGATGTCGCCATTTATGTCGTGGACGTGCGTGAACCTGTGCTCTCCAAATATAAAGATGAGTTGGCGATTTTGGCAAGTTCGGGTGTGCCTGTGTTGCCTGTCTTTAACTTCATCAAAGATGAACGAGCAAACTTTGATGACTGGCGTGAAACCTTATCAAGACGAGCGTTGCATGCTTATCAGCCTTTTGATACCATCGCTTTTGATTTTAGCAGCGAGATGGCATTATGGGATAATCTGGGCACGCTCACTCACCACCCTGCCTTTGCCATTTTAAAGCACGAACGCACTAAACTGTGGCAAGACATGGCAGAGATGGGCAGTTTGATTATCGCTGATTTTCTCATTAATGTGGCAAGTTTTCACAAAAAAATTAATGAAGATGATGACCCTACGCCCACATTTACCACCATGCAACACGCCACTCGTCAAGCCTTTGATATCATGCAACAAAAGCTTTTGGCATTGTATAAATTTTATCATGTGCAGACCGAACATGGCGAACTTACCATCAAAGGCGCTAAGCAGGATATTTTTGACAGTGAACTACTTACCCGCTATGGCATTCGCACCGCCAGTGGTAGTATGGCAGGCATGATAGTTGGGGCAGGCATTGATGTGGCAACTCTTGGGGCAAGTTTGGGGCTGGGTACTGCCATTGGTAGCGTGCTTGGTGGATTATTGCCCAACAGTGGTAGCATCAAAGACAAAGTCATGGGTGTGAAGACCCTAACCATCAATGATGAGACGCTTGCCCTGCTTGCCATGCAAAGCCAAAACCTGCACCACACTCTACGCCATCTAGGGCACGCCAGTTTGGATATCGTCAGAACCTCCCATCATGACACGCTGATATGGCAAGCAAACAAACTGCCAACACCACTTAAAAAAGCTCGTGCCTATCCACATTATAGCAGTCTAGATGGGCGTTATGATGACAAAAAAGCCGTCCGCTCTGAGCTATCGGAGAAACTCGGCGATATCCTACTAAGCCATCTTGGTAACATGGAAAAGATGCCCCCATGATTTGATGTGGTTAAAAAGTATTTGTTTAATTTCTGGGTTATTCATTTTTAATCCAAAAAAACCGCTCAATTAATTCTTTCATGAATTTTGCCATGAGTGAAACAGCGTTGTCTGTGTTGTCATCTTGGATTTTATCGCCGTATTTTTTTGGTTCATGCGTGATGGCATCCATTTTCTTGTATCAATACGAAATTTGGCTCGTCCACTTTTGTAGCACAAACAAGGCATGGATTTGACCCCCATTTGGGTAGGGCTGAAAAATTAACCATCACCTTACCACAATCGCTTTTATGTCAGATTGACCAAAAAATTCTTGCCAACAAAAGCCATCACAAAAGCCGTTCTAATGATTTATATCACAAAAGCCGTTCTAATGATTTATATTGCAATAATCGGTAAATATTTTATAATACCAACACCGCCCAAAATATTTACCAAAAATCTGCCAAATACCAATACAGACAGGTTTTGGGTAAAATTTTTTTGCAAACAACCTAATTGTAAAATACAACAGTACAACAGAATGTGGAGCAGTCCCATGAAAACAACCAAAGCATTTATTGCAATTTTGATAAGCCTGTCTCTTATGAGTGCCACGCCTGCACTGGCAAAGGGTGGTAGGGGCGGTGGTAAAGCCACAAAATCCACCACAAGCTACAACACTGATGGTAGCTCATCTGGCGTTCGTACAGGTGGTAAGCGGGGCAATCAACCGTGTAGCGGTAAAAGGGGCGGTGTTAAATCGTGTACCACAGACGGCAAATTTATGTGCAATGACGGCACAATCAGCCGATCCAAAAAAGTCTGTCAATAACATTTGATTTTTAGAGCGAATACTGCCCATTTTTGATGACCTTTGGTAAGATTTTTTCCGCAATATTTTACGCAAATTTTCCGCAAAAAACTACAAAAATACGCTAAAATACTCAAAAATAATTCATAATCTTAACCTACTCAAAGGCTTACCATTCAATGCTTTCCCTGCAAAATCATTTAAAATCAAATGCTAAGAGAATATCTGTTGCCCCTATGATTGATTGGACGACAGCCGATTTTCGTTACTTTGCTCGTCTGTTTAACCGCCACATACATCTGTATACAGAAATGATAAGCACAAATGCCATTTTAAAGGGCGATGCTGATTATATTTTACGATATGACAACAGCGAACACCTTGTGGTCTTGCAACTTGGTGGGTCAAATCCAGCTCAAATGGCACAATGCGTCAAAATTGGCGATAAGATGGGTTATGATGAATTTAACATTAACGTTGGTTGCCCCTCCGACCGTGTACAACACAACAAAATCGGAGCGTGCCTGATGGCAGAACCCACTCTTGTGGGACAGATAGTACGTGCGATGAAAGAGATGACTGATAAACCCATTACTGTCAAGCATCGCATTGGCATTGATACTTTTGACAGTTATGAGTTCATGCGTGATTTTGTAGAAGTGGTGGCAAATGCTGGCTGCACTCATTTTATCGCCCACGCTCGTATTGCATGGCTAAACGGCTTATCCCCCAAAGAAAACCGAGAAATCCCTCCTCTACGCTACGATGACATTTATCGTCTAAAAGCAGAGCTTCCCCACTTGTTCATAGAAATCAATGGCGGTATTGATGATTTGACCGACATCAAAAAACACCTAAATCATGTTGATGGGGTCATGATAGGTAGGGCGTTTTATCACAATCCCATGCTCATGGGGGCATGTCATGAGTTATGGGGTGAACCCGTTCCAACACACCGTGAAATTTTACAAAATCTTTGCCTTTATCTTGAAAAAAGAGCAAGACAAGGGGCGAATTTGGCAACCTTGACACGGCATTATTTGGGATTGTTTCAAGGTTTGATGGGGGCAAGAAAATGGCGGCAAGAGCTAAGCGGTAAAGGGCATCTTAGTGTGGATGACATCAGACGAGCAGGTGAGAGTGTGCTTTGCCAAAATGGGCTGTGATGACAAGCACCAAATTTATCGGTCAGCGTTCATCCATAATGGTTTTATTTTAAAATCAGCTCCAACACCACTTTTGACCCCACAAAGCCAATGGCAAGCAGGATAAAGCCATAAATGGCAAAGTTGGATGCTTTTTTACCCCGCCAGCCAAAACAATAATGCCCCACAATAAACACCCCAAACACAAGCCACGACAGCACACTAAACACCAGTTTATGTGCCACGTGCTGAGCCATGACATCATAAGTGGCGATTAGCCCAAGTCCGATGGCAATACTTAAAATCACAAAACCCATGAGTATCATATCAAACAGCAAACTCTCCATGCTCTGCAAAGACGGCAGTTTGGCAACCCAAAAGCGGTGTATCGTCTGGTGCTTTAATTCACGAATTTGTAGACGCAAAATCACCGCTTGCACGCACGCCATCAGTAGCACGCAGTATGCTCCAAATGAGAGTAAAATATGTGTCTGCAATCCCACATTTATGTCAGTCATCGGCTGATAAGGCGCTTGTCCAAATTCACCAAAACTCATGCCAATAATGGCGGTTGGCACAGCAAGCACGCCCAGACTTAAAATGGGACGATACAGGCTAAATAATACAAAAAAGATAAGACAAAACAATCCTGTTAGACTAAGCACGTTAAAAATGTTAAAATTAAGTCCATAGAGCGTGATGATTTGTGGTGCAAGTATCACGCCATGCAAGATAATGGCAATGCTTAGAGCAGATAAAGTGGCGGTCTTAAAAATTGGCTTATTTTTAACCAAAGCATGATACAGATGAAGCCCTACTCCTGCATAAATCATCACACCAATCAGGTACAAAACGAACACAACCACCTCTTTATCATAAAATTGGTATAAAATATGCAATAATAATAGCATAATTTTTGAATTTAGCATAAAATAACCCAAATTTTTCTATCAATTCTATTAATTCTCTGGAAATCATCATGTTTGACACCTTAACCGAACGACTCTCTGGCACACTTCATAAACTGGCAGGTCAAAGCACACTGACCGAAGACAACATTAAAGATACTTTGCGTGAAGTACGCATGGCACTACTAGAAGCGGATGTAGCCTTGCCTGTAACTCGTGATTTTGTTGCCAAAGTCAAAGAACAAGCCCTCGGGCAAGAAGTACTAAAAGAACTCGCCCCAGGGCAGGCCTTTGTAAAAATCGTCTATGATGAGCTGACCGAGATGATGGGTTCGGCAAACCAAGGTTTGCAGATGACAGGCAAGCCCCCCGTGGTCTATCTGCTGGCAGGTTTACAAGGTGCAGGTAAGACCACCACCGCAGGTAAACTTGCCAAATTCCTACAAGACAAACAAAAGAAAAAAGTCATGCTTGTGTCGGCCGACGTGTATCGCCCTGCTGCCATCAATCAGCTTGAATTTGTTGCAGGGCAAGTAGGGGCAATGTTTGTACCATCTGATGTGAATGAAAACCCGATTGACATCGCTCATCGTGCCATTGAACAAGCCAAAATCCAATTTGCTGACATTCTCATCATTGACACCGCAGGTCGCCTTGCCATTGATGAGACGATGATGACCGAAATCAAAGAGCTGACCGCTGCTGTCAGCCCTACCGAGACATTGTTTGTTGTGGACTCAATGACAGGTCAAGATGCCGCCAATACCGCCAAAGCCTTTAATGATGCCTTGCCATTGACGGGTGTTATATTGACCAAAACAGATGGTGATGCTCGTGGCGGTGCTGCTTTGTCTGTGCGTGTGATTACTGGCAAACCCATTAAATTTTTGGGTCGTGGTGAAAAATTAGAAGCCTTAGAGTTGTTTCATCCTGAACGTATCGCTCAGCGTATTCTTGGCATGGGAGATGTATTGTCGTTGGTTGAAGAGGTTGAAAACAAAATTGACCGTGATAAAGCCGAACGTATGGCAAAAAAAATCCAAAAAGGCGGTGAATTTGATTTGGAAGATTTATTAACCCAGTTCCAGCAGATGAAAAACATGGGAGGAATGGCAGGATTTTTGGATAAAATGCCAGGCATGAGTGGAGCCAACATTCAAGATGCACTTGCCCAGGCCAAGCCTGAGGAGAGAGTCAAGGAAATGGAGGCATTAATTCATTCCATGACACCTTTTGAACGCCAAAACCCCGACAAAATCACCCCAAGCCGTAAACGTCGTATCGCCACAGGTTCAGGCAAACAAATCCAAGATGTTAATGCTCTGCTAAAACAGCACAAGCAAATGGCAAAAATGATGAAAATGATCAGTCGCCCCGATGGCATTGAAAAAATGATGAAAGCAGTGCAAGGGCTGACCCAAGGCATGTCTGGCGGTGGTGGCCCCTTGTTTGGTGGCAACAAACAGCAAGAATTTGCCAAAATGACAAATGACATCCATGAAATGGGGGTAGACCCCAGTACCATCAATTTGGGTATGAGTGAAGAGCAGGTTCGCCAAAAAATGAACCAATTACAAAATGCCAACAATGCGATGGGTGGTAAGTTTAAAAAGCGTTTTTAAGAGCATCAGATGACACATAAAAAACACCGTGGTCGGTGTTTTTTGTTGATAAAGGCAAAACTTGACAAACAACCTTAAATCGTCTGTAAAATCTTAGCCAGTTTCTGTCTTGGATTATCAGATTGGGTGATAGAACGTCCAATTACTAAATAATCCGAACCATTATCCAAGGCTTCTTTGGGTGTACAAATGCGTTTTTGGTCATCTTTGTCATCTTCTAACAAGCGAATGCCGGGGGTGATGAGTTTAAAATCTTGCCCAAATGTAGATTTTAAAAGAGAGGCTTCTTTGGCAGAGCAAACCACCCCATCAAGCCCTGCACGATGAGTTAGACCCGCCAATCGCATGACATGCTCATCTGGCGTGCCTTGCACTCCAAGCTCGCCGAGTGTGCTTTGCGTCATCGATGTTAGTACTGTTACCGCAATAAGCAGAGTATCATAACCACCATCATTAAGACGTGTCTTGCATAGCGTCATTGCATCAGAGCCGATGGATGCATGCACATTTACCATCCACACGCCCATATTGGCAGCCGCTAATACCGCCTGAGCCGTGGTGTTTGGGATATCATGAAATTTTAAATCCAAAAAAACCTGAAATCCACGCCCATGAAAGGCATCTATCACCTGTCTACCACAAGCAGTAAAAAGCTCTTTGCCCACTTTTAAGCGGCATAAATTTGGGTCTAAACTGTCTGCAAGTGCCAAAGCCGATGGCAGGTCATGCTTATCTACCGCAACGATGATGGGGGAGGTGCTTGAAGTGTTTGTTATATTTGCTTGCATGGTCTATCATCTTAATAAAGTAACAATCATAAAGAGTGAGTATCAGTTTCTATGGTCGTAATGGTCTTAGGAGAGGTGATTTTGGTTTCATTTGCCAAAACATGCGACTGGCGAGAATGCTCAATCACGACATTTGCTTCATCCAGCTTGGCTTGTAGTTCTGCTTTTTCCTTGTATAAACGGCGGATTTGTAGCTTATTTTGTAACACTCTAAATAGCAACACTGATAACAAAATACCGATGAACACACCCAAAGCAATGGTCAGAACAAGCAATAATCCCAAATTTGTGGTTGGTACTTGCGAAAAGAGTAAATTAACCGCAATCTCGCTATTATTGGCAAGCACCAATGCGATGGCATAACCAAAAAACAACACCAATAAGATAATGATAAATAAAGACATAAAACACCTATCTGTTATAAATATCCACACTCTCACGCAATGCTTTACCTGGCTTAAAATGCGGTACGGCTTTGGCCTTCACATACACATATTCACCCGTCTTGGGGTTACGAGCCTTGCGAGCATCACGATAATGTAAACAAAAACTACCAAAACCACGAATTTCTACTCGCTCATTCTTGACAATACTGTACGTCATCATATTCACAATCTCACGTACCGCTTCATCAACTACCAACTCTTCTAAATCATCACATTTAGATGCCACATTTGCAATCAAATCTGATTTTTTCATCACGCATTCACTGTTATGGTCAAGCTCATTTTCTTGTTTAACTTTTTGCATTTTTTCACCTTTTAAACCATGCCTTACTCAAATCCATCATAAAAAATTACCAATGAGTAAGGTTCAAGTTAAAATGTCATCATACCGCAATTTACCCAAAAATAAAATCAATTTTTTGTTACTTTTCAAATATTTAGTCTAAAAAAAGACCTTGAATTACTTCAAGGTCTTTGAATAAATCAGCACTTAGCCTCTTAGTTGGTCGGCAAAAATGTCGCCCAAAGTTTTTGGCTGATTTTCAGTGGTTGCATTTGACAGCTCTTTTAGTGCTTGACGCTCATCGGCTTCATCTTTGGCTTTGATGGACAAAGTGATGTTACGAGCCTTGCGGTCAGCACGAACGATTTTAGCTTCTATCTCATCGCCCACGTTCAATACTTTTGATGCATCTTCGGTACGCTCACGAGCAATATCAGCAGCAGCCAAATAGCCTTCTACATCATCAGCTAAGGTAATAACCGCACCTTTGGCATCCACTTCTTTGACAGTGCCTTTCACGATGGCACCACGTTCATTAGCAGATAGATATTCGTTAAATGTATCAGAGTTTAGCTGTTTGATACCTAGGCTGATACGGTTACCTTCGGCATCTACTTGTAGCACTTGGGCTTCTACGGTATCGCCTTTGGTATAGTTACGGATGGCCTCTTCACCAGACTCATTCCAAGAGATGTCAGACAGATGAACCAAACCATCAATACCGCCTTCTAAACCAATGAACAGACCAAAGTCAGTGATTGATTTGATGGTACCTGTGATTTTATCGCCTTTTGAATACTTCTTGTCAAACTCTTCCCATGGATTTGGCATGGTTTGCTTGATGCCCAAACTGATACGGCGACGTTCGCCATCAATTTCAAGCACCATGACATTCACCTCATCGCCCACTTGGACAACTTTTGATGGGTGAATATTTTTGTTAGTATGATCCATCTCAGAGACGTGTACCAAACCCTCAATACCCTCTGCAATCTCAGCAAAACAACCATAATCAGTTAGGTTAGTCACACGGGCTTTGGTGATGGTACCAACAGGATAAGTTTGCTCAACTTCGCTCCATGGGTCAGAACCAAGTTGTTTTAGACCCAAGCTAACACGATTACGCTCACGGTCAAACTTCAACACTTTAACTTTAAGTTCTTGACCGACTTCAACCGCCTCTGATGGGTGCTTGATGCGTTTCCATGCCATGTCAGTGATGTGTAGCAAGCCATCAATACCGCCCAAATCAACGAACGCACCATAATCAGTCAGGTTTTTGACGATGCCTTGAACTTCCATGCCTTCTTCTAGTTTGGCAAGCAGTTCATCACGCTCAGCACTATTTTCAGCTTCCATAACGGCACGGCGAGAGACCACAATATTATTACGAACTTTATCAATCTTGATGACTTTAAATTCTAGCTCTTTACCTTCTAGGTGAGTGGTCTCACGGATAGGACGCACATCAACCAATGAACCTGGTAGGAACGCACGCACAGAACCAATCTCAACAGTAAAGCCACCTTTAACCTTAGATGAGATAAGACCAGTAACAACCTCATCATTCTCATGAATCTGTTCAAGTGTACGCCAGCTTTCTTCACGTTTTGCTTTTTCACGAGAAAGCACTGTTTGACCCATGCCGTTATCAACTTTTTCAATAACCACATCCACAGTGTCGCCAACAGCAACTTCAAGCTCGCCCGCTTCGTTTAAAAACTCGCCACGCTCGATGATGCCTTCTGATTTTAGACCTGTGTCCACGGTAATCCAGTCGTTGTCAATTGCAACAACTTGACCTTGGATAACTGCACCAATTTCAACTTTTACTTCGTTTGCATTGCTTTGTTCAAACAGTTCAGCAAATGATACCATTATGTATACCTTAAAAATAGCCGTAGCCTGTCTAGCCAGTACGGTTCAAGTTAGGTGGCGTTGTTAAGAGATGCTAGTTTTGGCTTAACAAGCCACAAAAAAATCTTTACGATTATAACACAAAATCAGAAAAATAAACAGATTTATTTCACAAATTTAACGCATACACCCACTGCTCACCCTTTTGCCCCATAACGGTTCGTGCTTGCTTGATAAAGCCTGTTTTTTCATAGAGTCTTTGGGCGGAGACATTAGCATGATTTACCCCAAGCACAATCTCATCGCAAAGTGGGATATACGTTTTACAAAACTCTTGTAAGTATTTGAAATTCAGTGAATTTTTGGCATAGCCTTTGCCTTGACAGGCAGGATTTATGGACATAGAGCGAAGCAGGACGGCTTTGGGATTGTCGGTGTAGCGGTATTTATCCTGTCCAAAATCCAGCACAAAAAATCCCACCACCCGATGTAACTCATCATCCAAAATCACTGCCTTATAAGCATCCGCACGCTCATCATTAAGCCAATCTTGTGGCAAAGCAGTGAACTGCATTTGTTCATCATCTAGCACATAAGACAACTCATCTTGATGTGTGGTGCTAAGCGGGATAAGCGTGATCATAATTTATCCTGTGCAAACGTCAAAATCTCATCAAAAACGTCATCTGCTGATTTGTCGGAGCTGTCAATGACCAGAGCGTCCACAGCAGGGCGACTTGGAGCAACATTGCGATTCTCATCCCGTTCATCTCGGGCGATGATGTCCGCCAAAATCGCCTCATAATCTGCCACCTTGCCCGCTGTTTGTAGTTGTAAGAGTCGTCTGTTGGCACGAGCCTTACTGCTTGCGGTCAAAAATACCTTGACAGGGGCATTGGGGAAAATCACCGTTCCCATGTCTCGCCCATCCGCCACAAGCCCCCTTTTGTCTGTTGCCATATTTTTTTGCAAATCAAATAAAGCCGTCCGTACGCTTGGCAATACGGCCACTTTGGAGGCATATTTACCCACCGACTCGGTGCGAATGTCATCTGTTAGAGGTGTGCCATTCATCAAAATCTCCACTGTTTTTGTGGAAGTACTCGGATGAAAAGACAGATTTAAAGACCTGGTCAAATCAGCAATTTTTTGCTCATTTATTTTTTGCTCAGCAGTATTTTGTCCTTGGTCGTTTGTACCATCAAGTAAACCATGTTTAAACGCCATCAGTCCAACAATGCGATACAACGCACCGCTGTCTAACAGCTCAAAACCAAAATGTTCGGCAAGGCGATAAGCCACCGTGCCTTTACCTGCACCGCTTGGGCCGTCTATGGTGATGATTTTTGGGATTGTCATGGAGATTCTCTTTTAATATAAATAAATTTAGGTCAAATGATGATTTTGGTTGAGACAATTTGATATTTAATTTACCATTAATATGTTAAACAATATGTCAAACTTTATTTTGACAAATCTTTAATTTTTGTCTTTTCTTGTCCTCTCGTCTTTGTTTAAAAAATTGGCTTAACATGAGCGAACTTTCATGTGCCAACAGTCCGCCTTGGATGGCAATTAGATGATTGTAAAAAAGTTCTTTGGCAAGGTTTAACTGGCTGACCACCACCCCCGCTTTGGGTTCATACGCTCCAAACACCACACGACTGACACGAGCGTGAATGAGTGAACCAAAACACATGGTGCAAGGTTCAAGCGTTACATACAGTGTCGTATCAATCGGTAAGCGGTAATTTTGCAAGCCTTGACATGCTTGGCGAAGAGCAACAATCTCAGCGTGATGCGTAGGGTCATGCGTGCTGATTGGGCAATTAAAACCCTCGCCTAAAATCTGCCCATCATGTACCACCACTGCCCCCACAGGTATCTCACCACACCCTGCCCCATGTTTGGCAAGGATTAGGGCATGGGTCATCATAGCAACATCAGTCGGTGACCAAAATTTTAATGAGTCAAACTTTGGCAAAACAGCCATCCCATCAGAACACTCCATCATTGTGGCAAAGCCCAATCAATCGCTTTCTTGCCATGTCTGATAAGATAATCATTGGTTTTGGAAAATGGACGAGAACCAAAAAATCCGCCACGATTTGCTGATAAAGGAGATGGATGGTTGGCAGCCAATACCAAATGGCGAGAGGTGTCAATAAAACGCCCTTTTTTCTTGGCATAACTGCCCCATAAGATAAAAACCGTGCGGTCGGTTTGATGGTTAATAACATCAATCACTGCATCTGTAAATTCCTCCCAGCCCTTACCTTGATGAGAACCTGCACGCCCATCTTCTACCGTCAATGTGGCATTAAGCAAAAGCACGCCCTGATTTGCCCAGTGAGTCAAATCGCCATGCGTTGAGATAAAAATGCCCAAATCAGTTGCAAGCTCTTTTAAAATATTGCTAAGGCTTGGCGGTTTGGGAATGATTTTTGGCACGCTAAACGACAACCCCATCGCTTGCCCTGCTCCATGGTAGGGGTCTTGTCCGAGTATCACAACTTTAACAGAGGATAAGGGCGTGGTATTTAGGGCGTTAAAAATCAAAGACTTGGGCGGATAAATTGTCTTGCCCTGAATGTATTGATTTTGTAAAAAAGTACGCAAGTTATCCATGATGGGCGATAATAATATATCGGCTAAGGCAAACTTCCAATCATCGGGCAATTGCACTTTTTGTAAGGCGGTTAATTGGTCAGTGTTAAGACCGGTATTCATTTGCATATTTAACTTTTGCATATTTAAGAGATTAATAATGGATTAAAAATAGCATGACTGATTTTATTTTAATGGATTTGAAAATTAATTAAAAACAAATCCGTCATTAAATGCTGTGACTTTATCCATTTAAATGGCAAATATTTTAAATGGCAAATATTATTTAAATAAATAATCATTATTTGGTCTTATCCAGTTGTGATGGTTTGGCTTTTACCGTTAATGTTTTAGTCATTTTGTCATGCCAGCCTTGTTTTTTGTCATTGCCTTTTGCCATGATATAATTTGCCCCAAGCATTATCATCGCAGGCAATCCTGACATAACACTTGCCCCGATGACATAAAGTACAATCAAAAACAGCGTCCGCATAAAAACAAGCGTGCCAAAACTGGGTAATTTGCCTGTTTTTATATCCACAACACGAATGCCCATGACAAGTTTGCCAAACGATTGCCCACGCATGATGATAAGCAGTAGCTGAATGCCAAGCAACGCCAAAAACATAAGATTGCTTATCATGATTGTGGTGTTTGATACTTTATTTACCAAACTTTGGCTATATACTTGCAAGGCTTGATAGTCCTGAGCATGGCGTGCTATCTCATTGACATCCACAACCTGCATGAATGCCATGATGAGTGGCAACAGTGCCAAGATATACAGCCCCACGTTAATGACAAATGCCGAAAAGCGAGCCAAAATACTGGCATACTCTATCGTGCCATCATCTTTTGGCAGGCTTGCCATCCGCTCTTTGGTCGGACGGGCATTTGACTCAGTTCGGTTTGGCTCGTCATTCTGACTGGCGTTGGGGTCTTGTATGGGTTTACGCCCATAGAGTTCGGCAACAGATATCCGCTTTTGCTCAGGCTTGTCTTTAACAAAATCGACATTATCACCAAAGCCCCGCTGTTCGGGCTTGGCAGTTGGAGGTGTTGGGCTGGGCGGTGTTTGCACAGACGGCTGATAAGTATAGACCCCACCTGTCATCTGCCCCACTGGTAGCCATTCATTCATGCCTACATGCCACATCAGATCGGTCAAGGCAACCTCGCCCAATATAAGCATGCGGTTTAATTCGTCTAAGGTGTAAGGGCCTGCTTGAACGTTATTTCTTGCTAGGTAGATTTTCATGCGATGGTGTTAAGTTAGAATTTGGCTTATTCTACCACTTTTAGCCATCCATTAAAACCATAAAAATTGGTTCATATCGGCCAATAAATTTTTTGCCACAACAAAACAAATATTGGTATAATATCATGTTTATCCATTCGTTTTTATTTTAGTCATCTTATTTTAGTCATTTTTTAGTCATTTGGGGGACGGCATGCCAAATACCACGCCTGCAACAAAAACACACACCACGCCCCTACAAGAAGAGCTGTTTGAATCTGCTGAGTTGACCGACGAACCTAATGATGACCTAAATCTTCACGACGAAGAGGACAGTTACATCTATGGCGACGCTGATGCCAGCGATGAAGATACCATTGAAACCATGACGGTCTATGACCCAGATGCTGACCGTTTTGAAGACTTAGAAGAAAACTCAGGCGATAATGAAACAGTCGTCTGCCATGCCTACTCTCGTAAAACGGGCGAGCCTGTCGCCACATTGGGCATTGATGAGGTCAGTCGCCAACTGACCAACAACAGTCAATTCATTTGGCTTGGGCTGCATGACCCCAGTTTTGAGACCGTCAAGGAGGTTCAAGATGCCTTTGACTTGCACGAACTTGCCCTAGAAGACGCCTTTGCCGACCATCAACGCCCCAAAGTTGAAAATTATGGCAATGACACCATTTTTGTGGTTGTGCGTACTGCCAAACTTGAAGATAACTACATTCGCTATGGCACAACTGCGATTTTTATGGGCAAAAACTTCATCATCAGCGTAAGGCGTGGGGCATCCAACTCTTACACCCCCGTGCGTGAACACTGCCATCGCCGTCCTGAAAAACTTCGCCTAGGGCCAATTTTTGTTTTGCACGCCATTTTAGACTTCATTGTTGATAACTACTTGCCGATTACTGACCGTTTGGGCAACTATTTGCGTGAACAAGAACGTAACATTTTCTCGCATGAATTTAGCAAATCCACCCTAAAAAGTCTGTACGAACTCAAATCACAACTGGTGCATATGCGTGCGGTGATTCTGCCCGTCCAAGATGTGTGCAATTTTTTCATCAATCATCAAAAAAACGAGTTAGTCTCTGCCTTTCCTGCTGCCGCCAAACCCTATTTTCGTGATGTCAATGACCATCTGCTTCGTTCTATTGATGCGGTCAATGGACTAAACGAGATGCTGTCGGTTGCCATGGATACTTATATGGCGATGGTTACCATGGGGCAAAACGACGTGGTACGAAAACTTGCCGCATGGGCAGGCATCGCCGCCGTACCCACTGCTGTGGCTGGGGTGTATGGCATGAACTTTGACCACATGCCTGAACTTCATTGGAAATACGGTTATTTTATGGTAATTGGTACGGTCTTGGCGGTGTGCTTATTTTTATATCATAAGTTTAGAAAAGCAGGCTGGTTATAATATTTGACATACCACATGAAAATCCCCGACACCACACTTGAACGACTAAATTCATCTGCCGATTTGGTTACCATCATCAAAAAACACACCACCCTAAAACCTGCTGGGCGTGAGTTCAAAGGATGCTGTCCGTTTCATGGCGAAAAAACACCATCATTTTATGTCAATCCACAGACCAATCTGTACTACTGTTTTGGCTGTGGCGTCAAAGGCAATCCCATTACCTTTTTGCGTGAATTTGAACGCATGAGTTTTAAAGAAGCGGTGGATTATTTATCTGAACAAACAGGCATAGAATTGCCCAAAGACGACAACTTTGCTCAAAAAATCCGCTACACCAAAAACAAAACCCCAACCCCCAAAAACGCCCAAATATCCACAAAAACAAATCAAAACAAAACAGGTAATACAAACACCCACGCAACCCATCAATCATCCCATCATAACAATACTGGTGTATCATCTTATGGTACTCATCATGATTTTAATGGTGGTTTTGATGGTGGCTTTGATGAGAATTTTAGCACTGGCTTTAATAACAATCTTGATACAACTTTAAATGTTGGCTTTGATGATAACTTTACTGATGATAACAACCACATTTATCACCATAGCAATCATCAACACATGACTAACGCCCCCATCAATGACCCCCAAAATGGTGAAGGTGATTTGTACACCTTACTCTTTGCCATCGCTCAATTTTATCAAAACATGCTCCATCAACACCCTGTGGCAAAGGCTTATTTTGTCTCACGTGGTTTAAGTGATGAGACGATGACCACATTTGGTTTGGGCTATGCCCCGAGCGGTTGGCAACATTTGGAGCAGGCTTTTCCCCACGACATTGAAGGCTTACGCATTTTAGGGTTGATAAGAACATCCCAAAAGGGGCGAGATTTTGACCTGCTTCGAGACCGTGTGATTTTCCCCATCAAGGACAGACAGGGGCGAGTGGTTGGTTTTGCAGGACGGTCACTGGGCGATGAGATGCCCAAATACATCAATTCATCAGAATCACCTGTATTTAGTAAACAACACATTTTGTATGGGCTGTATGAAGCACGTCAAGCAAAAGCAACAAATTATCTTATGGTAGAAGGTTACATGGACGTCATCGCCTTGCACCAAGCAGGGATTGATGGGGCGGTCGCTCCCATGGGAACAGCGGCCAATGGCAAACAAATTGCAGAGCTGTTAAAATACAACGACACCCTAACACTGTGTTTTGATGGTGATGGGGCAGGACAACGGGCGGCGTGGCGAACTTTGGAGGTTGCCATGCCAGTACTGCCTGATGGCAAAACCTTACAATTTCTAACCCTACCCGATGGACATGACCCTGACACCTACATCAAGACCCATGGGACAGATGCCATGCGTGCACAAATCACGCATGCCCAGAGTATGGCAGACTACATTCATGGTGTGCTACAAAACCGTCATGATTTATCCCTACCTGAGAACAAGGCTCGTGCGGTCGCTGAGCTAAAAGAATTGACCGCCAAACTGCCCAAGGGGTCAAGTTTTAGATGGTGGCTAAATAACGATTTTTGGACAAGATTAAGCGGTAAAAATAAAAAAGCCACTCATGACACCGCCAACTATCACCAAGAGATGGATAGTAACACTCAGCTGTATCTGTGCTTACTCTACGCTCCCCACATCGTCAAAAACAATCTCCTAAGCACCCTACTGACCAGCTCTGGCGTGGCGGATGCACACAAGCCATATCTAAATCACCTAAAACGTCAAGAGTTGTCTGTGCCTGCCCTGCCCAACTGGCAAGACATTGATGCGGATTTGGCGGAGTTGGTGCGTACCATTGAGATGATTTTAAACATGGCGGACACAGGAGCAATCACCCAGTTTGACCTACATGACAAATCAGCCGCCGCCATTGATGGTAAAGCTCATCTTATCATGGCAAGCCTACCCAATGCCAAGCTACAACACCATCTTAGCAGGCTATGGCGTGATTTTTTTTATCTCAATCAGCACCATTATTTGGAACAAATGGCACTGCTATTTAACGAACTTATGTGCCAACGCCTCCAAAATGTACTGAAAAAACAAGGCGAAAATGCCAAAAATATCGTCTTATCCGAGATTTATAAACGTCGCCTACACACACTCATCGCATGGGACAGTCAGCACACCAAGGCAGATGTGGCAACATTGATAGAAAAAAGAGTCTAAACCCATCCCAAACCTCTAAGCCACGCCATGCCCACCGCCATGCCAATCATCCCAAAGACTGCCGTAAACCCCAAAATATTTGCTGCCAGTACATCATTACCGCCCATCGCCTTTGCCATCACATAGCTTGCGGCAGCTGCTGGGCCTGATACCATTAAAAATAACACACCAAATTGTAAAGGTTCTAAGGCAAATGCCACACCCACACCCACCGCCAAAAGTGGTGCAATGACAATACGCCCAATGCTTGCCTGCATGGACACACCAGACAGTCCCAACATGGATTTCACATCCAGCGTCGCCCCTGCACATATCAAGGCAAGCGGTAGGGCAATGTTTGCCATCAGCTCACCTGTTTTAGCAATCGGTGCAGGTGGTAAGGGCAAACCAAGTGCTTTATAAATAAAGGCAGACACCAATGCAATGATGAGTGGATTTTTAACAATCTTGATGAGAATGTCCCAACTTTGAACCGACAATCCTTTAATACTGCTCGTGCGTGATAAAGTGATGACCGCCAAAACATTACATAAAATGGTGATGACCCCCACATACACCGCCCCCACGCTTGTGCCTGCCACCCCATAAGCATTGGTTGCCACTGACAGCGAGATAATCGCCATGTTAGAGCGAAACACTCCCTGCACAAATACGCCCTTATCACGCGCCTGCTTGATGAATATTTTGGCATACGCTTCTGCCCCAAAAAACAGCACAAAAGTTGTAACAACCCCTGCCATGATGAGTGCCAACTGCTCATCATAATCCACATTATTTTTTATCACACTAAAAAACAGCAGACATGGCAGAGCAAAATTAAAGACAATGTTGGACGCTGTGTCAATAAAATGAGTGTTGATTTTGCCCATTTTTTGTAGATAAAAACCCAGCCCCATCAAGGCTAGGTTTGGAGAGACAATCATCAAGGCAAAGCTTATGGCATCTAACATCATATTCCTTAATCTGCCAACTTATGTAGCAAACCCAAACTTAATACCTGCTCAAAACCCAAACGAATACCACCAATGCCTGCAAATAAATCAATGGCTTTTAAGTGAATTTGAGGGTGATTTTGTCCAAACTCAAAAGATATTTGCTTCATATCACGCTCAATCATGTCACTGCTTGCGTTTTTTTAAGTTTCTTTATCGTCATCGCCAAAAGACTGACCGCCGCAGGGGTAACGCCACTGATGCGACTTGCCTGCCCAAGCGTTGTCGGGCGGATTTGGCTTAATTTTTGGACAATCTCATTGGATAAACCAGACACATTGGCATAATCAAAATCAAGCGGTAAGAGCGTATTTTCAAAACGCTTCATCTGCTCAATCTCATCATTTTGACGCTCAATATAACCTTGATATTTAACACTTATCTCAATCTGTTCACCCACCCTAGTACTCACTGTGCTGTCTGATACTTTGGCAATGTCGTCAAAGGTGATATTTGGGCGTTTTAATAAATCCAGTAACGAATTTTCTTTGGTCAAAATCTCACCTGTGTTTGCCATAAAATCTTGACCAATGGCATTATTTGGGGTCGCCCAAATGTCTTTTAGGCGGGCGGTTTCGCTGGCGATAGACTCCATTTTTTGACTAAATCTCGCCCAGCGTTCATCGTCCACCAACCCAAGCTCTCGTCCGATGGCGGTCAAGCGTGCATCAGCATTGTCCTCACGCAAAATCAGGCGATGCTCGGCACGGCTTGTGAACATACGGTACGGCTCTTTGGTGCCATGGGTAATCAAGTCATCAACAAGCACACCCAAATAAGCCTCGTGTCTTTGTGGTGTCCACGATGCCTTGCCAAGTGCCATGCGTCCTGCATTTAGCCCTGCCAATAACCCCTGTGCCGCCGCCTCTTCATAGCCTGTTGTGCCATTGATTTGCCCTGCAAAATACAAACCGTCAATGGGTTTGGTTTCTAGCGTAGGTTTGAGATTTTGTGGGTCAAAATAGTCGTATTCAATGGCATAACCTGGACGGGTAATGTGGGCGTTTTCAAGCCCTTTCATGCTATGGATGAATTCAAGCTGAACATCAAAAGGCAGACTTGTTGAGATGCCATTGGGATATAATTCATGGGTTGTTAGCCCCTCAGGTTCAATAAAAATCTGATGGCTGTCTTTGTCAGCAAAACGATGAATCTTATCTTCAATACTCGGGCAATAGCGTGGCCCAACCCCCTCAATCTTACCACTAAACATGGGGGAGCGGTCAAGATTGGCACGGATAATCTCATGCGTGCGTGCGTTGGTGTGGGTGATATAACAGTTGATTTGGCGTGGGTGCATGGCAACATCACCCATATAACTCATGACAGGCAAAGGTGTATCGCCTGACTGCACGGTCATCACGGAGAAATCCACCGTACGAGCATCAATGCGAGCAGGTGTGCCTGTTTTTAGGCGTCCAACAGGCAGTTTTAATTCACGCAAACGGTCAGCAAGACGAATGGACGGCATGTCGCCTGCTCTGCCACCACTTTGATGGTCTAAGCCCACATGAATCACCCCACCCAAAAACGTCCCCGATGTCAGCACCACCGCACGAGTATTTAGACGAATGCCTGTGGCTGTTACCACCGCCACCGCACGAGTATTTTCAACAATGATATCATCCACAGATTGCTGAAAAATTGTAAGGTTTGGCTGATTTTCAAGCGTGTGGCGAATGGCTGCCTTATATAAAATACGGTCAGCTTGGGCGCGTGTGGCTCGCACTGCTGCCCCTTTACGGCTGTTTAGCATCCGAAACTGAATGCCTGCCTTATCGGTTGCGAGTGCCATCGCCCCACCAAGCGCATCCACCTCACGCACCAAATGCGATTTGCCAATACCGCCAATGGCAGGATTACAGCTCATCTGTCCGAGCGTCTCAATGTTATGCGTGATAAGTAGGGTATCTGCCCCCATGCGAGCGGACGCAAGAGCGGCCTCTGTGCCTGCGTGCCCGCCACCGATGACGATGACATCAAATGTTTTGGTTAAAAAGCTCATAAGTATACATTCTTTAAAAAAGCCGATTATTTTAGCATAATTTTAATCATTAATCATATTAAACATTAAAAAGAGCGTATCAACGCCCTTATACTTTATCAGAATTTAATCAGATTTTATCCAAATACTTTAATTGCATCTCTTTTGGCATTTTGTCAATCAAAGATAACTTCATCTGCTTATCCACGCCATTTATCACCATGTCAATAAGTGGCACACCATCAAAAGGCAAATCATCCACTTTTTGGGCAAAGACCGCCAAATAATACGCCCCATTCACATCATTATCCATCATAACTCTATCATACACCGCACAAAAGGCGGATTCACTTGCTCCATTATTGGCAATCAGCCAATGAATCGCTCTCAAAGCGGTATTTGGCTTTTGGCAAAGGCTGATAATTTGCTCAGAAATGTTTGGCATGTTCATGAAAATACACCGCTTTCTTGTCGGATTTGTTCTAACATCTCTTGATTGACCAGCATGGATAATGAATTGTTAAGTTCACCCCCAAATTCACTGACCATCTTTATTAACGGCTGTATGTCTATGGGACAATTTGGCTCTGATATGGCCTGTATGATTCGCACCAAATAATAAGCCGATTGCACATCCATGTCTGCACAAATTCGCTTGTAAATAGCACAGATGGCATCTTGTTCAACATTTTCGTATTTTATCCAATATGCCAATGCGGTCAATGCTGTGTCAGGTGTTTGGCACAACTCTACAATTTGTTGACTGTTTTTATGAATAAAACCTTCATCAAGCATCACATCACCTTAGTGCTTATTATTTAGTGCTTATCATGGTTATCAATAAAAATCGGTTATCTAAAATAACCGATTGTCGCCATCAGACCTCTGGGCTATGCTCTTCAATGAGTGGTTTTAGCTCTCCTGATTGGTACATTTGTAAAATGATATCACTACCACCGATTAACTCACCATTAACCCAAAGCTGTGGAAAGGTTGGCCAATTGGCGATCAATGGCAGGGTTGAGCGAATTTCAGGATTCTCCAAAATATTCACAAAAGCAAAAGGACGACCGATTTGTGTTAACACTTCAATGGCACGCGCTGAAAATCCACATTGGGGAAACTGGGGCGTGCCTTTCATATACAGTAGGACAGCATGGTCTTTGATTTGGTTTTCAATTAAGGTTTTGGTTTCTGGGTTGATGTCGGTCATGGTTCGCTCCGATTTGAGAAATTTGGGTTATTATGGGGGCAAATGGCAATTTTTACAAGGTGTATTTATGTAAAAGTTCAGCACTTGTAAGTACAGTGGCAAATTCACCATGCAAATTGGCAAGACTGATTTCATGGACAAGCTGACTGTCAAATCGCTCGCCAGTTGCTCCCATTCTATCAAAAGTCGCTGTGCCATCGGATACCACAAAAGTGGTAAAGCCCAAATTAGCTGCCATGCGTGCGGTTGTGGATACACAGTGGTTGGTTGTCAGCCCAACAAGAACAAGCGTATCAATGCCCGCTTTGGTCAGTTGCTGCTGTAAATCTGTGCCAATAAAACCGCTATTGACATGCTTTGTAATGACAGTTTCATGAGCTTGGGGCTTAGTCAGTTCAATCCAATTAAAACCTTGATGTGTGGGGTGTAAGCGTGATTGGGGCGTGGTCGATGAATGACGAATGTGAAAAATGGGCAAATCTTGCTCTCGCCAATGGCTAAGTAGTTCAAAACAAACCTGCTCGCAATGTGGGTTATTGCGATGACCGCCCCAGTAGGCTTCATCATAAAAGCCTTGTTGTAAGTCAATGAGCAATAAAGCGGTATTTTTAGCAATCATTTAGACCCCATATTTATTTAGACCCCATATTTATTGTCAATGACAAAAATAAACCAAACAAGCACACCACTGTTTTTAATAGGCATGGTTTTTAATAAGCAGCACCGTCGCACTTGCCCAAATGCCCTCACCACGCCCTATCCAGCCCATTTTTTCGTTGGTGGTTGCCTTGATACTCACACAGTCTACACTGACACCCAACACGCCTGCAATGCACTCACGCATGGCAAAGTTGTGCGGTGATAGCTTCGGTAATTCACAAATGACCGTCATGTCAGCGTTACCAAGCGTGTAGCCTTGTGCTTGCACCAACGCATAAACATGTTTTAGCAAAACTTTGCTATCAGCACCTTGATAAGCATCATCTGTATCAGGAAAATGCTGTCCAATATCGCCCAAAGCCAACGCTCCCAAAAGGGCATCTGATAAAGCATGTAGCAGTACATCGCCATCTGAATGAGCCTTTATGCCATGGCTGTGGGGAATGGGTACACCGCCAAGCATCACAAAATCACCCTGTGTGAATGAATGCACATCTATGCCTTGACCGATTTTTATCATCATCAAGCCTTTTTGATTTATTGTGGACAAGGCTTGTAAAATGACTGGCAAGCCCTATATAATGGCACAATTTTACCACAATTTGATAAAAAGAGACAACCATGAACGCCTACCGTCTATCTGATATTGCCCAATTTTATGGCAAAGCCCCCAAAGACATTAAAGTCATCGTTGGCATGTCTGGCGGTGTGGACAGCTCGGTATCGGCTGTTTTGTTACAACAAGCAGGCTTTCATGTTGAAGGCTTGTTTATGAAAAACTGGGAAGAAGATGATGGCAGTGAATACTGCACCGCCATGACTGACCTTGCCGACGCCCAAGCGGTGGCGGATAAAATCGGTATTAAATTACACACCGCCAACTTTGCCATGGAATATTGGGACAATGTTTTTGAACATTTTTTGGCAGAATATCAAGCAGGACGCACGCCAAACCCTGATATTTTATGCAACAAAGAAATTAAATTTAAAGCCTTTTTGGATTATGCGTCTGGGCCACAATTTGGACTTGGGGCAGATTTTATCGCCACAGGACATTACGCACGCCGTGGTTTTGGTCAAGATGGCAGGGCCCAGTTGCTGCGTGGTTTGGACACCAATAAAGACCAAAGTTATTTTTTACACGCTGTGGGGGGCGACAAAATCGCTAAGACACTTTTTCCCATCGGTGAGCTTGAAAAGCCACAAGTGCGAGCCATTGCCCAAAAATATGACCTTATCACCGCCAGCAAAAAGGACTCCACAGGGATTTGCTTTATTGGCGAACGCAAGTTTAAAGATTTTTTACAACAGTATTTACCTGCCCAAAAAGGCGATATCTACACCGATGATGGCATAAAAATCGGCACACATGATGGCTTGATGTATTACACCATCGGACAGCGTGGCGGTATTGGCATCGGCGGTGTGGCAAATCGCCCTGAAGAGCCGTGGTTTGTGTTACACAAAGACCTGACAAATAACCGTCTCATCGTCGGACAGGGGCATGACCACGCCATGTTACAATCTGACGAACTCACCGCTTATAAACTGGATTGGGGAATTGCCCCCCCTGTTCAGATTTTTGGCAAGCAAGGTTTTAGATGCACCGCCAAAACCCGCTATCGCCAGAGTGACCAAGATTGTACGGTGTTTGCCCTTGATGAGACAGGCGATAAAGTCAAAGTGGTGTTTGATGAAGCTCAGCGTGCGGTAACACAAGGGCAATCGGTTGTGTTTTATGATGGCGACATTTGCTTAGGGGGTGGGGTGATTGATGGGACAAATGCAAAGATTGGGTAACAGACACCCAGTCTTTTTGCCTTATTTTATCTGATTTTATCTGCAAGCTAACCATACATCATAAGCGACAGCAATGCCACATACAAAAACACATACCGTCCTACCCACGCATTTTGACAAAAGGCGGTAAAGCAATTTAGGCGTTCACGAGTTTTGATTTTTGTATATTGTATGGCAAACAACACCGCCAAACCCATCGCCAACCCACAGGCAGACCACCATCCAAAAAAGTGATGCACCAGTGCCGTCATGATGACCAAAAATATACCATGTAATGCCATGACAAAATAAACATCCTTATCGCCAAACCACCGCTCAAATAAAATGGCGGTAGACTTAACTCCAATTTTAACATCATCATCACGGTCGCACATGGCGTACATCGTATCATACGCCACCGTCCAGCACATATAAGCAACAAAGACAAGCCAACCTACCACACCAACACCGCCTTGCCCATGTTCACTATTAACCGCCACAAATGCCATTGGCACCGCCCAACCAAACGCCATGGCCAGCACAACCTGTGGCAAGTGTGTATGGCGTTTTGTGAATGGATAAATAAAAGCAAGAGCCAGTGCTATCAGTGACCAATAAAACACCTGCACAGGCAAAAAAAACAACAAACATGCTGACAATCCAGACAGTCCCACAAAAGTTAAAACAGCCGTCTTTGCTGTCAATCGTCCATCTGCAAGTGGGCGATTTTTGGTGCGTTTCACCTGTGCATCCACCCTGCGGTCAGCAAAGTCATTGATGGCACAGCCTGCCGCTCGCATGATGAACGCCCCAAGCGTAAAAATGATGACATGCACCACGCTCGGCAATCGCTCTATGCTGGCATTTGCCAAAAACAACGCCCACAAGGTTGGATACAACAAAAGCTCCGTCCCCACAGGCTTATCAAAGCGGATGAGTTGTAACCATGCGATGAATTTGTCTTTAAAGGTATCAGTGGTTATGGTCATGATGTCAAATGGTGAATTTTTGGGTCATTTTATCACAAAATAACTTTTTATATAAAATTGAATGATACAAAATTGAAAAATGATTTATATGAAAATATGTGAAGAATATATGAAAAAATCGTCATACATTTTGCCCAAATCCCAATTATTTTTAAAATAAAAATGGCAAATCAGATTTTTTTTGTTAAAATAATCTCATCTTGCCCATCCCATTTTGACGGAAAAAACTCATGGCAGACAGCACCAAACATCCAACCCTGACGATAGACCCACACACGCATGTGGCAGATTTACCCTTTATTCATTATCAAGACAACACGCTTTTTATTGACAATGTCAGCACCAAAACCCTGACCCAAACCTATGGCACTCCGCTTTATGTATACAGCAAAAATGCCCTACTTGCCAATTACCGTACCTATGTGGCAAGTTTTGCCCCACTGTCAAATGTGCAAATTTGTTATGCGGTCAAATCCAATTCAAACCTTGCCGTACTTGCCACACTTGCTCATGCAGGGGCAGGCTTTGATATCGTATCGGTAGGTGAACTTGCCCGTGTGTTAAAAGCAGGCGGACAGGCACAAAAAGTTGTCTATTCAGGCGTGGGCAAAACCAAAAATGACATCATCACCGCCCTAAATGCAGGGATTGGGTGTTTTAATGTGGAGGCGATGAGTGAGATTGAGCTTATCAGTCAGATAGCAGGTCGCCTTGGTAAAACCGCCCCCATCGCCTTGCGTATCAATCCTGATGTAGATGCCAAAACCCATCCTTATATCTCAACAGGCTTAAAAGAGGACAAATTTGGCATCAGTCATGATAACGCCATAGACGCATATCATTTTGCCAACACTTTGCCAAATCTTGATATCATTGGCATAGATTGCCACATCGGTTCACAGCTTAGCAACACGCAACCTTTTGTGGATGCGTTGGATAAAATCATAGAACTCATTGACACATTGCACACACAGGGCATCACCTTAGACCATATAGACCTAGGTGGAGGTTTGGGCGTGCGTTATGTGGATGAGACCCCTGCCAGTGTGAGCGAATATGCCAATGCCCTACTGCCCAAACTGCTTGATTTACAAAAAAAATATGGACTGGGTCTACACCTAGAACCTGGCAGAAATATCTGTGCCAATGCAGGAATGCTCCTAACCAACGTGGACGTACTAAAACCCACTGAACACAAAAATTTCGCCATCGTAGACGCATCCATGTGTGAACTCATACGCCCTGCCCTATACGGCTCTGTCATGGCAGTCATTCCCACTGATTTATCCACCATCGCTGCCGCCAAAGTTTGGGACGTTGTCGGTTCGGTGTGCGAATCATCTGATTTTTTGGCAAAAAATCGCACCCTTGCCCTAAATGTAGACGATACCCTTGCCATCACAGGGGCAGGAGCGTATGGCTTTGTCATGGCAAGCAACTACAACACCCGCCCCAGACCTGCTGAGGTGATGTGTGATGACGGTTCTCATCGGGTTGTGCGTGAGCGTGAGAGCTTGGACGATTTGTGGCGTGGCGAGAGCGTTTAATAAAAACCGACCAGTTGGTATTTTTATGGTAGCAAAACCGTTTAAATCGCCATGATTTTAAATAAAATGGGAGTGCAGGGGTTGGCTCTGCACGCCTTGTGAAAAACAATACCATCAAGCCCACAAACCCGACCTTTTAACCCAACTTTTAACTCAGCCTTAACCCATTTAACCCCACTTTAACCCACCAACAAAATTAACACCATGTCCCAAATCCAAACCCTAGTCGATATGCTAAAAGCCTATCAAGCCCTGCCCCATCACACAAGCCCCATCTTAAAACAGGCACTTGGCGACGTGCAAGCATGGCAAAAGGCACGCATTAAACGCACCAATCATGCTCTATTTACTGATGACAAAACCACCCCACTTGCCAATTATCTCATTGAACGCATTTATGGCAATGATGATTTTGATGTGCTCGCTGACCAACTTTTAACCGCAGGGGTAAACGCCCTAAATGGCTCTGGCAGGCTTGAAAAACTCATCCCCAGCAATGCTCTAAAAGCAGGCGTGCAGGGCGTACGTTTGGCGATAGATGCCATCGCTCTTGATTTGGCATTGGCAAGCTCCTTGCTGGATGATTTTGGCACAGCTTACGCAAGCACAGGCATTAATGATGCACTCATGTACGATGTATACAAAAACGTCAATGCCAAAGATGAACGCATCACTCAGGTCTACGCCATCAAAGAGGTGTGTGAGCAGTCTTATCAATATTTTAATTCTTTCATCCTACAAAATGCTTTCAAACTTGCCAAAGGCATGGCATATGATAACGGCTATCAGCCATTATATGACTTTATTGGAGATGGACTGCTTGCCATAAAACCCTTAAAACGCATTGATGATTTTACCGTACCATTTGTGGCAAATGAACTTGCCATCATCCATGAAATTCACAGGTGAGTGATTGTCCATCTTGCAACAATTTTTAAAAACACGCCCATTATCATCCAAATTAGCGTATAATAACTGTGTTCTTATTTTAAATTCGGAAAAAAACAGCCATGACCAACCATAACTTTACCAACCCTAATATCCTACCCACAGGCAAACCCCAAGGACAATCCGCCATGCAAACCCCTGCCAACGGCGATGATGCTCAAATCAATGCCCAAACTAATGGGCAACACACCAACAATCACTACTCCAACAATGTGGGCGAAACCACTCATTTTGGCTATCAGACCATCAATGCTCATGAAAAAGAAGCCAAGGTCGGACAGGTATTTACATCGGTTGCAACAAAATACGACATCATGAATGACTTGATGAGTTTTGGCATTCATCGGCTTTGGAAGCGATTTGCCATCAAAATGAGTGGTGTGCGTGCAGGACAGCATGTCCTTGATATTGCAGGTGGTACGGGCGATTTGGCAAAAGTATTTAGTCGCAAAGTTGGTCGCTTGGGGCGTGTGGTCTTATCTGACATCAACCAATCCATGCTAGAAGTTGGTCGCACTCGTCTTATCAATGCAGGCTGTAATAACGTTGATTTTGTACTTGCCAATGCCGAAACCTTAGAACCCTTTGCCGATAACACATTTGATTTGGTCACCATCAGCTTTGGGCTTCGCAACGTTACCGATAAACAAAAAGCCCTAGAAGCCATGCACCGTGTGCTAAAACCAGGTGGCAGACTTTTGGTGTTAGAATTTAGCAAGCCTGTGTTTGAACCGTTATCAAAAGCTTATGATTTATATTCATTCACCGCCCTACCACTTATGGGTAAAGTAGTTGCAGGAGATGGTGAAAGCTATCAATACCTTGCCGAAAGCATTCGCATGCACCCTGATCAAGACACGCTAAAAACCATGATGACACAGGCGGATTTTATCAACTGTGATTATCATAATTTAACAGGCGGTATCGTGGCGGTGCATCGTGGTTTTAAGGCTCGCTGATTGTTTATAGATTGATTGTTTATAGACTGATTTTAAATCATAGGTAAAATCACACGCTCCGACATTTCACCTAAAAAGGCATTTTTAATCAACAAATTTGCCTTTGATCTAAACCCAATTTTGTCAAAACCATGCTCATCTCTTATAAAAATCGCCTGTTTGACCTGTATCGCATTTGTGCCAAATATCGCCTAGATACGCATATTGCTAACGTACCACAACTTAATGCACTGGCACGACTCATCAGAATGCACCCAGCAAGTCTTGGCAAATCACACAATCCTTTGGGGGTCAAACTTGCCTTAGAAGAGATGGGGACACTGTTCTTAAAACTTGGGCAACTGCTATCCACTCGCTCCGATTTGCTGCCCCCTGACATCATCGCCCAGTTATCGCTACTACAAGACAAAGTCGCCCCCTTTGACGTTCAGATTTTAAAAGATGAAATAGAAAACCCCAAAACAGGATTGGGCAAACCCATCACTGAGATTTTTAGTCGCTTTGATGATAAGCCACTTGCTGGGGCCAGTATCGCTCAGGTGCATACAGCCTGCCTGCCTGACGGTCGTGAGGTGGTTGTCAAAGTCGTCCGCCCTGACATTCGCCCTGTCATCATCGAAGATTTTGAGTTATTAAGGGAGCTTGCCAGTTATTTGTCAGCTCGCATGATGCAAGCTCGGGCGGTGAATGTTATAAGCATTGTGGAGGATTATCGTCAAATCATGCTAAATGAGCTTGATTTGACCTTGGAGGCTGCCAACGCCACTTGCATGCGAGACAACTTCAAAAACTCACCACTCATCTATGTCCCCGAAGTTTATATGGCAAGTAAATCGGTCATGGTCTCGGAGCGTATTTTTGGTGTGCCAATCTCACAAACTGATAAATTTGACGCATTAGGCTATGACCGTGCGTTACTTGCCAAAAATGGCTTGACGATATTTTTCACTCAGGTGTTTCGTGATAACTTTTTTCATGCTGACATGCACCCTGGTAACATCTTTGTGGAAACCATGCCTGATGGGCAAGCGGTCGCACAGCCCCGTTATCTTGGACTAGACTGTGCGATTATGGGACAGCTTGCCCCAGATGACCAGCTTATCGTCGCTCGCATGCTCCTGTCAGTCATGAATGGCAACTACACCACCCTTGTGGACATCATCAGTCATGCAGGCTGGATACCACCATCTACTAATAAGCACGCACTCATCGCTGATATGGCTCGCACAGTCAGCCCCATGGTGTCCAAACCCATGAGTGAGCTTGATTTTGCAGGAATATTATTTGAGATTTTAAACATCGCTCGCCGTCATCAGATGAGCATACCGCCACAGCTCATGTTGTTATTAAAAACGCTCATTCATGTTGAAGGACTCGGGCGTGAGTTATATCCTGCGCTTGACATTTGGTCGCTTGCCAAACCGATTTTGACCGATTGGGTAAAATCACAGCTTGACCCTGTGCGTCATTTGGATACATTTTATGACAAACTGCCCGAACATTTGCTCTTTGCCACCGACTTGCCCAAACTTGCTACCCAAAGCATGCAATCGCTTGCCATGATGGGCTCTCGTCAAGACAAGCAGCTTAGAGAAATCCAAGCCCTAAGAGCCGACTTTTTAAACCAAAAACGCCATGACCAGATGGCATTGGGGGGATTTTTTAGCTTCATCGCCATTGGGCTGACCGTGCCGATTTGGTGGGTGGGTGTGATATTTCATGTGCTGGCGTTGGCTTTTGTGCTGTGGCGGATATTGGCGTGATGAATGCACCTGCCTTTGGTAACGCCCACTTTGATAAAAAGCACCTTAATAAAAAGCACCTTATTTAAACTTCACAGGTAACTCTACATTAGAAAACTCTACATTAGGATAGTGATGCTCATGCTCCACATCACAGTCCTCGCCTACGGTATTACCTAGGTCATCTTTGGGTTTTTGGATATAACCTGTTCGCTCCTCTATGGGCAAATATTCATGCTCCCACACCATGACCGCCTGCATGCAGGTTTGGCGTTGTTCGTCCGTGAGACGGACACCATTATCCCATTTACCAATTTCAATGGCACTGCGAAATTTGGCGACAATATTGGGGGTGAGACTGTTTAAAATGTCTTGTTTGTTCATGATTTGCCTTTTTATCTGCTGATTATTACTTGTTAGTTGCTCTTTGCATCAAAACCTGTTCACCGCCATGACCTCTTTGGTCAGTTTTGTAAATATTTAGAATAAATTTTGTAAAAAGATAATGATTTTTTTATCACACTTATGTTACAATATAATTTTATTAAAGCAAACGGAAATATGGAAACGGTTTTATGCAAAACATTTACAATCTAAATACAGACGCCATCAATCGGCTGACAGGCATTGACCCTACCCTAAGCCCAGATTGGCAAGAGATTCTAGAAGAGATTATACCACAGCTTGACGAAGAGTCGCAAACCATCGTTAAAAACACCATTTTATCACCCAAGGGCATCACTTACAGCAAGAGTGCAGGGAAATTTTTCGCCCAAAAACCAAAGACGCTCGCTCAAATTTTACAATCATCTGCTTTACACAACAAACAGCTCATCAAAGCTGCCCATCTTTTGCAAGACATTTACCAAGCTACCCCCCCCCAAGCGATACACCACAATCCTATGATGCACTCTTGTTCATCGATGAGTTAGAGTCCGCCCTAAGCTATCTTGACAAAGTTCCGATAAGCTCCGAAAGACACGAACACAAACAACGTAACGCCATCAGAGCTGCCTCTTTGTATGAAATTGCTGATTGGATTGACACCATCACATTTAAAATGCCCAAAAATACCCGGCAAATTAATGAATATACTTTTAAGATTTTTATCAAAGAAGTTTTTATCAAATCACTCATTCAAGGACGAGATTTTCACTTTTTAGAAGCGGTGGATTTGGATTTATATGGCATTACCCATTTTCCAGCATTCATCCAAAAACAATCCGTTGAACGCAAGTTGCTCATTGTTGAGACCAAAAATATTTGGTTCATCATTTCTCCACCTGATACCCTAGGCAGTAACCCTTTTTCATTGCGACGATTTTTGACCGAAGAGGTGACGGGAGGATTTAGTTATTTTAACGCTTTGGCACTTCCCAAACTCTTATGTGATAATCCTGAGGTGCAAGCGGTCATGCTAAAATTCGTCAATCGCATTTTTAGCCTTGATCGCAATATCTCTGATGAACTTAAAAAATACGCCATTCATCTTAAAACAGTACTTAAAAAACAACTCGCCCCCATTTTGATGGACAGTACATTTGCAGCAGACGGTGGCAGTGCAGAAAAAATCATCGCCAGACGCATCATTACTTTTGAAGAGTTACTCACCAGTTCGGTATTACGACAACTGCCAACCATGATAAGCATTGCCAAAAGCTCTGAATTTGACCAAGAATTTTTATTTCATCGTTTAAATATTTTCTTTAATGAATTACTCACATTGATTAAAAATTTTAGAATGCACCCACTGGCTCGTCATGCTTTTGTTGCTCAGCACTTACAACTGCGTGTTTTGGCATTTGATGTATTGTTCCAAAAAAACAGAAAGGTGATTTTTGACCCTACCATCAACTCCCAAGAACTCAAAGAGAAACTCAGTCAGGCGATGATAGAAGTTCGTAACAGTTATGAAGAGGGGATGAATAACATGGCGGAGTTAGAAAAACTCATCGCCGATGTCAAAACCTATGATAACAAAAAATCATCTGGTAATTTTTTTGCCAAATTGGGTTTTGGCAAGCCCAAATACACCATAGAAGAGCTAAAAGAAGCCAAAAAAGACTTAAACGAAACGTTCTTTGTAGACATTATACGCCACGCCAAAAAATACAAACAGGCGATGGTGTATATGGAGTATGAAACTGACTTTGAGATTAATGAAGACTATCGCCACTATGCCATCGCCAACGAAAGTCAAAGTTTGGCACGCCTGCCCTATATCATTGCTCTGCCAGAGGACAGGGAGAGATTTTCACTAGAATCATTAAAAGATGATGTTTACTGGGAAATCTTTGACCAAATTTATAACGTCTGATCAACCAATCATGGGCAAACATAAGATTTGCTCATGATGAGTTTACAAAAAATTAAACCGTCCATCATCACCCATCGCCTGTGGTAACTCATCTGTCCCCACCCCCATGAGTGCCAAAGTTTCACGCTCTATGAGTCGTGTGATCGTATCTAGGGGCAAATCATTTTGTGCCATGCCAAACGGCTCTTCTAGCTGGGCACTTAGCTCATCTAACCCCAAAAACATATAGGCAAGCAGTCCCACCAAAAACGGCGTCCAACCTCCCAATACCGACTCAATGCCAAATGGCAACATCCAGCAAAAACAAAATACCGCCCGATGTAGTAGTACCGAGTAAACGAGCGGCAAAGGCGTGCTACTGATGCGGTCGCACCCTGCTTGGATGTTACCCATTTCAATGATGTGGCGTTGGATACTGGTATAGATGATGTCGCTGATTTGGTCTGATTTGACGGCATGAATTAGGCGGCGTTGCATTCGCTCTAACACCACTTGTGGAGCGTTGATGTGATGAAAGATGAGTGTATTTAATTCATCTTTGTCTTTATCGGAGATAATCAGATAATCAGAAAACCTATCCATCGGCAGTTTTTGGTGACGAAGTCGGTCTTTGAATAAGTTGACAAAAATCAGCATGTCCATCAGCAACGCTTGCCTGTCATCATCGCCCAAAAAATGGCTGTCCCGAGACAGATGGCGAGTATTGGCAATCAGGGCACCCCATAGTTTACGCCCCTCCCACCATCTGTCATAGCAAGCATTATTCCTAAATCCCAAAAAGACAGACAGCACCACACCAAATACTGTAAAGCCAACCGCAGGGACGTTTTTGACGGTGTAGAGTTGATAATGCGACAATCCCCACGCTATCATGGATACCGCCATCAGCAAAATAATCATCGGTAGCACTTTGGGCAGTATCGTGCCATGCCACATGAACAGAAGTTTTAGGCTATTGTGTTTATCACGGACTATCATAACTTAACAATCACAGTCGCCATACGTCCTGTGGCAGATTTTTTGGCATGGATTTGCTGGCGGTATGAATAATATTTGGGGTTAGCATAACTGCAAGGAACGGTGTCGTTTATGACCGTAATATTTAAATGGGACAGTTGTAATTTGGTTAATTTTACAATATCAATCAAGCATTTATCATCGTCTTTGTCCGTGATGATATTTTGATACAATTCATCAACTGTCAATGCCACTAAGGTTTTATCACTCACTTGGTTAATGATGTCATGGGCTAGGGTTTTGTTAATTTCATAATTATCATGGCTGATACACGCTCCGATGACGGCTTTGATGTTGGTTTTATTGGTAAACTTTTGATAAGTATTTTTAATAATGCCTTTGGTTAGCCCTTGCCAACCTGCATGAATGCAAGCAATTTGAGCATCATGATGGTTAGCGTGGTTAAAAAGAGCAATTGGCACACAGTCAGCGGTCATGATAGACAGCCCCACACCCATCTCATCGCTAATGAGTGCATCAGCATCTTGGGGCGACATGGCAAAGGCAGGATGCACCACGATATCGCTATGAATCTGATTTAACCAACAAATCTCATGAATTTGACCGCCGGTCATGTGATTTAATTCATCCATTAACGCCATGCGTTTCATCAGTACCTGCTCACCGTCATCACCAACGTGTCGCCCCATATTAAATGAGCCATACAAATCATCACCCCATTTGTCAAACTGACCTGCATGGGTTTGGATGATGAGTACATGGTCGTTTTGGTATAATATATCAAACATGACAATCTTTCTTTTTAGTCTTATTTATTTAATCTTGCAAAACTCTCATCATATCCGCCATGTCAGATGGCATATCACAGCTAAATGCCAGTGCTTTGCCTGTGGTTGGATGGATAAAACCGAGTTTGTGGGCGTGTAAGGCTTGATGGGGAAAGTCTATCACTGCTTGATAAATGGCAGGCATAAGCCCTGATTTGGGCAGAGTACCATAAACTTTATCACCAAGCAGGGCATGACCGATATGGGACAGATGTACACGGATTTGATGAGTACGCCCCGTCTCCAAGCGAACATGGAGCAAGCTATAATGCGTACCCAGTGGCGTGGCGGATAGGATGTGCGTGATGGCAGGTTTACCGCTGTCCGTTACCGTCATCTTAGTGCGATGAATGCGGTGTCGCCCTATCGGTGCGTCTATTGTGGCATGGCGTAAAATGTCATTTGGAGCACCTGTGGCGATGCACTGATATTCACGATAGACCGATTTGTCTTTTAATTGTTCGGTTAAATCAAGTTGGGCGGTTTTGCTGCGTGCAACGATGAGTAGCCCCGATGTGTCCTTATCAATACGATGCACCAATCCTGCTCGTGGCAGATGGGCATTATTAGGATAATGATATAATAAGGCATTAACTAGCGTGCCTGTGCGATTACCTACCCCTGGGTGAACAACCAAACCAACAGGCTTATTTATCACAATCACCTCATCATCGGCATAGACCACATCAAGGGTAATATCCTCGGGCAAATCTTCACCGTGATGGTCAAGCATGGCAGACAAAGTCAAAATATCACCCAACTTGACACGGTATTTGCTTTTTTGGGGCGTGTCATTGACAAGCAAACTCTCATCATCAATAAAACCCTGTATCTGCACTCGTGAAAAGCCGTCAAACACGTCGGTGGCGATTTTATCTAAACGTGTGCCAATCTCACGCTCACAAACGGTATGGCGTTGCATGAGTGGCTTTGATAAGCTTATTTTATCAAATTTATCATCAAATTCATCTAAGTGCGACCCAGACAAACCAGACAAGTCAAGTAAGTGGTCATTGCTAGCATGATGAAAAGAGTGTTTTTTCATGATTATATCAATTACTTTTTAAAATAAACATTTTAGCATTTTTTGTTAAAAATGGTTGATTTTATTTTGGTGTTGTTCATTCATAAAATTTTGTGGTAAACTATTTGCAATTTTTAAATTTCAAATTTTATTGCAAATTGGACAAAAGATGAACAAAACTGCCAAACTTACCTTGACCGCCGTCATGACCTGTGCCTTGTTGCTTAGTGGTTGTTCTACCCTAAAAGGCATTGGCAAAAAAGACAGCAATGTCATCGCCAGTGCCGAAAAATCAGAGACGGGCTATTATCAAGACGCCCAAACCGCCCTTGAAAAAAATCGCTACAATGAAGCCATGACCGCCCTAAATGGCTTACGCACTTTCTACCCAACAGGACAGTATGCCGAACAAGCCTTGCTTGATTTGATTTATGCCCAATATCGTGCCAATGACTTTGAGGCAGTCATCAAGAGCACCGCCGAATTTATCCGCTCTTATCCAACCAGTCGCCACGTAGATTATGCTCTATATGTCCAAGGCGTTACCAACATGGGAGGTGCCCCCAAAGCATCTCGCCTATTTAACCTTGACCAATCACAGCGTGATGTGTCTTATTTGCGTTTGGCATTTCAAGATTTTTCCAACCTCATCCAATACTTTCCAGACAGTGCTTATGCTCCTGACGCCGCTCAACGTATGAGGGCGATTTATAATGACTTTGCCGAACATGAACTGGTCGCTGCACGCTGGTATGTTAAGCGTGGGGCTTATGTTGCCGCTGCCAATCGTGCCAAATGGGTATTTCAATATTTTCCCCAATCGGGGGGCGTGCCAGAGGCCATTGCCATATTGGCTTACAGTAATGAGAAACTGGGGCTAACCGACACTGCCAATCAATACAAAACCCTACTCCAAATCAACTACCCCCAATACCTTGGGGCAAATGGACAGGTCAATATTGGCAATAACCAATCTTTTGCCAAAAAAGCCTTATCATCGGTAAGTTTTGGCAGATTTGGACGTGCCAAAGACGCATCAACCCATCAAAGCGGTCAATATGATGGCACAACACGCACACAAATCATCACCTCCGCCCAAGAGATTGCTCTGCCTGAGACCACCACCGAAGCAACCACTCCAAAGACTGGCAATACAGGCAATACACGCCACATTGGCTTAGGTTTACCAGATGATGAGGCTCAGGTAGGCAACATTAGCCAAACACCCAGATAGCATCACACTTCACTGTCAAAGTCCACCTTTTGGCGGTCAATTTTGCCAAATCATGATGCTTTAAATCACGGTGTTGGTAAGATTAACTTGATTTTTTGATTTTAATTTTTTGATTTTAGGAAAAGTTATGGCAATGCCCATTCGTGGCGGTATTTTAACCTGCAATATCGCTGACACCCAAACCCTACACAGCAGTTATCTGTCTTTTGTGACTCACGGCGGTATTTTTGTGCCGAGTACCAGACAGCACAATCTTGGCGAAGATGTGTTTGTGGCATTTACCTTGCCCGGCTCCGCCGAACGCTATCCGCTCAATGGCAAAATCGTATGGATTAATGAAAAAGGCACACTTAGCAAGCCTGCTGGTTTTGGCATGCAGTTTGGTACCGACCCCAACAGCCTAAAACTTAAAAATGAAATTGAGCGTCTGCTTGCTGGCGAAATAGAATCCACCAATCCAACTTATACCATGTGATTTTTTATCATTTTAAGAGGGATTATGACACGCATGCACCCTTTTTGGCAAATCATCAACACCATTCCCAACTTCCCTAAGGCTGACATTGATTTTTATGACATCACGCCTCTGTTATGGCACATTGATGAACTCATTAACGAACTCTTAAACGCCCTACCCGATGGCATGATTGATGAGGTAGAGTGCTTTGCTACGACCGAAGCCAGAGGATTTGTCATTGGCAGTTTCTTATCAGGACGCACAAGCAAACCGCTTTTGCTGATTCGTAAAGCAGGCAAACTACCGCCTCCCATTTATCGTCAAAGCTATGATTTAGAATATGGCACCGACATGCTAGAAATCAGAGCAGACACCCCCAAATCAAAAATACTGCTGGTTGATGACGTGCTTGCCACAGGGGGAACATTAAAGGCAAGCAAACTTTTGTGCAAAAAAGCAGGGCATGATGTGCTTGGAGCATTGGTACTGCTTGATTTGCCAAACTTACATGATGATATCGGCATGCAGGTCTATTCGGTCATGACCGATACACTCTGATGGTGATGAGGCAGCAGAGATTTACCATTATCTATTTACCATTATCATTGGGCGATGTGATTTGGTCAGTGATTAGACGTTAAGCCTTGTTGGCATTGGTGTGATTGCAACAAGTGAAATTTTGGAGACAAAAGGGAGATTTCACAGAAAATTTATCAAAATATGCCACCTAACTACCAAAGTTTGTTATAATTTACCCCCATTTATCACCACTTGACCGCCATGGACGTTATTTTGCAACTTTTTGATTTTGCTTTACATATTGATGAGCATTTGTCCGTATTTTTGGCGGATTATGGCTTGTGGATTTATGGCATTTTATTTTTGATTATCTTTGTAGAGACAGGCTTGGTTGTCATGCCCTTTTTGCCAGGGGACAGCTTATTGTTTGCCGTTGGGGCATTGACGGCATTTACAGGTGAGTTAAACCTTGCCTTGCTTATTGCCCTGCTCTTTATGGCGGCGGTGTTAGGCGATACGCTCAACTATCACATTGGCAAATACATCGGGCCAAAAGTTTTTGAGAAAAATTACCGCTTTATCAACAAAGAATATCTGTTCAAGACCCAAGCCTTTTTTGAAAACCACGGAGGTAAGACTGTCATCTTTGCCCGTTTTTTGCCCTTTGCTCGCACCTTTGCACCATTTGTAGCAGGTGCAGGAAGCATGAATTACAAGCGATTTATCAGTTATAATGTTATTGGTGGGTTTTTGTGGGTTGTTGCATTTGTACTTCTTGGTTATTTTTTTGGCAATCAGCCTGTCATTAAGGATAATTTTACTTATGTGATTTTTGGGATCATTGGATTTAGCGTATTGCCAATTATAATCGGTTTTATCAAACAAAAAATCTCTCAAAACCCATAAACACGACAACAAGGCATCATCATGACCACATTTAAAGATTTGCTTTCCAAAGACGCCCAAACCCAGCTCAAAGAGATGGGCGGCAAACTCTCCACAAACTCTAAAAGCGACAGCAACGGCAAACCTACCAGTGCCAACGTCATGGGCAAAAAAGAAGTCACCCAGCAAGTCAAACGCTTTGGCAGTGAACTCATCGATGATGATAAAGTACTGTTCATGCAAGCGATGAATGGTGTGCGCCCCCTAAAACACGAAAAGTCAGTCAATCACACCCAAAAAACCAACCCCAAAGACCCAACCACTCTCTTTCGCCGTGCCAATGCCCAAGGCGGTGATGAGAAAACCCAAACCAACTTATCTGACATGCAAGCCCTGCTAAATCCTGTGGCAAGTGAAGCATTTTTAAGCCATAAACACCCAACTTTACAAAACAAGGTATTTGAGCAACTAAAACAAGGCAAACTGCGTTGGTATGATGCACTAGATTTGCATGGGTCAAGCATTGATGAAGCCCGAGATGCCGTCCAAACCATCATCGCCAACGCCCTAAAACATGGCGAAACCGTGGTCAAAATCGTACACGGTAAAGGCACAGATGCCATTCTCAAAACTTGCGTCAATGGTTGGTTACGCCAAATCCCCGAGGTCATGGCTTTCGTCTCCGCTCCTGCCAACGATGGGGGCAATGGGGCGGTGTTGGTGCTGATTAAGAAAAAGAAACTGGGGTGATGACACCCTATTACCCCATCGCTCTCATCAAGATATTGTGATGATAATAATATTGTGATAATATGATACAATTTGAATAAATTTTGACAGCTTGGTATTTTTATGTCTCCCATCATCTCTGGTTTTGCTTTATTACTAACCTGTCTTGCTCTGCCCATCTTTGCTTACGCCAACGACACCATGGCATTAACAGATGAACCCATCTTGCAATTTGGCAATAGCACATGGCTAGATGATACCAGAGATGATGCCAAAAATTGGCTCAATCACACCGCACAACACGTAGATGGTTGGTTTGGGGTAAGCGATTTGGATGAGCCTGCCCATGCTTCCATCCGCCTTATGCTTGACACCCATTATAATGAATATGATGGCACAACTATCAAACCTCGCATTCGTGGACGCATCAAATTACCAACACTAGAAAATCGCCTAAGCGTGATGATTGGTGATGACAAGCTAGATTTGGAACATGGCGGTGGCATTCATAATGACGGACGTGCTATTACCTATGGTAATAATGCCTTTAACCGTCGCCAAAACCGTGAAGATAACACATCACTTGCTCTGCGTTGGTCAAAGTTTCAAAATGATATCGGTGTAGATACCGATGCTGATATTGGTCTGCGTTCTGATGATTTGTATCTAAAATTACACGCCCAAAAAAAGTGGAATCTTGACCATCGCATTCACGCCCGCTTTGAGCAAATGTATCGCTACGGCACCAAGAGCGAACATTATGCCCTATCCACGCTTGAATTTAGCCAGCCCCAATCCAAGCATCGCACACTCATCAATCGCACACACTTATCCTACACCCATAAAGACACCGAAGAGAGTGCATGGGGCAACAGTCTGTATCAACAGCATCATTTAGATGGCAAACATGGCACACGGACGTTTGGTTATGGCATATACGCAGGGGGCGATGTTGTGGATAAACGATTTGAGCTGGATGTTTATGGCCCTTATGCCAGCTATCGCCAACCCATATGGCGAAAATGGCTGTTTGTGCAGACAGACATCAGTTATTACAACAACAAAGACCGAGACCGAGACCATCATTTGGGGATATTTAACCGTTTGGAGATGGTTTTTTAGGTGAATGGATAACACAAAATTTACAACAATCCTACTTGTGTGCCCTTGTCATTTATGCCGTTTTCACGCATAATAAGCAACGTTTTTGCTGATAAAATGAGATTTTTGCCATGTTCTATGCTAAAAAACTGACCACATTAACTTTATCCATATTTGCCATCTGTGGTATGACCGCCTTTGCTCAAATTGATGTTCAAGCCACCAAATCAGGGACAAAAAACGCCTTTGACCCCACCTTATTAACCACCGATGACAGCGATAGCATCAGCCAAATTAACGCCAAAAAAGCCAACGATGACACCACCGTCATCAACAATCCCAACAAATCAAGTAAAAGCTACACCAAAGTAAACTTATCTGAATACGCCAAAACCGTCAATGAATCCACATGGTCGCCCAACATGAATGTCAATAGTGCCATGACGGTCAAGATTCAAGTACTGCTAGACCAAAATCATGCCTCTGTCGGAGCGATTGATGGCGGTTGGGGCAATCACAGTAAAAACGCCCTTGCCAACTTCCAACGCATGAAAAACCTGCCCGCCACTGGTAAGATGAATCAAGAAACATGGGACGCCCTAAGTATGGGGGCAGATGATGTGTTGGTTAGCTACACCATCACCGAAGATGACATGGGCAAATTTAGCAGCTTACCAAACAGCGTTGTTGCTCGCTCCAAGCTAAGTAGCTTAGGCTATGAAAGCATTCAAGAAAAACTTGCCGAACGCTTTCACATGCGTATTGACTACCTGACCAAAATCAACCCCAACAAAAAATTCATGACAGGTGAGAGCATTACCGTGGTCAATACCAAAGATGCTTTTGAATATGGTTTTGACAAAATTATCGCCAATACCACCACAAACACCGTTACCGCCTATCAAGGTGGTATACTCATGGCAAGTTACCCTGCCACAATTGGCAGCAGCAAAAAACCTGCCGAACAAGGCACATACACCCTAAACAGCAAGGTGAAAATGCCCCATTATCGTGCCACCGTTACCAAAGATGACACCAAACAGACCTTCATCCTGCCCCCCGGTGCCAACAGCCCTGTTGGTGTGGTGTGGATGAGTCTGGATAAAGCAGGTTATGGCATTCATGGCGTGAGTAATCCTGAGATACTCGGACAGCCTACCCCGATTGGCTCTATCGGTTTGTCCAACTGGGACGTGTTAGAGCTGTATGCCAACGTCCAAGAGGGCGTAACGGTTGAGATTAAATGACATCATTCATGTGTGATTTATAGGCTTTTACCACCAAATCCAAACCCCACCAAACCCATTCATTTTCACCATTAAAGGAAAACTCCATGTCCAAGCCGTCTTTTTCTGCCTTGACCGCCCTATCTCCCCTTGACGGTCGTTATGCGTCCAAATGCGATGCTCTGCGTCCATATCTGTCCGAATTTGGGCTCATTCACGCCCGTGTTACCGTTGAGATTCGCTGGTTGCAAGCTTTGGCAAAGCACCCTGATATTGGTGAAATCACGCCATTTAGCAAAGAGACCAATGACAAACTAGATGCCATAATTAGCAATTTTAGCGAAGAGGATGCCTTACGAATCAAAGAGATAGAACGCACCACCAACCATGATGTCAAGGCAGTAGAGTACTTTTTAAAAGAGAAAATTTGCGACATTGATGAGCTAAAAAATGCAGGTGAGTTCATCCACTTTGCTTGCACCTCCGAGGATATTAACAACCTATCGCACGCTCTCATGCTAAAATCAGGTCGTGATGTTCTAATAATATCCATGCAAACCATCATAGATGAGATTGCCAAACTTGCCGATAACCATGCCAGCACGCCCATGCTCTCTCGCACACATGGACAAACCGCAAGTCCTACCACGCTTGGCAAAGAGATGGCAAATGTCGCTTATCGCTTGCATCGCCAATTAAAGCAGTTTAAAAATGTAGAACTTCTTGGCAAAATCAACGGTGCTGTTGGTAACTACAACGCCCATTTGTCTGCTTATCCAACCCTTGACTGGATAAAGCATTCACAAAATTTTGTAGAGAGTTTGGATTTGACCTTCAACCCTTATACCACGCAGATTGAACCACATGACTATATGGCGGAGCTTTTTGACGCATTACGCCGTTTTAACACAATTTTGATTGACTTTAACCGTGATGTGTGGGGCTATATCTCGCTGGGTTATTTTAAGCAAAAGCTCAAAGATGGCGAAGTAGGCTCATCAACCATGCCTCACAAGGTAAATCCCATTGATTTTGAAAATTCAGAAGGCAACCTTGGTCTGGCAAATGCGGTATTGTCTCATCTTGGTGAAAAACTGCCCATCTCACGCTGGCAACGAGATTTGACCGATTCAACCGTTCTTCGTAACATGGGCGTAGGCTTTGCCCAAAGCCTTATTGCTTTTGAAGCATGTTTAAAAGGCATTGGCAAACTACAAATCAACGAACAACGCCTAAGCGATGACCTAGATCACGCCCAAGAAGTGCTGGCTGAACCCATTCAGACTGTGATGAGACGCTACAATATTGAAAAACCATACGAAAAATTAAAAGCCCTCACTCGTGGTCAGATGATGACTCGTGAGATGATGACAGACTTTGTAAACAGCGATGAACTGTCTGCTGTTCCTGCCAATGCACGTGAACGCCTGACCGAACTAACCCCTGCCACCTATATTGGTAATGCTGATAAGCAGGCGAAGGCATTGAAGGATTATTTGAAATAAAAGGATTGTTTGAAATAATTTTTTGTTTTGACAAAACAGATAGGCATGATATGATTTTATCATGCCCATTTATATTGTTTATCATAACAATCAAGGTCATCGTCATAAATGCCAACCTAATTATTGGTCTCGGTTTACTGCCCCCAAAAGCGATAAGCATCGCCCACATTGTCCACATCTATCACACCACGAACGATAAAATCTATCGTACATGGCAGGAGCATATGTTCTAGGGCGTGGACTCTGTTTTGTAACGTGGCAGGTGTGTCATTGGGGTGGATTTCTAGCACCGCCTGACTAAGAATTTGCCCTGCATCAAGCTTGGCTGTTACCAAATGTACCGAACAGCCATGATACCGCTCGCCTGATTGTAACACTCGTGCGTGCGTGTCCAACCCTTTATAACTGGGAAGTAAAGACGGATGCAAATTTATCATGGAGGCATTTAATCCATCTTTTACACCATTAATAAATAGTGGCGTTAAGATTTTCATAAACCCTGCCAGTACCACCAAATCCACACCCAACGGCTTTAATACATGAAGAGCAAGCTGTTCAAATTGGGCTCGTTTGTAGGTTTTACCCTGTTCGTTTTTATCAATGACAAAGGTAGCAATATTGGCATTTTTGGCACGGACTAAGGCATAAGCATCCGCCTTGTTGCTGATGACAGCGACTATCTTGATGGGCAACTTACCCGATTGCATATGCTCAATTAAAACTTGTAAGTTTGAGCCATTGCCAGAGACTAGGACGGCGATTTTTAATGTTTTCATATTAGCTAATACATTCAATGGGATATTTTATAATTTCACTATCCACCGTCAATACCGTTAAATGCTCGCACATGGCTTGGCTGATAATCATACGGTCAAAGGGGTCTTTATGATGAAATTCAAGGGTTTATAGGTTTAGAATATGCGTTTGGGTAATTGGCAGGATTTCATAATAATGATATTTTTTGATTTCTTTAATTAACTCATCAAGCGTTCTTGGTAAAAACAATTTACCCAATTGATATTTTATTTGCATCTCCCAAAATGTTGCCATGCTGATATAAAATACATCACTGGGATTTTGAAGTAAACTGGCAATATGCTTGGGCAATTTCTCAGGATAACAACCTGCCCAAATAAAAATATGCGTATCCAACAGATATTTATTCATCGCCATTCACTTATATAAAATATCGTCATCTGGAAACCAAAAGTCATCGCCCAAATAATCATCAAAATCATCACTCATTACCATAGCGTCCTTAAAAAACCCCAAACGCTTTTTAGCAATTTCTTGACGGCTCAATGGCATTTCTTGCTTATCTATTTTAACGATTTTATTTTGTAAAAATTCCAACAAAAAAGAATAGTCATCTGCTTTTAGATTTTCCAAAGCAGGTAATATCGCTTGCACTTTTGGCGATAATGCTGTGTTAGAAGTTTGCATAAAGTATCCTTTTTAAATTGGGTTTATCTTTAAGCAATAAACCCAATTTACCAATCATTTAAAAATAAATTTAACCTTTAAATATAAACCACCGCTTTATCAGTACGCTCTACAATTTGCCCAATTTGCCAAGCACGCTCACCTTGTGCATTCAAGAATGCCAAAGTTTCATCTTTTTTGTCATCAGAGACAACAATCACAAAACCTACGCCACAATTAAAGGTACGCACCATCTCACTTTGGGTGATGTTGCCTGCTTGTTGTAGCCAGTTAAAAACGGCAGGAAACTCCCAAGTGGCGAGATTAATCTCGGCAGATAAATCATCGGGCAACACACGGGGTAAGTTTTCAGTCAGACCGCCACCTGTGATGTGTGCCATGGCGTGAATGTTTGCATTGCCAAGCTGTTTTTGCAGGGCATGTACCGACTTGACATAAATGCAAGTGGGTTTCATCAGAGCATCCGCCAAAGTCTCGCCATCGCCCAGCGTGTGAGTATTAATGTCCACACCCGAAACATCAATCACTTTTCGCACCAGTGAATAACCGTTAGAGTGCACGCCAGAGCTTGCCAGAGCAATCAGCACATCACCTTTTTGGACGTTTGCCCCTGTGATGACTTCATCTTCTTCAACCACACCCACACAAAAACCCGCCAAATCATAATCATCTTTTTGATACATGCCAGGCATTTCGGCGGTCTCACCACCGATTAAAGCACAATTTGACAATTTACAACCATCGCCAATACCCTTAATGACCATCTCGGCAACATCCACATCAAGTTTACCTGTGGCATAATAATCCAAGAAAAATAATGGCTCAGCACCGCACACAAGTAAATCATTGACACACATTGCCACAAGGTCTTGACCGATGGTTTCATGGCGATTTAGGTCTAAGGCAAGTTTTAGTTTGGTGCCAACGCCGTCTGTACCAGAGACTAATAGGGGCGACTTGTAGCCTTGTGGAATGCGACACAATGCCCCAAATCCACCAAGCCCTCCCACCACCTCAGGACGTGTTGTGGCACGGGCGACAGATTTGATACGCCCAACAAGGGTCTCGCCTGCATCAATATCAACGCCTGCGTCTTTGTAGCTAAGTGATGTTTGGGTCGTCATAGTTGCACCTATAAAACATAGAAAGTTAAAAATCAGAGTGTATAAAAAGTATATAAAACTGGGCTAATTATACCAAATTTCTTATCCAACTTAATGAAAATTTGCAATTATTATAAAAAAATTAAAAACTGCCACTTTTTTGATGGCAAATGTTCTTAATTCAAAATTTTTTGCTTTGCCTTTTACTCATCATGGTGTATAATGGCGACCTATTGCAAGGCGGTCTACCATAACATCTACCAAAAAAGATTTGCAATGGTTTTAAAGATATTGTACAATACACTCACTTAATAAATTACTATACTTATTGAGTATTTTTAAGGGCTCATAGCTCAGTTGGTTAGAGCAGAGGACTCATAATCCTTTGGTCGCAGGTTCAAGTCCTGCTGGGCCTACCATATTAAAATGAATAAAATCAAGGTTTTAAGAGATTGAGACCTTGATTTTTTTGTGTTTAAAAATAACCAAAAATAAAATAATAACCATATAATAACCAACGTTCGTAATGTACTTCCCACTCCCCTTACCGCCAGAACAAGGAGTTTCCCACACTTGTCACACGTGATTAACGCGCGATACAACAGCATACATGACGGCATATAACAGCCAAATGCCATCAACCCAATTACCAAAACCGAAAAACTTGCCAAAAATCACCACGTTTATTTTGGGTTTTGTTCTCATGGATCATCTATTTTCAATAAAACTGGCAGATTTGAGATGGTCTATCATTAAGACGGTCTATCATATAGTCATTTGGTGGTTAAGTGCAATGTATGATGCGTTTTTGCTCACTGCCAACACGACCCTAATAAATGAACGATTTACCCCCTTTTTTTTGGTGGTAAATCGTTGTTTACTGATAAGTTTAGCTAAATCTTAGTTTATCAAAGGTCAATACCCCATTGTCCACACCTACCGAGATGGTATCACCTGCGATAAACTCGCCTAATAAGAGTTTTTGAGCAAGGGGGTTTTCAATCTCTTGAACAATGGCACGTTTAAGCGGTCTTGCTCCAAATACAGGGTCATAACCTACCGACACAAGCTCATTTATCGCATCATCTGATAAGACAAGCGAAAGCTCACGCTCTTTTAATCTGGCTCTTAGGCGGTCAAGCTGAATGCTGGCAATGCCTGCCATCTGCGACTGCCCAAGTGGATGAAAGACCACAATCTCATCAATACGGTTAATAAACTCAGGACGAAAATGAGCGTTCACTGACTCCATGACTGCTGATTTTATCTCTTCGTACTCATCGCCTGCCATGTCAAAGATTTTATGACTGCCAAGGTTTGATGTCATGATGATGACGGTATTCTTAAAGTTCACCACACGCCCCTGAGAATCGGTCAAACGCCCATCATCTAAGACTTGTAGTAGAACATTAAAGACATCAGGGTGAGCCTTTTCCACCTCATCAAATAAAACAACACTGTACGGTTTACGGCGAACCGCTTCGGTCAGCACGCCCCCCTCTTCATAACCGACATAACCGGGGGGAGCTCCCACCAAACGGCTAACACTGTGTTTTTCCATAAACTCGCTCATGTCAATACGTACCATCGCCGTCTCATCATCAAATAAGAAATTAGCAAGTGATTTGGTCAGCTCCGTTTTACCAACACCTGTTGGCCCTAAAAATAAGAATGAACCGCTTGGACGATTGGGGTCGGAGAGTCCTGCACGGCTGCGGCGAACAGCATTGGCAACCGATTTGACCGCTTCATCTTGACCGACCACACGTTCATGCAAAATTCTCTCCATGCCCAGCATTTTATCACGCTCGCCTTGCATCATCTTGGCGACAGGAATGCCCGTGGCGTGCGACACCACCTCGGCAATTTCATTATCTGTTACCTTATTTCTAAGCAATTTAGGCGTATCTGTATCATCATACTGTTCATCGGCAAGCTGTTTTTGCAAATTGGGGATAATCTCATGTTGCAATCGCCCCGCCTGCTCCCAGTTACTATCACGTTGGGCTTTTTCTAGGGCAATGCGTGCCTTGTCAAGCTCAATCTGAGCATGCTTAGTACCCTCTACCAGTGCCTTTTCAGCCCTCCAAATCTCCTCTAAATCATTATATTCTTTTTCCAATTCATCAATTTGGGTTTGTAGCTGCTTAACTTGTGCCTGACTTGCTGCATCGTCTTCTTTTTTAACAGTCTGTAACTGCATTTTTAGCTGGATGATGCGTCTGTCAAGTTTGTCAAGGCTTTCAGGTTTACTGTCAAGCTCCATTTTGATGCGAGATGCTGCCTCATCAATCAAATCAATCGCCTTATCAGGCAATTGGCGGTCGGTGATATAGCGGTGCGACATTTTGGCGGCGGCGATGATGGCAGCATCCATGATTCTAACCCCATGATGTAGCTCATAACGCTCTTTTAACCCACGCAAAATGGCGATGGTGTCCTCCACACTCGGTTCATCTACCAATACCTTTTGAAAACGTCTCTCCAAAGCAGGGTCTTTTTCAATGTACTGGCGGTATTCATCAAGCGTGGTCGCCCCCACACAACGCAACTCGCCACGAGCCAGTGCAGGTTTTAGCATGTTGCCAGCGTCCATTGCCCCACTGGTCTTGCCCGCCCCAACCATGGTATGCAATTCATCAATGAATAAAATGATGTTACCATCTTGTTTGGCAAGGTCATTTAGCACACCTTTTAAACGCTCTTCAAATTCTCCATGATATTTCGCCCCTGCAATGAGTGACCCCATATCAAGCGATAAAACTTCTTTATTTTTTAAACTCTCAGGCACTTCGCCATTGACGATACGCTGGGCAAGCCCTTCGACAATGGCGGTTTTACCCACGCCCGGTTCGCCTATCAAAACAGGATTGTTTTTGGTGCGTCTTGACAAAACTTGCACAGTACGACGAATCTCATCATCTCGCCCAATGACAGGGTCAAGTTTACCCTCTTTTGCTCTGTCGGTCAGATTGACGGTGTATTTTTCTAAGGCATCTCTGGTGTCTTCGGCATTTTGAGTTTTCACAGTGTCTCCTCCACGGATATGGTTAATAATGGCTTGTAGTTTTTGGGCGTCCACGCCTGCATCGGTCAGTACTTTTTTGGTGTCTGCTGTCTGACTTAGGGCAAAAAGCACCCATTCGCTTGGCACAAAGCTGTCGCCTGCATCAGTTGCAAATTTCTCAGCAAGATTTAGCACTTGCACCAAATCAGGTGCAAGATTTGCCTGCCCTGTTGGTGTGGACAAAGTTGCCAAATCACCGAGTTTTTTGGTGGTGTCATGATTGAGTTTGTTTATGTCCGCTCCTGCTTGGCTTAGCATGGCAACATTGCTCTCATCTTGGAGCATGACGGACAAAATATGTATGGCAAAAATTGCCGTATTGTTACGACCAACCGCCAAGGACTGGGCATTTTGTAGGGTTGTTTGTACTTTTCGGGTCAGTTTGTCAAAATTCATGGTTTACCTTTTATTGTCTGTTAAAATATTATCTGTTAAAATTGCGTTTGGAAGTTTTCCTGCTGGTCAAATATATGCTTGACAAATGCAAAATTTTCAATGATAAAAATCCAATGGGTCGTAAATTTTTTGTAAGCCATTGATTTTTATATAAATTTATAAATTTTCAAAAAGCGCTTGTAATTTTTATATCCACTCCCATATAGGTTTTATTATTTTAACTCATCCAAACATGAATTTGTATCTATTACTGTCAAGACAAACGATGAGTCTTGGTTGGGAAGTACATGAAGTACAACAAGACAAACCAATGATGTGTTGACCCAAGAAATAAATCAGGAGCATTTTATGACCCGTCTTACTTTACACACTGTTGACACCGCCCCAGAAAAAGCCAAAGAGCGTGTTGAAGCGGTACAAAAAGCCAATGGCTTTATCCCAAATCTCATCGGTGTGCTTGCCAACTCACCACAAGCCCTTGAAATGTATCAAGAGGTAAGTAAAATGAACAGCAAAAACTCTCTGACCGCCGAAGAGGTTGAAGTTGTTCAGATTACCGCCGCTGCACATAACGGCTGTGATTTTTGTGTGGCAGGACACACCAAGGTTGCCGAAGTTCGTCTCAAAATGTCGCCTGCGGTTGTAGAAGCCCTGCGTACTCGCACCAACATTGACGAAAACACCAAATACCAAGCCCTAGCCCAATTCACCATGCAACTCATTGACAAGCGTGGTCAGGTCTCTGATGATGAGTTAGCAGCCTTTAAATCAGCAGGTTATAACGACCAAAATGTTTTGGATGTCATCATGGGTGTGGCACTGTCTACTTTATGTAACTACGCCAATACCGTTGCCAAAACAGACATTAACCCAGAGTTGGCAGCTTTTGCTCCAAATCGTTAATGCTTAACCTTTGTGGTTATTTTTAACTCTTGCCAACAAAACACAAAACCCTTATAATAGTAAGGGTTTTGTGTTTTATCATAGGTTGTATTTGCCTTTGGTACGCTTTGGTTTTTATGGACAAACTGTTTAAAATCCGTTTAATTTCACCAAATCCAATTCAGTAATAAAGTACAATCAAAAAGCATGATCAACAGCAACTAACAAACGTCTGCTTTTCATATTGTATTTATTATTAAAATGCTTGTATTTATCATTAATACTTGTATAATAGCTCCGATTGGCGGTAACAGTTTACCAACATCAATCCAACCATTTAATTTTATCAAAATTTTATCACCCAAAGGAGACAAACCATGCGTACCGACATGTTCCAACAAATCCTAGATGACCTAAACAGCTCATCTGCCGACGTTGAGGCCTCTGCTCTTATCTCAACAGACGGCTTGATGATTGCCTCTGCCCTACCCTCTGGTATTGACGAAGATCGTGTGGGTGCCATGAGTGCCGCCCTACTGTCTTTGGGCGACCGTGCAGGCTCTGAACTGGCTCGTGGTAAGATTGACCGTCTGCTCGTACAAGGTGAAAAAGGCTATGTCATCATGACATCAGCAGGTGGTGAGGCGGTACTGACCATTCTTGCCAAACCAAACGCCAAACTGGGTCTGATATTTCTAGACATTAAACGAGCCTCTGAGGCATTGGCAAAACTCATCTAATCTTTACCCTTTTATTGATAAGCTATAAAGTATTGATAAGTTATTAAGGAGACTTGTTTTGAGCATTCAACTAGATGATATGGCAAAGCCCGCTGGCGATGCTACCGAATATAACCTAACCTTTTTTGATGGCACAACACGCACCGTCTATGATACAGGTGTAGAGCGTCCATACCCTGATGGCAGACTCATCGTCTCTCGCACGGATTTAAATGGCGTATTAACTCATGTCAATGATGCCTTTGTTGAGATTAGTGGCTATACCGAAGATGAACTGATTGGCAAACCCCAGCACATCTTACGCCATCCTGACATGCCAAAAGCAGCGTATGCTGATTTGTGGAAGACCGTCAAAGAGGGCAAAAAATGGCATGGCTACGTCAAAAACCTATGCAAAGATGGCTCACACTACTGGGTATATGCCACTGTCGTGCCAAACGTACGTCGTGGTCAGACTGTGGGTTATACCTCCGTACGCCGTAAGCCCAGCCGTAGTAAGATTGAAGAGACGGCAGCTCAATACCTTACCATGAAAGGAGCAGAATAATGGCTTATAATTTTTTAATTGCCCCTGATTTCTCACCAGAACGTTTTGCAGGTTGGCACATGTTTAATACCTTGCTACAAAAACGTTCAGGTCATGACCTACACCTTGTTACACCCGCCTCGCACGCCGAACAAGAAGACAGTTTGGCAAAAGATGATATCAAAGTCATCTATGCCAACCCTTTTGATGCTGCCAAACTCATCCGTGAAGATGGCTATCGTGCCATCGCTCGCCCCATTGGCAAATCTGATGAAATGACAATCATTTCATCAGCTGGTGGTAATATCAAGTGCCTAGATGACCTAAACGCAGGCACTAAGATTGCCATGGCAGATAACCGTGATGTCAAACTCATCGGTCTGCGTCTGCTTGAAGCGGTAGATTTGAGCGAAGATGATGTTGAATTTATCATCACCGAGACTTATCAAGCCGCTGCCAAACAAGTGGTAAAAGGCGAAGCGGATGTGGCGTTTTTTATCGCTGAAATTTATCACTCACTGTCAAAACTCACCAAATCACAACTAAACGTACTCATTGAAAGCAATATCGCCACCATCTCCCATGTCATTTTGGTCAAAGACGGCTTCACCCAAGCAGATGATATCGCCAAAGTCATTTTATCCTTAAAAGATGATGCTGATGGTCAAGCGGTGCTAAGTGAACTTGGCATGACAGACGGTTTTGAACCCATAGATGATGAAGATGCTGAATTCATGATTGACCTAATGGAAACCCTGCTTGACTAAGTAAGAGATAAGTGGGTTTGACACTTGACCCACTTGTTTTTATTCATCATCACAGACCAGTTTATGAACAGAATCCATCACGCTGATGACTACCATCACTTTCGTTATTATTCTCGTGCTGTCCTAAAAAATCCATCGGCAGGACAGTATCACAAAGAGCGAATCAATGTCGCCAAAAAATTAGACGAAAGCGAACCTCTACAAGGGGCATTATCGGATTATTTTTTTGGCTGTTGGTATGATGCACCCATGATGAACCCCGAGTTCATCCAAACCTTTAAACCACGTCTTAACACCCAAGCTTGGCAAATCATCAACGACTGCATAACACGTAAATATTATTTACAAAAAAATAACCTTCTGGCGACACGTTGGAGCGTACTTACCACACCCACACTTGATGTGCCCAGTCATAAACTGCGTGTCAGTAGTGATGATGCCACTTTGCTTGCCCAACGCCTGTTGGAGTCTATTTTGACAGCTCACAAAACCCAAAATCATGATGAGGTCATGCGTTTAGAAAATGAATTTTTTAACCATTGTTTGGCTTGTCATGACTTAGTGGCGTTCATGAAAGCATGGTTCAAACTTGGCAAACATAATTGGGTATTTGACATGCGATGGGTGGCTTGTCGCACTGAACTTGAAAGGTTGATACATTAGATTTTTCATACATAGATTATTTTAAGATTACTTTTTATACATAGATGATATGGCACATAGACGATATGATAGAGGGTGAACATTCTACTTATTTTTATGCGTCTGCAACCACTAAAATCTGGCTTTTGGAGATACTATGGCATTAAAAATATTATTGGCGGGTTTCTCAGGCCCTAGTGCTGGGGCATTAACCTTGCTATTACAACGTAACTATCCTAATGTGGAGTACTTAGTATTGGAACGCTGTTTTAGTGATGATTTGTGTCTGACCTTACCCACGCTTGGCAGAGATGCTGATGATGCCTTTGCTGCCATTATCAATCTAGATGGTGTGGGCATGTCGCTGTTTAATAACCAACACATCAAAAATTTGGTGGATTTTTTGGATTTTCGTGCATCCTTATTATTGACACGTGGTCATATCAAACAATGGCAAAATGCTGACTTTTTACCCCATGCAACCAACTTCTTTTTGAGCACCCCATATGCCAAACATGACATGGAAGTGGTGCTGTCGCAACTCATTGACGCCGCCACACGCCTACAAAAAAACCCTGCTGATGCTGCCAAAAATCGTGCCTTAATATATAGCAAATCTGTCAATCATCTACACGATAGTACCGATACCAAGCAAACAGAACTGACCAAACACACGCCCAGCGAAAATGGCAAATTCATCCAAAGTGTGATTAATACTTGTTTTAGTGGTGTCTGTCCCAATAATGTCATCTATGAATTGATTCATATTTTTGCCCAAGAACATCCTTTTAAAATCGTCATTGGCAACCAAATGGTCTATGTCTATCCTAAAAAAGCCATCGCCCTGACACAAAACCTTGACCGTCTGCTTGACTATTTTTCCATCGCAGGTAACTGTCAGGTACTAAGAACCAATATTACCAACATCGCCCTAAGCGATGCAGAATTTGATAGAATGCTACACAACATCAAAAATGAAGGTTATCGTCGTTATTCACTCAACAGTTTTTTATGGCAAATTTATTCAACCATCTTACCTACTCGCATTAATGCCCCCAGAAATACCTTAAAACTAAAAATTCGCTACATGCCCAACTTTGCAGGCATGAAAGACATCCCCGAATACGTCCATGCAATCGTATCATCATGCCTAATCGTCCCTAAAAACCTTGACCAACTTGACATGGTATTTGGTGAGTTGACCCAAAAAAACCCATCCATCCTGCACCGCATATTTTTGCTATCCATCCTGTCTGGGTCGGCAGATATTGAAGTGCTAAAAAACTCTTTTTATCTACAAACCCCCCTAGATAAACTGCTACATGAAAAGAATAAATACGACAAAGAATCCAAACCCAAGACAACTGCCAATAAAGGCGTAACCCAAGCTGTCAAAACAGGATTTTTTAGACGCCTGCTTAACAAATTATCATTTTAATACCAAACACAAAACGGAGAGTGCAATGAGTGCCATCAATGAAGTCCGTGAACAAACCTATAAACTCATCATCGCAGGCCCTGTGGGGGCAGGTAAAACAGCTGCCATTCAAGTGTTGTCTGACAAAGGTGTGGTAACGACCGATGAAGTTGCCTCCGATGACACCAAACTCATCAAAAAGACAACCACGGTTGCCATGGACTATGGGGTTATGATACTAGACAGCGGTGAACAGGTGCGACTCTATGGCACCCCAGGGCAAAGACGTTTTGACTTTATGTGGGAGATTTTAAGTGAAAATGCCTTGGGTCTTATCCTACTGCTAAACGCCGAGGAAAAAGACCCTGTGAATGACTTGGATTATTATCTTGATGCTTTCTCACCACTCATCAAAAGCAGTGCCTTAGTGGTCGGTGTTACCCATGCTGAAAATATGCCTTGGGATTTACATGAGACACTCTCAAAACGATTGATGGAACGTGGTGTTGGTGCTAACGTCATGATTGTTGATGCCCGTGACCGTGAACAAATGCGTCGTATGGTGCGTTCACTCATCTATATGATCGCCTCTTAGTTTTTATTTTCGGTAATCAATCATGCCAAATGACCACCAAAATCCCTATCTTACGCTAACACCATCTGGTGTCATGCATGCTTTTGCTTATGCCACACCCAATGACAAGCACAAAGCTCTACAAACGCTCGTCTCGCAGACTCATGTCATGTCTACCAAAGAGTGGTTAAATAAGTATTCACATGAATGGCTAGATGAGTTTGATGAAAAAGGTTGGATACAACACCTATCACAGAACTTACCTGCTCCTAATATGCCATTGGATAAATTCTTACCTTATGTCGTGGCAAGTCTGTCAGGTACTCGCAAAGCTGTCATTGGCTCTAATGAAGGTTTTTGTTTGGCTCGCATTGGTTACACAACCGATGAAGCGGATAGGCTGGCGGTGGCAGGGGCGGACTTTTTTGACTTTTTTGTACGTCAGCATGAGCGTGGACTTGCCATCGCTGGACAGGCTGTTTCACTCTTTGGTGATGTTGAACTGCTCATGCCAACCACAAGTTTTATGTTTTTGTGGATTGATAATACAGGCTATGTACTCATATTAGACGGTGAACCTTTAACCAACAATCGTGCCTTGGTAGAGCTTGTTTGGGCAATTAAAACATCGGGATTACGGTTTAATAAAAGCGATGATGATTTGACATAAACCAAGTAAAATATAAACCGCCAACCCATTTTAACCCCACCCAAGCACCACCCTTTTATCATGAAACGCCAAAAGCGTACTTCTATGCCCCACACTCACGATAATCGCTTGGGGTAGCTCGTCCCTTAGCGTGGTATAAAGGGCGGTCTCGGTCGGCTCATCTAGGGCGGACGTGGTTTCATCAAGAAATACCACAGACGGCCTAACGAGCAACGCACGCAAAAACGCCACTCGTTGTAACTCCCCTGGTGATAGATTAACCTGCCAATCGCTGTCCACATCTAGGGCGTGAATGTGCTTGCCCAGATGACAACGTGCCATGACCGCCTTTATCTTGTCATCGTTTGCCCGTATGTCAGGATAGCAAATGGCATCTCGTAACGTGCCTTGGGGCATATAGGGGCGTTGGGGCAAAAACAGCGTTTTGGCGGTAGGCATGACCGCTTGCCCTGTCGTACCAAAAGGATAAATCCCTGCCATCGCCTTTAACAGCGTGGTTTTGCCTGTGCCTGACGTGCCTTGTATCAGTAGAGCTTGCCCTGCGTGTAGCGTGATATTTATGCCATCAATCAACACCTTATCATCAAATGTTTTTATGCCAAAGTCTTTTAATATCAATACGTTATCATCATGTTTTACCGTTGATTTGTCAAGTGGCGTATTATCCAGCACATCAAGGCGAGTCAAAAAGCCATACAGACGGTTCAGCCGTGCTTGATACAACGTAAAGCTCTCATAAAACAGCCGAAAAAACGACAACGCTCGCATGAGACGGTTAAACGACTGCACCGTTTGGTGCATATCGCCCAATTTTATCTCGCCTGCAAAAAAACGTGGGGCTTGGAGCATGAGTGGCAATAGCTGAGCCACTTGGGTTACGCCTGTATTAAAGCCGTCCAATCCCAAAAGCCTACGAATTATCGCCCATCGGTTGTCAATAATCGCCCCAAATCGCCCTGCCAAATGGCGTTTTTCTTGGTGTTCGCCATCATAAAAGGCAATGCTCTCGGCATTGTCCGCCACTCGTATCAGCGAATAACGATAATCGCCATGCAAACGTTCTTTATCAAAATTAAGCCTGATGAGCGGTCGCCCAATCCACACCGACAAGGCAGTCGCCACGATGATAAAACCATAAATAAAAAATACCACACCCTTTGGCACACTCACGCCAAACACGCTCAAAATCCCCGACAGCCCCCACAATATAATCGTAAACTCAATGATAGACATCACCGCATTGATAACCCCACGCACCATCTCCACCGTGATTGTGATAAACTCCTTAGCGTCCTGCTCGATACGCTGGTCGATGTTATCAGGGGTACGCAGGTCGTGGGTGTGTTTTAGGCGGTAGTAGTTTTTGTGCGACAAATAGCGGTCAAGTAGCACGGCATTAAACCGCTCCCACCATTTAATCTCAAAGGCTTCGCCCACAAACCTATCCACCACGTCTTGTGCCACTTTAAACATCATCAAACTGGCATTTAGCAGAGCAAAAAACCAAAACGCCTGTGCGTCCATGTCTTGTAATGAGCTGTACAATTTATTATAAAACTGCGTATTTAGCACGCTGATTTTAACTTCCAAAAGCACAAAGAAAATCAAAAGCCCAATCATCACAAGGGCTTTTGCGGTGTTGGCACGGCTTAGGCAAGGCTTGGCAATGCGCCAAAATTTTTTGCCAAAGGGGGTAAATTTTAACGCCCACACCGCCACCGACAGCACCACCGCCACCCAAAAAAATGCCTTAAATAACCAAAATACCGCCGTGATAAGCTCGTATTGCCAATCCATAACTTGCCTTATTTTTAAAAATAAAAACCCTTTTTCAAAGCGAAAAAGGGCAGAGGGTGCGTGTTATCAATATTTAAAAGTCAAAGTCGCACGAATGTTGCGTGGCTCGCCATAAGAGACAAGCTGGGAGTTGGGCGTTGTGCCGATAAGATAGTCTTTGTCCGTCAAGTTTTTGACCGCCAAACCCACACCCCAATTTTTGGCTTCATAGCCTGCCTTAGCGTCAAGCACGGTATAGGCTGGCAAATCAATAAAATGCGTGGTTTCTACCCCACGGTTATTGACCGCTGTCCGCCACGCTCGTCTGTCGCCTTGATAACGCAAGCCACCACCGACATACCAGCCCAAACGGTCAGGGCTAAAATGATATTGCGTGGACACGGACGCAGAGTGTTCTGGGATTTGGCTGATACGCTGACCGACATTGGACGCACGGCTGTTTTCCACGATTTTGGCGGTTGGGATATAGCTGTACGAACCCGAGATATTCCATTGGTTATTCATCACAAACGCACTTTCAAACTCAAAACCTTTGGTGCGTTGCTTACCCACAAGCTCGCTATATCCTGTGCCAACCCCACTATCGTCATAAATCGTTTCGGCAACATTTTTGCGAGTGATGTCATAGGCGGACACATAGCCTTGCAAGCGTTTGTCAAAGCCTTGAAATTTTACGCCAATTTCGGCATTTTGACCTTTTTCGGGGTCTAGCACTTCGCCATTTTGTCCTGTGCTGGTGTTTTGTTGAAAGGACGTACCAAAGCTGACATAAGGGGCGAATTTGCCTTGATAATCATACATGGCGGACACACTGCCTGTAAATTCGCCGTCTGTGCGTTTGGCATTGGCTCCTGTCAGCACGTTATCCACGTCCGTTTTTGCCCAGTCGTGGCGGACGCTCGCCCCAAAAATCCAGTCATCATAACGCATACTGTCCTTGGCGTACAGCCCTGCGTATTGAGTAGTGGTAATATTTTGGCTAGGCGTACCTTCTGTAATGCTTGATACGTCATAGCTTGGATTGTTGATGTCAAAATTGGGATAAGCTCGGTCATTACGGCGATAATAGTCGCTTTTTTCACGCAATAGGTCAAGCCCTACTGTTACATCATGCTCAACGTTACCTGTATTAAAATAAGTCTCAAAGCGGTTGTCGCTGGTGAGCATGGTGTCTTTTTTGATTTGATTGTTAATTTGGCGACCGATATTGCCCGTGCTATAAAAATTGTTATGAGCGGTTGAAAGTACAGGCTTGCCGTCTGTGTCGGTTTTGTTAATGGCAAAAATGGACTTAAAGGTGAGCTTGTCATTGATATGATGAGCCAAATCATAGCCCAAACGCAAGGTTTTTTGTTCATAACCATAATCAGGCAAGCCAAAAAACGTACTGGACGAATACTGCTCGTGGGCATTGCGTACGGTTTGCTCGCCTGTGGTAAGGTCTATGGTGTTGTTGTGTGGCAAGCCTTGCTGACGGAGATATTCACGCCATTGATAACTGCCCAAAAGGGTCAAATCGGTGTCATTACCCAAATCAAACATATAGCTTGGAGCGATGTAGTTATCTTTGAAAAAGACGTGGTCGGTTGCATCATCACGGTCAGAAAACCGTCCATTTAGGCGAAATGCCCCTTTTTTGCTGTCGTTTGGGGCATAGTTTAGGTCATAGGCAAGCTCTTTGTTATTAAAACTGCCAACCGTGATTTTGCCTTTGGCAAAGGTCTCGCTGTCAGGGCGTTTTGAGGTGATATTGACAATCCCGCTTGGCAATGCCATGCCGTAGCCTGTAGTGGTCGTGCCTTTGACCACTTCAATGCTGTCCGCTCCTGCCACGTCCCACGCTCGCAGGTTTTTAGACGACATTTGCACACGCATACCGTCCACATACATCTGATTGGATGATACTTGCCCACGAATGATAAAGTCATCCCACCCGCGCCGACCCTGCACGCCTGATGACACGCCTGCCACATTTTCCAAAAGCTCGGCAACGGTGCTGGCTTGTTTTTGCTCTACCTGCTGTGGGGTTAGCACGCTCACTGATTGGGCGGTCTCATACAGGGGACTGTCGTCTTTTAGGGAATTGGGCGTGATGGCGACGTATTTGCCAGCGTCTTTGGAGATGGTGATGGTCTCATGCCCCAGCATGACGGTCGGCTCACCATCATCTGCCTGAGCATTGGTCGCGACAAACATGGCAATACTTAATAAAGACAAGGGAAATTTACACATGATACAAAATACCTAATAAAAATGATAATGAGTTGTATTATATATTATACTTGTAAATGAGTGTGTAATACTATTGCAAATATGATTTATTTTTTAAATTTATTAGTTTTATTTTTTAAATAAAACTATCTCATGCTTTATTCTCAGTGTTTTTAAAATACCCATAACAACCCCATCAAACCCATCGTAAAATTAGACCCGCACCTAACCATTTTTTAAAAATTTTTATATTTTCATTCTCATAACTATTGTCATCGCTCTGTAACTACTCTATAATAAAAGTCATCATATTGTTACACAAGGAATCTGTCATGGCGACCATCAGTGCCAAATTTCCCAAACTTATCGGCATGAGCACGCTTTGCTCGCTACTGTTTGCCTGTGGCGGCGATAAACCTGCCAGCCAAAGCGAGACCGCCCAAGCCCCGACGACTGCCGAGAGCAAATCGATTGCCATTACCGCCATCGTCGAACACCCTGCACTTGACGCTGTTCGTCAAGGCACGCTTGAAGCCCTAGCCAGCGAAGGCTTTAAAGAAGGCGAGAACCTAACGGTCAATTTCCAATCCGCCCAAGGCAACCCTGCCACCGCAGGACAAATCGCCAAGCAGTTCGTGGCGGACAACCCTGACGCCATCATCGCCATCGCCACCCATCTGCCCAAGCGGTCGTCAATGCCACCACAAGCATTCCCGTGGTATTCTCTGCCGTGACCGAACCTGTGGAAGCCAAACTGGTACCCAAACTAGACGGCTCTGGCACGAACGTAACAGGAGCATCGGACGTACTACCACTTGAACCGCAGATTGACCTTATCAAAGAGCTGATTCCTAGCGTCAAAAACATCGGGTTTGTGTATAGCCCAGGGAGAAGTGAACTCCACCGTGACTTTGCGTAACCTAAAAGCCATCGCCGAACCCCAAGGCATTACCATCGTTGAAGCCCCTGCCCAAAAATCATCAGACATCGCCATGAGCGCCCAAAGTTTGGTTGGCAAAGTGGACGTGATTTATACATCAACCGACAATAACGTCATCAATGCCTATGAAGCCCTTGCCAAAGTCGCCAAAGAAGGTAAAATCCCCCTTGTCTCATCTGACCCTAGCGTGGTCGAGCGTGGGGCGAGTGTTGCTCTTGGCGTGAACTATCATGGTCTGGGACTAGAAACAGGCAAAATCACCGCTCGTATCCTAAAAGGCGAAAAAGCAGGCGACATCGCTGTGTACAGTGCCAGCGAGCTTGACTTGATGGTCAGCAAGAAAAATGCCAGCGAGCAGGGTTTAACCGTACCACAATCCATTTTGGATAAAGCCAAAACAGTGGTAGAATAAGCACCTTTTAGATAATTATTTTATAAATACAAAATGCACGCCAAATCGTGGGCGTGTGTTTTGTTTTGATTGGAGCAGATATGTCATTGATTGCCTTTTTAGGGGCGTTAGAGAGCGGACTGATATATGCCATCATGGCACTTGGGGTACTCATATCATTTCGCATGTTGGATTTTCCTGATTTAACCGCTGATGGCAGTTTTCCCTTAGGCGGTGCGGTAGCAGCAATATCCATCATCTCAGGCTTTAACCCTTGGATTGCATGCCTGTTTGGTATGATGGCAGGTATGATGGCAGGCGTTGTTACCGCATGGCTTAATGTCAAGATTGGCATATTACACTTACTGGCGGGCATCTTGGTCATGACCGCCTTGTATTCGCTAAACTTACGTATCATGAACGCCCCCAACTTATCCTTGCTTGGTGAGACAACCGTTTTTACCCCATTTATAAATGGCAATAACGGCATGTGGGTGCGTGTATTTGTGGCAGGGGCGGTCGTGCTTTTGTTAAAACTACTGCTTGACTGGTTTTTTAGTACCGAAATGGGGCTTGCCATGCGTGCCACAGGCTCTAATCCAAAAATGGCACAAGCCCAAGGAATTAACACCTCCTTTGTCATCATTCTTGGTATGGCAATCAGCAATGGACTCATCGCCCTATCAGGTGCGTTATTTGTCCAAACCCAAGGCGGAGCGGACATCTCGGTAGGCATTGGTACGATTGTGATAGGTCTGGCAGCGGTCATTATCGGAGAGACCGTACTAAATGCCAAAAAAATCTTTTTTATCACACTCTCGGTTGTCATCGGTGCAATACTTTACAAACTGCTCATCCAAATCGCCCTATCTAGCCAAACTTTACGCCATATCGGTTTTGGCCCACAGGATTTAAACTTAGTAACCGCCCTGCTTGTGGCGATTGCTCTGATTTTACCCAAATTTCGCTCAAAAACCCTAGGTGTATTTGGCATGGGTAAAAAATCTGTCAAAGAAAGGGGGTCTTTATGATGACCGCACATAATCTACATCTGACCTTCAATGCTGGCACACCCATTGAAAATTTTGCTTTGCGTGGGCTGTCTTTGCATATCAATGATGGCGAATTTGTTACCGTCATCGGTACCAATGGGGCGGGAAAATCCACATTTTTAAACACCATCAGTGGTGCATTACGTCCTGACTTTGGCTCTATCATCATCAATAATACCGACGTTACCAAAAAACCTACGCACAAGCGTAGCCACTCGGTTGCTCGTGTTTTTCAAGATCCGATGGCAGGCACTTGCGAGGCTTTGACCATTGAGGAGAACATGGCACTTGCCTTTGGGCGTGGGGGCATTCGTGGACTTTTTCCTGCATTAAATGCCAAAAACCGTCAGCTGTTTCGTGAGAGACTTGCCCTCTTAAACCTAGGTCTGGAAAACCGCCTAACTGACCGTATGGGGCTACTCTCGGGTGGACAACGTCAAGCGGTCAGCCTGCTGATGGCAAGCCTGCAACCATCCAAAATCTTACTCCTAGACGAACATACCGCTGCTCTTGACCCCAAAACTGCCAGTTTTGTCCTAGAACTCACCGATAAGATTGTAAATGAGAATCGTCTAACCACACTCATGGTTACCCACTCAATGGCTTTGGCATTGACTCATGGCACTCGCACCATCATGTTGCATCAAGGAAAGGTGGTGCTGGACGTATCAGGTGATGAACGCCGTGGCATGACTGTCCAAAGTCTGCTTAACATGTTTGAAAAAACTCATGGCGAAAAAGTGGCAGATGACAGTTTGATATTAGGCTAAAAATGGGCAAGCACGCCCCAATTAAAATCAAAACCGAACCACTGATGGGCTCGGTTTTTTAACGTGGTTTTTACTCAGTGCAGATTAACGAGTGCGTGGACACACTTCATTATCAGTAAAGAAATAAGCAATTTCACGCTCGGCAGATGTCGTACTGTCAGAGCCGTGGGCAGCATTTTCATCAATACTGGTTGCAAAGTCAGCACGGATGGTGCCAGCTGTTGCCTCTTTTGGGTTGGTCGCCCCCAAAATATCACGGTGAGCAAGTACGGCATTTTCACCTTCTAGGACAGACACCACCACAGGGCCCGATGTCATGAACGCTACCAAATCATTAAAAAAACCACGCTCTTTATGCTCTGCATAAAAACCTTCGGCCTCTTCTTTGGATAAGTGCTTCATTTTGGTTGCAATGATTTTTAGGTCATTTTTCTCAAAGCGAGAGAAAATCTCACCGATGTGGTTAGCACCCACAGCATCTGGTTTGATGATAGAAAGTGTACGTTCAATAGCCATGATATATCCTTAAAATAAATAAATGGATGAATAAATGTTGGTAATTTTGCCATTTTATCGGTCAAAATCTTTTTTATTATAACCAAGTTTTACTAAAAATCCTAGGGACTGATAATAATTTTAGCAAAAAATCATGACAAATGTGACATATAAGTCATCATGCTTTGTTGCTTAGTTTTGGCAGAATAATTGGTTGTAGCAAACATTTATTCTACCAATGTTTTTTTATCTTTGGCCTCAAACATTAAGGTCGCCGCTTCAATAACAAATGCTTCACTCTCAGGCAATCGTGGGCGTTCATTCTCCTTCATGAGACTACGCTCTTCGGCCAAAGCATCCATGCTGGCTTGATAGGTTGACCAGTTGGTAAATGGCATCTCACCTGTGGCTTGACGGCGAGCATTTTCAGCAGCTAAGGTTTTTTGCTCAATAAGCTCACGCTTGGCACGGCGTTTGTCAATGCTTACATCGGCAGGTTTTTTGTCATCATCCATGGCACGAATGTCGTTTAGTGCTGTTAGGTATTTAAACTGCGGGTCTCTTTGTTGGCGTGCCTGCGATGATGCGATGATTGATGCCATCAAATCCTTAGAATATTTGCCATGTGCCATAAATGGCGTGGTTGTGATGGTGTCCCACTCTAAGGGGTTTTTGTATTCACGCTCACCAAATTCAATACCCTCATAAATGTTCACCAGTGGCACATCAGGGACAACACCCTTGTTTTGAGTACTGCCACCTGTAATGCGATAAAATTTACGCTGGGTGAGTGTCATGGACCCCAACGCCAAATCATCACGTTGTACCTGTGCTGAACCTTTGCCTGTGGTCGTACTGCCCACAATCAATCCACGCCCATAGTCCTGAATGGCCGCTGAGAAAATCTCTGACGCTGATGCTGAACCCAAATTGATGAGTACCGCCATATCACCTGCATAGAGTTGTTCTCCGCCATCTCTATCCACAAATACTTGTACATTGCCTTTATTATCACGGATTTGTACCAATGGCCCTTCTTTGATGAACAGTCCGAGCATTCTGGCAACCTCATCTAGTGAACCACCTGGGTTATTACGCAAATCCACAACCATGCCATCAATATTTTGCTCATTGAGTGCTTTGATGGCTTTTTCGGTGTCAAGACTGACCGAACGATACTCATCCGCCCCCACCCCACTGCGACGTGCGGTGAAGTTAAGATAGAAACTGGGAATCTCTAACACCCCCACACGCTTGATGCCCCCATCATAAGGCACCTCAATGACACGATGATGCACCCCTGAGTCTTCTTGTTTGATGACATCACGCACGATGGTAACCGTACGAGCAGAACTGTCGGGCGTGTTGGGTTGTTTGATGCGAATGGTAACAGATGTGCCTTTTGCTCCTCTAATAAGAGCCACAATCTCGCGGGTGCTATATCCGACCGTATCTACCATTGTTCCGCCATCTTGGGCAACCCCCAAAATCAAATCATTGGCTTGAACTTGCCCTGTTTTTTGGGCAGGCCCGCCGTCCACAAGGCTGACAATACGAACATAGTCAGGATTTTTACGGTCAGGGCGAATAGATACACCAATGCCCTCTAATTGTAAATTAGACTGGATTTGCATTTCATTGGCTTGGATGGGAGCAAAATAGTTACTGTGTGGGTCATAAGTTAAAGTTGCTGCATTTAAAATCGTCTCCATGATTTCATCATTTTTTAGGCGAGCAAGCTGTTCTTGTTGGCGGTTTAGGCGGTTTAATAAAATCTGTGTGGGTGTGCGTTCATCACCACGCACCAAATCTTGACCCCGAGCCAGTTCAGGGTTATCCAAAAATGCTTTATCCTTTGCCTTGTCATCTTCTTGACCAAGTGTCAATCCAATGAGTGCGTAAGTACTCTGCGTTTGCCAAAACTCTCGCTGTTCATGAGCATTCTTAAAGCGTGGGGCATCTTCACGGTCTAGCACGATGGTTTTGTCGGTATTTAGATTGACATTGGTCTTTAAAAACTCTTTGGCAAAATCATAATACTCATTTGAACGTGTGCGATAACGCTCAAAGACTTCAACGCCTGCTGACAAATCGCCACGTTTTAAGCGTTCGGCAAAATTATCAGCATATTTTTCATCAAACTCATCAATGTCCGACTGTAAAAACAGCGTGCGTGATGGGTCAAGCTGGTCATAGTACATGGTCAAAATTTTTGCCCCCATTTGCTTATCTAGGGGCTGTTCTAGATAATGGAATTTATCAAGCAATAAAGCCACTTGACGGGCAGTAACTTTTTGTTCAGCATTTAACTCAAATCCAGCCTTGTCCTGTGCCATTGCTACGCTTACATAGCTTTGGGCAAATAGACCGCCTGCGATGACCGTTGCTACCCCTGATAAAAAAAGTTGTTTTTTTGACATCATAGCCCTTCCAAATATGTTGTTACTGTTATTATAGCCATTACAGCTGACAAATAAAAATGAGTTATCATAACATATCTTTATTGCTTCTGTGTCTTTATTTTGTGATGATTTTTGGAGAAAGTTACACAGATTTTATGGCATTTTCACCATTTCGTGGCATAATACACTTTTAAATGTTAATAAGGTAATTTATGGCAACTGGTATCATTATGGCGGACGTGGATGGTTTGGTTTTGACCGATGATGATAAAGCATTGTTGGCAAATGATGCCTTGGGTGGGGTGATTTTATTTGGGCGTAACGTGGCAGACCCTAATCAAGTGCGAGCCTTGACCGATAGTATGCGTGCGGTCAATCCTAATCTTATCATCAGCACCGATCAAGAGGGCGGACGGGTAGCACGTTTTCGTGACGGCTTTACACCCTTGCCTGCAATGGGGCGATTGGGTGAGATTTATGATAGCAATCCAACCTTTGCTCTATCGCTTGCCTATGATATAGGGTATCTTATGGCGTGTGAGGTGCTTGCTGTGGGTGTGGACATTAGTTTTGCTCCTGTGCTTGATGTCAATGGGTGCAGTCTTGTGATTGGTGACCGTGCATTTTCTGCCAACCCTAGGGTTGTTACCGCCTTGTCATCACGCTTTATAGATGGCATGAATGATGCTGGCATGAAAGCCACAGGCAAGCACTTTCCCGGTCATGGTTCTATTGCACCTGATTCACATATTTGTACCGCGGTAGATACACGCTCACTTGATGAGATTTGGGGTTGTGATTTGATGAGTTTTAAAAACAACTTATCCAAGCTGTCTGCTTTGATGCCTGCCCATGTTATTTTTAGTCAAGTTGATGACAAACCTGCTGGTTTTTCAAAAGTGTGGCTACAAGAGATTTTACGAGACAAGCTGGGCTATGATGGCGTGTTGTTCTCAGATGATTTGTCCATGAGGGCCGCTCATGTGGCAGGAGATGTTAGCGCTCGGGTTCAATCTGCCATAGAAGCAGGGTGCGATATGGCTTTGGTATGTAACAACCGTGATGATGCTTTGCGTGCGGTGGATTTTGCCAAAGGCATGCCTGATGTGCCAAATCGCTTTGGCAATATGAAAAGCATGATACCTACATGGCAAGGTGGCTTATCTGCCACTTGCCAAACGTTTGCCTCTTACAATACCGCAAAAGATAATGTACTAAGCGTATTTTTTGGTAAATTCACCAAACAAGATGAAAAAGACCCAACCAATTATACATGATACCATCAAGGATGGGCATACTGTATCATAAAATGGATTTGGATGGATTGTAGACGGCTGTTTTTATCCAACATGATTTTACCAAAAAACTTGCCACCCCCAAAAGTCTGCCATCTCACCTTTGGGGTTTTATTTTAGCATTCATCAGCTTATCAGTCGCCTTGATAACCTTTTAGTTTCAATCTTGCCTTGTGTAGTAGCGGTTCGGTGTAGCCAGATGGTTCGGTTGCCCCTTTAAAGATAAGCTCGGCGGCGGTTTGAAAGGCAATGTTGTTATCAAAGTCAGATGACATTGGGCGATAGGCGGGGTCGGATGCGTTTTGTTCATCAACAACTTTTGCCATGCGTCTTAGGGCATCCCACACCTCATCGGCGGTTACAATGCCATGAACCAGCCAGTTGGCGACATGCTGAGAGGAGATACGCAAAGTGGCACGGTCTTCCATCAGTCCCACATCATTGATATCAGGTACTTTGGAGCAACCCACGCCCAAATCAACCCAACGCACCACATAACCTAAGATACCTTGGCAGTTGTTTTCAAGTTCACGGCGTTTTTGTTCTGCTGTCCAATTGGTATCGGTGGCAAGGGCAATGGTCAATAAATCATCAAGACTTGGTATGGCAAGGTGTGCCAATTCTTCTTGGCGTTTTGTAACATTGCATTTGTGATAATGGATGGCATGAATCACCGCCCCGCTTGGCGATGGCACCCATGCACAGCTTGCCCCAGCTTGTGGATGCTCAATTTTGGTGCGATACATATCGGCAAGCTCATCAGGCTTTGGCCACATGCCTTTACCAATTTGAGCCTTACCACGCAGTCCTGCATTAAGACCGATTAAGACATTGCGTTTTTCATAGGCATGAAACCAGATTTGCTCTTTAATCTCACCCTTACGCACAAATGCCCCTGCATGCATGGCGGTGTGAATCTCATCGCCTGTTCTGTCCATAAAGCCTGTGTTAATAAAAATCGTCCGCTCTGGTGCTTGGGCGATACAGTTTTTTAGGTTGGCAGAGGTTCTACGCTCTTCATCCATGATGCCCATTTTTAGGCTGTTTTTGGGCAAGCCAATGGCTTCTTCGGCACAAGAGAACAGCTCCACAGCAAACGCCACCTCTTGTGAACCATGCATTTTTGGCTTGACAATATACATTGAACCTGTACGAGAGTTACGCAAGCTATTTTCACCACGAATGTCAATGGCACAGAGCATGGGCGTGATAAGTGCGTCCATCATCCCTTCAAAAATCTCCTCGCCATTGACCAAGATGGCAGGATTTGTCATCAAATGCCCCACATTACGAAGCAGCATGAGTGAACGCCCATGCAGAGTTTGGATGTTGCCATTTAGGTCGGTATAAGTGCGGTCAGCATTTAGCGTACGGGTGATGGTTTTGCCATTTTTTTCTAAGGTCTCAGACAAATCGCCTTTCATAAGACCCAGCCAGTTGCGATAACCCTCAACTTTCTCCTCAGCGTCCACCGCGGCGACTGAGTCTTCTAAGTCTTGAATGGTGGTAACAGCAGATTCTAGCAGTACATCCTTAACCCCTGCTTTGTCATCTTTACCAATTGGGCTATTTGGGTCAATTTGGATAATGACATGCAAGCCGTTGTTTTTTAATATGATTTCGCTCGGATTGTCAGGCGTGCCATTATAGCCGACCACTTTATTTTCGGTTAAAGTGGTCCAAAATTTGCCCATATTGGCAGATAATTGACCGTCTTTTATGGCATAAGATGTGACATCAGCATGCAAGCCGTCCATCAAGGGGAAAGTTTCATCAAGGAAATTTTTGGCAAATGCCACCACTTTCGCCCCACGCACAGGGTTATACGCCTTGCCCTTTTCAGCGCCATCTGTTTCGGCGATGACATCAAAACCATACAACGCATCATAAAGCGAACCCCAGCGTGCATTGGCAGCATTTAGGCAATAGCGAGCATTACGCACAGGCACGACAAGCTGTGGCCCTGCCATGGTGGCAATCTCCTCATCGACATTTTCGGTGGTGATGGTAAAATCTGCAACCTCGGGTTCAAGATAGCCGATATCGCTTAAAAATTGCTTATACGCACCCAGCTCATAAACATGATTTTTGTGCCAATTGTCAATCTGGGCTTGCAATTTCTCACGATGGGCAAGCAAGGCTTTGTTTTTTGGGGTCAAGTCAAGCACAACTTGCTCAAAATTTCTCCAATAAGTATCACTGTCAAGTTTGGCGATAGGCAGGGCTTCATTTTCAATAAAATCAAATAAAATCTTGTCAATGGCAAGCGAGCCTTTGATGATGCGTTGGGTGGTCATAATTTTGTCCTTAAAATAATTTGAGATATTGGGGCATGCTCTGTACTTTATATGCCAAAATACCCTGAAACAATGTCTTGAAATTTTAAATAAAAACGGTGTTGTGCCTTAACAGCAAAACACCGTTTGTTTATTTGATGGGTATTAACCGCCAAATTGGTTCATGGTGTTTTTACTTGCATCACCTGCTTTTAGGGCATTTTCACCAGAGAAAATCTCTTTGTGGTCATCGCCAATGTCAGAGCCTGCCATGGCTTGGTGTTTCACGCAAGCGATACCATCACGAATCTCTTTACGCTGCACACCAGCGACATAAGCAAGCATGCCCTCATCACCAAAGTAGCCTTTGGCAAGCTCATGCGTTGATAGTGCTGCTGTGTGATAAGTGGGCAATGTGATGAGATGGTGAAAAACCCCTGCTTCACGGGCAGCGTCCGCTTGGAAAGTACGGATTTTTTCATCAGCCTCACAAGCAAGCTCACTGTCATCATATTGAGCATCCATGAGCTTATCACGGTCATAGCCTGATAAATCACGACCTTCATCCGCCCAGCGGTCATAGGCTTGCTGGCGAAAATTGATGGTCCAGTTAAACGATGGTGAATTGTTATATACCAGTTTGGCATCTGGTACTTGTTTTTTGATGTCATTGACAAAACTTGCAATGCCTGCCACATCTGGGGTTGGGGTCTCAATCCAAATCATGTCCGCACCGTTTTGTAGCGATGTGACACAATCTAACACCACACGCTCATGCTGCGTGCCTTCACGGAATTGATATAGTCCTGATGGCAGACGAGTTGGGCGGTGTAGCTTGCCGTTACGCTTGATAAGAATTTCATCTTCTTTGGCTTCACTGATGTCAATCTCGGTGGTCTGTAAATAGCTGATGTATTTACTCGCCAAATCACCCGCTTCACGGCTGACTGGGATTTTTTGGGTCAAATCAGCACCCTCTGAGTCGGTACGAGCCACAATCACGCCCTCATCTACGCCAAGCTCTAAGAAGGCATAACGCACGGCGTTAATTTTTGCCAAAAAATCTTCGTGTGGTACAGTTACTTTGCCTGCTTGATGTCCACATTGCTTAGCATCTGACACCTGATTTTCAATTTGAATGGCACAAGCACCCGCTTCAATCATTTGTTTGGTTAATAAATAGGTTGCTTCTTCGTTACCAAAACCTGCATCAATGTCAGCGATGATTGGCACAACATGGGTTTCAAAATTGTCAATTTTCGCTTCAATTTCTTTGACCTTTGCCTCATCGCCTGCTGTTTCAGCTTTTTGTAAGGCACGGAATAAGTCATTTAGCTCTTTGGCATCTGCTTGACGAAGAAAAGTGTAAATCTCTTCAATGAGTTTTGGCACGGCGGTTTTTTCATGCATGGATTGGTCAGGCAATGGGCCAAATTCAGAACGCAATGCGGCAACCATCCAACCTGATAGGTAGATGTAGCGTTTGCTGGTAGTGCCAAAGTATTTTTTGTTGGCAATCATCTTTTGCTGGGCGATAAATCCATGCCAACAGCCAAGGGATTGGGTGTATTTTGAGTTATCAGCATCATACTCTGCCATATCACGACGCATGATGCTTGCGGTGTATTTGGCGATATCAAGACCTGTTTTAAAACGGTTTTGGACAACCATACGAGCGGCATCTTCTGGACGGATGGCGTTCCAATGATTACCTAATTTGGCTTTAACAGAGCGAACATGTTCTAGGGCTGATTGGTAGGTCATGATAATTTTCCTTATAAGTTCATGATGGGTTCTGGGTTTAAGAGCATGGCAAAATTGCCAACCGATAAAAAAAACAATACAAAACCATCTGCACTGCTTGTTTTTCATGTGCCTAGCATACCTAAAAAATTGGCATTTATCCAATAGCCTGCTTAAATTATGACTATTTTTTAAAAAAATGATGTCATCTTTTTCATTACAAAAATTGATGATAATTGAGATAAGCATCGTGATAACCCTTTGAAAAGTAGGGTATTTTATCAAATGGGTGATACAGACTTAGCTCATGATGATGTTTTATTTCTTTATAAAAATTTTTTGAAAAATTTGCCAAATTGTAACAAAATGTCTCAAAAATTGCCCCAACTTATCCCCATATTTGTCATTTTATGCTAAAATTTGCCAAATTTTATACAAATTCATCATGATGACACCACCTGCTACCTTAGCCCCTTATCTCTACTCTCACGGTTCGCTTACCGCCTTGTTAGAACAGCGAGCAGGGCAAGCGGTGCGTGTGAGTGTGATGCGTGAAGGTCATCAGTTGATTGATTTTAGCACCAAAAAGTTATTGGGACTGCCCATCCATCGCCCTACCATCGCATGGGTGCGTGAAGTGCAATTGTTTGGCAATGATGACAAAGCGTGGGTGTGTGCCAAAAGTGTGTTTGCCTTGACAAGCCTTGTCGGCAATGCCAAACGTCTACGCCATTTAAAAAGCACGCCCATAGGCTATGTCATGTTTAAAAACAAAAGACACCTGCCTCATATCCGTACTTATTTTTTTGACAATCAACGCAAGCATTGGGGGCGAAATACGGTCTATGACTGGCATGGGAGAGCGGTGTTGGTGCAAGAGATTTTTTTGACCGATTTTAGATAAAGCAAAAACCGCCAAATGACCCCATGGCATTGAGCGGTTTTGCTTGGTTTTTTGTTGTTGTATCAGGGCTATATCAAAGTAATGATGCCAGTGATAATCGTGCTTGCCAAAATCACAAGCGACAAGCCCCAAATCCACATGAACGAATAGCGAATATGTTTGCCCATAGACAAATTGGCAAGCCCAAGACCCATCCATAATGCAGGGGATAATGGTGTAACAAACGTCCCCACGATACTGCCAATAAGCATGGCATAACCTGCCGATGTCGGTGCAACCCCTGCTTGGCTTGTGATTTGCTCCACCACTGGAAACAGCCCAAAATAATAAGCATCCGTACTAAGCACCAACTCCAATGGCACGCCCAGTATGCCAATGATGATGTGCAAATATGGTAACATGGCATTTGGTAGGATTTTGACCAAATCATTGGCAATGGCATCAAGCATGCCCGACCCCTTTAAAATCCCCAAAAATGTCCCTGCCGCCAAAATAATACTTGCCATCATAATCGCCCCGCCTGCGTGTGCATTAATGCGTTCAAGCTGTTCTTTGGGACTGCGATAATTGATAAGTAGCACCACCGACGTGGCAATCATGAATACATAACCTGAGGGAAGTTTACCCAAAAATAGCACCGCCATCGCCAGAATAAATATCACCACATTCACCCAAAACAGCTTTGGTTTAGCAAGATATGCCTCCTCTTCGGTCATTTGGGCAGGAGTGATGAGTTCACTCACATTAGGTAACACACCAAATTCTTTGATGATGCGTCTTTTTTCACGTAAACCCAAAAATACCGCCAGAGCCATAATATAAGCCAAAGCAATGAGTTGCACTCCAAACAATGGGCGATACAATTCATTGACATCCATTTCTAACACAGTTGCCACACGCCCCGTTGGGCCACCCCAAGGAAGCATATTAATCACACCAGCACTGGCCGCTAATAACAAAAACAGCATATAAGGGTTCATGTGTAATTTTTTATACAAGGGCAACAGTGCAGGCACAACAAGTAAAAACGTGGTTGCCCCTGCCCCATCTAACTGTGCTACTACCGAAACCAATACCGTACCCACGCTAACAGCGATGATATTACCACGAGTGAGTTTCACCAAAGCATTGATGAGCGGACGAAACAGCCCCACATCACTCATGATGCCAAAAAATAAAATGGCAAAAATGAACATGATGACAATCTGTATCACCGAACGTGTGCCATCGCTGTAAAACTCTTTGACTTGACCTAAGTCAAAGCCTGCCACCAATACCCCAATGAGTGGCACAATTACCATCGCAATCATAGGCGAGACCTTTTCAGTCAAAAGAAGTGCCACGATTATCACGATAATTGCAAGCCCAATAAAGGTTAGCATACGCATTCTCCATGAATGATAAAAATGGGTCAATCTATCACATTACGATGTATTTGTCTTGATTTTTTTGCTCTGTTTTTAAGATTGATAAATTTAACAAAAATCATCTTTGTCAATCACTGACAATCTGGGCGATATGCTAAGATTTACTTTTAAAAATCAAAAGCCATTTGACATTCATTTTTACCACAAAATACCCCTGCCAATTTGGATAAAATATGATACACTTAGCATGTTTTCATTTCATCTCCAACCTAAGGATTTTTTATGTTCAAAGATATCTCCTTGCACGCCATTGACCCAGAGATTGCCGCTGCCATTGATGCCGAGGGTGCACGTCAAGAAGACCACATTGAGCTGATTGCATCAGAAAACTACTGCTCACCTGCGGTCATGGCAGCCCAAGGCTCAAATCTGACCAACAAATATGCCGAGGGCTACCCTAATAAACGCTATTATGGCGGCTGTGAACATGTGGATGTGATTGAACAAATTGCCATTGACCGTGCCAAAGAATTGTTTGGGGCAGACTATGCCAACGTACAACCACACTCAGGCTCTAATGCCAACGCCGCCGTTTATCTTGCCCTGCTAGAAGCGGGCGATACTGTGCTTGGCATGAGCCTTGCCCATGGCGGACACCTAACCCATGGAGCAAGCGTGTCGTTCTCTGGCAAGACTTACAATGCTGTGCATTATGGGGTTAACGATGAGGGTTTGGTTGATTATGACGAAGTGGCTCGCCTAGCCCACAAGCACAAGCCTAAGATGATCATCGCTGGTTTTTCAGCATACAGTCAGGTCATGGATTGGCAAAAGTTTCGTGAGATTGCCGATGAGGTTGGTGCGTATCTTATGGTAGATATGGCACACGTTGCAGGGCTTGTGGCGGCAGGCGTGTACCCGAACCCCGTGCAGATTGCGGACGTAACAACAACCACCACACACAAAACCTTGCGTGGTCCTCGTTCAGGTCTTATCTTGGCTCGTGCCAACGAAGAGATTGAGAAAAAACTCAACTCAGCCGTCTTCCCTGGCACACAAGGCGGGCCACTCATGCACGCCATCGCTGCCAAAGCGGTATGCTTTAAAGAAGCGATGAGTAATGAGTATAAAGCATACCAACAACAAGTTGTCAATAATGCCAAAGCCATGGCAGAGACAATCATATCTCGTGGCTATGATGTGGTATCAGGTGGCACTAAAAATCATCTCATGCTCATCAGCCTAATCAAACAAGGCATCACAGGCAAAGAGGCGGACAAATGGCTTGGCGATGCTCACATTACTGTAAACAAAAACTCTGTGCCAAACGACCCAAAATCCCCCTTTGTAACAAGCGGTATCCGCATCGGTACGCCTGCCGTTACCACTCGTGGTTTCAAAGAAGCTGAATGCGTAGAACTTGCCAATTGGGTGTGTGACATCCTAGATGCCAAAGGCGATGAAGCGGTCATCAGCGATATCAAGGTTAAGGTAAGCGAAGTTTGCGAGCGTCTGCCAGTTTATCAAAAGTCAAAAACCAAAGAGCTCTTTGGCAAGATTGGTCAGATGATTGATGAACAAGCCGACAGCGAACTTGTTCACACCGCCAAAGATAAATTCAATGAGTTTTATGAAAAAGCGATGACCAAAATCAACCAAAAATAACCCCAACATAAAATCCGTCCTGTCCTGTAATGACATCATGGGCGGATTTTTTGATTATATCATTACAAAAATCCCATCATGACGATGGGATTTGGTATTTTTGGTACGATTGTTCAACCTTGAAGCACCCCAATATCCGCCACGCTCAAAAACAACATACGCACCTGACCAAGCAAGGATAAGCGGTTATTTTTTAGATTCTCATCATCGGCATTTACCATGACGTTGTCAAAAAAATTGGTCAATGGATCTGCCAAGGCGGTCAAAGCGGTCAATACCCCTTGATAATCAGCATTATCTTGTAAGGGTTTTACCGTCTCTTTGGCACTCAAAATCGCCTGATACAACGCCTTTTCTGCTGTTTCAGTCAAAAGATTTTCTTCTACATTCTCGCCCACATCATCAGCTTTGGCAAGAATGTTGGCAACACGTTTGTTATTCTCTGCCAGTACTTGTGCCTGTGGTAATGCACGAAACGCCTGCACTGCATGGATACGCTCATCAAAATCCAAGGGCATGTGTGGATTTATCGCTTGCACCGCTGCAATGGTATCTGCCGCCACCCCTTGTTCGGTATACATGGCACGATAACGTGAACTCACAAATGCCATCACAGCGTTAAAGGTTTCGCTCATGTTATTAATTTTATTGCCATAATTTTTGATGGCTTCACCCACAAGGCTTGCCAGATTTAGCGGTAATTTATTTTTAATCAAAATACGCAAAACACCAATACTTGCCCGTCTTAGGCTAAATGGGTCTTTTGAACCTGTTGGAGCTTCGTTAATTCCAAAAATCCCCACCAATGTATCTATGCGATCGGACAAGGCAAGAGCGATGCCAATTGGTGTTTTGGGCAATTCATCACCACTAAATTTGGGCAGATATTGTTCACCAATGGCTTCTGCCACCTCTGCTTTTTCACCTGATTTATAAGCATAATACGTCCCTGCAATGCCTTGCAACTCGGGAAACTCGCCCACCAATGTGGTCGCCAAATCTGCCTTTGCCAAAATCCCTGCTCGCACCACATCATCGGTTGATACCTGCCAGCCATGTGAGTGCAAATTTTCACTGATAAAGGCGGATAATTTGGCAATGCGTTCGCCCTTTTCCCAAATTGTACCAAGTTTATCTTGAAATACTCGGGTTTTTAGGGTTTCGGCAAAGTCAGTAAGCGGACGTTTTTGGTCTTGTAAAAAGAAAAACTCAGCATCTGACAGACGTGGACGCACCACTTTTTCATTGCCCAAAATCACCGCTTCTTTGTCTTTGCTGTCAATGTTGCTAATAAAGATAAAGTTGGGTTTTAGTTTGCCTTTATCATCTGTTAGACAAAAATATTTTTGATCAGCTTGCATGGTGCTAATAAGGGCTTCTTGGGGAACGGCTAAGAAACGCTCGGGGAAACTTGCTCGCAGGGCAACAGGATAATCCACAAGGGCGGTAACTTCATCAAGCAACTCATCAGGGACAATGGCGGTCGCACCAATCTCATCGGAGAGTTTTTGCACCTGGGCGACAATATCCGCTTGGCGTTTGGCAAAATCTGCCACCACAAATCGCTCGGTAAGCAGGCTTTCATAATGCTCGGCATGGTCAATCACAAAAAAATCAGGGGCGTGATAGCGATGACCACGAGACTGCCTGCCTGTGTCATGCCCTTGAATACGTGCAGGAATCACGGTATCGTCTGCCATGAGCACCACCCATTGCACAGGGCGGACAAACTCGTCCTTGCTCACCCCAGAACGCATACGTTTGGCAATCGGCAAATCATCGAGTGCCTTTTGGATGAGGTTTGGCATCAGGTCGGTAACTTTTTTTCCCTTAATAGTCAGCTCGTAAGCGATGTATTCACCTTTTTTATCGCTGATGGTGATTAAATCATCTGCTGTAAGATTTAGACCATTGGCGTTAAGCCCTTGCAAAAAACCCTGCCCTGCACGAGACAGATTACCATCGGCATCAAAACCTGCCTTGATATTTGGGCCTTTTTTGATTTCGGTACGGTCGGGCTGATAGTCGCTTATGCCTTTGATGAGTAGTGCCAAACGGCGTGGGGCAGAGAATGCCTTGATGTCATCAAAAGCAATGTTTTGCTCGCCCAATGCCGTTTTGACATGGTCGTATAGGGCATTTTGTAGGGTTTTTAGGGATTTTGGGGGCAACTCTTCTGTGCCAAGTTCAAATAGGATTGTACTCATTGTTTACCTTTAATATTCTTAATCTTTGTTTTATAAAATCAATCGGTTTAATCTTCTTTGACCAACCACTTCTCCAACGCTTCTGCCTTATGGGCATCATCTGCCAAAGGAAAGCCCAATTTGGCACGAGCTTGCATATAGCTGACCGCCACCCTGCGAGCCAGTGTTCGTACACGCAAGATAAAGCGTTGGCGTTCGGTAACGCTAATTGCCCCACGAGCGTCCAATAGATTAAAAGTATGGCTGGCTTTTAGTACCATCTCATAGGCAGGCAATGGCAGATTTACACCCACCAAGCGGTCGGCTTCATGCTCATAAAAGTCAAATAATTCAAAAAGTTTGCTAACATCTGCATGTTCAAAATTATAGGTAGATTGCTCCACTTCATTTTGATGGAACACATCGCCATAAGTCACACGCCCAAACTCGCCGTCCGTCCACACCAAATCATAGACGCTATCCACGCCTTGGATATACATGGCAAGGCGTTCCAAGCCATAAGTAATCTCGCCTGTTACAGGAAAGCATTCAATCCCACCCACCTGCTGAAAATAGGTAAACTGGGTAACTTCCATGCCGTTTAGCCACACCTCCCAGCCAAGCCCCCACGCCCCAAGCGTTGGACTCTCCCAGTTGTCTTCCACAAAACGCACGTCATGGGTTAGTGTATCAATACCCAACGCCTGCAAAGAGCCCAAATACAGCTCTTGAATGTTGGCAGGATTTGGCTTTAAGACCACTTGAAATTGGTAATAGTGTTGCAAGCGGTTAGGATTATCACCATAACGCCCATCGGTTGGGCGACGAGACGGCTGAACATAGGCAGCATTCCATTTTTCAGGCGTTAAAGCACGCAAAAAAGTGGCGGTGTGAAACGTCCCCGCCCCCATTTCCATGTCATAAGGTTGCAAGACCACACAGCCACGAGATGCCCAGTAGTTTTGTAGGGTTAGGATGATTTGTTGAAAGGTAAGTGCTTGTTTTGGTGTTTGTGTTGTCTGTGTCATCGGTCATCACTTTTAGGTGTGGTAAATGACTTATTTTAACACAATTAGACAGGATAAAAAACGGTTATGGTTTTAAGTTGTTAAGATTTTTGTTGATAAATGATAAATGACGGGCAGATAAGGGGTTGGGTGTGTTATTTTAAAAAAATAAAAACCCTTGATTTTTCAAGGGTTTGTAGTTGATACCAGTGGTCGGAATTGAGAACCTAACCTAAATTATTGATTTTACTAGGGGTCATTTTCAAAAATGACATTTAGGGTACAAAATAGGGTACAACTCTGTCAAGTTCACGCTTGTTTACTAAAATTATTTTACCACTTAATTTTCCCCATATCTAAAAATTTGCCATTTGTGCAACCTGCATTCTCTTACTATTCGCAAAAGTTACGCATTTCAAATGCGGAATTGGTCTCTCTCGCACTGCTCCGAAAAGTCAGTTAAAAAATATTATCTTTACTGTAAAGCAAATTCATCAAGCTAGGATTGATAAATAACTTCTCCTTACCTGCCTGCACTTCATTTAACACACCAATTTCAACCAATGTGGCAAGATAGTTACTTGCCGTTTGGCGTTTGGCAATGCCACGCTCTACTAAGTTTGTGATACGACAATATGGCTGTTCAAAAATCACGTCCACTAACTCACGGCTATACACCTTTGGGGCGTGCTGTTTGATACGCTCGGCGGTGTTGGCGTGTAACTCTTTAATGGCTAGAATTTTGGCGGTTGTCCATTGGCTGGTTTCGGTAATGGCGTTTAGAATGTAGCTTACCCATGTTTGCCAATCGCCATACTCTGTTACGCCCAAAAGCCCTTGATAATACCCTGTTTTATTGCTTAGGATATATCGGCTTAGATACAAAATAGGCAAATCCAAAAGCCCCTTTTCTATCAAAAATAAGATATTGATAATTCGCCCTGTTCGTCCGTTGCCGTCAAAATAGGGGTGTATGGCTTCAAATTGATAATGCAAAATCGCCAACTTTACTAAGGGGTCTAGGTCATCATCTACGTGTAAAAACTGCTCCCAATTATTTAGCAGGGCGATAATGGTGGCATGGTCATCAGGCGGGGTATAGATAACTTGCCCCATACTGTTTTGTAGCTGTACGTTGCCTGTTCTGATACCAAAAGATACGCCCTTGATGGTTTGGCATACGTCTAGGGCAGTTTGTGCGGTTAATGGGCGTGTTTTTATCGCTTGTATGCCTTGATACAAGGCGGTGCGGTATCTTAGGGCTTCTTTGGTGGCGTGGTCTGCTACAACATTATCATCATAGGCGTATTGAAATAGCTTATCGGTGGTAGTAACGATATTTTCAATCTCACTACTGCCTTGTGCTTCTAGTAGTGGAATGATGTTAATTAGCATGGTTTGGTTTGGGATTAGCTCCCCTACTTGTTTAAGCTGTGCTAGGCTTGCCCTTGCTTGTATAACCAACTTTAAAATGGCTTTGGTTTCCACGTCTTGCAAGGGTGGTAAGGGTGGTAAATCGTTGTAGGGTTTATCGGCTTGCCATGTCATCGGATTATCTCATGTTTAAAAAATACAAAAACGTAAACATGATAGCATAGTCATGTTTATGGTGTAAACATATCTTACCTATCATGTTTAAAAAATTGCATTTTATCAACATGACAAAATAACCTATTCTCGTACTGCTTGCAAAAGTTACGCATTTGAGCGGTCTTTCATACGCCATAGCCTTTTATCTCGCCTGCCTTAACCGATATAATCACGCTCTAACCAGTAGCGTGCATAACGTTTGCCATTGGCATTCTCTACCGTCTTTGACAAAATGGGTACGCCAAAATGCCGTCTAAGCTCGCCTATTCATTGTGCTAAGCAAAAGCACCCAAACAGATTAAGGGCGGTTATGGGCGTGATTGTTGCCCCTATCATTAGGTGGTTATAGATGTCTTGACGTTGGCTCATGCGAAATTCTCCCATGCACTTGGATTGGCAAGCCATCCATTGACTTCATCGTTTCGCCATACAGTAACACTGGCATTTAGTCTTTGGGGTTTGGGAAATTTGCCATTTTTGCATTTACGCCATAGGGTTGTCCGCCCAAAGGGTAGTAGGGGTAAGATGTCTTTGGCGGTGGATAGTCCGCCTTTTGATAGGGTTTGCATTACATACGCTCCGATTTAAAAGGATTGGAACGTATGATAGTCGGTGGGGAAAAATAGAAAAATCCCCAAACCACTAGGGATAAGGGGATAAACGTGCATTTAGTGCGTTTAGGGTAATTTATTTTTTAAAGGTTAGGGGTATTTCTGTCAGTGCTTTTTTGGGTTTTCGTCCGCCCTCGGTGGCGTGCGATGGCTTAATGTCTCTTAGCCAACTTTTCAAACTTTTATCATGCTCTGGCAAGTCTTTTGGGCTGACTTCAAGCAATATGGATTTGATGTATTGCACCATGTCATCTGTTCTGATTTGCTCTGTTGTGTCCATTTGCCAAATGCTTTTAGCAATCGCACACGCAAAATCTTTGGCTCTTTGCTTGTCATGGTTATACTTTTCAAGTCCTGTTAATTCGCCTGCCCCTTGATTGGCTTGCAACTCTGCAATCAGTTTGGCTTGTTCTGCCATGACGTCATCTTTGGCTTGTAGCTGTTTACTTTTTTCATCTATTTGCAATGCAATACTTTCTAGAAAATCTCTTGTTTTATCAATATTTTCTATTAGTATTGATAAATCTCTGTCTATTAGCGACAATAGGTCATTAATGCTAAATCTTATATCTTTTCTTTTATTTCAACAAAATTATGTGTTAAAGTTCTTTGCCTATCCATAATTTCAAAAAAATATTCTAGGTTTTCATGGATTGCCCCCATTTTTTCTTTTTCATCTAAAATTTTTATCAAATCCTGCTTGTCAAAATCCTTAGAAATTATAGCCATATCCCCATTTTTAGGTATAGTAGCAAAATATGTGCCATGATTTTTATTAAAAATATTATTAATTTTATTGATATTCCACAAAGGATTTGAAGCAACAACACTTTGTATGTTTATTAAGTGCCTTGAAGTCATATTATCAAAACTTGTTTCATCTCTTCCTGTGTGGTCTAGATAAACATAACCCATAAACTCTGTTAATTGGCTAAACTCGTATTTTTAAAAAATTCATGTTATTAATTTCATCAAAATCATCTGGACAATAACTTTGTTCTTTTACGGGTGTTATCCATATATCTCCATTGTAGTAAATAATAAGTTTAATCCTATCTTTTACACACAAATCAAATAAATTACTTTCTAAAAAAATTCGGTTTCCAGTTTGTTTCTTATAAATTTTACACTACTATCAATATCTAAATACTCGTGCAATGTTGCATTTACCATACTCTCATACCTTACCATACCTTTAATTAGATTGTTCCAATCTAAAATCATCTAAATTTGACTGACCAAATAAACCAACTTCAATCCGCCATTGATACGGATAAAATCCCAATCGCTCATAATATTGGGCTAACTGCTCATCTTTGGCGTCTATCATGGCGAACACTACACCGCTTTGGGTGCTGATGCCCTTAATGCGTTCTAGGGCGTTTTTAATGGCGTATTTTGATAGCCCTTGCCCTTGATAATTCTTGCTTACCCCAATCCGCCCAATGATGACAATGGGAATTTATTTGGGATAGCCTTTTATGGCGGTGTTGTCAAAATGGGCGTTGGATAGGATGTAAAACGCCTTGATAACGCTGTCATCTGCCAATACATGAACCCTTGTACGCCCTTTTTGTGGTGTTGGCCTGCCATTGTCTGCAAATAGCGGTTAATGTCATCTTACCCACAATCAAAGGCGGTGCGGTTGTGGTGCTTGTCTAATGGCTCAAACATGGCCATCCCCAAACAACAAGGCTCTTGCCTTTGGGCTTTGTGCTGGTGGGTTATCCAATAGGTTCATCAAATGCCGTGTTTCATCATCAGTTAGGCGGATTTCATCGCCATTTAAGCCGTGTTGGTCTAATACCTGCCAAATATCATCATAATCTTTGGTAAGCATTTCTTGCACCGTTAAACCCTGCTCATGGGCTTTGGCAATTATGGCTTGTTCTATGTGTGGTGGTAAATCAATAATCATGGTTAATCCTTAAAATAATTCGCTATGACTGCCTAACCTTGCCAATGACAAACATTCATCATCTTTTTGATAAATAAGCAATAAATCAGGCTTGATGTGGCATTCTCTAAACCCCTTGTAATTACCGATTAAATCATAGTCTTTGTATTTTGGCGGTAGGGGCTTGTTGTTTAGTAGCAAATAAAGCACTTCTATCAAGGCAGTATCAAGCTCGCCATGCTTTTTAAAGTCTCTTTTAAAGGCATTTGAGCGTTGTAGTTTAATCATTTAAATCCGCCATAAGCTCATCAAGCGTATCAAATTTCTTGCCTTGCCCTGCCACAAGCTCATCTATGGCTTGTTTGGTTTCGCTGTTTGGCATATAGGCAAATTCTAAGGCTTTTTCATAAACGCTATTGATACAAAACTGCTCAACGCTAATGCCCTGTACATTGGCGATACGCTCAATGATGTGGGCGGTGGTCGGTGGTAAATCAATAATCATGGTTAATCCTTAATGATGTTTTAACAACTCTTCGATGATTGCCTTGGTCGTTATCAATTTGCCAAATCTCGCTAACCTGCTCGCCTTTTTGTAGCAGTTCAAGCGATTTTTGATACATGGTGGTTAAGATAAAATGGCTCATGCTTACGCCCATTTGTTCGCTTGCCTGCTCAATCACGGCTTTGGCGTGGGGCGTGGTTCTTATGCTGATACGCTCGGTAGCTTGCATGGGGTTACCCTATTGTGTGTCTGTTGTGTGTACATTATAAATCTAATTTTACCAACAATCAAGCTCTAACCCTTGGTTTACAAGCCTTTGCCAAAAATGGTGTAACTGACACCATGTTTTACACCACTTTTTTGATGATTTACACCATTTTTTAGCTTATTTACACCATTTTTTTATCCCTAAGCCTTTATAGATAAAGGCTTATACACCATTTACACCATAATTTTTAAAAACTCAAAACTCAATTTTTTTACGCCTGCCAATTTGATAAGAAAAAACCCCAAATTGGGGCTTGTGGCGTTGCATTTATTGTAACTGCATGATTATCTTAGGCTTTATTGTTAGTGGGTGTTGCATACCAAATCCGCCCATTCATTTATCATCTGTATGCGATAGGGCAAATGCTCCGCCCCATTGTATGCCATGCTTACTTTATCGGCTTTGGCGTGGGCTAGCTGTAATTCTATGCACTCATGATTATATTGTAATTCATGTAACTTGGTGCTAGCAATGCCCCTAAATCCGTGTCCTGTCATTCGCCCTTGATAGCCCAAACGCTTTAATGCCTGTGTTAGAAAATTTTCGCTTACTGGGTGTTTGGTCTTGGTGTTAAAAAATACATAGTCATCATTTAACCCTACACAAAATCAAAATATGATTTTCGTGGTTATTATTAGCTTATCGTTACCGTTACTTAATGTGGCTATTAACGGTATTGACCGCCAACGCAAAACAGGAGCAAATCATGGCAAGTATCAATAAAGTCATCATCGTGGGTCGCTTAGGTCAAGACCCCGAAATCCGCCAATTTCAAAATGGCGGTCAAGTCGCTAATCTGTCCATTGCTACAAGTGAGCGTTGGACAGACAAGCAGACAGGCGAACAAAAAGAAGCCACCGAATGGCATCGTGTCAGTCTGTTTAACCGCCTAGCAGAAATCGCAGGGCAGTATCTGTATAAGGGCAGTTTGGTGTATATCGAAGGCAGTTTGCACACCAGAAAATACACCGACCAACAAGGCATAGAGCGTTATAGCACCGAAGTGCGAGCCAATCAAATGCAAATAACCAACAGCAGGGCAACCAAGGCTATCCACAACAGGGGCAGTGGCAGGGACAAGGCGGATATAACCAACCGCCACAAGGTCAATGGCAACAACCGCCAAATACTTCCCCACAAGGTTATCCACAAGGCGGACAGGGGCAATGGGGCAACCAACCCCAACAACCGCCCCAAAACGGCTTTACAGGCGATATTCCCAATGAGTTTGTTCGCAATAACCATGAGACGGTATATTGATGGCAAAAATGGGAGATGATAATGCTTTATGTTTATCCAAAATCAAGGGGTTATACAGTTAAAATATGTCATTTACCTTATCTTATCAGCCCTTGCATTAAGTATTATGTTGTTTTTTATGCGTTTTGGCAGACGGTGAATGTCATACAGTATCAGGGTTTTTATGGGCTTTTAAAAGATTTGTAAAGGAGCGAATGAATGACAACCATTGAAACAGACATTAATATCAGCGACTTGGAAAAGTCAAACAAACGTGGTCACGAATTGTTAAGATATGCTTATGATGTATTGCAGTATGACGGCATTAAGCTACTACATACCGCCATACACGCTGGTGTATCACACGTTAATCATATCATGGCAAGCAGTATGTTAGGTTACAAGCCTGCCACTTTGCGAAATTGGCACAGTCAAAACAATGGACCTATCCAAACACGCATGATTAACGGTAAGCCCTTTTGGATGGTCAAAGACATCAGGCAACTGTTAGGCGAGTAAAAAATTAGCCCAAGCATAAACTTAGGCTTTTTATTTGAACGTTGGTTATTATTTGGTTATTATTTTATTTTAAGTAAAAATAACCAAAACTGACAAACAATATAGAAAACAAAAAACCCTTGATTTTTCAAGGGTTTGTAGTTGGTACCAGTGGTCGGACTCGAACCGACACGCTTATTAGGCAACGGATTTTGAATCCGTCGTGTCTACCAATTTCACCACACTGGCATGAGTGGTTAGCTTGTTTGCTATGGGTGTGTATTATAGCTTATTTTAAAATTTCGTCAAGAGGTTTTTGTAATTTTTTTGATAACATCTAAAAAAAATAGGGCATAACAGACAAAACCCCTGCTAAAATCCCCACATCACTCTCTAATAGACATTTTTCCTGTTAACAGATAAGAGAAATAATACAGAGCAATGTGGGGATTTTTCTTGAAATCAAGTTAAGCATAATCTTGCAAGAAACTCTCAATAAACTTCTGTTTTCTTTTCTTGGCTAGCCTCTGATGACAACGTAAAGATTGTTTATAATCCTTCTAGCTTGTTGGTTGTGTCTGGGGTAGTGTTATGAGTTATTTGATTTTGCTGATAAACAAACAAGTAAGGCAAATTTCTTTTTAGACTGTGATAAGCACGTCCTAATCTTTTATGTGTATACCGGCTTTTACTCTCATCATTGGTGGTGCGTTCATTAAGATAATCTTTGTGCTTGTCATACCACTCATCTAGGGCTTTACCAAAGCACTGCTTATTACTGGTGGTTGAGCTCTTAACTAAGAGCAAGGGTTCTTGACTTGTGTTTAGGGTTTTTGGTTAAATAAGGCAAACTTATCTTTTACCGATTCGTTACAAATCATTGGTTTCATACGGATTGTTTTGACTGTTTGTCATGGCAGGTTTAACAACATTTACTTCATCAAGCCGTCTTTGTATGGTTCTCACTGATAAGTTGTACTTAATGGCAAGTTATTTGTGGGTTTGTTTGCCTTACGTGTATTCTTGCCAAATCTCATCATTGCTGATGTAAGTTTTATCAAGAAAATACCTAAAACAATCCTTGCACCATCTTTCTTGTTTACCCTGCTTTTTACTATTTTTCTTGGTGCTTGCAGAACCACAGTGGAGACATACTTTTTAACTTTCATAAAAAACCCATTCAAAGCTATATGGTATCAGACTTCAAATGGGGTGGGAGCAGGATTTTTGTCTGTTAGACCTAAAAGTTCTGATTTTTTCATTCCAATAAACCCAAACCCACAATGATTAATCTTTCAGACAACTTAATCCATCTTGATTATCAACATCAATGCCCATCTTTTTCAGATACTCTTCTGTGGTCGCCACTTGTAAGTTAGCCATATCCGACATAGTAAGTTTGGCACCGCTATGACTGGCTAGAAGAATAGGCTTTGGGGCTTGATTTTGGAGCATCTGACCGCTATTTTTTTGGATTGTTTTGCGTATCATTTTCAATCATAGATTTTTTAGAACCATCATCATAGACTGCATAGATAGAACCATAAATTAACGCATAGCCCTTTTTAAGGTGGTGTTCGCAACGAGCCAGCCTGGATTTTGATAAAATATCCACATCACTTTGCAAAAAATTTAAAAAATTTACCTCGCCTGCATCTAAGTCTTTTTTATCTTCCAGACTGCCCATTTGATAATGATCAAATCCCTCAAATATTAGTTTTTTAATTCTAAGTCTTACAAGTAGCGAATTATTAAAGCCATTTAAAATATTACTCTCATCTTTAATGGTAATAAAACCTCCTTGATGATGAAGTCTTGGTTTAATATCAAGGGCAACATCTTGCTCTAAATGATTATGTAGGTTATCTGCCATATTATTCTCCCAAAATAGTTTTACGAATTTCTGGAATGGAAATACCATAAATCAAACGAGGCTCACCCGTTCTTTTATCTAAAAAGAAGGTAGCTGGTACTGATGGATTGGTTTGTGAGTTGGCAAAGGTCTGTTCGTGGGCTTGCAATAATAACTGAAAATTCGCATCAATTGCCTGTTTTTCAGCATCTGTTGGGTTGTCGGCACCGATTGCCTCCCCAACCTTGCCTAGCGATTTGGTAAAGTCTGTTACAGTATCTTGTTTAAATTTGGTTATGTCTTTGGGGTTGGCAAAAAATTGTGGATTTAATTTAGCAAGCTCTACATCAGAAACACCAAAATCTTTACCAATTGATTGTAGTGTATCCCCTTTGTCAATTGTAAAATTTCTTGTATATGGGTTATAAGATAAAAGACCGCTTGGATCAACCAGTCCCCAACTCTCATTATCCACATAAGCATAAGTATTTAAACTTCCACCGTTTAAGCCGATAGGGTCTGATGTCAAATACCTACCAATCTTAGGGTCATAATACCGATGATAATTATAATGATATCCACTCTCTTGGTCAAAGTATTGCCCTGCAAATCTTAGGTTGAAAGTGAAGTCATCTTTACTGTCAATAGACTTGGTCTCCCCAAAGGTATCCAATTCTGCTTGCCATACAATATTTCTGTCTTTATCGCTAATGACTTTTAGTGTGCCTAGGTGGTCGGTATGGATTGAATAGACTTCTGCTTTGTCTAGTTTGCTTTTTTGGTTGTAGGTGTAGTCAAGGATAGCCACAGGCATAATGTCAAGATACACATACCTTCTGATGACTTTATCATCTTTGATTTCAGCAGAGAGTAAACCTTTATCCCAAAGATACTGAATATTGTCCTTAACAGCACCTTATATCGTTATAAGTGGTCTTGGTAATTCTTTGTCTTAGATGATTATAAGCATAAGTAGCGATGAGCTTGTCATTGTCCTTGATGGACTTGATTTGTCCATCAGGGGTGTAGGTTAAGGCTCTTTGGCTGATGATGTTGCCTTTGTGGTCTTTGGTGGTTATCATTACAGGGTTTCCTAGGTTGTCGTAGGTGTAATGGGTGGTTTTGATGATGTTGTTTTGGTTATCTTTGATAGTAATGGTGCTTAGTCTATCAGAATTTGGTTTATAAGTGTAGTGGGTGTGATGATGTTTGGTGCGATTGCCGTTACTATCATAAGTGTAGGCACTCGTCAGCTCATCAATATTTATGATATTGCCGTTGGTGTCAATGCTTACGATTTGACTAAGATTGTTTGGGTTGTTTGAATTTATGCCATAACTTAGCTTGGTGCTTGTGGTGTGGTCGTGTTTTTGGCTTAGTCTGTCTTTATGGTCATAGACATTGACTTGGTTTGTGTGGTTGGTATGGGTAAAGGAGACAAGTCCTTGGGTGGAGCTTGCTTTGATGTTGGAGAGTAGGAACCAAGAAACCTACTACCAAATAACCAGCAAAAATAAATATATAGAAAAAGATGTGATGACTTGTAAAAATATACAAAGATTATCTCTTAGACTTTTTTGCCTGTTTGCAATAAAAAATAAGCGGTTGCACCTATTAAACTGCCTATAATATAGCTTATTGCAGAATATAAGAAAAATTTTAGAAAAAATGGTTCACTAATATACTCAATAATACTTATTGGGAGAAACAATAAAAATATAAATGAATATACAGTAAACAAGACAATCATTATAGAAATATTTTTTTTCATAAACACTATTTTTTATAAAATTTATCTAGACACTTGCCCAAAAATTAATAATCATTTTTTCAGCCAGTAAAAATATTATAGAAAAATTAACCTTCAAAAAAAACCAATATTCCTATTGATAATATATTTATCTAAATTTGTTAAAAATATGACAAAGTAGCCAAATATCCATCCATAAATGCAAATTAGAATAACATCAATATATGATTTTATAAAATAATTCAAATCATATAGAAAGCCAAAGCTATGATTTTTATAAATAAAAAATTTCATTATATTTAACAACAAAGCAACCCATAATATCATTAACAAATCCAATAATAGATTCAATTTTTTCTTATACATAATCATACCCCCCCTACTAGTAAATTAAAGGTCTAACAGAATAGTAGTCATTTATTCTCTTTAGTTTTTCTGCCAACATAAAAGTAACCACATCGTGTTCGTAATGTTGTTTGCATTCCTGTTCAGTACAAACCTTAAAATCAGCACTACCAGCAGCGGGCAGATTTTTGAGCAATCTTTTATTTTTATCATAAGTACACTGGTTGGAGTGAGAGCTCCTAGTGGGTTTTGAGCGAACCTCCCAAGTTGCTCCTTTATGAAGTATTTTTACTGTACGACTATCACTTGGCTCCTCCCATACTGTATTTTTATTGTTTTTTCTATCATTCAGCTAATAACAGATATAAATTTAACTATGCAGACGCTAAGATCATATTATAAAATAAAATTATTAAATAAAAAAATAAAGAAAAATATATTTGTGGCATAATATACCGAAGATGACTATCACCCTCCTTTAGTTTATGTATATTAAAAATATAACCAAAAATTCCACCAAGAAAAAAACACATGAAAGAAAATATATAACCCCTACTCAAAAATTCAAAGTAATATTCAGAAATATTATAACCAAATATTTTCATAACAGCCATCGGAAATATAAAACTCAATATTAATAAAATGATAATATTTTTCATTGTTTTGCCTAATCAATAAATGGTTGGTCTAATAGAGTAATAGTCATCCATTCTACCTAGCTTTACTGCCAATGAATAAGGATCTACATCGTGTTCCTTGTGTTCTTTACAATCAAAAATAGGGAAACGACACTCCTTATAATCAGCAGTACCAGCAGCAGGTCTTTGAAATCTAATCAGATTGCGATCAATACCATAGGTACATTGATTGGTATGTCCGCCCTTGGTTGGTTTAGAGCGAACATCCCAAGTAACTCCTGTGTGAAATGTTTCTACCATAAGGTGCTTGGTTGCATAGATTGTGTTTTTATTATTTTTTAATATCATAATTCACCTACACATTCATAGAGAAGATGCTGCCATATTTACTACAATAAATATAAAAAATATTATTAAAGAAAATATTGTTTGTATAAACATCAAAGTATTTGAGCTGATTTTTTTATTTTTTATTTTTGCAATAAATTGTATTGAAATTCCTAAAAGAAAACCAAATAATACATATGATAAAGAATATCCATAAACATCTAAAAATTTTTCAAAAAAACTTTTAGATGTTTTTTCAAAAAAAATTACAATAATTATATTTATAACAACACTTAAAGAAAGTGTTAAAGCAATACTTTTTACCATAATTTTCCTCTAAAATTTAGTTGGTCTTACAGAATAATAATCTGAAATATATTTTGATTGGTTATAAGGGTGTTTTTTACCATAATACCTGTTATGCAATGTGACAGCAATATCATAAAATCTCATATCGTGTTCATAATGGGGCTTGCCTGTTTTCCAGCAATCCCAAGTATCACAAGCCTTATAATCAACCGTTCCAGCAGCTAGACGCTGAATTGTGATGAGCTTACCTTTATCATCATAAGTGCATTGGTTAGTATGTTTATTTTTTGTTGGCTTAGAACGCATCTCCCATTTAGCCCCAGGGTGATATACTTGAATAGTAGGAAAGGTACTAGGTCTCTCCCACAATCCATTTGGGTTTTTATAAGCCTCCTGTATTGTCGCAGGACACTTCCTGTCATTCAGCTCATCAAGCCAAGATAAGTCTCTTCTTTCCATTTCTAACCATTTATTAAAGACTTGCTCATCAGAATAACATTGAAGTCTGATTTCTCCAATATTATAACTTCCTCTGCCTATAACTTTTTCACCTTTTTTAGCAACACCCGCTTTTTCTAGCTCCTCCTGAACTTGTTGCAATGTTACAAGCCCCAACACATCAACATACTTCCAAGACTCGTGATTGGCATAGACATAGCTGTTTAATCCACCGCTTAGCCCCAAGGGGTCAGCAGTTAGATACCTGCCTGTCTCTGGATTATAGTATCTATGGGCATTATAATGATACCCTGTTTCGCTATCATAATATTGCCCTGCAAAGCGTAGGTTAAATCGAAAGTTGTCTTTGGTAGCAATGGTGGCTTTACCAAAGTCTTCATAATCTGCTTGCCAAACAATTTGATTATTTTGATCTGTGATTTTCTTGGGTGTGCCAAGTTGGTCTGTATGGACGGTATAGGCTTGTGCAGTCATCATTTTGCCCTTGTTATTATAAGTGTAGTCTATCACAGCAATTGGCGTAATGTCCATATAAATGTATCGGCGTGTGATATTGCCGTTTTTGATTTTGGCACTAACAAGCCCATTATGCCATAGGTACTGGGTGGTCTCTTTTTGTATTTGGTTTGTCTTATCATCTTTAAGGTAAACCGTTTTTTCAATGCGTTGTCTTAAATGATTATAATCATATTCTGCTACCAAATCACCATCTTGGTAAATCGCTTTGATTTGACTGTCAGACGTATAGCTAATGGTTTGAACACTTACCTTGTTATTTTTGTCAGTTTTGGTAATCTTGATTGGACTGCCCACTTGATTATACTCATAAGTGATTTGATAATCTGGGTGATTGATATGTATTAAGCGGTCGGTATTGGTTTGATAATTATAAGTGGTTATTACTCCATTATCATAGCGACTCAGGCGATTGTTATTGGCATCTAGGGTGTATGTAATGCTTGCTTACTATTATGAGCAAACTTCTTGTCATTTGGCTGAATTAGATTGCGAGTGGATAATGATTGAAAATCTTTTTTATTGTTGATTTTTCTAGTTAAAGACTGCCATAACCCTATGCTTGGCAACTGGTATTTGGCATTGATGATTTTGCCTGTATTGTCATAATCATAGTTTAGAGTAAGACCTTCTGGCAACCGTATTTGATTTAATCGCCCTTTGTCATCATAGGTGTATTGCATTGGATAATTTTTGTTATCCAAAGTAATGATTTCTGTTTGGGCTGTACCTGTTGGTAGATAGTCATAAGTAATATCATGACGGTCGGTATCAATAGTGGTTAATTGCCCATTGTCATTATAACGATAAACAATGGTTTGGCAACAGCTTTTGTCAATATTGTCGCAAGTCTGCAAAGATTTTGCTAATCCTTTATCGCTATAACCAATCGTTTGTGTTGCAATCTCACTTGTGATTATTTTTAGCTTGCCCTGTGTATCATAGGCTAATTTGTATTTGCCTGTGTTTGGGTCAGTAGCGTGGGTTAGCCTACCAAAATCATCATAAGTGCGATGATAGGTTGTACCTGTGGCAAGATAAATGGCAGTAGGCTTGCCCGTTCTGCCTTGTATGACATTGACCCTTTGTTCTGATTTTGCAATAAAATCATAAAGGACACTAATAGCATCGTCTGATGTATTTGGGCTTTTAACGACTATTGAATTAGGATTGTCCTTTACTTTATTGTGAGCAGGTAACTCTTCGGTAATTGGCTGTCCGTCTGCATTATAGCCTGTCTTGACATATTTGAGTGGTCTGCCAAATTCATTATAGACAATGTTTAGGATAATCTCTTGATTTGGCAATATGCTAGACCCCGTAACCTTAGTCGGCAGGCTTGGATAATCAGTATTTTCATAATAAAAACGCTGATAAAACACAAGATTTGGTGTGTTTG
>NZ_LXTW01000031.1 GCF_001679005.1 Moraxella nonliquefaciens | reverse complement strand
AACAACAGCCGATAGTATTTTTTATCAATCCAATGATTTTGTCGGATATTCCCATGTTCAAAAGCTAGTCCCTATTATTTATAAAGATAAATGGACAAAGAATTGCTTATTATTTTTCATGATTGTGTTTAAAGCAAAAGCAAAATTAATGAATTTTGATTATGTAAATAAATTTACTAGAGAAAATGCATTAAACTTACTTATTAAATTACCAGTAAAAAATAACATTCCAGACTGGGAATACATGGAAAAGCACATTGAATGTTTATATTTGATAGAAAAAGATAGTATTTCTGCCATTGCAAATCATATAAATAACCCTCTAGAGAAAAATATTTCATTAAAAGGCTGGAAGCGATTCCATTTATACGATAATGAAATGTTTGATATAGATATGGGAACAAAACTAGATAAAATTAAAATGACTAGTGTTAATCCAACCATTAATTTTATCGGAAGGGCTAATAAGAGTAACGGAATTACTGAGTGTGTTGATGAGATTAGTGGTTTAAAACCTTATGAAGCAGGTAATTTAACTTTGTCACTTGGGGGAGAATATCTTGGGTCTTGTTTTATTCAGCCATCTCCATTTTACACAAGTCAAAATGTTGTAGTTTTAAAACCCAAATGGCAAATGTCATTCAATGTTAAAATGTTTATTGCTATTATGGTATTTAAAGAAAGTCAATTGTACTACAAAGCTTTTATTGACGAACTCAATCGACATATAAAAACCGATTTTTCTATTTATTTACCAACTAAAAATGATGCACCTGATTGGCAATATATGGAAGCTTATATAAGCTATTTATTTCAGCAACAAAGTAATACTCTACAACATTTAGTTTAAAATATATACATAAGCAACCTCGTAGGGTTGCTTTTTTCTTGCAAATCGATCAAAACTTGCTCTAAAATATTTCCCACTTTAAGCAAATTTTCTCGTTTGCTTTTTTTATATTTAATTCGTTCAACCAATTTAGCAAGAGAAACATGACTTATTGGCTACAAAACAATAAGTTGAAAGTTGATTAT
>NZ_LXTW01000030.1 GCF_001679005.1 Moraxella nonliquefaciens | reverse complement strand
CATTACCTGCTAGGTCTTGTGTGGTCAAACTTGCAACGACAAGATTATCATCATCTTTGTCCAAATCTGAGGTTTTTACCATCGTCTTAAAGCCTTTGTCCATTCCTACAACGGCTGTATACTTAACTCCTGCCACATCAATACTTACCACATCATTGGGCTTAATATTGCCTGACACCACGCCACTAATCATAGACATCGGCTCGCCAGATATCGCTACACGATAATCACCATCTGCATTTTTGCTCAAATAAGGACTATCAATATTCACGCTTTTGACAACATCAGATGGTTTGGTAAATTGTTTGGTAATTGTCGTGGTGATTTGTTCACCCACCATAAACCGCCCCATGTCAAAATCAGTTAATTGATAGAATCTGGGGTCATAGACAAATTCATAATCCAACACCTGTCCATTTAGATGTTGCAATTCATCAAAAGGCACATCAAAGTAAAACCTACCTTCTTTTAGTCCAGAATAATAAGTTTTATCACCAATTTTGACGCTCACATGACGTACCGCCAAGTGATTCATGCCCATGCCAAAGTGTCCTGTAAATTCAAATTGTCCGCCAATTCTAACAATTGACTCTTCTTGGGCAACATTTAGCCCAAAATCGTCATCAATATTGGTAATGTCAATTTTGGCAGCGACATTGGCACTTACCTTGTATGTCAAATCAGCTCTTGCTTTGGCGTTGTTTTGTCCTGTGGTAGTG
>NZ_LXTW01000029.1 GCF_001679005.1 Moraxella nonliquefaciens | reverse complement strand
AAAGACAACAAATTTACGGTATTGGACAACATGAAATTAACAGTGTTGTCTTTTTTGTGTTTTTGTTATAAAATTTACCGTAAATCTGTTGTTGCTAAGTTTAAATTATGAACAATACATCCTTAACTATTTCTAAAGCTAATAGTTTCGTTCAAGCTAGTTATTCCATGACTCTTGATGAAATGAGAATTTTGTCTTTGACGCTAGGTGTTTTTAATCCTGAAAATCCTATTAAGCGTGGGTTTGATTTTACTATTGCGGATTTCTGCAAGCATTTCCCTGATGTTGATGAAAAATCAGCTTATACCCAGGTTAGGAATGCAATACTTAAAATATCCAAACGTTGGATTGTATTGGTCGATAATGAAAAAGAATTAACTGAAGTAGTTTTAGTTAATAAGAGNNAAGGGCGTTTTTATATCGAATTCCATGAGGATTTATTACCCTATATCGCACAGTTGCATAATAACTTTACTAAATATCAATTGGTAAATATTGGTGCTTTTTCTAGTACGCATACAATTCGATTATATGAATTATGCTCTCAATATAGAGATACAGGTTGGAGGCAAACAAGTATTGAGGATCTTAAAGATTGGTTACAAGTTGCTGATAAATATCCAAGGTATAACTCGTTTAATCAACGAGTTTTATCCCCAGCTATAGATGAAATCAATGCTAAATCGGATCTTCTTGTAAGTGTTGAGCCGATCAAGCGAGGGCGCAGCATTGTTTCGTTAAAGTTTACAATTAAAAGCAAGAAAAGTGCGGTAAAAATCGAACAGAAACGCCCGGCGTTCCCCCATAAAAACAAGTATGGTTCTTTCGTTAAGTTTGATGCGCAAAATCCAAAGTTTAGCTCG
>NZ_LXTW01000028.1 GCF_001679005.1 Moraxella nonliquefaciens | reverse complement strand
AAGATCTGTTGCTGTCAATCAAACCAAGTTTAATGGCAATTTTGTGAGCCTTGCCGTATTTTGCTTGGATTGAGCCATTGATAATGCGGCTGATATAGGTTAGGCCATACTCACGAGCTTCGCGCCAAGATTTGATGGTCTCGCTACGTTTTTTTGAAACTTTCTTTCACTTTTTGGGCGTTTGACATATCTGCTCCAAGTTTTTTTGTGATAAAATTGGATAAATCGCAAGGCTAATGTTGCCACCATAGCCAACTGTGGAAGCTATACAAGCACCAAGCACACTATCAGAACAAACATCAACAAAGATTGAGATAAGATCGGCAAAAAGAGATAAGCCCATCAAAACGCTTTTTTGCTCTAAATGGTAAAGCTCGCAGCACTTATGACAGTTACTTGCTGTCAAATGCCTCCTTGGCTGATTATGATGAAGTTTTTGGTTTGCCAATGCTCGACGATATGAAATTAGATGACATCATTAACGCCTTTGGCGAATAACGAAAGGAAACCCCAATGAAACTTGCCCATCTAATATTACTTCTTGCGGTTTTGCCAATCAGCCAACCAGCATTTGCTGCCAAAAAGTGTAGCGATTTTAAAACCCAAGGGGAAGCCCAAGCCCAACTTTCATTTAGTAACAAAATGCAATTTTTTGTGAGTTTTA
>NZ_LXTW01000027.1 GCF_001679005.1 Moraxella nonliquefaciens | reverse complement strand
ATCACGGCGCTCATTACGAATTTTTAAATCTTCATTCAATGCAATAAATTCAGGATCTTTAGCAATACGCTCAAGATGCTTTTTATTTAATACATCAACATCTTTGCGAGCATTGCCAACTTCAGTATAAGTTGCAGATGGAATTTTATCCCATGGCAATGCATTATCTTCCTTATCTTCGCCGTACTCTTTGGCATCGATAATTTCAGGGAAATTAATATCTGCAGCAACGCCTTTTAACTGAGTTGAACCACCATTAATACGATAGAACTTTTGAATCGTATACTGTAATAAACCTAATGGTGTTTGATCTAAATCATAGGTAAAATTTAATGAGCGACTTTGCTGAACCGTACCTTTACCAAAAGTATTCTGACCAATGATAATACCACGATTGTAATCTTGCATTGCGGCAGCAAAAATCTCAGATGCTGATGCACTATAACGATTAATCATCACCAATAAAGGCCCTTTATATTGCTGTGCTGAATCATCATCTTCATGTACCCGA
>NZ_LXTW01000026.1 GCF_001679005.1 Moraxella nonliquefaciens | reverse complement strand
TGAGTAACATGCAAATAATAAAACTGATGACAATCCTTACCTGCACGGCAGTTTGCATAAGCCGTATCAAACACCTTATCTCTTTGCTTACTAAGATTTTCAAGATTTTGTATTTCTTGTGTAATTTCTGCACATCTTTGAGATACACAATTGCCATAAGCGTTAGAGAGTCTAGACTTTTGTTTTCTTAACTCTGTCAATCTTTCATTCTCCCTATGACTCAAATAATTCCACTGCACCTGCCCCACATTGTTAGCAGTACTTGCAGTATCACCACCAACGGTTGCACCAATGCCTGCTGATAGAGCAAGTAGGGCAGTATCTCTGACTTCTTTGTCAAAACCTTGTTCTTTTAGATACTCATCAATCTTTGGGATGGTGTAAGCGGTTGTGCCTGCTGATAGTCCACCCTCCACCGTCCCTGTGGCAAGCAGTCCCATTGCTGTATGTAGTGCGGTGCGATAAACCCCACCTTCACTCCATTTATCAATCTCTTTGATGGTATTTTGATATTCATCAGAGGTGATGTCAATGTTTTTGTTATTAAGTTCGTCTAGGTTTTGAATGAGTTTAAAAGC
>NZ_LXTW01000025.1 GCF_001679005.1 Moraxella nonliquefaciens | reverse complement strand
AATGATACAAAAATTCCTAATCATTCTTTTTACATAAGTCATGATTGTTCTCACAAGTTTTAGTCTTTAATTACCCTCTAAATACAATCATCAACTATATCTTTCATAAAATCATTTTCTTATTTGCTTAATCATATCTTTCAAAGATATTAAAATATATTTAAATGTATCCTTTGCATGAAAAATTGCTGTTATAAATAATAATACAAACAAAAATATTCTTACATTATCTGCAAAATATTTACCAAAAAAAACCAAAACAGAACCAAGAAAGAAATATATAAAATTAATTTTTTTATTCATGTTTATTTACACTCTTTTTCTGTTTGCACCGAACAAACCTTTACAGCTAAACCAAAATCAGCTCCTGATGATGCTCCTCCATGATACCCCACCGAACCATTACTATACAAAGACACATTACCTTTCACTCCTGCAATAGGAACTACAGCACCATCAATTGAAACGCCATAATATTTCTCTCCTGGTGTAAGATTTCCAGTTGCCAACTCTTGATTAAAGCCAGCCGATCCGCCAACTCTTGGTCCAAGCAAAAAACAAGTTGCATCAACTGTACAAGCATTACCCTTAATGTCCGTAGCAATACCCCTGCTTTGAGCAAACCCAAATAGTGCCACTCCTGAAGCTTCAACAGAAGTTGTAGTATTTATCCCAGATGTTGCATTATTGACGACATTGCGAGCATAAT
>NZ_LXTW01000024.1 GCF_001679005.1 Moraxella nonliquefaciens | reverse complement strand
TTGGGTTTGATGGGGGTGGTGTGCTTAGTGAGCGGACTACCAATATTGATTATGATGACCACAATCAACCCATTAAAGTGTACAGACAAGGCAATCTTGACAAAGAGGTCTTAATCACTAAATACACTTGGCTAAAAGTAGGCGTACTACAAAAAATTGAGGAACCCTTAAAAAATACTACCACCACCTTTTATCACAATGAAAAGGACTTGATTGTTAAACTAATTCGCACCCAAGACGATGATGAATTAAGATTTGACTTTACTTATGATGACAAAGGACAAGCCAACAGTATGGCTCGCTACATCAATGGCGGTTTGGCAGGACAAGTAGCGTACGAGCGAGATGAGTTTGGTCAGATTGCCAAGGTGTTTGATGGTAATGGACAAGACCTTGGCTTTAATACCTTAAATGCTGGCGTTAATCAAGGTGTTTTATTTGATGCTGTGATAATGGCAGACTTAAAACAAAATACCCAAACTGGGCAAACACCCATTTTATCTGCTTTTGACAAAAACACCCTACGCCTAACACTGGGCGATGGCAGTCAAGCTGTTTATAAGCTTGATGACTTTGGTAGAATCTCTGCCATCACTCACCCACAAGTAGACACCCATCAGTATGCCTATGACAGTCAAGGCAACCTTATCCAAATACTACTCTCTGATGGCAGACGGATTGTTTATCATTACAATAATAAGGGTCTGCGTATCAAAAAAGAAGTCTATCACGCCAACACCAATGCAAGCACACAAGATAAGCCCATCTTCTCTACCACTTGGCAATATGATGACAAAGACAGACTTGTTGGTATGAACGATAACACCCAAACGGTGCATTATACCTATGATAATGACAACAATGTCATTCAAAAAACCGTGCAACTATCAGGTCTTAATACACCTCTTATTACCAAGTTTAGTTATCAAAAAGACAAAGATGGCAAGGCACAAAAGGTTGGCATCACTTTGCCTGATGGTACAGTATTGTCCAGCAAAAACAATGTCATCAGCTATCAAGCACCACATAGTAAGCAAAAATCTGCTTTACTGACCAAACAAACAGATGGCCAAGCAAGCAACACCCAAACTGGACAAGTAAGCTATGTGCTTGGCAGACACATCATACAAAGCCAGTATTATGATACAATGGGTAATTGGGCGGGATTAAGCTACCAACCAGCCCAAGCGAGCAGTAAAGACAAAATAACACACGGTCAGCACAAAAATGAGCCGTCAAGCCCCCTATTTAGCCAGCACTGGCAAAGGGGCAATAATGGACTGATTGATGCTATCACAGAGCAAGATAAACAAGGCACGCATACTTATCACTATCTGTATGACGACACCAATGCTCTACTCCTAAGCAAACAAAACAGTCCACACACCAAGCACGACACCTATTATGCTTATGATAAGCTTGGCAATCGTGTCGCCAGTCAGTCTAAGTCCAGTGTGGGAATGATGACTCTAACCCAGTATCGCTATGATGACAAGGGTAGAATCACAGGCACAAACAAAAGCACACACGCCAATACAGGTGCAACAAGCACAGAAAACAACCCCATATCGCCCTCCATCCAATACGACAGCGCAGGCAAGCCCATTACTTATGGCAAATATTTCCTAACCTATCACAATGGTAGACTAAGCGAAGTCAAGTATAAGGACGGCAAACCTGTGGCAAGTTATCGCTACAACGAGCTTGGGCAACGCACCCAAAAAATCAGCTATGTCAATGATAAGGACGAGTACATCTCAATCCCTACCACCACTCATTATATCTATGAAGACAGCCTATTACAACACGAACTAGATGATAAGGGCAATATCATCCGCCATTATGTCTATATGGGTGATAAACTGATTGCCACGATGGATTATGACCGCCAAGAGCAAGGTACGCAAGACAAAGGCGGTCAAAAAAATAATGACACTAAACAAGAAAGTCTGTGGCAAACGCTAAAAGCCAAGTTTGGCAGTCAAGCAAAAGACGGTCAAGCCAACAATCAGCAAGCAGTCTATGCAAACACCCCCAAAATCCACTATGTCATCACCGACCATCTAGGCAGACCCAGACAAGTACGAGATGACAACAATCAATTGGTGTGGCAATTAACTCCAACCGACTTTGGTGGTATAGTCAATCAAGAACTACAAAGTAAAACAGGCTACACGCTTAATCTAAGATTTAGTGGTCAATATGAAGACAAAGAGACAGGACTATACTACAATCATCACAGATACTATGACCCTACCACGGGCAGATACATTACCCCCGACCCATTAGGGCTTGCAGGGGGAGAGAATCTTTATACTTATGTGGGTAACAGCCCAATTCATTATAATGACCCTGTGGGGTTGTTGTTGTTTGCGTTTGATGGGACTAAAAACCAAGATTATGACAAAAAAGGATTTTTGGGGATAGGTGGCTCGAAACATACATCAACCAATGTTGAAATATTTAGAGATTTATACAAAAGAGATCCATACGAACCAAATTTTCCAAATACTACCTGGAAATACGCCACCGTTGATAGCAAATGGCTCGGCAAGCCCAATATCAACTTACAGCCCCAAATTAAGCCATTTAATGCAGAGATGCAAAATAACAATGTATTCTATATGACAGGGGCAAGTACAACAGACCAGCATACAGGCAGTAAAGGCATTCCTTTGTCTGATGGTATCACTGGCTTTTCCATTGTTCATCGTGTAGATGCAATGGTGGGTTATTTACATAGCTACCTAGAAAAAGTATACGAATACCGCCATAGCGAAAAAGGCAAACAGCAAATCAAAGAAAAAGGGAAAATTAACATCAACCTAGACATTGTTGGGTTTAGTCGTGGAGCAGCTTCTGCTCGTATGTTTGCCAATAAAGTTCAAAGCATTATGAAATCCAAGACAGGCAGAAACAATTGGCATGCCTATGATTATAACCTAAAAGGCAACCCAAAAGAGCGTGTTAGTCGTGATTGGCTGTACACCAAAAACTTTTTAGCCAATTGTGGTATTAACTTCAAATTCAACTTTATGGGACTATACGACACCGTCCCTGCCTTTGGCTCAAATCAGGATAACGATATGCAAAACATCAGAGCTTTTGGAATGAATTTAGATGTCTCAAATAGCGACTTTCAAACCATCGTCCACGCCGTTGCCACCAATGAAAACCGTGCTGAATTTGCCAGACGGTCTATCTATATCAGTCAAACGGAGGCTAACAGTAAAAATGATAAAACCATCAATGACAAATACCGTCTAGAAAAAGGTTTTTTAGGTGCTCACTCGGATATTGGGGGTGGGTATGAGAGTGGGGATTTGTCTAATGTTGCCTTGATGTGGATGATAAAACAGGCACAAGAAAAAGGCAACATCAAGTTTAAAGATTATAGCCAATACAAACAAATCAACAACCCCATTGTTCACGATAGTTCATTTACCCTCCCTTTTAGTCTAGGCGGTGAGTTTAGATGGGCAACTGACAGCTCAAAAGACTATGACAAAACCAAGATATTTAATAACTTTAAACATTTAGAATTAAACTGGAATGACACCAAAGCCTTTGAAAATCCAAATAATAAAAAATTAGACAAGCTACAAAATGCCACTGAAATCATCGCAAAAAATAAACAAAAAGGCTTTTTTGAAAAAGAGCGTGTGCCTTATGTTGGCAATTTGGTTAAGGATGCGGTGTTGATGGCGGCTAATGATGAAAATAAAATCATTGCCATCAATGACTATTTGTATTGGTTAAAATGTCATTATGGGATAGATTTAAAATATACCAATAAAGAAATCAAAAGCAGCGAAACAGCTTTAAGTGATAAGCAACTATGTTCAGGCATACCGCTTCATAAGCAAGTTAAGAAATAGGAGACAGTTATGACATATAATCTCATTTTAAAAAATCTTATCGCTCTACTTGCATCATTGTCAGTATGTGGATGCGTTATTGCGGAAATGGTTGGTACAAAGACAGAAATGATACTTGGACTTGGTAGCAACTTGCCAGAAAATTATCAAGGCGTTGTGATTTTTGAAAACACGCCTGAACTTAAAAGAATTTTTAAACAAAACACCAAATATATTACTTGGGGTATTAAAAGTGATAGTATAAATGCCAACTCATTACCAAAAGAGTTAAACCTTAAATATGCCACAATAAATATCAATCCCGATATTTATTATAACAGTTTAATTGCAGAAAAAGATAGACTAAGAAACAACTACGCCCAATCCCTACCCCCATCTGCTTGGCGTACGCATACCATTTACCCCAAGCAGTTGTTGGACAAGGGAACTTCTATGCCAATATGGGATACTCGTTATGACAAGGTAGCTGATGACCAAAAAGCCAAAAGCAGAGTAACCGTTACTTTATACATAGATAGTAATGGTAAGGTTAGTCAAAACATTGAGCGGACATTGGTGTTGAGTGATAGTGTTTGGTAGTAAATCAGGATAACGATATGCAAAACATCAGAGCTTTTGAAATGGATTTAGACATTTCAGGAAGTGAATTCAAAACCATCGTCCACGCTGTTGCCACTAATGAAAACCGTGCTGAATTTGCCAGACGGTCTATCTATACCAGTCAAACGGACGCTAACAGTAAAAATGATAAAACCATCGATGGCAAATACCGCCTAGAAAAAGGCTTTTTAGGTGCTCATTCTGATATCGGGGGTGGGTATAAAGATGGCGACTTATCTGATGTTACTTTGGTATGGATGGCAAATGAGGCTAATAAGCTATATAAAAGCCAAAGCACTAAAACTGAGATTAAATTAAATACCAATAACAAAAGAATTTCCAACCCTATCGTTCACGATAGTATTGGAGTGGAGAGAGCTGCTGGAACTATTATTTTTGGTCCAAGTCGTCAATTTCGCTGGGCAGGGGCTGAAAATGGTAGTATAGAGTAATTTACTAGCATTCCACACCTAAAATTTAATTGGGAACATAGTCAATCTTATCAACCAAAGGGGCAACCCGATTTAATGATATATACACCGTCTTAGTGATGAGTATATGAGAAGATGGGCTTGTGGGCACATCTTCAATGACTGCCCAGAAGTTGATGAGATTAGGGCGTTTAAAGGTATTGATGGAGAGGGTCAGCCTAGTATTTTATATGGCAAGGGTGCAATTGGCAACAATTAAAGATACATTCTTATTCAAGATTATATTAATTGGCTTAAAAATAAGGGTTATAGTCTTGATGGTCTTTCTGTTCAAATTCAATAAGGAATAAGAGATGAAATTTATAAAAATTATGACAGTGTTTTATCTATTCACATCATTAACAGCCTGTGCCAGTCCAAAATCAGAGATTAGTACAATTACATTCAACTCTCCACACAGTCTAAATGATGATACAAGAGATCAAATTATTATTTATGAATTGTTGGAACCAATGAAATCCTATTGTGGTCTTTATTATCTAGCCATTGGGTATAATCCAGATGATAGGATAAAAAATAATGATAGATTTTTTCACTATGGAACCTGCTTGTTTAATATTAAAAAATGGAACAACATACCAAACTTAACATTTAGATATACAACAATCCCAAGAAAGCGAAATACAATTTTTTGTGACCCAGCATATCTTGATGATGAAACAATGAAAACTTGTACAAAAATGGACGACTATGTTGACAGCCTTTATAATACAATTCCACAAGATGCTTGGGAGACCTACACCATAAACACCAAAGAAATTATTGAAAATTCCATAAAAGACAAGAATCCCATCGGAAACAAAGAGAAAAATTTTGATATTACTTCATCAAAATTTACAGAGAGAAACGACAGATATGTAGAATTAAAATTTCATACAGTTGTTATAGACAACAAAATGGAACACACAATAGATATTCTCAATTATTGGAAACACCAAAAAAAATCTCTTTGGCATTAACTTCAAATTCAACTTTATGGGACTATACGACACCGTCCCTGCCTTTGGCTCAAATCAGGATAACGATATGCAAAACATCAGAGCTTTTGGAATGAATTTAGATGTCTCAAATAGCGACTTTCAAACCATCGTCCACGCCGTTGCCACCAATGAAAACCGTGCTGAATTTGCCAGACGGTCTATCTATATCAGTCAAACGGAGGCTAACAGTAAAAATGATAAAACCATCAATGACAAATACCGTCTAGAAAAAGGTTTTTTAGGTGCTCACTCGGATATTGGGGGTGGGTATGAGAGTGGGGATTTGTCTAATGTTGCCTTGATGTGGATGATAAAACAGGCACAAGAAAAAGGCAACATCAAGTTTAAAGATTATAGCCAATACAAACAAATCAACAACCCCATTGTTCACGACAGTTCATTTACCCTTCCTTTTAGTCTAGGCGGTGAGTTTAGATGGGCAACTGACAGCTCAAAAGACTATGACAAAACCAAGATATTTAATAACTTTAAACATTTAGAATTAAACTGGAATGACACCAAAGCCTTTGAAAATCCAAATAATAAAAAATTAGACAAGCTACAAAATGCCACTGAAATCATCGCAAAAAATAAACAAAAAGGCTTTTTTAAAAAAAGAGCGTGTGCCTTATGTTGGCAATTTGGTTAAGGATGCGGTGTTGATGGCGAATGGGAAGGGTGAAATCATTGCCTTGCACGACTATATTACTTGGGTAAATTGTAATTACGGATTGGCTTTAAAAACAGAAAGAAACAAGGATTTTATCCCAAGCAATCTCAGTGAAGAAAAACTATGCTCTGGAACTCCTTTGCAAAACTATGTTGAAGGAGACAAATAATGAATAAACTATGTTGAAGGAGACAAATAATGAATAAACTATTAGCCATCTCCTTATTTGGTGTAATACTGACTGGTTGCTTATTTTCATCAGCAGTCTTTGGAGTAAAAACCGAGTTATATGTAGCAAAACGCCAAGCGGATTTTTATCAACAGGCCGTCATCATAAAAACCAACAAAGCAAACAATCCATACGATTTATGGGCTAACAGCTATAATGGGGATGGTTTTGGTAGCAATCCACCAAATACCCTAACCATCAATTACGCCATCATTCCTTGGGAAAAAGATAGAGCTTGGTCAATGGGATTAGATAATTATATTAAATTACAGGCAGACAAGCTTCCCCCATCTGCTTGGCGTACTTATACCATTTATCCTAAGCAGTTGTTGGACAAGGGAACTTCTATGCCAATATGGGATACTCGTTATGACAAGGTAGCTGATGACCAAAAAGCCAAAAGCAGAGTAACCGTTACTTTATACATAGATAGTAATGGTAAGGTTAGTCAAAACATTGAGCGGACATTGGTGTTGAGTGATAGTGTTTGGTAGTAAATCAGGATAACGATATGCAAAACATCAGAGCTTTTGGAATGAATTTAGATGTCTCAAATAGCGACTTTCAAACCATCGTCCACGCCGTTGCCACCAATGAAAACCGTGCTGAATTTGCCAGACGGTCTATCTATATCAGTCAAACGGAGGCTAACAGTAAAAATGATAAAACCATCAATGACAAATACCGTCTAGAAAAAGGTTTTTTAGGTGCTCATTCTGATATTGGGGGTGGGTATAAAGATGGCGACCTGTCTAACGCAAGTTTGATGTGGATGATAAAACAGGCACAAGAAAAAGGTAGTATTAAATTTGGCAAATATATTTCAAGTGATTTTTTGTAAAATTTTTCAATATTTAGATAAAAGGTATGTTTTTTTAAGATAAAAGGTAAAAAATATACAATTTATAACGACTATTTTACTGCAATCTTTCTCTTGACATTCTTCCCTTCATTAGATACAATGAGAAAGTTGTAAGGGCAAAACTCCAATAAAAACACATCAAAATACTACACAAAAAACACAATGTCGTATTTTGTTGCTATTGTCGAGTTTATCTATGACCACACCCCCCACTTCTTGCACCAAACCCACCTTGCTTACCACAAGCATTCTTATTGCTTTGGGTGTTGGTTTTGGCATTCCTGCTCTTGCCAATGGCGGTATTGTCAGTCTTACCAAACCAAATCAAGGCTTACGGTGTATCGGTACTGTTAAGCACAATTCAAAAGGTAGTAGTGGCACCAATCTTTGCCCTGCTCCATCTGCCACTTCTGTTCGTTCCAATAACCCCTCTCCCACCGCTTTTGGGGGCAATCCCATCAATCTTTTGACAGGCAATAAGTTTGAGCAACTCTTAGACATTGATGAGGTGGGCGATGCCTTTGCTTTACGCTTGACTCGTTATTATAATTCACAATCCACTCAGCGTGGTATCTTTGGTATCGGTTGGCGGTCTGATTATGAGTTGCAATTACAAGATTTGGGGGATAATGTTCAGATTTTGACAGCAGATGGTGGTTTGTATCACTTTAATAAACAGCAGATAAAAGATGATAGCACAGGACTACTTAGTGAACGCTTTGTCCCTGATGACATATCTTTGGGTTATGTGGAGGTCAAACCCATCAGTCATCACACCAACGCATTAGGTGATGAGATGATATGGCAATGGCACCTGCCTGATGGGCGTGTGATGGAATTTGCCCCACACAGACAAGTTGATAAGGTCAATACCGTAGGCAGGTATCAATACGGTCAATTAAGCCGTGTACAAAAACTTGCTTCTAACAAGAATACCCAAACCCTCTATTGGCAACTACACTACAATACCGATGGTAAACTTGCTAGGGTATCTAATAACTTAGGTCAAGTGCTTCGTTTTGAGTATCAAACCAACGATGATGGCTTATCTTATATCAATGTGAGTAAAGAAGGAACAAAGATAGATAAACAAGTTTGGCAATATCGCTTAGATAAAATTGGTAATCTTATAGAAGTGGTTACCCATCAAGGCGGTAGATTGGGCTATGAGTATGGCGACCCTAACGACAAACACAATCTAACTGCCAAGTATCTCTATATTCAAGACAACGACAAAGACAGCAGTAATGATGGTCTTAAAAAACAACTCATCAGTCGTTTTGCATACGATGCTTATGACAGAGCCATTTTGTCTACTGGCAAGGGTGATACCCACAAAATCAGTGTCAGCTATGATGATAAGGCAACTTACTCCACGCTTGGCGATACCTACACTAACACCTTAACCAATAGCCTAGGGCAAACCACACAATATCGTTACACCTATGATAAAACAGGCATACGCCTATTGTCTGCCATTGGCGTTGGCTGTATGACTTGTAATCAGTCCAATGTACGCTATGAGTATAATAAAGAAGGGCGGGTGATTGCCAAGCACACACTTGTCCAAGCAAGTACCAACCCCCCTAACCCCACAAACTTCGTTGGCAATGATGCTAACATTGCCAACGAAGCCAATATCCTAAGCAGTGAACGCTATATCTATGATGACTTTGGACGGGTGGTCAAGACAATGGTGCAAGACCATATTGCAGGCAGTCCTACTCATACCACTAACACCACCTACATCAGTAATGACAAAGACAGTCCTGCCTTTTATCTGATTAAAAGCATTAGTACCGATTCTGTGTTTGCTGGCAAACAAACTGGGATAGAATATGACTATGATGACAGGGGCAATGTGATAAGGGTTAAGGAGTTTGGGTTTGATGGGGGTGGT
>NZ_LXTW01000023.1 GCF_001679005.1 Moraxella nonliquefaciens | reverse complement strand
TGGGGGTCAAGGGGTTTTTTTAGGTTTTTTTAAAATATTTGTAGGGGGTTGATTTTTAGGGGGTTTTATTATGTGTTTTTGATTCTAAGGCTAAAACCTGCCCCATCCTATTGCCAGCAAAATTGCCAACAAAGCATATTAGCTTGGAATGGCTTGACAAATGATGCGACAGAATGGGCGATTTATTTTTGATGTTTGATTTTAAAGATTTAGATTTTTTTTCGTTTTGTCATAAAGGTCGTCCAAAAGCCAGACAAGGCATAAATCACACCAATAGCAAGCACACCCACAGGAATGTCATATAAGGCAATGCCCATGATAAGCACGCCAATGATGAGCCCAACAAAGGGGATTTTTTGACGGTCAAATTCTTTAAAACTATAATATTTGACGTTGCTCACCATCAATAGACCACAAATAACCGTCCATATCGCACAGAGACCAGCAAGCATTTGAGAGGTAAAACTCATGGCGTGATCTTTGGCTACCATGACGCTTGATGTAACCAAAATCGCTGCCAAAGGACTTGCCAATCCGATGAAATATTTTTTATCTACCGTACCAATTTGCACATTGAATCTTGCCAAACGAAATGCAGCACAGACACTAAATACAAAAGCACAGGTTAGCCCAAACCGTCCAAATTCATGCAAGGCAAAATGGTACATGAGTATGGCAGGGGCAAGCCCAAAGGCGACACAATCGGCAAGGCTGTCTAACTGTTCACCAAAAGGACTTTGGGCGTTTAGCATGCGGGCAGCCCGTCCATCCATACCATCTAAAATGGCAGATAAGAAAATGGCAAGACATGCCTTATCAAACCGTCCTTCACTACTGGCAACAATAGAGAAAAATGCTGAGAGCATGGAGGCACTTGTGATAAGGTTAGGGATGGGATAGACCCCATGGCTTATCTTTTTTTGATTGCCATGCTGCTCGGTTTCAACAACTTCAAAGGTGATGCCGTCATGGTCATTTGGGTCTTTTTGGGTATGTGAGGACTGGTTTGTCATGATTTTTTGTTTTTAACATGAGTTATAATGTGGGGCAGATTATTGTTAGGATGTGAATTTATGGGGATAAATTTATCTTGGATGTTAAAATCATTCCCCAACCAACCATTTCACCACTACCGTATCATCCATACTCATGGCAGGGGCATCTGCTGGTTTTAGGATTGGAGCAAGCGTTTGCAAAATCTCTTTGGCATGTTCGTCAAATTGCCAAGGTGGATTGATGATGTGCAGTCCTGTGCCGTTCATGCCTACTGCCACGTCATTGGGATATAGGTTTAATTCACAAATAAGCTGACGATGGATTTGGGTACGTTTCATTTTTTTATAAAACAGCTCAATCGCTTCTTTATTTTTAATAGGATACCAAAGCATAAATGTCCCTGTGGCAAATTTTTTATGGCTTGCCACTAATAACTCTACCAAACGGCTAAAATCCTTATGTTCCTGCTCAAAAGGTGGGTCAAGCAGGATGATACCACGTTTTTCTTTTGGGGGCAAAACAGCAGGCACACCCTCAAAGGCGTTGCGATGATGAATGCCAATGGGGAGCTGATAAAGCTGATAATTTAGAGCATCATACTCGTCTGCCACCGCTTCAAAGGCTTCGGCACGCAAGGGAGCGTTGTCCGAATGGTTTTGGGCGTGGTTGGCAATCCACCAAGGTGAGCCTGGGTAGACGTGTTTATCATAGGTTTTTCGGGCGGTGTCAAGGTCTAATAGATACTGAATAATGGCCTTTGGTGGTGTGCTAAGTGTGGCATTTTCTAAGGCACGAATGCCTTTATCCGCCTCGCCTGTCTTAACCGCCTCGGTACTCTCCAAAGAATATAAACCACGCCCACCATAAGCATCAAGCACATAAAAGGGTTTGGCTTTGGCACTAAATTGGGCGAGCAGTTGAAGTAACAAAATATGCTTGGCAACATCTGCAAAGTTGCCTGCGTGGTAGGCGTGCTTATAATTCATGATATAAAATGATTTGGCTATAAATGACTTATGGTAGCATAACTCATGATATTTGGCTATTTTTTATTTTCACTCTCACCATCATCGCTTCTGTTGGGGGAATGATTTAGAAAATCTAAAAATTTCTTTAAATTCACCCGAAACAAAAATGGCATACCAAACCATGCAACCATCGCCAAAAACAGGCTCATATAAAATGCCACTGCCTGCCCCTTAATCATCATGGCAAAAGCAAATGCGAGCAGCCCCACCCCCATCATTAAAATTATCTTTAAAATACTCTTTTGGATAATACGATATCGTCCCAAAATAAACAGATGGTACAAACTTATTGGCATGGACACACCAATTAGCACATAGGGCAGATAATGAAACGCCCAATATACCGCACCACTATTTTTAAACACCGCCATGCTCGCCAACGTACCAAATACACAAAAGCACACAATCGCTGCATAACCCAGATATACGCTGATATTGGCAAGTACTATCGCTTGTGTGATGAGTTGGATGATTTGTTGATGTTTGGTTTGAGAATTAATTTGAGTTGGGGCTGATTTGGGGTCGTGATTATCCATGCGTGTCCTTTTTTGTGCAGTTTTTTGAGTGTTTTGTCAAGCTGTATGACCACTTTACAATCACGACGAATTCAATGATAAGACTGACCCTTACATTTGACATTTACCCTGCCATCAAAGCTTTGTGTAACCCTTTGTAATGACAAATATCGGTATTTGATAAAGTTTTGATAAGATAACAAGATGATAAAATGATAAGCTCTAATCTTTGCCCTTATGTTCATTATCATAATAACTACCAACATAGCGAACAAGTTCTGGCGAGTTAAAGTAACCATCAATTAACAAGCATGCTGAGACATCATCAATCGGCTCTCGCTCGTGTTTTATCCAGCCACGCTCCCATGCCATGGCACGAGCTTCATATGAGGACAGGCGTTCGTCATACATGTACACCTGCACAGGCAAATGATTCTCTGCTAGGCGGTGTGCTAGGCGGCGGGAGAATTTAGAGGCTCGTTTTGAGAGCATTGAATCTGTACCATCCATATTCAGAGGCAAACCAACCACCACCACATCAATCTGCCACTGCTTGATAATACCCAACAGATTATCCCAATCAGGCTGACCGTTATTCATCGCCAAAATATCAAAAGGGCGTGCGTCTGCACTTAGGCTGTTACCCAGTGCCATGCCCATTTTTTTGACACCAAAATCTAGGGCTAAAATTAAAGTCGGTGTTGTCATAAAATTTCCATTGTTTTTGGTAAATTAAACAATTTTTGGCAAATATCAAATAAAATACCATGAACGTCAAGCACACCCTAAGCAAATCCTGTTGTTAGCGTAAACTTATCAGGGTTAATGCCCAGTTTGTCATAAGCCAACGCCAACCTATCTTCAAACTTCACCCGAAATAATATCTCTAAATTGGCAGGACAGACGAGCCAATCTTGTTCGTCTATCTCTTGTTCTAACTGACCTGCACTCCAATGACAAAATCCCATACAAAGCAAAAAATGAGGCAAGCTGTCGCCAGATATCAGATTTAACGCATCTTTGCTGACCGTGATACAAACATTCTCACTTACTGCAAATGATGAAGCAAACTCAGGCAGTCCTGTATGCAATACAAAACCTGCCTCAGGACGGATAAAACCGCCGTGCATGGCAGGGGTGTTCATCGCCTCTTGACTGGCGGGCAAATCAAGTTCATGCAATAAACCACCCACCGAAACACTCAGGGGTTTATTAACCACAAATCCCCACGCCCCATCGGCGCTGTGGCGACAGACATAAATTAGTGCATCAACAAAGCGTTCATCAGGCATGGACGGACTGGGCAATAAAAAATAATGCGTTAAATTGGAAACTTTTTTCAAATCAGATCGCCTAGGGATATCGTTGTCATTAGGGTCAATATGGGGCAAAATCCCCATTTTACAATGCTTATAGGACAAGGCTACAAATTGGTTTTGTTAATATCATCAAGCAAACCCTTAACATGAGCTCGGGTCGCTTCGGTAATGTTAACCCCACCTGACATGCGTGCCAACTCATCAATTTGTTCATCGCCTGTGATGATGGATAAATGACTCATCGTCTGTTTATTATGTTCTTTATGCACCAAAATATGACGATGTGCCGCTGCGGCCACTTGTGCTTGATGCGTGATGGCAAATAACTGCTGATGCTCACCCAAGCTTCTTAGTAACTCGCCCACCACCTGAGCTGTGCCACCACTGACACCCACATCCACCTCATCAAATACCAAAGTCGGACGTATCTGCTCATTCACATCAGCACTCATCACCTGCATGATAAGAGCCATGCGAGACAGTTCACCCCCTGATGCCACTTTGTGTAAGGGCTGCATGGGCATGCCAACATTGGCACTAAACATCAGTGTCATCTCAGACAGTCCGTTGGCACTGTAATGATGTGTCTGTTTGGGGCTAAACTCAAACTGACAACTGGCATTTGGCAGGGCAAGTGCTAACAAACGATGGGTTAACTCATGAGCGATTTGTGGGGCGACTTGTGTGCGTTGTTTGTGTAATTTCTCCGCCATATCCACATATCTCTGCCACGCACTTGCCACTTGCTCATCCATGGCCTCATTATCAGGCAGGCTCTCTAACTTATCCAGTTCCGCCTGCCACTGCCCTGCCTGTACGGTTAGTTCATCTGTGGTTGTGTGGTATCTTTTGGCAAGCCGATGAGCCAGTCCCATCAGATGATTGAGTTCATCTAGTCGCTCTTGGTCAGGTAGCGACTGCTCAGCATAGTCAACAAGCCGTGCTATCGCATCATCTATCTGATCAGATGCTTGGGTGAGTAACTCGCTACACTCGGCAAATACTCGGCTTTTGTCAGATAAATTATCACAAATTTTTAGACTGCGTGCCAGCAGTGATGACACACTCATCTCATCATTATCCAAGTGTGTTACCGCTTGTACTGCTGATTGCATGAGATTTTCAAGGTTGGACAATTCATCATATTCTTGTTCTATTTGGTTGACATTGACCGTCATGAGTGGTTCTATATCTGCCAAACGTGATGATAAAAGTGCCATGCGGTCAGCTCGCTGAATGGACATAACACGGGTGTCTTCGGCTTGTTTTTTTAGGAACTGATATGCTCCAAAGGCGTCTTTGGTTGCTGATTTTAGCTCATGTAACCCTCCCACATCATCCAACCAATCAATGATAAACTGTGGTTTTAAAAGTTCAAGTCCTGCATGTTGTGAATGGATATTAACCAAAATATTACCCAATGATTTTAACTCACTTAGACTGGCAGGAGAACCATTTATCCATGATTTTGAGCGTCCGTTGGCACTGATTTTACGGCGAATGAGTACCGTATTTTCATCCAAAACTCGTTCATGTTCAGCAAACCACTGACTTACTTTGTCATTATTGGTAATATCAAACTCACCAAATACCGATGCTTCATGCTCCCCAAAACGTATCATACCAGTATCAGCTCGCCCACCTACACACAGTGATAAAGCATCTAATATCAAAGACTTACCTGCACCTGTTTCGCCTGTGATGACATTAAAACGTTCATCAAAGCCAATCTCATGATGCTTAATCAAAGCCAAATTATCTAAGGTTAGAGATACTAGCATGAATGTTCCATTATAAGTATGAGTATGAATCGTTACAATATTTTAGCACAATCAGGACTTATTTGGATGATTTGGTCAAGCAAAAACTTATCAATCCACACCATCAATGTTACAGGCATCATGACACATGAAAAAACAGACATTCTTTGATGTTTATCCAAAAATATTTCATCCATTCTCTTGCATCTTGGCAATTATCATTTATAATATCATCTTATGCGTTTATTAAGGTTGATGATAATGAGTACCACCTTACGCCAGCTAAAAGCTTTTGTGCTTGTTGCTGAGCAAAACAGTTTTACCAAAGCCGCTGAAATACTGTGTCTGACTCAGTCCGCCCTAAGTGGTCTGATTAAAGAACTGGAACAAAACCTTGATGTCAAACTCTTTGACCGCACCACTCGCAAACTACACTTGTCAGATGCAGGTTCTAGGTTATTACCACAGGCTCGGCGAGTACTCAATGAAATGTCAGTACTCAATGAAAAAGTGGATAATCTAAAATCCCTACATCAAGGACATGTCCGCCTTGCTGTCTCTCAGCAATTATCTGCGTCCACCATGCCAAAATTTATCGCCAAATTCTGTGAACTGCACCCCAACATTCAAGTAACACTCACCGACTGCTCAGTTGATAATGTGGTTGAACATATTGAAAATTTGGAAGCGGATTTGGGGGTCGCCCCTGAACGTTCTTATTCTGATGATTTGAATGTGGATGTGCTGTTTAGCTCCCCTTTTTATTTGGTGTTACCGCCAAATCACCCTTTTGTCCAAAAAGATGAAATCACGTGGGCGGACTTGCTGGATGAAAAACTCATCACCTTAAATGGCCCTTTTATCAAAAGCCTACAAAATGAGTTGCCCAATAACATTTCAAGTCGTATCTTTCACCCTGATTTTGAGATTAATTTTCTCTCAACCGCTCTTGGCATGACCAGAATGGGACTTGGGATAACTTTATGTCTGCTCTACGCTGCCGAATGGGTTGAGTTGTATGGTCTTGTCATGCGACCCATCAATGAACCTGTGGTAGAACGCAAATTTTTACTCTATACCCATAAAAACCGTTCGCTATCGCCTGCCGCCCTTGCTTTTAAGGAATTTTTAATTAATAATGCTGGGGATTTTTTGGTCAGCAAGCCCAAAACGGCATATATAGATTAAAAAACATGCCCTAATGTGCTGACTAAGGTGGCAAAACAGGCGATAAACGCTTTTATTAACATCCGATGCGGTCAGGGGTGTATTTAAGTATATTTATGACAAAAAAGATGGTGATAAAAACCATCAAAATCATTCTCTAAAAATCACAAAATTTCCCCACAATCGCCCAATTTTGCGTTATACTGACATGGCTTGATTGAATTTTTATCCACAACAACAAAGGTATTTGTTATGTTTGAACACGTTACCCCTTATGCTGGCGACCCAATTTTAGGTCTCATGGACAAGTTTGCCAACGATTCACGCACCGACATCAAGGTAAACCTTGGTGTGGGCGTATACTACACCGAAGATGGTAAATTACCTGTCCTAGAATGCGTCAAAACCGCCGAAGAACGCATAGTAAATCCATCTCGCCCTCGTGGTTATCTGCCCATGGACGGTTTGGCAGGCTACAAAAAGGCATGTCAAGCATTGTTGTTTGGCAAAGACAGCAAGGTCATCAAAGACGGACGAGTTGCTACCATCGCAACCTTAGGAGGCAGTGGTGCATTAAAAGTTGGAGCGGACTTTATCCATGAGTGGTTTCCAACCGCCAAATGCTATGTGTCTGACCCAACATGGGGCAATCATATCAGTATTTTTGAGGGGTCAGGATTAGAAGTTGGCAAATACCCCTACTATGATGAGGAGACCATCGGCGTCAAATTTGATGACATGTGTGCCTTTTTAAAGACCCTAAACGAAAATGACGTGGTGCTACTACACCCCTGTTGCCACAACCCCACAGGTGTGGACTTATCACATGAGCAATGGCATACTGTGCTTGACATCATCAAAGATAAAAAACTCATCCCATTTATGGACATCGCCTATCAAGGTTTTGGCGATGATATGGACGGCGATGCTTTTGCCATTCGTTTGGCGGTTGAAAAAGACTTGACCTTATTTGTGTCAAATTCTTTCTCCAAAAACCTATCACTCTATGGCGAGCGTGTTGGTGGTCTGTCAGTTGTCGCCCCTACCAAAGATGAAGCGGATACCGTACTGGGTCAATTAAAATTCACCGTTCGCCGTATTTATTCAAGCCCACCATCTCACGGCAATACAATTGTGGACACCGTGATGAATGATGATGAACTGTTTGACCAATGGGTCGGTGAAGTCTATGAGATGAGAGACCGCATCCGTCAAATGCGTCAAAAACTCCAAGATACATTGACCGAAAAATTGCCCAAGCGTGATTTTAGCTACTTTACCAAACAGCAAGGCATGTTTAGCTTTACAGGGCTTACCAAACCACAGGTTATCCGTCTGCGTGATGAATTTGCCATTTATATGGTAGAAAATGGACGTATGTGTATTGCAGGGCTAAACAACGCCAATGTAGACTATGTCGCAAGCAGTATGGCAGAGGTACTAAAATAATTCACTTGCCATAAAAACCGCTCCGTGATTTCGGGGCGGTTTTAGTTTATCCCATTTAACCCTTAGTTACGCAAATAATTAGTCACGCAAATAATGCTCAAACACCACCCCAAAGTCATACTGGCGAATGGCATTTAGGCGTTCGTTATAGCCTGCCTCCACTTTTTGCACGGTTTGATTGATGACGGTAGGCAAGCTCATAATCACCGCTTCTGGCACGTCTTTTAAATTAAACATGCCTGTTACCGTCTCAAAGGTCTTCTCTAACACCATCTCATCATGACAGATTGCCTGACAACGCTCGGCAATGGCAGTCAATGCCTTATAAATGTCTCGCACGCCTTCTATTTGGCTTTTGTCAATGTCAATGCTAAATGCCAAACCGCCCAAATGAAACTTTAATTCCACGTCCAAATCCATCGTCCCTGCTGTCTCAATAAAGACTTGACTTGGGGCAAAATAACGATAAGGATAGCGTTTTAGCATACGTTTTTTGCTCGTGGCGGACTGCCCGTCTAAATGGATAAAGGCGGTGTTGGTAAAGCAGTATTCGTCCATCTTTTATTTGATGACAAAATAAATCCGTTCATTATCTTCATGAAAAATACAGTCATCAATGTCCGTTTGGTTAAATTGGCTGGGCGGTATGATTTTGCCAATGTCGGACAAGCCAAGAGCGTCTGAGGCGAAGTTTTTAAACATGAGTTTTTCCTTTTTAGATGGATTTAAAACAAGCTCATTTATTGTAGCGCAAGCATTTTTTATTTTAAAAGACAATCGTGTTAAAAGATGTGAGTTGGGTTTTTATTGACTTATGGTGCTATCGTATTTGTAATCACCCCCAAAAACGATTAAAATAGCCCCTTTTGCCACATTTGGCAGATTATCAAGGATTATTTATGTCAAAATCCCCTTCAATCTTTGGTGGGGCGATGATTATCGCAGGCACCGCCATTGGGGCGGGTATGCTCGCCAACCCCACTGCCACGGCAGGTGTATGGTTTTCATGGTCGCTGTTGCTGTTCGCCTACACTTGGCTTTGCATGTACGCATCGGGTCTTATGATATTAGAAGCCAGCACCACATTCTCTTCAAATGCCAACCTCTCAACCATCGTTAAATCCTTGCTCGGCAATGGCTGGAATACCATCAATAGCCTATCACTCGTCTTTGTGCTATATGTCCTGCTCTACGCCTATATCACAAGCGGTGGGGGTTTGACTGCCAGTCATTTATCCGCCTTAACAGGCACAGAAATTACCCCACGCCTAGGTTCTCTTGCCATTAGTGTACTATTTGCAGTCTTTGTATGGCTGTCCACTCAGGTGGTGGACAGGGTAGCAAGCATACTGATGATTGGCATGATGGTCAGTTTTTTCATCTCTGTCTTTGGTATGATGCCATCGGTCAGTCCAGACATACTCTTTGACACCCATGCCCCAACTGGCACAGCTTACACGCCCTACATTTGGGTGGCACTGTCTACGATACTTGTGTCTTTTGGCTATCACATCGGTGTGCCAAGCATGGTCAAATATTTTGCAGGCGACACCGCCAAAGTTGCCAAATCGGTTTTGATAGGCTCGCTCATGGCACTCACATTTTACCTGCTATGGCAAGTGGTCGTCCAAGGCAACTTACCACGTACTGATTTTGCTCCTGTTATCGCCAAAGATGGCGATGTAGCAACGCTGCTAGGAGCGATTGGTAAATCAGGCTTTATTGGCACGATGTTGAGTGCGTTCGCTTACATGGCTTTGGTCAGTTCATTTTTGGGTGTGGCATTGGGTCTGTTTGATTTTTTAAGTGATGTTTTTGGCTTTGGTGATGACAAAAAAGGGCGAGCCTATGCGGTGGCGTTGGTATTTTTACCGCCACTCGTGCTAAGTCTGATTGCTCCGTTTGGCTTTACAACCGCCATCGGTTTTGCAGGGCTTGCTTTGACCGTGTGGGGTGTCATCGTCCCTGCCCTACTTGCCAAAGCTCACCGCCAAAAGTATCCTAATGGTACTTACCGAGTATTTGGCGGTCAGTTTATGATTTATTTTGTCATCATCTTTGGTGTGATAAATATCGTCGCCCAAATTGGGGGTTATTTGGGTATGGTGCCAAGTTTTGGTGGGTAGAGCTTTTGGATAAATGTCATCAGCACTAGGCACGCCCTGATGTCTTAGGCATTTTTTAATCTATTTAGCTGATTGATCATACGCTCAGCACATTTTTGTTCAGCGATACGTCTGCTCTCGCCTGTCTCGGTGATGGGCGTACAGCCTGTCATGGCAACGCTACATTTTACAATAAAGGTTTGATTGGGGGCATTGCCAATGGTATCCATGAGTGTATAAGTGGGCAGGGACAATTTATTGCCTTGTAGCCATTCTTGTAAGCGAGACTTGGCATCTTTTAGCACCTTTTCTTCACCCACTTCGGCAATCAAGGTCTTATACCAGCATTTGACTAAGCCCTTAACTCGTTCAATATCGCCACTGTCCAAATACACCGCTGCCAAAATCGCCTCTACCGCATCCGCCAAAATACTGGCACGATGTCGCCCGCCCCCCTTACGTTCACCCACACCCAATATCAGATGTGATGACAGTTCTAACTTTTGGGCAATCTGCACAAGGGTCTCTTGGCGTACCAAAGTTGCACGCATGCGTGTCAATTTGCCCTCATCATGGCGAGGGAAACGATCAAACAATGCCTCAGCGATCACCGCTCCAAGCAAAGCATCTCCCAAAAATTCCAAACGCTCATAGCTCATCTTAGGGTCATATGAGCGGTGTGTTAGGGCACGCTTTAATAGATTGGTGTCATTAAAGGTATAGTCAAGTTTTAAGCACAGAGCAGGATAGCCTTGCTCAAAGGTGGCAAAATGCGTTGGCAGTGTGGTATATTTAGGCATAAATTTTACTTAGCATCAGCGGCGGTGATGTCTTTTTCAAAGCGATTCACGATAAAAGTATCGCCATAGAAATTACTTTCTACCTCATATTTGCTTTTTACCGCCAACGCACCTGGGGTCTTATTGGTAAAAATAAGTATCTCCTCAGGTTTGGTATTGTAGTTGGCATTAATAGATAACTGCTGTGCCAAACCTCTCATGAACTGGCGTTCGGTTTGTTTGGCATCATTGGCCTTTTTTAACTCATTTGCCACCAATGTGGTGAACTGATAATCACCAATATAAGCAGGAATAATCCCAAGTCCCAGCTTGATAATAATACCTGCCATCGCCAAACCTACGATAATCGTGGTAACACTTGCCCCACGTTGATTGGTTAGATTGGTTAATGAATTTGATTGTTGCATATTACACCTTTGTTTATTCGTGATTAATTAATCACGCCTGCTCGCCCAAAGCTCGGTAAATTCAGCCCCGGCTCTTTGTGCATCCAAATATAAGTCGCCTTACCTGCCAGATGATGTTCTGGCACAAATCCCCAAAACCGTCCATCTTCACTACGGTCTCTATTATCACCCATGACAAAATACTGTCCGTCTGGCACGGTGATTTGCCATGACGTGCCACCTGATGTGGCAGTTTGTGGTGAACTATCTAACAAAAACGGTGCGATAGAAGCACTGTTTAAATCACCCAAATAGCGTACCGTATAGCTATGTTCGCCCAGTGTTTCACGATAATAATGGGCATATTTTTCTTCTTCGGCTCCATATTTGGCACGCTCTTCATCGGACAAACGATGTCCCTCAATGACAGCTGGCATGAGCTTGGCATTGAGCCTGTCGGTCATTTGGTAATCCACGGGTATCGTATCCACCGCTTGCCCATTAATAGACAGCACGCCATTATTAAATGCCAGTGTATCACCTGGTAGAGCCATCATGCGTTTGATATAATAACGCTTGGGGTTTTTAGGGTAACGAAACACCACCACATCGCCGTGCTTGGGACTGCCTGTATTTAAAATTTTGGTGTGTGTTATTGGCAGTCTTAGTCCATAGGCGGCTTTATTGACGATGATGAAATCACCTGTATATAGGCTTGGCACCATTGAACTTGATGGAATATTGAACGGCTCAATCACAAACGAACGCACCAACACGATGATGAGCAAGATGGGCAGATACTCATACGCCCATCGTACCAATACAGGTTCTTGAAGTGGCTTATTATTAGATTCTGTCTGCTTTTGTGCTTTGGCTAGGGCAACTTTGGCTTCTTGATAAGCCGATGCCTTGTTAAAGAGCGTATCAGGAGCATTCTCATTGACAATAAACTCAGCGGGCGTCTCATCATGACCAAAACGTACAAGTGCCTCCTTAAACTCTTTTTCTGCCTGTGCCAAACGTCTTTGGGCATCTAAGATGGGCTTGCTTTGATTGGCAACCAATTTATGCTGTTTTAACACAAATTTATCTGTCAAATATGCCACCAAAAGCACCAACGTAACGGGCACCAAGATTAAATTAATGTCAAATTCCACAAGCCACCTTTATCATAAATATTTGCAAGTTTTATACCAATTTATCAAACCAAACCTAGCCATCCACTTTTAACACCGCCAAAAACGCCTCTTGGGGGATTTCCACGCTGCCCACTTGTTTCATGCGTTTTTTACCTGCTTTTTGTTTTTCTAGGAGTTTCTTTTTACGGCTAACATCACCACCATAACACTTGGCAAGCACGTCCTTACGCATGGCTTTGACGGTAGAACGAGCGATGATTTGACTGCCAATCGCCGCTTGAATGGCGACATCAAACATCTGACGAGGAATCAACTCTTTCATCTTTTCAACCAACTGATTGCCACGACGGCGAGCATGTTCTTGATGGCAAATCATGGCAAGTGCGTCCACTTTTTCGCCATTAATCAGTACGTCCACACGAGCCAATTTGTCCGCTTGATAGCGATGAAAACCATAATCCAAAGAAGCAAAGCCACGACTTGCCGATTTTAATTTATCAAAAAAGTCCATGACCACCTCGCCCATCGGAATGTCAAACACCACCTGCACTTGACGAGCCATAAACTTCATGTCCACCTGCACGCCACGACGTTCAATGGCAAGCGTGATGACGTTGCCCAGATATTCTTGTGGCACCAAAATATTACAGCGGGCAATCGGCTCACGAAACTCTTGGATTACGCCTGTATCGGGGAGCTTGGATGGGTTATCCACATAGACAGTCTCGCCATTTTTTTTGACAACTTCATAAATCACGCTTGGGGCGGTTGTAATCAGGTCAAGGTTGTATTCACGCTCCAAACGCTCTTGGATAATCTCCATATGAAGCATGCCCAAAAAACCACAACGAAAACCAAAGCCCAACGCCTCGGACGTATCAGGCTCAAAAAATAGGGCAGAATCATTGATTTGTAGCTTTTGCAAGGCCTCACGAAATTTTTCAAAATCAGACGAATCAATGGGGAACATGCCTGCATATACCTGTGGTGTTACCTTTTTAAAGCCTGCAATGCTGTCTGTCTCAGGGGTTTTGGCAAGGGTGATGGTATCACCGACAGGTGCCCCTGCAATGTCCTTAATCCCTGCGATGATAAAGCCCACCTCGCCTGCTTGTAGGATATTTGTCTCCAAACGTTTTGGGGTAAACACGCCAATGGATGTAACCAAATGGCTCTCGCTTGTGGATTTGATAAAAATTTTATCGCCTGTTTTGACCTGCCCTTCACGCACACGCACCAAAGACACCACGCCCAGATAATTATCAAACCATGAATCAATAATCAAGGCTTGCAAGGGGGCATCTGGGTCACCTTGTGGGGCAGGGATTTTCTCCACTAGGGCTTGTAGCAATTCATCAATGCCCACGCCTGTTTTGGCAGACACCCTAGGAGCATCCACCGCCTCAATGCCGATGATGTCCTCAATCTCCTCGATGACACGCTCAGGCTCAACCTGTGGTAGGTCAATTTTGTTTAATACAGGTAAAACTTCTAAATCCTGCTCAATGGCGGTGTAGCAGTTGGCAACCGACTGAGCCTCCACGCCTTGGGCAGCATCTACGACAAGTAACGCCCCCTCGCAGGCAGCCAGTGAGCGAGACACTTCATAACTAAAATCAACATGCCCTGGGGTATCAATAAAGTTTAGTTGGTATCTTTGACCATTGGGGTGATTGTAGTATAAGGTTACCGACTGAGCCTTGATGGTGATGCCACGCTCACGCTCAATATCCATGCTGTCAAGTACCTGAGCTTGCATTTCACGGTCAGACAGACCGCCACACACCTGAATAAAACGGTCGGCAAGGGTGGATTTACCATGGTCAATGTGGGCAATGATAGAAAAGTTACGGATGTGAGAAAGTGCGGTCATGATGTCTATAAATTTAAATGATAACAGGATATTGTAGCAGTTTTTTTGATAAAAACCTACAAAAATTCATCAGAGCTTGACAAATGATGACCGCCAAAATGATTTGGTTTATTCGGTGGGTGTTGGCTTATTTGGTTGTTTCGCATCTTGTGCCAAACTTTGATAAAATCCTGACAAATCCCATGGGGCTTTACCATAAAATGAGCCATTTAGCTGTGTATGTTCAATGAGATATTCCCTAAATTTTAAATAAAAATCACGGTCAGGGGCGGTCGGATTTGCCCAAAATTCATCCAAAGGTTTCTGGTCGGTCAGTCCCATCACATCATACAAAGCACGCCCCATGATTTTGGTGGGTTTTTGATGATATACCGACTGTAATGCTGTGGTGCTATTAACCGTAATCATGCCCAAACTGGCACGCAAAAGACTGGGCAGGTGCATATCACAACCATAAAAAACTCTATCTTGCACACCCAACTCATCACCCAGCGTGGCAATCATGTCAGTATAATCACGGTGTCCACGGTCTAGCGGATGATGCTTAAACAAAAGATTCGTCCCATGTGGGGCATGTTTGGCAAAACTTGTCATGACCTGAACGATAAAATCACGCACATCCTGATAATCACTGTGGTGGCTTATTTGTGAGTCGTTATGCACCTGTAAACTGACCAAATAGAAGTTTTTTCGCCCAACCAGTCTATTTTGTAGGCGTTTGTCTAAATGATGGTGCATGAGTTTACGCAAAAGGGCTTTAATCCACGCCCACGCCTCCGCCCACAAGGACAGTCCCCGATAATGCCGATAATGTGGATATCGCCATTGCCCCACAAAGACCGCTGCATAATAAATCACACTTGCCACACACATCCGATAAAAACGGTTGCCTGTAAATTTTGGCTTGTCATTTGCCTTTTGCACAGTATCAATAAGTGTCAAATCCAAGCGTGAATAAGCATTAATGCCATGCTCTTCTAGGGTGATATAATCAGGTCTTAGATAACCCTCTTCAAACACAAAAAAAGCAACACCCAACCGCCCACACACCTGCCGTGCAATCTCATGATAAGGGCGACAGTCATTAAAACAGACCACTGCCGTTAGCTGTTTATCATTAATGAGTTTGGTCAAAAAATCATCAAACTCACTTTGACGCCCCCGAAAATTGCTCATCTTGTCTTTATGGCGATAAAAAAGGGCATCGCCTGCATTAAAATTAACCTTGTGAACTCGCTTGCCTTGCCCCATCAAAAACGTGGCAAAACGACAAAAAAACGTCCCCATCTTGCCCTGTAATAGCAAAATGTCATCATAAGACAACAGGTTTTTTAAGGTTAAAGACATAGACAATCAAAAAAACAAACAAATGATAAACCAAAACAGATGATAAGTACTAACAAATAAAAATAAAAATTGATTAAAATATAGACAGTTAATTGGTGTATTGTATCACAGTTTTTATGCCAGTTTTTATCGCATGATGATTTTGCGTAATTGCATGGCTGTGGTTTTGATGTTTTGGGTGAATTGCTTGATAAGATTGGGCCCGGTGGCATGACGTTGGTCATGTAAGTGTGCTATGACTTGTTCAGGCGTGGCAAGTCCCATTTTGTGTGGTAAATGGTACATAGGGTAGTCAATGAGTGTGGCATAAATAAGCTCCTCCAAGGTCAAAGGCGGTAGATTGGGGCGTGTGCGTCTGCCCAAGGCATTGATTTTTAAAGTATTATTAGCTTCTATCACATCATCGGTCAGACCAAAACCTGCATAAAATGGCAGACCGTAACACACCACTGACTTACCACGCAGCAGTGCCTCAAACCCTGTCAAAGAGCTTATCGTATGCACCACATCACACACATCCAAACAATCAGGTATGGCAATATCATGGGCAATCACATCAGCCATATGATGGTTGTCCGCTTTACCAGGTCGCAGCCCTGCTTCTACATCGGGGTGCGGTTTATAAATAATCACATCATGAGCAAAATCAGCTCGCACCCTGGCTAATAGCTCACTGTTTTTCTTAATCACACTCGTACAAGTCTGCACCGATGCATCATCTTCTACCTGCCCTACCACTAAATGAATGGGACGGTTTGATTGTAAGGCATTGATTTGGCGGATAAAGTCATGGTTTTTTGTGCTAAGATTGTATTTACTCATGCGTTTGGTCAAAAAGAGTTCATGCAAGCCTTTGGCACGCTGTCTTTGGTCATCTGTTAGGCAAATGGTATTTAAAATCTGTTCCAAACGACTCGGTGCGGTTGCATCAAAATAAATCCCCACATCATCCATGACCACCGATAACGGTGCGATGAGCGTTGCTCCCAAACCGTAAGAGCGGATAAAGCCATCTTCCATGCACCAAATGATGGGGTCTGTGATGCCATGGCAGGTCAGCTTATTTTTTAATAACCTTTTAGACTTTTGCCCCCATACGACATAATCGGTAGTATTAGATAAAGCGTTAAATACTTTACTGTCGGCACGTTTGGCACGTTTTTCATTGATACCATATGGCAAAAAAAACCACCATTTGGTTTTGGGCTTAATGGTCAAATTTACCTTATCAAACCCCAAAAACCCCCGCACAAATGGCACTTTCCAACGACTAAAATCATAAACAAAGAGCTTGCTACCGAGCCTGTTTTGCCAATTGCGGTTATCTGTCAGATAATTCATGAGTGTCTCAATGTCGCACGCCTGCCCTGTGGCAGGATTGGCATAATGGCTGTATAGGACATAACTGGCATAAAAAAGCTGGCTAAGGCTTGGCTGTGTGATGTTTAGTTGTTGATGATGACGGATAAGGTTTTGATAAATGGGCATGTTTTTGACAAAGTCATCATCGGTCAGACCAAATCCTGCGTACCAATTCACCCCAAAATTATGCACCGCTTTGCCAAGCATCAATGCCTCAAAACCCATATGTGAGCTGACCGTATAGACCGCACAGGCTTGACTGATAAGGGCAATGGGATTACAAGGTGCATCCAAATAGAACGGTTTGGGGATATCTTTTGGGGTAAAATAGCCCTTACCAGCAGGGTGTGCCTTTATCCAGATATTAGCATTGGAATACCGCTCTTTGGCGTGGGCGAGCATGGCAAAAAAGCTGTCCGCAGTCGCCCCTGCTCCTGTGATAGACGCATCATTTGCCACTTGGTCGATGATGATGATGTGGGGCTTGTCGTTATTTGCCAATGCCGATAAATCAGGGGCGATGATGATTTGGTTGTATTTGGATAATTGGTGCGTGATGATTTTGTTGATTAACCGCTGTGCGTGTCGCTCTTTATCATCACTCCACTGTGCCATACAGTCGGCGATAAGCTCTTGCAAGCGGTTAGGGGTTGTTAGGTCAAAATACACACCCAAATCGTCTTTGATAAAGCTTGCCCCCACGCTGTGTATACCACTGCCAAGCGAGCGTAAAAATCCATCTTCTACTGTGATGAGTGGCAAGCTGTGCGTGTCGGCAAAGGACACCGCCTTGCTACGACTTGGTTTTTTCCCCCATGCTAGCACGGCTTGGGCAGTTTTGTCTTTATAAACAATGTCCGCCCCAAGTGCCACGCCAAGCAAGGGATTATTTTTAATAACCCCTCGTGTGGCACAAGCATAACGCACCATCAGAGCTTGACAATCACACCTGTCGCCACAGCAAGCTGATAGATGACCTGTGCAATCCCACGAGCAATCTCAACACGGCGAGTTCTAACTTTGGGCAGAACCATAATCTCATCACCCTGCTGTATGCGATAGGCGGTATTGACCACGCTGGTTTCACCATTTTGGTGCATGACCAAAATCTCATCGCTGTTGGCATTATTATCAAATCCACCTGATTTGGCAATGTAGTCGCCTACCGTCAAGTCAGCATTAAAAGTTAATGCACCTTGATGGCGTACTTGACCATTTACCATAATGACAGACGTTTGGGCAGGGATATGAATGATGTCACCTTGTTCTAAAATGATGTCCTGCCATGAGTTTGGCACCACCACCACACGTCCTGTCGGCTCAATGTGACGAGCCTTGGCAATGAACTGCCCCACCAATTTGGCATCCTCAGCACGCAACTGTGCCTCTTCTCGGGTTGTGGACTGAGTAGCCAGTGTCATCTCTTCTAGGCGGTCTAAGGCTCGGTTGATGGATGCTTTTTGGCTTGCTTTGACCGAATCACGGTAGATGGTCAAATGATTGACATTGGCAAGAGCAGACGGTTCAAGCTGGGCAATGACGTCTTTTAATCTTGCCCCATAGGGCAATACCACCGCCCCATTACCCTCATGAGCACCTGTTACTTGCACCGCTATCGTACCAACATGGCGGTCAGATGTTACCACCAATGTATCGCCATTTTGGACAGGGATATTTTGTGCTTCACCCAAAGCATAATACTCTGCCGTTTTGGCTTTTCCTGACGCCCTTGTGATGCTCACGTTGGTTGCATCTGCCAATGGGTTGGCAACAGCAAGCACATCCGAGATGGTCAAATCATTGACCCCAAATTCAAAGACGTATTCATTTTGTACCCGACCTGAGATGGCAAAGGTCTGTTTTTGGGGAGCGACATTAATAACATCGCCATCTTTAAATGAAAATGGTGATAAACGACCCATGATAAGAAAGTCGTATAAATTAATCCTTTGGGCAACTTGTCCATCACGCAGTACTTGCACGTCAATATAACTGCCACGCTTGGGGTCAACGCCACCTGCACGGTCTAGGTAAGATAAAACGCTGTCTGCTGCCAGTCCACCATAATAACCTGGTTGATTGACAAAACCTGTTACAAACACCTTGACAGGTTGAGCCTGCTCTAAGGAGGCATACACACCCACATTGGAGCGATAGATTCTCCCAATTGCCGATTGTACCACACTTTGTAGTTGTCCATTTCTCACACCTGCAATACGCACAGGTCCGACATTTGGCAAAAAGATATTGCCCTGAGGGTCAACGGTCATTGTGGCAGCATATTGATACGCCCCCCACATACGCACCTGCACATTATCACCAACATTGATGACATAGTTGTCATTAAAGGTTGAACCTGACGTGGTAGAAAATGCCCCACGAAAGAGCTGTTCACCAAAAATACGTACGTCCGTTTTGACATTTTGAATGACAGGATTGTTATGAATGATGGCATGAGTTGGCATGCTTGCCATCGCCACCGCTTCGGCCGTGGTTGCCTGAGATGGTACATTTTTGCCATTAACCACCCCTGCCAGTCTGCCCGTATTATTATCCATGGCAAAATTGGTGTTGGCAATGGCAACGCAATTTAGCATCAAAGCAGTGGCTAAGGGTATTTTTGTTAGCAAATGTTTCATTGTTTTATTTTCCATTATTTGGCATGGTCTTTGATGACCGCCAACACCAACACGATAAAACCATACAAGATGAGCAGCAACACCAATGATGTACCCAAAACATAGCCCATGCGAGGGTAGAGAGCATCTTCTGCCCGATGAGGGGAGGTGATGACCACCAGATTTTTAATCTTACGCATGACCTCAACTCGAGAACTCTCCAAAGAATTCAAGGCGATTTTATAAAGCTCATTAGCAAATTCGGCCTCTGCTTTTAGGGTCTCAAATTCTAATGCTTTGGCATTTAGCTTGGCATCTTGTGATGATGTTAATTTAGCCTGCTCATCTTTGATTTGTTTTTCTACTGAATTTATCTGACTACGCAGGCTCACCACTTGCGGAGCCTCTGGGTTTAGGTAACTAAGCAGCTGTCGCTCTTCGGTGCGTAACGTACTTAACTGTCCCTGCAAGGTAGCGATGACCTGATTGACCATCTGGGCGTTAAGCTGTGGATCAAAAATCTCGTTTTGGTTTTGGTAGTCAATGACAGCTCTTTTGGCATCGTTGAGTTTTTGTTCCGCTTCGGCGGCCTGGGCAGAAACAAAGGCAAGTTGTTCGCCAGCTGTGTCCTTGGAGACTTGATTGACGAACTTCTCCGATTCACGCAAGATGGCTTGGTTGAGCCTTAGAGCATATTCTGGTTCAAAACCCTCGGTTGTTACTGTAAGCATATAGCTAAGTTCATCCAGTGATACCGAAACCCGCTTTTGAAAATACTCATGCAACTCTTCTTGGGTTGCGTCAGCAGGGATTTCATTGATAAAATCCACGCCATTAATGCGATAAGCTTCACGAAACTTAAACTCTGTATCTAACTTATTTATCATATCATCAGACAAGATGTACTTGGTCAGATACAGAGCGTCTTCACGGTTGGTGTTATTCACCCCAAGCAGTGATGAGATGCCTGTGGCGGATACACCCTGCTCGGAGACTTGCTTGATGACCACGTTGGATGTGCTGACATAACGTGGGTGAGCCAATACGAGTGTATAAGCACTGATGGCAAGCCACGGCAAAACCACCACCCATATAAATAGGGTAGCAACTGGGCGATTACGCTTATTTTTTAGCTTTATGAACATATTCGTTATACACCTCAATGGCTTCTTTGGGGTCAGCAAAAACTTTGGCGGTTTGATCCATCAGTACAATACCAATATCACAGTTTTTCTCAATCTCTTTTAGGTTATGCGACACCATCAAAAATCCCGCCTGCTCACGGCGAGCTTCTAATATCTCTTCACTGCGTTTACGAAACGCTGCATCACCGACCGCACTGACTTCATCTAACATATAATAATCAAAATCAAAGGCAAGCGACAGCCCAAAAGTCAGTCGTGAACGCATGCCTGATGAGTAACTTTTGACTGGCATGTCAAAGTATTTGCCAATATCAGCAAATTCCTGAACAAAACGAATCTTCTCATCAATATAATCACCACTAGAATACAGACGACACACAAAGCGGACATTTTGTCTGCCTGTCAAACTGCCTTGAAAGCCTCCTGCCACACCCACAGGCCAACTGATGGTGCTGTCAGTCAGCACGTCGCCCTCATCAGGGGTGTCCAACCCACAGATGATGCGTAGCAGTGTGGATTTGCCCGCCCCATTTCGTCCAAGCAGCCCTACCGACTGCTTATGGGCAATCGTCAGATTTAGCCCCTTAAAGAGATAATGGCGACCGTGTGGGGTCATAAAAGATTTGGTTATATTTTTAATCTCAATCATGTCTGTATCATCATTTGGCACGAATCAAATCACGCTCAAAAGCTTTATATAGCAACAAACCCAAAAAATTCACACACATCGTCCATTTGACAAAATACCACATGTCTACATGATAAATCGGATACGTGGGCGAGAGTGAATGTCTTATCATTTCTAAGTTGTGAATGAATGGGTTGTACATCAGGTATGACAAATACGGCTCGGGTATCATATGCACCGAATACAGCACCCCTGAGGTAAAATACAGTATCGTAAAGATAATGCTAATAATTTTGCTAATCTCACCGCCATAATGCCCCACAATCATGAGTATCATGGCAAGTCCAAAAGCAAAAAAGAACATCATCAGCCAACAAAACAGCACCATATCCAAATGCTCGGTACTAAACCCAATGCCAAAAAAGGCAAGCCCACACAACAAGATGACAAAGGTCATAAAATAAATCACCAGCTCCAAAAACGAGCGAGCGATAATCACATCAATATGACGCACTGCCCGATACATGAGTAATCCTGCATTGGCAGAGACCGCCCCCAATGAACGGTTGGCGATTTTTTGCATCATAAAAAACGGCGCAAACCCTGCCACCAAAAACAGCATATAATCCATGCCTGGTAAGGCACGCTTCATAATGGCACCAAAAACCACCAACATGATCACCATCTGTAAAGTAATCTCCAAAGGTGCCCACAGATAGCCCAAACGATAACTGCCAAAACGGGTCTGCAACTCACGCATGAGCAGGGCATGAAACGCTGCACCCATAACGGCCAGTCCACTGCGTTTTTTTATCGGTCGGTATGGGGGTAACTCAATGGACATGACTGTGCCAAAATAGAATGAATAAGATAAAATGATGACGGCTAAAATTTTTGGTATTGTAGCATAAACCATCAAAAATTACCAAAACCATTTATCTTATCAGTGCAAGGGCTTACCAGTGCAAAAACATCATCAAATTGTTGGTTAATGCCAATCTCATGAAGCCTTATCTTTTGTGCTTATATCACTGGGCGATTGATTTATCGGGCTTTATGAACATGCTTGCTGCCATAAGCCCCAATTCAAACAAGATACACATGGGAATGGCAAGCATGAGCATGCTTGCTCCATCGGGGGGTGTGATGATTGCTGAGACAAAAAAACAGCCTACGATGACATATCGGCGTTTCGTGGCAAGCTGTTTGGGGGTTACAATACGCATCAGCACCAACAGCATGGTCGCCACAGGTATCTCAAACATCAGTCCAAATACCAAAAACAGCTTGATAACAAAATCCAAATAACTCTCAATATCCGTCATCGGTAGCACGTTATCAGGGGCGAACAACACAAGAAACTTTAAAGCAGGAACAAGCACCACAAAATAGGCAAACGCCACACCCACATAAAACAGCACAATGGCGGACAATAGTAGTGGCACAACCGCCCTTTTCTCATGCTTATAAAGAGCGGGGGCGACAAAACCCCAAATCTGAGCGATGATAAAAGGCACACAGATGAATAATGCCATAAAAAACGCCAGTTTTATCGGCGCTAAAAACCCCGATGCCACCTGAGTTGCGATGATGCTGGCATTGTGAGGCAACAAGGCGACAAGCGGTCTTGAAATCAAGTCATACAAAGAACGACTCACATACATAAGTGGCAAAAACACTGCTACCACCGCCATGATTATGTAAATAAATCGGGTTCTTAATTCGGCAAAATGTGCCATGAGTGACATATCGCCATCATCTGTGCTTTGTCTGTCTAACTCACTCACACACCCCTCCGATATAGGAGCCTGTCAGCTTTATGGTTAGGTAAAAATGGGGCAGGGGGTAGACGGCGTTTTTTATCATAATCACCCAATAAAAAAAAGCGATAAGTTAAAGGTAAGGTATCGTATTGGGGCGTGGGTTGGGGATTTGTGCTTTTTGTGTCAGCGTTTTGATTGTCCTGCTTAGTATCTTGAATTTCTTGCCAATTATCCAAAATCGCACTTTGATTAGTGCGTGCCATTTGGTCGGTTTGGCGGATTTTGGTTTGTAACTCCTGCATTTGGGCTTTCATCTTGGCTTCGGACGCACGAATTTCGTCAATCTCTGCTTTTAGGGCGTTTTGTACTTCGGTGAGTTCAAGCTCGCTCACCAGCTCACTTTGTAGGCGTGCTGACATACGGCGAAAATTACCGTACCATTTGCCAAGCGTGCGTGCGGTGATGATGAGTTTTTCAGGCCCCAAAATAATCAGTGCAATGACCCCAAACAGTCCAAGTTCAAACAGCCCAAGATTAAACATGTCAAACTAGACCGTCTCGTCTTTTTTGATTTTAACAATCTCGTCTGCTTTAAGCGCCTGTTTTAGCTCTTGTTGCGGATTGGCAGTGTGGTCAAGTCTGTCTTTGTCATCTTCTTTGACCGCTTCTTTAAAGCCTTTGACGGCAGAACCTAGGTCTTTTCCTGCGTTTTTAAGTTTTGATGTACCAAACACAATGACCACCACAACCAACAAAATCAGCCAATGCGTGATAGAAAATCCGCCCATGATGTTACCTTTATTTAATAAAAATTTAATAAATTAAAAAATATTGACAAGATGATAAATTGTCATAAATCTTACTGCTTTGGTGTACGTGCATTTTTCTCATCAATACCAGACAATCCAAACCGTCTTGCTAACTCGGTCAATACCTCATCGCCTGACAGACCTAACTGATGCAAGGCAACAAGGCTATGAAACCACATATCTGCCACCTCATACACCATATCTGCTTTGACTTGCTCATCATCTTCACCCATGGCACGCACAAGCTGTAATTCCTTGGCACAGATGATGGCCTCGGTCGTCTCTTCGCCCACTTTTTCTAGGATTTTATTCAGCCCTTTGTGGTATAGGCTTGACACATAAGAGCTGTCTTTGTCGGCAGTTTTTCGCTCATCTAAGATGCGGTCAAGCTCGCCAATGACTTTGCTATTATCTGGCTTAATCAGCGTATGCGGTGCGTCCACTTTTACCGCATCACCATAAATCTCACTAGGGTCTTTAATGACCTTATCCGCCGCCACCCAATCAAGGCTCGCCACGTCCAATTTTTCAAAAAAACAGCTCGTCCGCCCCGTGTGGCACGCAACCCCCCCAATCTGCGTGATGATAAGCACAATCACATCTCTATCGCAATCGGTGCGAATCTCATGAACGATTTGAGTGTGTCCGCTACTCTCGCCCTTGTGCCAAATCTTGCCACGAGAGCGACTAAAATACACCGCCTGTCCTGTCTGTACGGTCATCGCTAAGGCTTGACGGTTTTGCCATGCCATCATCAGTATTCGTCCTGTATCACGGTCTTGGGCGATGGCGGGAATCAGCCCATCAGCATTAAAATTTAGGGTATCAAGATAGTGGGTGTCAAGATGGCTCATTATCGTCTCCTTTTGGGCTATTTTATCACAGAAATCATCAGACAGCACACAGAACATTGACTTCACTCATCACTTATCACTTATCACAGATATTTTTACATTTGATTGCCATGTTTGATTGTTATTAACTGTTGCAATCTATCCAAAAGTTCTTTATAATGCCCATCCCACCTTACGCTGTTTGTTCCTAATTTTTATCTTATATTTATAAGGTAAATTGGTTAATTCAAATCAGTTAAATGGCAAAAAGGTTCATCGGTTGGTATGCCAACCTTTAACAAAGAGGCTACTTATGAAAGTAAAACTAAAAACCAAACGTGGTGCGGCAAAGCGTTTTAAAAAAACCGCCAACGGCTTTAAACGCAAACAAGCGTTCAAACGCCACATTTTGACCAAAAAGTCTCCTAAGCGTATCCGCCAATTGCGTGGTTGCGTCATGGTTCACGTCGCTGACGTTCCATCAATCCGCCGTATGTGCCCATACATTTAATATCTAGGAGAATATCATGGCTCGTGTAAAACGTGGTGTACAGGCTAATCGCCGTCATAAAAAAGTCTTGGCTCGTGCAAAAGGTTACTATGGTGCACGCTCTCGTGTGTATCGTGTTGCTGTGCAAGCGGTACTAAAAGCAGGTCAATATGCTTATCGTGACCGCCGTAACAAAAAACGCTCTTTCCGCCGTCTGTGGATTGCTCGTATCAATGCAGGTGCTCGTCTAAATGGTCTGTCATACAGCCGTCTTATCAATGGTCTTAAAAAGGCAAATGTTGAGATTGACCGCCGTATCTTAGCAGACATCGCCATGCATGATGCAGCAGCATTTAGTGCAATCTGCGAAAAAGCAAAATCTGCCCTAGCCTAAGCAAGCAGCTTAGCTAAAACCCCAAAATCTCATATTTTGGGGTTTTTGGTTGTTTAAATGGATGTTAAGATTGCCATCAATGACATCTAACCAATGATTCTAACCAATGACATCTCACTTAATGCTTAGCACAGATTCTGTTAAACATGATTTTGAGACCCTTTGACAACACCAACCCCCAAAAGTATTATTGTCTGGTGCTGTCCAAGCGGTTATAATACCAACCCAACATCCATTTATTGACAACTGCCATGCACCATTTTAGCCAGGTCAGCTTTGATGAAGCCTTAATTCAAAAATATAACCGCCAAGGCCCTCGTTATACATCTTATCCAACCGCCTTAGAGTTCGCCCCCATTCTAGACGGTGTGGAGATGAGCATTTTACAGCAAAAAGACCCTGCCATACCCTTATCGCTCTACATTCATATCCCCTTTTGTCGCCATCTGTGCTATTACTGTGGTTGCAACAAAATCATCACCAAAAAAAACAGCGACTCAGGTGATTATTTGGATTATCTATTTAGAGAAATTCGCCATAAAAAATCCTTGCTAAATGGCAATGCCATCGTCAAGCAAGTTCACTTAGGGGGCGGTACACCCACCTTTTTAGATGATGATGAGCTGACCGTGTTATGGCAGTTTTTGCAAGATGAATTTGATTTTGCTCATGATGGTGATTATTCGGTAGAGATTGACCCACGAGAGCTTAGACAGACGACCTTGGCAACATTACACACGCTTGGGGTCAATCGCTTATCGTTTGGGGTGCAGGATTTGAACGAGCGTGTACAGATAGCCGTGAATCGTGTACAACCTCACAGTCTGGTACAGGCGGTCATGAGTGAAGCCAGACGACTGGGGTTTGGGTCTATTAATATTGACCTGATTTATGGTCTGCCTCATCAGAGTGTGGCAAGCATGGCGGACACTGTTGCTAAAATCATCGCCCTAGCCCCTGACCGCTTATCGGTGTTTAACTATGCTCATCTGCCTGAGCGGTTTAGTGCCCAACGTCGCATTAAAGATAACGAACTGCCTGCCCCTGCCACCAAACTCACCATGTTTGGCAACACCATCAAGGCACTCACAGATGCAGGCTATCAGTACATAGGCATTGACCATTTTGCTCGTCCTGATGACGACATGGCAATCGCCCAACGCATCGGCAAGCTCCATCGCAATTTTCAAGGCTATACCATCTTGGGAGAATGCGATTTACTCTCTTTTGGGGTCAGCAGCATCAGCCAAATCGGTGAGCACATTCTACAAAACCCTACTGACTTAAAAGAATATCAAGCACGTATTAATGCAGGCATGCTCCCTGCCATCAAGCACATTAAGGCAGATGACAAGGATAAGCTTCGAGGTTACGTCATCATGAACTTATTATGCCATGACCGTTTGGATTTTGCAGAGGTGGATGAGCGGTTTGGTATTGACAGTCGCACCTATTTTCAAGCAGAGATTGAGAATTTATATCAAATGGCAAAAGATGGGCTTGTGTCCATTGATGAGACAGGTGTACAAATCTTACCCAAAGGGCGGATACTGGGACGTAACGTCGCCATGGTCTTTGATGAATATCTCACCCAAAAGCATGGCAAGCGGTTTAGTAAGGTGATTTAATGCCCTAATAACTGGGCATTGATTATGGCAAAATATCAATCCTCAAATAACTTTTGCCCCAAATATTCACCCTCTTTTACCCCGCCAAAACAGGCAAATAATCCACTACCGATGTGCGTGGTGTATTCGGTCATTTTATCGGTATTGCCAAAGGCGTTTTGGATAACACTAAACTGTATGGGCGATTTTTGAAAAGAGATGAACAAAAGTCCTGCATTAAACTGCCCTGTCTTGGCATCAATACCACTGCTGTACGAGAACGAGCGTCTAAGCAGTTGCAATCCTGTACGTTTGGCAAGTCCCATGTGTGTAGGATGGGCGATGACCAGATGACCCTCGTCATCCTTTTCATTAATATCAAATTCTTCAAATTCCTCCAACTTACCAATGCTCGCCCCAGTATCTCGGTGCCTGCCAAACGTATCCTCTTGACCTACCAAACTTGTTCTGTCCCACGTTTCTAGATACATTTGGATAAGGCGTACCACCAAATACGTACCATCATTAAACCACGCCGTTTTACCCGCCCCATCAGCCCATAGCCATTTGTCGGTGTTCTGCAACGTTGTTTTGTTGGCAGTACCATCCTTAAAGCCAAAGAGATTGCGTGGGGTATCTGTACCATTATCAAAGCTGTTATAACCTGACTGCGACCACTTCATCGTGATGAGTGAACGGGCTTTACGAACAAGCTGACGCACAGCGTGAAAGGCAACCTGAGGGTCATGACTGCATGCCTGTATACAAATATCACCCCCTGACAATTCAGAACGGATTTGGTCACGAGCAAATTTGGGCAAGTGGCTAAATTCTGGTGGTGCTTTGTCTGCCAAACCCAATTTGTCCAAAAATGTTGGGCTTATCCCAAAGGTCAAAGTCAGCCCATACGCCCCCAAACTGTCCGCCTCGCCTGTATCAGTAGGGGGCAGATGAGGGTTTTTGTCATAGGGCTTGATGTTATTGCCCTGGGTCAGCTGGGCAGAATATTGCGTCCAATCCTTAAACATTTGGCGAATCTCACCGAGGTCTGTGCTGTATAAATCCGCCACCAAAAAATAAACATGATGCTGAACAGGTGTGGTAATACCTGCTTGATGCCTGCCATAAAAATCATGGCTAATATTGGCAAATGGATGAGAGGGTATGTGATTGTCAGTGCTGCCCTTGTTGTCAGATTTGGCAGTTTGGTTTTGGGTGTTGTTGCAAGCGGTCAATGCCCCTACCCCAATAAGGGCAGTCGCTCCCATGTTCCCCAAAAAGGTTCGTCGGTTGGTCATATACTCCCCCTGTTGTCTTTGATATTGATAAAATGCAAAAAGCACCCATCATCTCGGTGCTTTTTTTCGGTCAGCTTATCATTGCATGACAATGCCCATTTGTCCCAGCGGTTCACCGAGCTTATTAACCGCTTCGGCAAGCTCCTTAGTATTTTCATCAGTTAAGTCAGTATAAGGCTGATAATGCTTATCGCCCACTTTGTATTTATCTAACAAAGCATGCACCGAAGAAAACCGCTCCTCTAATGTTTGGACAAGCTTGGGGTCTTTGGCACTAAGTTTGGGTTTTAATATTTCAAAAATCTTTTGTGCCCCTTCAATATTTGCCTTAAAATCATATAAGTCAGTTTTTGAAAAAATCTCCTCCTCGCCTGTGATTTTGGTGGTAGAAATCTCGTTTAGCAAATCTACCGCCCCTTCAATCATAAGCTCTGGGGTAACCTCGGCGGTAGGGATTTTGGCTTGCAACTGCTTGACATCAAAAACAAGCTGATCGGCAAGCTCCTCGGTGCCTTTGGTGGTGTTTTGTGTCCATAGGATTTTTTCAATGGCATGAAAACCCGTCCATGTTTCGCCTTGTTCAAGGTCAGCCTCACGGTTGTCAATACGAGGGTCTAAATCATCAAAAATCTCAGCAATGGGCTCACTGCGTTCAAAGTACATACGCACCAAAGGATACATCGCTTTTGCCTCATCTAGCTTACCCTCTTTTAACAACAGAGCAAATTTTTTAGTATCGGTAAGTAGATTGTCAATTTGTCCCTCTACCCATTGTTTATATTCATCTGTCTCAGCGGATAAATCGGTGTGGGCAGTTTGGGTAATGGCTTGCTCATCTTTGACAAGTTCACCAGATTGCTCATCTTTGATGGTGGTTGTATGGGCACTCTCTTGGGTGGTGGCTTGGGTGGTAGGTTCGGCAGGCTTTTGGCAGGCAGTCAAGCTAAGTGCCATTGTCAAAGCCACCATCAAAGGTTTTGGTGTCATGATAATCCCTAAAATGTGATGCTCTTGTAATGATGGCTCATTAAACTCATCAAAAGCACAAATCCAATAAAGCAATTTCTGCCAATCAAGGATGATGAGCTAAGATTTGAACCTTATAAGAACACTTTGCAAGAACATAATGAAAATAATAATGCTTATCATATCAGAATTTAACATGAAGTACAAGACAAAATGTCATGCCCATCATCGCAGTCCTTGTTACAAAAACGGACTGATTTTTTTGATAAAATTCTTTATAATACATTCTTAATCTTTATTGTGATTAGAAGAATGCCATGAATGATTTACTCGCCCAATTTATCCCCATGTTCATTGTAACTTTTGGGGTATTTTTGCTGTTTTTTTTGTTGATGGGAATTGGTTATTTGGTTAAGAAAAAACCCCTAAAAGGTTCATGTGGGGGCGTGGCAACGCTGATGGGTGATGAGTTTTGTCAGTTTTGTGGCAATGATCCAAACAAGTGCGAAAGTCTAACCGAAGATGACAAAAAAACCATGCTCAGTAACAAAACGACATTGGACAAAATTGCCAAAGAGATTTGATATTGGCAAATTTAATGTGCATTTGACATTCAAGCATTATAAGGGCGATATCTCGCCCTTTGTCTTTTATTTGCCATATATTTAGCCCTTTTTCAAATATTTAGCCCTTTTCAAGCCTTGCCAAAGCCTGTTACAATCCCATCTTTGCCAAACCAAATCACCATGCCAAACACCCCAAAATCTACCTTACCTCTTACTCTACTCATCATCACGCTGATGCTGTTGGCGATAAATATGCGTTCACCCATTGTTATGCTAGGCTCGGTCGCCCCCACGCTCACAGATGCACTTGGGCTGTCAGTATCTGCCATTGGACTGTTGGGGGCGTTGCCCATGCCAATGTTTGCATTTGGGGCACTGGTTGCCCCCGTGTTTGCCAAACGTTTTGGGTTGGAGTCCATGATGATGATGAGCAGTGCGGTATTAGCGATAAGCGTGCTGTCTCGGGTATGGTTTGGTGTGGGGGGTCTGTTTATCGGTACGGTCATTTTATCGCTTGCCATTGGACTGCTCAACGCTCTTAGCGCCCCTTTCATCAAAAAATATGCTCCTAACCATATCGCCCTTGCCACAGGCGTGTTTAGCCTATCCATGTCAGTATATGCAGGGCTGTGTGCCTATGCAGTTGTACCGCTCATGGATGTGGTGGCATGGCAGGTGGCATTATCGTGGTGGGGCATATTTGCGGTGATGACATTTTTTATGTTATTGTTTATCAATAAGTTAAATCATACCGATGCCAGTTTAATTACAAGCACGTCCAGCCATTTTAAGGTATGGAAAAGTAAGGATGCTTGGTATTTGGGCATGTATATGGGCATACAATCGCTCTTGTTTTATACGGTGGCAAGTTTTTTGCCATCTATTGGCATGGATTACGGGCTAAGTTTGACAGATGCAAGTCGGCTCGCCCTTGCTTTTCAGCTGTCCGCCCCTGTGGCAGTATTTTTATTAACCTTGTTAATCAAAACAAATTTTCCCATCAAAATCATCGCACTGGTAGCAAGCCTTGCCAACGTGGTAGGGTCGGGCGGGTTTATTTGGTTTACTGATTATCTGATGATTTGGTCGCTACTTATGGGTTTTGGTGGGGCGTGTATTTTTACATTGTCACTGATGTTGTTCTCCATTCGCACAACACGACTTGACACAGCTCGGGATTTATCTGGTATGGTACAGGCGGTAGGCTATGGTGTGGCATTTTTTGGGCCTTTGGTATTGGGTAAATTATACGAAAAAACAGGCACTTGGGAGATATCATTGTATGTGTTATTTGCTCTGATGTGTGTCAATGTAGGTTTTGGTTGGTTGGCTGGGCGTGGGGATAGGATAGATTGACAAGATTGGATATTTTTATAAGACAAAGAATGAAGCATAAAACATGGTTGGGCATTTTAATCAAAAAAATCTTGACAAAACAATGAAAATAGAAACATTTAACAAATGATTTAATACCCAATGTTTTGTATGATGCGTTATTACCAGTCAAACACCCATCACGCACCAACAAACAAAAACCCAGCCTAGACTGAGTTTTTGTGGTATTTAAGCCATCAAACCAGATGCTATTGAACAGAACGTTCTTTGAGACGCTTTTGACGTTTCGCTTCATCTTCGGCTCGCCATTTGTCTGTTTTCATCTCATCAGCTTTTGGGCGTGCTTGTAGATTTGGTATGTCTGTGATACCCATCTCTTGAAATGCAAAAGCAATCGTCATTAGCTCGCCCTTTTTTCGCTCATGATAAGTATTCGGACCATGTCCGTGATTGGCGGCGGCATAAAGCAGGGCAGGACGACCACAACTTTCTATCTTTTGAAAACGTGCAACAAACTTATAAGAGTGAGATGGCACCACACGGTCATCTCGCTTGGATGTCTGCACCAATGTAGATGGATAGCAAGTGCCTGCATTTAGGTTGTGATAAGGTGAATAACTCATCAGCACATCATAAACACGACGCCCCTGTGATGGCACACCGTACTCTTCCATCCAATACTGAGTAATGCCCATGTCCGCCTGACGCAGCTGGTCTAAGACAGCCACTTGCGGAAATGCCACACGGTATTTGTCTGGATGACGCACCATCGCCGCCCCAACCAAAAGACCACCATTAGAGCCACCAATAATGCCCAAATGGTCAGCATTGGCATAGCCTGCTTGGTTTAGGTAATCGGCGGCAGCGGCAAAGTCATCATAACTTGTCAAGCGTTTGGTGTGCTTGGCGGCATCTTGCCACGCTTGTCCGTACTCACCGCCACCACGGATAAAGGCATGTGCCCAAACACCACCATTTTCCAGCCATGCACTGTTGGCAGGAAAACCAAAACTCTGGTCATAGATGACACCATAGCCACCATAGCCGTATAGGAGTGTCGGATTCTTGCCATCTAAGACAATGCCTTTTTTATGGCTAATATTCATCGGTATCTGCGTGCCATCATAAGAGGTATAAAACACCACTTTGCTTTCATATTGCGTCTCATCAAATGGCACCAAATCAAAACGACGAATGTCCAAAAATTCATCTTTGGCGATGCTATATTTATAATCTGTGGGAGGAAATGTTGGATTTTGGAAGCGAAACTTGACATAGTTCTCATGAGCTTCGGCATCATTTTCATCCATCTCGTGCTTGGCGTCGGTTTGCTCTTTGTCTGCCAAATTACCAGAAAGCTCAGAGATAAACCCCGCCCCCTGCGATGGTGTTAAGTCTTTTAAAAAGACGCCTGTTGCTGCATCCACCAGTTTAAGGCGACTTACCCCATCTTTTAGATAAACGACTAAGAAATAACCGCTACCCTCTTCGTGATAATACGCATCACGCATTAAGTCCAAATCCTGTGGTATACCAACCGCCACTTCACGCTTTTTTAGATTGTCAAGGTTACTCTTAATCAGCTCACCTTTGCGGTTGTTTTCTCCACTAATAAACCACACATTACGAGTTTTTGGGTCAAAATGAATGAGCTTTGCTAAGATGTTATTGTTAAACATTGGTTTGTATCTAACTGCTTTATCAAAGAATTTATTGTCATGCAAACGATAAGCATCGCCCGTCTTACGGTCCTTGATATAAGCAGTTGTTGTCCCCCAATACACGCCATCCATCACCAAATAACGATCATCATCGCCATCAACATGGATGCTTTTGATTGTACTACCGTCAATATGGTTTGAGGTGATTTCAATGGGGTCATGAAAACGCTCTTTACCAATATCACGACGATAGACCGCAAGCTGTGGCACACTGCCCACATAAAATAACGTATCATCATCTAGCCATGTAGATGCCAAGGCATCTCGCCTAATACCTTCGATGATGGGTGTGGCAAGTTTGCCTGTGTGAGTGTCTACCACATGCAAAAAGGTGGGATCAATATCAGCGGAGCCTTGACGCACAAAAAATGACACATAAGAGCCGTCTTTACTGACCTTGACACTACGAATGGCAGCACTGCCATCTGGGGTCATCTTGCCATCTGGGGAGATGTTTGCCTGATTGACCAGCTCGGTACGAGTGCCATCTGGGTCAATACGCTCAATGCGACTAAAACCATCAACATGGCGATAATGGCGAATCTCACCAACCTTATCCCGATAAAAACGACTCATGGTATGTTCAACATCTTTTAGAGCATCGTGGTTTATTTTTAGTTGCTCATAGATGGCAGAGTTTTGAATGTATGCTTCGGTTAACTCATTTTGCTCATCAACCCAATCATTTACCTCACTGGATGCCTTAGGTTGCACGGTTTGTAGATATTTGGTGGTTCTGGCTACCGATGGTCTGTCATCCTCAAAACGAGTACCAATGAAGTTGCGTTCACGGTCAGTATCTGTCTCTTTGGCAACATACGCATCAATATTATCATACTCTTCTAACCAGCGGTATTCATCCACATAAGTGGCGGTAGGATAATGGTCAATGCCATCATCTGGGGCGTGCTGATTATTTGTGTATTGGGCATTTTTTATGCCTGCACTATTGGCAGAGATGCCAAATTCACCATACAAAAAGGGGTCATAACTGTCTTGATGCACCCGAGTTTTTGGGTAGTTTGGTTTATTGCTGTTAGTATCGTTATTGGCATGTGTCTGTGTCATACACACACATGACAGCACCGCCAATGACAGCGTGGTGAGTTTTAATTTTATCATGGGCAACTCCTTAATTTTTGCCATGCAAATCAGCCTACACATGCACCCATCAAGGGCAAGCAATCGCCCGCCCTAGGGTTTTTGGCGTGGTATCAGAACGTAAATACCATGCCCACACGCACATTATCATCGGTCAATTTGCCAGCATCCTTACCATCAACTTTATAAATTGTCTCTTCGCTGTCATAACGACCATAAACACGGACATTAGGACGGATGCGATAGTCCATCTGCACATACGCTTCTTTGGTGTCGGCTTTATCATACAGATATCGCTCGCCTGCCCCTACATAAGAATACTTTGCCAAATCGTTTGGGTTACCGCCTTGGTAGATTTCACGTAAAGCGTCTGCATCATTGGTGAGTGCTAATGCACCCTTTTTCAAATTCGTCTTAGCTTTTTTAGTGCCATAACCTGCACTCACCTGCAAAACAGGGTTAATATCATAGGCAATCTTAGCTCCCAAATAATCGGTATTGCGTTCATCCAAAGGTGTGTTACGACTGTCTGACATGTCTTCTTTTTTACGACCAATATCCGCCGCTACCAAGAATTTACCTGCTTGATATTCCAGCGATGCCGCCACACCATCAACCTTTTGTGGATAGCGGTTTAGGGTGTTTTTGTTGGCAATTCGCTCTTCTAGAACAATATTACTTACAGGATTATAAGCACTGTGTGTATAACCTGCCGCCACTCTTAGGCTTTGACTGTGGGCGATGGGCAAGCGATAACTTGCTGACACACCATAACCTAAATCCACTTCGGTGTTATTTTCTTTGGTTACATCGTGATAACCTGCAAAACTATAATAAGCACTGGTTTGCAAGCCTTTAACACCATAATAGTCCAAACGCACCGCACTGCTGCTAAAAATATCCAATGGCGTGTCTGTGCCAGTGCGATTGACGTAGTTGGTGTGCAGATATTGGCGACCTAAGCTAATCGCCCCCAGATGACGTTTGTCAAAAGACAGGCTAGAATTAGACAGATAAAAATCACGCCCATTACTATACCCAAAGCCGACATTGCCCGTCACTCGCCAGTCATTTGGCAACTCTTGTGAACCACGAAAATCCACATAGGATACGCCGTGGTTTTGTCCTAGGCGTGGTTTTTTATCCGTAACAGCAAGCTTTGTGCCTTTTGGTGTGATATCAGACCAAAGCCAATTATTTGTCTTATCAAAATAAGCATCTGACATCGGACTTTGTAGCACAAATTGTTTATCCTGCTTGGTCGCTTGCATGTCAATCTGCCCACCGATGTCCAAAGACAGACCGTCTTTTTTATAAAGATTATAAACTGCCTGAGTGCTGGTTGCCGTTAGCATGACGCCTGTCATTAGGGCGATTTTGGTTAATTTAAAAGATTGAGCTGTTTTCATAAAAGTCCTTTAACTGATTAAAATGAGAATGACGCCCCAATGTTGGCGGTGAGCTGTTCACGGCGGCTAAATTCACCCTCGCTGACATGGTTTACGGTCTTTAAATTGGTCAGCGAACCGTTTAGGGTGATGTTTTGATACAGTTTGTATTCCAAGGTCGCTCCGTATCGGTTCTGCTTGACTTTGTCAAAAAATAATGCCTCTACCCCAGAATAAGGTTCTAACCTACCAAAATTCACCATTCTTGCAAAAGGTATGGGTGTATTATTTTTAGAATGGCTGTGTCCATAGCTTAGCGTGCCTTTTAGGCGTGGGGTGAATTCATAGTCCACTTTGGCACCATAGACTTTTTTATCCACACCACGGGTGATGGCACCGTTATATGTCTCTTCACGCTCGCCATAGTCTATCCCAACCGTCCAATCATTATGACCAAAGCCAACACCCAGCAGATAAGCATCTGCCTTTTTGGTATTATAAGCATTTAATGTATCATTATCCCCCTGACTGCGACCATAACCCCCTGTCAATGTCAGTGTCTTGCGTGGGGCGAAGTCAAAGTCATATTTGGCAGACACCCCATCGCTGTGATGCCATCCTTTGTCATAATCATCATGATTATTAATATCTGCTGATTGAGTAAGCATGTGATAGGCGGATAAAGTTAGATTGGGAATGCCTGTATATTTGGCATTAATGTTGGTACCGCCATCATTTAAGGTGTTTAGCATGTATAAATCTGTCTGGCTGACATCAAGTCCATTGTGATAACTGCCAACAGTAAGTCTGCCTTGTTCACCAAAAGAACCAAAATCAAAGCCAACCCCCCAATAAGCACCCCAGTTACTGCTGTAACTTTTAGAAGCTTCTATTAAGATGGAACTGTTGGCGGTAATTTTTGGGGTCAGTCTTTGTCTAAGATAAAAGTTAATCGAACCTGAATCAAGACCATTTAATCTTAGCTGTTCATCACTGTCTTTGCGGTCTTGATTGACAAGCACATCAGCAATGCTGCCCTTATTGCCAAAAATCTCTGGGTCACCATAAGAGTAGCTAAACTTATTGGATTCGGTACTAAAATTTGGGTTGATGCTGCCATAGATGCTAAGGTTAAGACCATCTTTGACCGATGGTATCTCCAACGTAACTGCATAAGCTGGCACGGCAAACAACGTCAAAACAGACACAGGGGCAACCCGATGAAACTGTCTGACAAATGAGCAAATAATAAAGGGGGCTGACTTGTGCATAGAAAATTTGTTCTCCTTAACACCAAAAAATAACATCCAGTTCCTAGGGCACCAAAGATTCATCAATGGCTGACGGCTCATCAGGCGACTTGGATAGCTACATGACTTGTAATACATAAACATAACAAAACATTATACTTATGTAAACAAATGATACAAAATCTTTGTTTGTGTAGAATAATGTTGATTTTTAAAAATGTCAAGCAGAAAAAATTGATTTTATAGATTTTTTTGTCATGATTAATCTCATCTGGCTAAGTCAATAATAATCTAAATCAATAATAATCACTGCCATATTCAGACTAAACTGACCATCATCCTTTCTTTTATGACCAAAAAAGTACTCAAATTTTGGCAAAAATTTGTCAGTTTTTATCAAATTAGCGTGGTTTTTGTTTACATTTTTGTGATTATTTTTTACAATGGCTCTTTTAAATTCATAATGATGATGAACATGACCGACACTCATTCCCCCCTAGACGTGGTACTTGCCCTATCGCACCTAGATAAACCCATAGCAGACATTAGCGGCGATGATTTTGATGATTATACCAATCAGGTCATCGATGCCATTGGCACTGCCCATAACAGCAACCAACTACAAGAGCTAAAAGGGGCATTGCAAGGCAAAAAATCTCCCATTACTGCCTTATCCAAACAAATGGGAGGGCTAGATGCAGAGGGCAAAAAGACCTATGGGGCGTATCTACACAAGCTTCGCACACGCATTACCACCGCTTTTGATGAACGTGGAAAAATATTGGCAGCACAGGCACTAAACGCCAAATTGCTTGCCGAACAGATTGACATCACACTGCCCGCCCGCCACAAGCCCACAGGTGGTCTACACCCCATCACACTGACCACAGAACGCATGAAAAAATTCTTTGTGCAAGCAGGATTTAGCGTGGCAACAGGCCCTGAGGTGGAGAGCGATTATTATAACTTTGAGGCGCTAAATATCCCAGAGCATCACCCTGCTCGTGCCATGCACGATACTTTTTACTTTGATGCTCACTACCTGCTACGCACGCACACCAGTGGTGTGCAAATCCGCACCATGGAAAAAAGTGAACCGCCCTTACGCATCATCTGCCCTGGGCGTGTCTATCGCTGTGATAGCGACCAGACGCACTCACCCATGTTTCACCAAATGGAGGGGTTGATGATCTCTAAATCATCCAATTTTGCCGAGTTAAAAGGGGTGATTCATGAGTTTTTAAATGCGTTTTTTGGCACCAATATGACCATACGTTTTCGCCCAAGTTTTTTCCCTTTCACCGAGCCTTCCGCTGAGGTGGATATTTTGTCCGATACTGGCAAATGGTTGGAGGTGTTAGGGTGTGGCATGGTACACCCTCAGGTTTTGCGTAACTGTGGCATTAATCCTGATGAGTACACAGGGTTTGCCTTTGGGCTTGGCATTGAACGCTTTGCCATGTTGTATTATGGCATTGATGATTTGCGAGTATTTTTTCAAAATGACCTAAGGTTTTTGGGGCAGTTTGCTTAATCAAAAAGGAGTGTGGTCATGTTACAAAGTTATCAAGTACTCATTGAACACGGTCAATTAAAATGACCAGACACACCCCCACAGTTACAAAATGCTCGCCTGATTGTAACGGTGCTGCCTGATGACATTCATTGGGGCGATGATGAACATTGGGGCGATGATGAAGTGGCAAAACTGTTTGGTGTGGATTGATGTATTTATTAGATACTCATATCGTCATTTGGCTTGCCCAAGAACCCCAAAAGCTAAATGAAAGATTAAAGGCTCTGCTTTTAAATAAAAGCATCAAAGTGTATTTTAGCACGGTCAATTTATGGGAAGTTGCCATCAAAAAGGCGTTGGGTAAGGCGGATTTTGATATTGATGTCAAATTGCTTTATCAGCATTTGATTGAAAATTGGTATGTGCAATTACCAGTATTATCAAGGCATTGCCTACTGGTGCAAAACTTACCTTTATATCATAAAGACCCTTTTGATAAACTGATAATCGCCCAAACCATGAGCGAAAATTTTACCTTAATCACAAAAGACACAATCATTCCCCAATACCCTAATTTAAAACTATTTTAAAATAATTTGAGACACTTATGAAAATTAGCGAAAACTGGCTTAGACAATGGGTTAATCCCACCAATTCATCAGATGAGCTGGGCGAACAACTTACCATGCTTGGCTTAGAATTAGATGGCATGGAGCCTATCGCTCCGATGTTCTATGGCGTGGTCATAGGGCAGGTCATCACCTGCAACAAGCATCCTGATGCGGACAAATTACGCATCACCACGGTCAATATCGGCACCGACACCCTCCTACAAATCGTCTGTGGGGCAAGCAATGTGCGAGTGGGACTAAAAGTGGCAGTTGCTACCGTTGGGGCAGAGTTGCCACCCATTGATGGCAAGCCCTTTAAAATCAAAAAAGGCAAACTGCGTGGTGTGGAGAGTCAAGGCATGCTCTGCGGTGCATCTGAGCTGGGACTCATTGATGAATTAGATGGGCTTTTGGAGCTTGATGATGATGCCCCGATTGGTATGAATGTGCGAGAGTATCTGGGGCTTGATGGGCAGATTTTTGATGTGGCAATCACGCCCAACCGTGGCGACTGCCTAAGCGTGCTTGGCTTGGCTCGTGAGATTGGCGTGGTTAATGGCTTGCCTCTAAACCGCCCTGAGATTATTACGACCCCCCCCACACTGGATAAAGCGGTAGCCGTCAAAGTAGAAAACCCCACCGCTTGTCCACGCTATCTGGCTCAGTACATCGGCGACATTGACCGCAGTGTTAAAACCCCCAAATGGCTAAAAGACAATCTCATGGCAAGCGGTCTGCGTACCCATAATTTTTTGGTTGATGTTACCAATTTTATCCTATTAGAACTCGGTCAACCCTTGCATGCTTTTGATGCTGATAAAATCGTGGGTGCCATCACGGTACGCCTTGCCCATGAAGGTGAGACGCTAACACTTCTAAACGAACAGACCATTACCCTAACAGGTGATGAACTGGTCATCGCTGATGACATGGGCGTGCTGGCACTGGCAGGAATTATGGGCGGAGCTCGCTCGGCGGTGTCTGATGAGACAACCAATATCGTATTAGAGTCGGCTCATTTTAATCAGCGAAATATCGCAGGGCGTGCCAGACGCTTTGGTTTGCATACCGATGCCAGTGTTAGGTTTGAGCGTGGGGTAGATTTTAACCTGCCAAAAATCGCCCTTGACCGTGCCACAACCTTAATAGCAACCATTGCAGGCGGTCAAGTTGGACAAACCACAACCGTCCAGAGCATCTCAGATTTGCCAAAACGTGAATCTGTGCATGTGCCATTTGACAAAGTAGAAAAACTGCTTGGCGTGGCATTGCCTGCCGATGAGATTACCAAGCTGTTAAACCGCTTGGAGATTAGCACCACATTTGATGGTACAAAATTTATCTGCCAACCGCCCAGCCATCGCTTTGACATTACCATCTGTGAGGACATCATCGAGGAGATTGCCCGCGTGCATGGCTATGACAACATTGCCCCACGCCTGCCCCAGTTTATGGTGGACATGAGTCATGATGACACGGCAGATTTGACTCATGTGTTAAAATTAACCCTTGCCAAACAGGGCTATTTTGAAGCGGTCAGTTTTAGTTTTTGTGATGACAAATTAGAAAAATTGCTCCACGATGACAAATTGGGCGAGATTTTACCCCTTGCCAACCCAATCTCATCAGAACTTGCTGTCATGAGACGCACACTGTTATCTAGCCTTTTGCCCATCGTTGTCCATAACCTAAACCGCCAACAAACAAACGTGCGACTATTTGAAACAGGGCTTTGTTTCGTTGGTAAAGACATGATAAGCTTAGAACAAATTCCAAGCCTTGCCATCATCGCCACAGGACAAGCAACCGACAGCATTCATGGCGTGCGTGCGGTGGACTTTTTTGACCTAAAAGCAGACGTGGAGAGCCTACTGCCACACCATGCAACACCCCATTATGAACGAGCGGATTTGGCATTTTTGCATTTGGGGCAAAGTGCCTATGTGTCAGTCGCTGGTAAGCAGATTGGTTATTTTGGGCAACTTCACCCAAGCATCAGCACCGCCTTAGATTTGCCCATGGTATGGGTAGCTCAGCTTGACCTTAATGCACTCATCAATTTGCACCGTTATATCCCTGATGTTACCCTACCAAGCAAATTCCCAAGCGTTCGGCGTGATTTGGCATTTTTTGTGGATAAGGAACTCACATGGCAAGAGGTGGCAGATGTTGTGTATGATGTGGCAGGCAAGCATTTGACAGACGTTAGCTTATTTGATGTGTATCAAGGCAGCACACTGCCTGAGGGTAAAAAATCACTGGCGTTTGCCATGACCTTGCAAGATGCCACTTGCACCTTATCCGATGGCGAGATTAAGGCTCTCATGGACAGAGTGATTGTGGCACTGACTGACAGATATCAGGCACAATTACGTGATGGCTGATGTGTTGATTTTTGGCATTAAAATCAGACACTATTATCTCATAGACATTGACAAAATCATCAGCACAAGGGGCAATAATGACCAATCATCATCTGCCCTAACAATGCTGATTTTAGCAATTTCATTTTAAAAGGACAGTATATGGCAACCTTAACCAAAGCAGACATGATAGACCGTTTGACCATTCGCCTACGCATGACCCGTCAAGATGCTCGCAAATTGGTAGATACCTTTTTTGGTGAAATCAGCCAAAGTTTGGCAGATGGCAAAGAGGTCAAGCTCTCAGGCTTTGGCAACTTTGAATTAAAAGACAAAAAATCTCGCCCCGGTCGCAATCCCAAAACAGGAGAGGTTGTTGCGATTAAAGCACGCCGTGTCGTTACCTTTAAGGCAGGGCAAAAATTTCGCCGTCAAATTGAAGTTAAATAAAACCAAAACAAAAAACCCATTCTATGAATGGGTTTTATCTTATGCCCCCATCAATATCCGCCTCATTTTTTGCATAATTTTTCCAGTTGGGTCAAATCCATTCTTATCATACCCAGCGTATCCATGATATTAACTTTGCCGTCTGCATGAATATTATCCTTATTTTTATGACAACTGACCTCTAAGGGCATTTGGCGATAAGTTGTTTGCCATTTTCCACCCCGAAATTCAAAATCCACCGTTTGAGTTTTTGCCACGAGTGGCGATAAAAGCAGCGTGGCAAAAAACAAAAACAAAGTCATCATCGGCACAAATAATATGAGCGAAATCATGCCTTTTAATGCTTTATTTTCACCATAAAGATAATAAGCCCCCACCAAAAATACCACGATTGCCACCCCAAAAAACACTTTATCTATATATCCAAATTCTAGGGTAATGAATTTATCAAAATGCACCAATCCCAACATGATGACAAATAAGAAAAAAGACGAATACGCCAAATGCCCTGCCCGCTTACCCAAATCTACGCCCATTGGGACATACGCTTTTATATAATCTTGATTATCAATATGACAAACAGGAAAACCCAATGAATGAAATAGCCTCACCAATTCATCAACATCATCAATTTGCCACACACCATCTTCGATAATCAGTCGCTTTTTGATGTCGCCAAATTTGTCTTTTTGAATACCATAAATGATGAGGGTTTTATTATATTTACTCAAATGGGGATTGAGTTTGGCAAGTGGCTTACCCATCATGGCTTGTGGTAGATTTTCAGTGATTTCTATTTTGTCAATTTCGTGCCAAGCAATAGGGGCATAATTAGGCAATTTATTTAAAAAATCCTTATTGGTACAAATGCCCTCTGCGTCTATGATTAAAGAAGTGTCGGCAAATTTGGGCTTAAAATACGCCCGTGCCAACAAATAAACGCTCGCACCCACCACAATAAGAATACCAGCATGCTCCCACCACAACAGCTTATCTTTGAACCAAGTCAGCACAAGAGCCAAACACGCCATCGTGATATTGACAATACCATTAATGGTAACAGATAGCTGATTTTTTATTTGCTTAGGACGCATGGGGTAGAGGCGAGCATTCATGATTTATCCTTGTTATTTTGTGTTTTATTTTAGTATAACACCAAAAAAAACAAAAAACCCATTTTATCAATGGGTTTTTATGGTTAATTCAGCAAAAATCACAGCTCGCCAAATTTGCGTTTGGCTTTTTTGTCTTGGCGTTTGGCAAAAAATACTTCTTCGGTTGCTCGTTTTTTGTAAGGCTTTTTGGCACCATCTTTACTATCAAATCTTGCCATCTGTCTACCATCTTTGTGTTTGTCATCTTTGTATTTGTCATCACGCCATGTACGCTCACCTTTGTAATGCTGACCATCACGATATCCAAATTCACGGCTATGGTTTTCACGATTGCTTTGACGAGTGTCACCAAAAGATTTGGGTTTATCTTGGTAATAATTTGTGTCTTGGTGAGTGCGTCTGTCTGCTGTATTGGCAAAACGCTCTTGATAAGGCTTGGCAAAACGTTCATCACGCCCACGCTCACCACGCTCATACCGCTGTCCATGGTATTGGCGTTCATGATTTGATTTGGCGGTTTGTCTGTCATAACTTCTACCATGGTTATGTTTGTCATGGCTTTGTTTATCACGGTTTAAAGAGCGTCCATAACGTTCGCCACGTCTGCCACGCCCATCACGTCTGCCATCTTTGTTTTTGGTGTTTGGAGCAGAACGTTTGGGTTCTAGCCCCACAACCACCTCTTCTTTCATTTCACGACCCAAATAGCGATTGATATGCCCAAGCTGACGTCTGTCATCCATGCTACATAGGTTCATGGCAACCCCTGTACGCCCCGCTCGCCCACAGCGACCAATGCGGTGCACATAATCCTCTACTTGACGTGGCAAATCATAGTTCACAACATGGCTGATGGCAGAGATATCAATGCCACGAGCAGCGACATCAGTAGCAATCAAAAAGTTGCACTTACCTGATTTGACATCACTGATGATGCGATTACGCTTACCTTGGGGCAAATCACCATGCAAATAGCGAGCCGACAACCCCGCCTCGGTCAGTGATGAGGCAAGCTGTTCGGTACTGCGTTTGGTTGCGGTAAAAATCACCGCTTGGTTGATATCAGCATTGCTTAGCAATTCAATCAAAATATTATTTTTATGGTGAAAATCATCACAAAAATACACACTCTCATCAATATGAGCTGACTCAACCTTGATGGAGACACGCTCAGCATTGACGGTAAAACTCTCAGCAATCTTACCAACCGCCCCATCCCATGTCGCTGATGACATTATCGTTTGGCGTTGGCTTGGGGCAGCCTGTAAAATGGTCTTGATGTCATCGGCAAAACCCATATCAAGCATACGGTCAGCTTCATCTAATATCAGCGTGTCAAGCTCGGACAAATCCACACGTCCATCATTCATGTGGTCAATTAGGCGACCGGGTGTGGCGATGACAATCTGCACACCTTTACGCAAGGCACGAATCTGCCCACCATAAGGAGCACCACCAACCAGTGGCACACTAAATACCCCCTGCATCTGACTGCCATATTTACGCACATTATCTTGCACCTGCATGGCAAGCTCTCGTGTGGGGGTGAGTATTAAGGCTTTGATGGCAATCTTTTGATGACGGTCATGTGATTTTTGGCTAAATTCGCTTGATTTGTCAGCAGGTTTGGGCTGTGCCAGTTTATGCAAAATCGGCAAAACAAAAGCAGCGGTCTTACCTGAGCCTGTTTGGGCAGACAGCAGTAAATCACGACCGTCAATGGCATGAGGGATAGCACCTGCCTGAATGGGTGTGGGTGTGGTGTAGCCTGATTTGGCAAGGGCTTTTAAGATGGGTTTGGCAAGTTGTAACTGCTCAAAAGTTAAACCATCTTGGGTGTTTTGCTCTTTTTGTTCAGCAACTGCGTAAATTTTAGGAGCGAAATCTTGGATAGAATCTTGGGGGGGTTGGGTTGTCATAAATAACCTTAATGTCTAAAATGTCTGATGTTTATAATAATCGCTGACCTAGTAAACATGATTGGGAGTTTTAAAAATAACCATCCAAATGGCAAAGGACATTCCCTGCCAGTTTCAATCATATTTTACAAAAGCATCGAAGACAATCTATTTTACCGACAGTTTATCTTTGGTTTGCTTTTTATGAACAAAAGCAAGCATTGACAAAATCAGCAATCATGATAATAAGAAGTACACAGAAGTCATTTTAGACGTGCCATTTTAGATAAAAATAAATAATGGCAATTTGCATTTTTTTGATATATTTGTCATTAAAAAACTCAATGACAAACATCCAAACGCCCAGAAGTATAAAACGAACTTAACCCGCTCTTAAACACATTGAACGATAATGACCGTCCCAGCCTACGATGTGGCGTGCTTACTTAAAAATACTTTAAAAATGTTAATAAAATAAGCAGGCTCAGCGATAATTTGGCAAATTATTTACCAAAGAGAGAAATTATACCACAGTTTTTGCTAAATTGGGCGGTAATTTTTGGCAAATTTGAGAAGTTTTTGGCTTTTAAAAATGTCCCAAAAATGCAATAATAGAACATGCCTGCCTTTGTTATCGGTATGGTGGGCATGCCTTGGATATTTTATGTTTAAGTGATTAAAGTGGTTTTAGTGATTGAAAGTTTAAATTAAAGGATATGACGTGGTACAGATTAGAGACAGCTTGCCCCTGCTGACAGGCAAAGACTCAGGTGATAGTGCAAGTTTGGCAGCAAGCCTTGTGGCAGATCAATTACACCCTGATTTTAAGGCACAACTTCACAGCCAAAAACTCATCACCACCCATGACCATAGCCATGTGACCGACACCCCTGACAAAATTAGCGAGAGTGATATTGACATTGATAAATGGCTATCCAATGTCGCTCAACGTATCGGCAAAGATGAGTTGCCTCTACTCAAAAAGGCCTGCCAGTTCGTACAAATACAATCATCCAAACCCCATAACTCTCGCTCAGGAGCCTATGTAACAGGCATTGGTATGGCGGACATTTTGGCATATCTGTTCCAAAATGAGAATGCTTTGGTTGCTGCCATGCTCTATCGCTCGGTACGGCGTGAACTCATTGGCATGGATACCATCACCCATGAGTTTGGGGCAGACATCGCCCATCTCATCGAAGATACGCTTGCCATGGGACGTCTGTCGGAGACAATAGAGGGCAACAAACGGCTTGAAGATTATTTTGAAAACAACAACCGTGAACAGTTATCCACGATTTATAGCATGCTCATTAGCACCACCAACGACGTGCGTGCGGTACTCATCAAACTGGCTGAACGCACTTTTGCCATGCGTGAGCTGTCCTTTGCCACAGCTGACCGCCAAAAGCGAGTAGCTCGTGAGATTATGACCATTTACGCCCCACTGGCTCATCGCTTATCCATCGCTCAGCTAAAATGGGAGCTAGAAGATTTGGCCTTTCGCTATCTTGCCCCTGATGAATATAAAAGCATTGCCAGCTTACTTGCCCAAAAACGTAGCGAACGAGAACAATATATAGAACAAGTCAAACAAAAACTTACCGATGAATTGGTCAAAGTTGGCATCACATGTGAGGTCTCAGGGCGTGTCAAACACATCTATTCTATCTATCGCAAGATGGTCAAGAAAAACTTATCTTTTGACCAGCTCTATGACATCAGAGCCTTACGGGTACTGGTAAACACCAACGCCGAATGCTATCACACCCTAGGTGTGGTACATGGGCTGTGGCGACATGTTCCTGAGCAGTTTGATGATTATATCACCAATCCAAAACCCAACGGCTACAAATCGCTACACACAGTCGTCATCGCCCAACATCGCACACTAGAAGTTCAGATTCGTACCTTTGATATGCACTTTGAAGCTGAACTTGGTAAGGCATCGCACGTCAATTATAAGGAGGGTTTAAAGGGCAATAAAACAGATGACTATCTCACCGCCAAAATCAGCTCACTAAGACAGCTTTTAGGCACAGATAAAAGCGAGAGCGATGAGATAGAATTAGATAAACTTGATAATGTCCAACAAATCTATGTATTTAGCCGAGATGGTGACATCACCGAAATGCCCAAAGGGGCGACTGTGCTTGACTTTGCCTACCATGTGCATACCGAGGTTGGTAATCGTGCCCAAGGAGCAAGGGTAAATGGACGTTATGTGCCACTGACTCATCAACCCAAAACAGGCGATCAGGTAGAGATTATCACCAAATCAAGCCGAGAACCTAACCGTGATTGGCTTGTTTCATCACTAGGCTACATTCACACCAGTCGTGCCAAAGCCAAACTACGTCAGTGGTTTAATAAACAAGACCGTGATAAAAATATTGAAACTGGCAAAGCTCTACTAATGCGTGAGTTGGAGCGACTGAGCATAACGGTATCAGAGATTGACTTTGGTGGGCTGTGTCGGGAATTGGGCTACAAAAGTGAGGATGAGTTATGCCTTGGCATTACCATGGGCGAGATTGGAGTTAGCCAAATCTCAGGCAAAATCATCAAAGATTTCAATCTGGGCATGCCAACTGTCAGCGAGACACACATTGAGTCTAAGCCCCAAACTCGCCCCAACAAGTACAAGATTGATGTGCATGGATTGGACAATGTAAAAATACACCTTGCCAAATGTTGCAATCCTGTGCATGGCGAACCCATCACAGGCTTTATCACGCTCATGAATGGGGTAAGTATCCACAGTAGCGACTGCATGGAGCTGGTACGACTTAGTCAAAAAGAGCCCGAACGGGTCGTTTGTGCCAATTGGCAAGCTGAGTTTGGACGGTATCAACCTGTTTGTATCGTCGTAGATGCTCACGCTACCAGCGGACTGCTGCGAGATTTGTTTAATGTCATTGACCGTGAGAAAGTCAACATTCAACGTGCCGAGACGGTATTTGATGATGGCATGGATGCACAGATGAGATTCTTTGTGGAGGTGGCAGGCATTGAACATTTATCTCGCCTGCTTGCCAAAATAGAACAACAGCCAAACGTGGTCAAGGCAAGGCGAAGCATGAGTTAGGGTTTAATCATGAGACATTTGACACAAAAAACGGTTCAATCAGATGAACCGTTTTTTGATGGCTTAGCGTGTTTATCAGATGACGTATTTGTCAGATGATATTATTTAGTCATTATTTTACACCATCTTTTACATTATCTTGTGTGGATGTGCCAAGCCATTTTTGAGAAATCTCATCAAGTTTGCCATTGGCTTTGATTTCATCAATGCCTTGATTGACTTTTTCAAGCAGCTCGGTGTTGTCTTTGTGCATAATCATAACAACATCATCTCTATTATCGGCCAGATTGGGATAATACGGCGATAACACAACCTTAATATCTGGGTATTTGTTTGCGGTATATTGAAGCATGGTTTGGTCTTGGACGATGGCATCGTACTTGCCCTGTACCATACCTTGGAACATCAGATAAGTACTGTTAAGTGCATCAAGAGACTTGATTGTCCCTATCTCGTTTAGGTCTTTTTCATGGTAAGAACCACTGCCAACCGCCACATTCATGCCTGCCAAATCTTTGTAACTATTAATGTTCAAATCAGGTTTTATATGCATAATCGCTGACGGTGTTGAAAAATAAGATTTAGAAACACTATATTTGGAGGCACGCTCATCGGTATGACCCATCGTTGCAATCACCAAATCATAGTTTTTGGTGTCCAGTCCTGACAGTAAGTTGTTCGGTGAGATGATAATAGGTTCAACCTTAAACCCTTGGGATTGACCGACTGCTTGTATGATGTCATACTCCAACCCCATGAGCGAACCCCTTTCATCTTTAAAGGTAAAAGGCTCATCAGTGCCTGTCATCGCCACCTGTACCACAGGGGCATCAGCAGGTAAGTCGTTGTCAGGGTTGGAGGTCGGAGCGGTATGACTGGTTGTGGCACTATCGGCAGGGTTTGGCTTGGGGGCAGAGGCTTATTGATTACAACCGAACAGACCAACCGCCATTGGCAGAACAAAAAGACAGGATTTTTTCATAATGACATTCTTGGTAAATTAAAGTGATGGCAAAGTAAAAATAAAAAAGCAATAACATGCCAAATCATAATACCCAAATTTTGCACGTTTGGCAACAGCTAAATAATAAAAACTCGTACTGGCTGACGGACACACAAAGCATCACTTAGCGTGCTTGATACATTCTGTGGCGTATGGTATCGCATCTAGTCGCTCCTCTTGTATCTCTTCACCACATTCAGAGCATTCTCCATATTGGTCATTTTCAATATAAGACAAGGCGATATTGACTTTGGCAAGGTTTTCTTGGGCCTCTACCAGTAAATTTTTACGCATGTCGTTTTGTTGGGCGGCGACAGCTTGGTCATCCCAATGATGTCCCAGCTCATCTTGGGGGTGTTCTAGATGATTGGTAATCTTATCAATGCGGTTTTCATACTCTGCTTTTAGGGCAAGCAGGTCAGTTTTGTGTTTGTTAATATCCATAACAACTCCTAAGATGATGGTTCAAAATACAGATTTAGGTATAGATTAGCATAAATTTTGGGCATTGGATAGGGGTATTTTTAGATGGCATCTCACTTTGATTTAACTTACAATTTTCATTACTTGTATTTCATTACTTGTAATCTTCATTTTAAAATCTCTAACAAATAGCCATTTATTACCAATTTTGCTACAATAGCCCAAATTTTTATTGACAAAAACTATGACAACCAATTTTGACACTCGCTCCATTGCTGAATTTACCGAATCTGCCTACCTAAACTATGCCATGTACGTCATCATGGACAGAGCCCTGCCACACATTGCTGACGGCCTAAAACCTGTGCAACGTCGTATCATCTATGCCATGAATGAATTAGGTCTTCGTCATCATGCCAAACCCAAAAAATCCGCCCGTACCGTGGGCGATGTCCTAGGTAAATACCATCCGCATGGTGATACCGCCTGTTATGAGGCCATGGTGCTTATGGCACAGCCGTTTAGCCATCGTTATCCGCTCATTACAGGACAAGGCAACTGGGGAAGCCCTGACGACCCCAAATCCTTTGCTGCCATGCGATATACCGAAGCTAAGATGAGTAGTTACGCCAGCACCTTATTGTCTGAGCTCGGACAGGGCACGGTGGATTTTGTTCCCAACTTTGATGGCACAATGAATGAACCTGCCACACTGCCTGCTCGTCTGCCAAACATCTTGCTAAATGGCACAACAGGCATTGCCGTAGGCATGGCAACCGACATCGCCCCTCATAATCTGACCGAGACCGTCAAAGCGTGCATTAAACTGCTTAAAAACCCCGACATCACCACAGCCGAGCTGTGCAAAACAATACCTGCCCCTGATTTGCCAACCTCTGCTGAGATTATTACGCCAAAAGACGAACTCATCAAAATGTACCAAACAGGGCGTGGCAATTACAAAATGCGAGCAACTTATCATATTGACAAGCAAGATAAAAACACCGTGATTATAGATGCTCTGCCCCATCAAGTCTCTGGCTCAAAAATCATTGAACAGATTGCCAAACTCATGACGGACAAAAAATTGCCATGGATCAATGACATCACCGATGAATCCGACCATGAAAATGCTTGCCGTATTGTCATTGAATTTAAGCGTGGTAAGATTGATATTGATAAAATCATGACACATCTTTTTGCCACAACCGATTTACAGACGTCCTATCGGGTCAATATGAACATGATCGGACTAAATGGCAAGCCTGAGGTCAAAAACCTAAAACAAATCCTATCTGAATGGCTTGTATGGCGGCGTACGGTGGTGCTAAGACGACTACAAAACCGCCTTGACAAGATTGATAAACGCTTGCACATCTTAGCAGGTTTGCTTGTTGCGTATTTGCACATTGATGAGATTATCCACATCATTCGTAATGAAGATGACCCCAAAGCGGTATTGATGGGCAGTTATGGACTGTCTGACATCCAAGCGGATGCCATCCTTGATATCAAACTTCGCCAATTGGCCAAATTAGAAGAGGTTGAACTCAATGCCGAACGAGATGAACTGACAAAAGAACAAGCCATCATCAATGAACAAATCAACAATCCAGACAGCCTAACAAACCTACTCATCGATGAGCTGACCTCTGAGATGAAAATACACGGTGACAAAAGAAAATCACCCATTGTGGTACGTGAAGAATCTGCCCCCATCAAGGCATCTGAACTAACACCCAGTGAAAATGTAACTGTCATCATCTCAAAAGCAGGCTGGATTCGTATGGCAAAAGGACATGAGATTGACCCTGTCGCCCTAAACTATCGTACAGGCGATGAATACGCCACGCACGCCCTTGGCAAGACGGGCGAGCGACTCATCGTCCTTGACAATATGGGACGCAGCTATGGGCTAGATACAGCAAGCCTACCATCGGCTCGTGGACAGGGTGAGCCGATCAGCAGTATGCTTAATTTGGCAAATGGCGTAAAAATTGAACAAGCTCTATTTGGGCAATATCCCATCATCCTAGCCAGTAATCAAGGCTATGGTTTTATCACCGACACCAAAGGACTAGACACAAGCCAAAAAGCAGGTAAAGCGGTGGTCAATCTGGGTCTGGCACACCTATTGGCTTTTGTTGCCGTGGGCAGTGCCACACACATTGCAGTGGTAAGTAGTGGCGGTAATCTGCTTGTCTTTGACCGTGATGAATTGCCCATATTAGCCAAGGGCAAAGGCAATAAACTCATGAACCTAAAAGACAACGAAACACTGGTAGCGGTATCTGCCTTGACCGATACGGACAATCTTATCATACACACCAATAAACGCACGCTTACGCTAAAACCTAACGACTGGGCAAATTATAAGGGTAAACGGTCAGGACGTGGCAGAGCATTACCAAAGGGATTTTTAAATGTGGTAGGGATGGATGTCAAAAGAGCGGATGAGTGATGACGGACACCACACGACAAGCATGATATGAGTAAGAGGACGATGATTATCCCATCCCCTTATTTGTCTTTGATTTTTTGTTGCTACACCACTTTATAAAGCTGACTGCCTTCTTGTTTGTATTTGTCCTTCATCTCATCCATGCCACGAGCGTACTCTCGTACGTTTTGTGTGATTTTCATAGAGCAGAACTTTGGGCCACACATAGAACAAAAATGTGCCGATTTATGGGCTTCTTTTGGCATGGTCTCATCGTGCATTGCCCTTGCGGTGTCAGGGTCTAGGGCGAGATTAAACTGATCTTCCCAACGAAACTCAAAACGTGCCTTAGACAGGGCATTATCACGCACCTGAGCCAATGGATGCCCTTTGGCAAGGTCTGCGGCATGGGCGGCGATTTTGTAGGTAATGATGCCATCTTTGACGTCTTTTTTGTTGGGCAAACCCAAATGCTCCTTTGGCGTAACATAGCAGAGCATTGCCGTACCATACCAACCAATCATCGCCGCTCCTATCGCACTGGTAATGTGGTCATAGCCTGGGGCGATGTCAGTTGTTAGAGGCCCTAGTGTATAAAATGGTGCTTCTTTACACACATCCAATTGCAAATCCATGTTTTGTTTAATCATATGCATGGGTACATGCCCAGGCCCTTCAATCATGACCTGAACATCATGCGCCCATGCTCTTTGGGTAAGCTCACCGAGTGTTTTTAATTCGCTAAATTGAGCCTCGTCATTGGCATCTTGGATACAACCGGGTCTTAATCCATCACCCAAACTAAATGTGATGTCATAGGCTTTGGCAATTTCACAAATCTCATCAAAATGCTCATAAATAAAATTCTCCTGATGGTGTGCCAGACACCACTGTGCCATGATAGAACCGCCACGGCTGACGATACCTGTCAAACGATTGGCAGTCAGTGGCACATAACGAAGCAGCACCCCTGCATGAATGGTAAAATAATCCACACCTTGCTCGGCTTGCTCGATGAGTGTGTCTTTAAAAATCTCCCACGTCAAATTCTCTGCTATGCCATCAACTTTTTCTAACGCCTGATAAATTGGCACAGTGCCAATTGGTACAGGTGAGTTACGGATAATCCATTCTCGTGTCTCGTGGATATTTTTGCCTGTGGACAAATCCATGATGGTATCCGCCCCCCAGCGTGTCGCCCACGTCATCTTAGCAACCTCCTCATCAATGGATGAGCCTAAGGCAGAGTTACCGATATTGGCGTTGATTTTGACTAAAAAATTACGCCCAATAATCATCGGCTCACTCTCTGGGTGATTGATGTTACACGGAATAATCGCCCGCCCCTCTGCCACTTCTTGACGCACAAATTCGGGGGTAATTTCACGCACGTTCGCCCCAAAATTTTGCCCCTGATGTTGGCGTAAATCCACGCCATCACGCTGTTTGCCATTTTCACGAATGGCGATGTATTCCATCTCGGGGGTGATGATTCCTTGTCTGGCATAGTACATCTGGGTAACGTTTTTGCCCAATTTGGCTCGTCTGGGCTTGGCAATATGGGCAAAACGAATGTCCGCCGTACGAATGTCATTTAGGCGTGCCTTACCAAAATCCGATGTCAAAGCATCCAAAATTTCAGTATCATCACGCTCATCAATCCATCTTTTGCGTAATTTGGGCAGACCTTGATTTAGGTCAATTTGCACAGTAGGGTCGGTATAAACACCTGAGGTGTCATAGACCAAAATTGGCTCATTTTTGATAAAACCATCTTTTTTGCCACCTTGGGCAAGACCTATGGGCGTATCGGTAAGCGTAATTTCACGAAACGGCACACGAATATCATCTTGTGAACCTTGTATATAGACCTTTTGGGAGGCAGGTAAGATACGAGTTAAATCCTTGGCATCTTGTTCGTGTTGGTTGATAAGTTCGGTCGGTGTTGGGGGTTGATTTGCAATGTGGCTCATCATCATGTCCTTGTTAAATGGCTAATAAACAAATCAAGCCATCAAAATGCTTATGATGACAAAGAACGCTTGACAAAAATCAATCACAGATAAGATTTTGAAAACTTGATTTCCTACGGCGGTACGAACCGCATCAGGTTCAACGGATTTTGTGGTTCAACCACAATCTCGGCAACTTTGGGTTGCACTCCGTCAAGTCAGCAACATTATAACAAAGATTTGATGGTTTTAAAATGCCAGATTTGAACATATCTGATTTGCTTTGGCATGCTGTTTATGATAGATTATTCATAAACACATGTCATGTTTGTGAAATTGTGTCAATGCACAACCTTTTAAACCAAACCATTTTATATTCCAAAACAATGGGATGATATGTCATAATGGAATTTAAGCTTTGTATAAAAATCCTTGATAATAGAACACATTAACACATTAATACATTAATTAACACGTTAATAGATATCACATACATCATGATGGAGATGACATGACCTATCAATCCTTTAAATTTTCCAAAAAGTCCTTGGCTCTTGCCCTGCCTGTGTGCTTACCGCTATTTTTTGGGGCATGTACTCAGCCCCAAAACCAAACCACAGACAGTACCAACAAAGAGAGCCATAAAGCCAATAGCACCGTATTAGCTTCCAATCGTGACACACTCACCATCAATAACGGAGCCGAGGTAGGCTCACTTGACCCTCACAAAACAGGGGGCGTACCTGAATCAGGACTGGCTCGTCAGCAGTTTGTGGGGCTGGTCAGTACAGACGCTGATGGCAATATTGAACCTGGCATTGCCAAAAGTTGGGAGAGTGCGGATAATAAGGTATGGACATTCAAACTGCGTGATGCCAAATGGTCAAACGGCGAACCCATCACCGCTCATGATTTTGTATTTAGCTTTCAGCGCATGGTAGACCCTAAGACAGCCGCCAATTTTGCCAACTATGTGGTTGATGCTAAAATCATCAATGCACATGACATCATCAATGGTAAAAAACCCCCTGCCGAGCTTGGAGTTAAAGCCATTGATGACAAGACAGTTGAGATTAGCTTATCAGAGCCTGTGGCGTTTTTGCCTGACATGCTCACCTACACCGCCATGCGACCTGTTCCCAAAAATGTGGTAGAAAAATTGGGTGATGATTGGTCAAAAATTGAAAATATCGTGGTCAATGGTCCTTATATCATCAAAGAACGCATCATGGGTGAGAAAATCGTCCTTGCCAAAAACCCTCATTATTATGATGCCGACAAAGTTGCCATTTCAAATCTTGTCCTACTTGCGGTGGATTCTGGGCAGACGGACTACACCCGTTATCAAGCAGGCGAGATTGATGTGACTTATACCGACATTCCAAGCGAGATTCTTGCCAAAGCTGACAAAAATGAGGTAAAAACATCGCCATCGTTTTGCTCGTATTATTATGAAATGAACGTCAATAAACCGCCCTTTGATGACGTGCGTGTTCGCCGTGCGATGACACTGACCTTAGACAGAGAGTTAATTGCCGAAAAAGTGGCATCTCGTGGCGAGACCCCTGCCTATCAGATGACCCCCAAAGTTACCGCCAACAACCCCAACTACACCCCAGATTGGCAAACACTTGACAAAACCGCTCGCATTGCCAAAGCCAAACAACTGCTGGCGGATGCAGGCTACAATGAGCAAAATCCTTTGAGATTTGAGCTACTCTACAACACCAGCGAAAATCATAAAAAAGTGGCAGTAGCAGCTCAGTCCTTATGGCACGAAGCCCTTGGCGATACCATCAAAATTGAACTACACAACCAAGAGTGGAAATCCTACCTTGCCACTCGCCGTAACCACGAACACCAGATGGCTCGTGCGGCATGGTGTGGCGACTATAATGACCCTGCTGCCTTCTTAAACGTCATGAAAACCAAAGGTTCGGGCAACTATGGGGCATATTCTAGCAAGGAATATGACAACTTGCTAAAAACTGCCTATACCGCCAGCACACCAGCAGAGCGTGCCAAAATATATCATGAACTTGAAGCGATTTTGGATAAAGATGTGCCAAATGTGTGGGTATATTATCAAGTAAACGCACGTGCGGTAAAACCATATGTCAAAGGCTACTCAACCAAAGACGCTCTTGGCAACTGGCAAGCTCGTCATTGGTCATTTGAGTGATGTCAATTTTGTCAAATCTGTCAGATGAATTAAAAAATGTCGGATGAATTAAAAAATAAAGGGCGAAACGTTCACCCTTTATTTTTGTCATGCAGGTTCTGTCATGCGATTAATTTTTCCAAAATCTTACCATAAATTTGGGTCAGTTTCTCCAAATCAGTAACCGCTACTTTTTCATCTATCTGATGGATGGTGTCATTTAATACACCCAGTTCAACCACCTGAGCGTCCATTATCGGAGCGATAAACCGCCCGTCCGATGTCCCGCCCGATGTGGACAATCTACTGTCTGTGCCTGTAACGTCGTGGATGGCAAATACCACAGCATCCACAAAGTCGCCTTTTGGTGTCAAAAATGGCTCACCCGACAAGTTCCATTCTATCGTATAGGTCGCCTTGCTGTCTTTGAAGTGCTTATCCAAAATGGCGTAGGTTTTTGCCTGTAAGCTCTCGGCACTGCTTTGGGTGCAAAAGCGAAAATTAAACAGCACCTCCACATCATTTGGTATCACATTGGTCGCCCCTGTACCGCCATTTATGTTGGAGATTTGCATGTCGGTGGCAGCAAAATAATCGTTACCCTCATCCCATTTAGTCGCTGTCAGCTCCGCCAAAGCAGAGATAAGCTCATGTATGGGATTGACTGCCAAATGTGGGTAGGCGATATGTCCTTGTTTGCCCGTTACGATAAGTTTGGCATTTAGTGAACCACGCCTGCCATTTTTGATGACATCGCCAAGTGTGTCTGTGCTGGATGGTTCACCCACAAGACAATAATCCATACACTCACCACGACGGGCAAGCTCTAATACAACCTTATGCGTGCCATTAATCGCCACGCCCTCTTCATCTGCGGTAATAAGCAGTGAGATATCGCCTTTGTGGTTGGGGTAGTTCTTTATGAACTCATCACACGCCACACAAAAACAGGCAATGGCGGTTTTCATGTCGCTTGCCCCACGCCCCCACAGATAGCCGTCAGCCACGGTTGCCGAAAAAGGCGGATACGTCCATAGGCTCTCATCGCCCACAGGCACCACGTCTGTATGCCCTGCAAAACATAGGTGGGGAGCGGTGGAGTCAGAGCCTTTTTTCTTGGCGTAGAGATTTTTGATTTGGGCGTTTTTGCCATTGGTGGCATTGTCGCTTGGGTCACCAAAATACAAAAACTGGCAATCAAAACCTAACTTATCCAAATACTGTGCCAAAATGTCTTGGCATTGGTAATCATTGGGGGTAATGGATGGCTCTTTTAACAAGGCGACAGACAGAGATAAGGTAGGGGTCATGGGGCTTTTCCTGATTAACTTAACATAACAATTGGTATGGCAAATCCATGATTCTTAATCACTCAAATCAACCTTTCATCACGTCTTAGCCACGTTGCGATAGAAAAACGAGTACGATTGGTAATTTCCACTTGGTGTAACAGATTGCTATCAAACACCACAAGGCGGTTAAGTTGTGGTAAAAGCTGGGTGGTTTCATTTTGTTTATCCACCACCGTTATCGCTCCGCCATCATTTGCTGTCCAGTTATCATTTAAATAGAACACCGCAGAGATGACCCGCTCATCTCGTCCTTTGGGGTTGTCCGAATGCCACTGATAACCAAATCCAGATGGGTAACAAGCATAATGAGCCTCTGATGAGCGGATGCCTGTGTAGAGTGTGGCATTAAAATACCGTCCAAGCTCGTCAATGGCTCTAAGATATGCCAGTCCCACAGGGCAAGACTCATCAATCCAGCAAATGCCATCACCACGAATGGCACTTTCTCGCTCGCCATGTGTCAGATGAGCCTCTTTATAATCTATAAATCCACTTTCATGTTGTAAGGCGGTCAAGTCGTCTGTATTAAACACGCCATCTAACACCATCGTGCCTGTGGCAATAAAGCCATCAAGCTTGGGGTCTGTTAGGGCGTGCCAATCGGTTGCAAACGGTGTATCTGACATGATTCTCCTTGTGTTTGTGCCTAATCAATATCAGACACCTAATGTTAGCTGACACTTGGCAGTACGATGTAAGTTGTTAATGAGATGATGTGTCTGGTTAATTGCCCTATCAAAGACATTTTTAGACGGTAAGGGTTTATAGATTGCCCTTGATTTAAGTATCAATGTCTGCATTTAGTGCATTTTCTTCAATAAATGCCCGTCTTGGCTCAACCTCATCACCCATAAGGCAGTTAAATAGGCGGTCGGCTTCAATGGCATCTTCTATGGTAATTTTGAGCATATTGCGGTTTTGGGGGTCCATGGTCGTCTCCCAAAGCTGATCGGCATTCATCTCACCCAAACCCTTATAACGCTGAATGGACAGTCCACGGCGAGCTTCTGTCATAAACTGCTCCCACAAATGGTCAAAATCTTTGACAGCAAAATCCTTATCGCCACGTCTGATAAAACTCTCATCTGTCAGCAGGGTATTCCATGTGCTTGATAATTTTAACAATCTGGCATATTCCCCTGAGTTGATAAACAAGGGGTCAAGTGTATAATGTTGGGGCAGTTTATGCACAAATATTGTGATTTTAGGCAAAAACATTTGAGCAGTTTCGGCATCGTCCATACCGCCCACAGGTTCTAGGTCAATTTGTGCAGACAGTTCACCTGCCTTGTCATTTAGTATATGAAGCAACTTGTCCGCCCATGCATGTAATGCCGTTTTATCTTTTAGCACATCATTTTGTAGCTTTGGCACAAAGGTTAGAGCATCGATGATGCTTGCTGGGTATTTTTGGCTTAGGCGGTTTTTGGTATTTTGGGCAAGGCCATAATCGTTTAATAGACGCTCCAACGCCTCACCTCGAATGGCAGGAGTGTCTTTATCCAAAAACAGCTGATTGTCATCAATTGTGGATGACAACAGATAAGATTTTAGGGCATCATTGTCTTTTAGGTAGAGTTCTTGCTTGCCCTTTTTGATTTTATATAACGGCGGTTGGGCGATGTAGACATGTCCACGCTCAATAAGCTCTGGCATTTGACGAAAAAAGAACGTAAGTAGTAGCGTGCGAATGTGTGAGCCATCCACGTCAGCATCTGTCATGATGATGATTTTGTGATAGCGAAGTTTGTCGGGATTATATTCATCCTTACCAATGCCTGTGCCTAGGGCAGTGATGAGTGTGCCAATCTCAGCAGATGACAGCATCTTATCAAACCTTGCCCGCTCTACATTTAGGATTTTACCTTTTAATGGCAAAATGGCTTGGGTTTTACGGCTACGCCCCTGCTTGGCACTGCCCCCTGCACTGTCCCCCTCCACAAGGTATAACTCGGACAAAGCAGGGTCTTTTTCTTGGCAATCAGCAAGTTTACCGGGCAGTCCTGCGATGTCTAGCGTGGTCTTACGGCGTGTCATCTCACGAGCACGGCGAGCGGCCTCTCTTGCACGGGCTGCATCTAGGATTTTACTTACAATTGCCTTGGCATGGGCAGGGTTTTCAAGCAAAAACTCAGAGAGCTTTTCGTGCATGATTGTCTCAACAGCAGACTTGACCTCCCCTGAGACAAGTTTGTCTTTGGTCTGTGAGCTAAATTTGGGGTCTGGCACTTTGACCGATACAATAGCCACAAGCCCCTCACGAGCATCATCGCCTGTTACCGATACTTTTTCTTTTTTGCCAATGCTTTCTTTATCCATGTAGGTGTTTAGACAGCGAGTGAGTGCTGAACGAAAACCCGATAGGTGCGTACCTCCGTCTCGTTGGGGGATGTTGTTGGTAAAGCACAAAACTTTTTCATTATAACTGTCCGACCATTGCAAGGCGACTTCCACGCCAATACCGTCTGCACTTTGGGCGGTAAAATGAAAGACGTCATTTAGGGTGTGTTTGCCATCGTTGATGTAACTGACGAATTCACCAAGACCGCCTTTGTGTTCAAAAACGTGCTGAGTGCCATCTCGCTCATCGGTTAAGACAATACGCACCCCTGAGTTTAAAAAGGATAATTCACGCAAGCGTTTGGCAAGAATGTCATGGTCAAAAATCGTCCCTGTAAAAATCTCATCGCTTGGATAAAAGCGAACCTCGGTGCCTTTCTTATCAGTCTTTTCAAGGCGTTTTAGGGGAAAGTCAGGCACGCCATCTGTATAGCTTTGGGTATGAGCATAACCGTCTCGCCAGATGTTGAGCGTCAATTTCTTAGACAACGCATTGACCACCGACACGCCAACGCCATGCAAACCGCCTGAGACTTTGTAGTTGTTGTCATCAAATTTACCCCCTGCATGCAAGACCGTCATAATAACCTCAGCCGCTGACACGCCCTCTTCTGGATGAATGTCCACAGGAATGCCCCGCCCATTGTCCGACACCGACACCGACTCATCGGAATGAATGGTAACCAGCACTTCATCACAATGCCCTGCCAAGGCTTCATCAATGGCGTTATCAACCACTTCAAATACCATATGGTGCAAGCCTGAACCGTCATCAGTATCACCAATGTACATACCCGGTCGTACTCGCACCGCTTCTAGTCCACGCAAAACTCGCACACTGCTGGCATTATAGTCGTTGGTAGGAAGTTGCTCACTCATAAAAATCCTTTGGCATGTGCCTAATTCTTTAAAAATATGGGTTATTATAGCATTTTTTTGATTTATAAGCTATCTGCTAAGCTATATGTAAGATGTGTGGCACAACACCGCCATTTCAATGAATGCCTTTGGGGTGTTGGGGTATGACGGTCTTTATTTTCACAAAAAACAAGGGCGATAATCGCCCCCCTCCACAGCAATCCAAACATCAATCCAGTGGCACACCAATGCGTTTTGCCACTTCTTCGTAGCCCTCAACCACATCGCCCAACCCTTGACGAAAGCGGTCTTTATCCAGTTTTTTCTTGGTTTCTTTGTCCCACAGACGACAACCATCAGGTGAGAACTCATCACCCAACACCACACGACCATGAAAGAGTCCAAATTCTAATTTAAAATCCACAAGCATCAGCCCCGCTTCATCAAAAATCTGACTTAGCACGTCATTGACTTTATGGGTAATCTCATTCATCTGTTCTAGCTCATCAGATGTGGCATAACCTAAGGCAATGGCAGTACTTGGAGCTAAGATGGGGTCACCTAATTCATCATTTTTATAAAACAGCTCATAGGTAGGTGGCATGAGTGGCAAACCCTCGGTAAGTCCCAAACGCTTCATCAAACCGCCAGCGGCATAGTTACGCACCACGCATTCAACAGGTATCATTTTTAGGCGTTTAACCAATACCTCATCGTCCGACAGTTCACGCTCAAAATGAGTCTCAATACCTGCCTCACTAAGTTTTTTCATAATAAAACTGTTAAAACGATTATTCACTCTGCCTTTACGGTCAAGCTTAGCGATTTTTTCGCCATTAAAGGCGGATGCGTCATTACGAAAATGCAAAATGAGATAATCAGGATTGTCCGTTTCATAGACAGATTTGGCTTTGCCAGTATAAAGCAGGGTTTGTTTTTGCATAAGAGTCTCCATATTTTGTAGCAATTTGCACAAATTAAATTTACACAATAAAAAGGCACGAACAATAACACTCGTGCCAAAGCATCATCATGGTTTAGGTGGTTTGGGCAGTTGATACTGCTTACCTGATTCGTTCGTTGATGGGACAATCTCACCTGCCACATCTGGCACATCATACAGTGGCACAAAAGGAGCGGATTCTTGGTTGGCAGGCAGACGGATTGGGTCTAATTTGGTTGCACTGACATAGTCAAGACTGCCATCATCACGCTTGCCCAGTACGTTTTTGATGTTCTGACAGCCTGTTAATAGCACCACGCCCATCATGGCAAGGGCGGTTAGTTTTAGCGTTGTCATGTTATTCTCACTTATTTTATTGATGATGAAATCAAATTGGCTTTTTGTAATGCCCCATCAATGATGCACTGACCATTTGATGACAGCCAAACCAATGGCAGGCGAATGCCAATATCAATCAAACCCATCTTGTGTAGGGCGTATTTGGCAGGTTGGGGGCTGGATTCACAAAAAAGCTCTTTATGCAAATGGTGAATGTCTTTGTTGATGGCAGCCGCTTCATCAAATCTACCCTCTAATGCCAAACTAAAAATTTTGCTCATCTGTTTTGGGGCGACATTAGACGTTACCGAAATGTTGCCTTTTGCCCCAAACTTCATGAGTTCTAGGGCGGTTGGGTCATCACCTGACAAGACCACAAGACGCTCGCCCACACGCTCAATGAGTGCCTTACCACGCACCAAATCGCCCGTAGCATCCTTGATGGCGACAATATTAGGAATGTCAGCAAGGCGTGCCACGGTATCCTCTGCCATGTCCACAACCGTACGACCGGGGACATTATAAAGAATCTGGGGCATGTCTACCGCCAAAGCAATGGTTTTATAGTGTTGATACATGCCCTCTTGGGTAGGTTTGTTATAATAAGGCACAACAAGCAAAGCAAAATCTGCCCCCACCGCCTTGGCATGGGCGGTAAGCTCTATCGCTTCGGTAGTATTGTTCGCTCCTGTGCCAGCGATGACAGGAACACGCTTGGCCACACGCTTGACAAAAAACTCAATCACATCACCATGTTCACTCATGGACAAGGTTGCCGATTCGCCAGTTGTTCCCGCCGCCACCAAAGCATGTGTTCCACATTCAATCTGCCACTCAATCAAACGAGCCAATGCGTCATAATCCACCGCCCCATCTGCCGTCATGGGCGTAACCAGTGCCGTCATTGAACCTTGTAGTTTTGCCTTTATCTCATCATAAGTTGCCATAAAGCACCTGATTTTGTCATTTTATGTCTAAATGTCTTAGTTTAACATTTTACTGGGCGTTTTAAAATGTTTAAATTAAAATTTTTGTAGAGCAAGGCTGTCTTGTTCATTTTTTGGGTGAATTCAATGAGTTTTTAAGCATTCAGACAAAGATACTCACAACAAAGTTATCACGTGTGGATTTTAGTTTTTAATGTTATGTTATGTTATTTTATATTGCTTTTAATGGCTTTTTTGAGCGATAATTTGACGGCTGATTTAGGTGAAATAAATTTTACCAAAATGTTGCAATTTATAATCAAATTATTTATAATATAACAAATGATAATCGTTAATATTTTTAATTTTCTATAAATAGATGTGCTACATTTAGTTGTTTATGGGTGTTTTAAGTGGATAATTCCAAAAAAATCAAAGTGTTGGCTATCTCTATCGCAGCTGTCTTGCATGGATTGGTAGGTTTTGGATTGGCGAATATGACCATAAAACCAATAACACCACCACCTGTAACACCGCCCTTAGAGATTGAATTCATCAAAGAACCAGTGCCTGAACCCATCGCACTTAATGACCTTGAATCGCCCGAACCACCAGGCGAACCTGTTGTTACGCCAGAGCCTGTTGTAGAGCCAGAGGTTGCTACCCCTGAGGTTGTTGAACCGTCCGAACCCATTTCTGAACCGCCACCCGAACCTGAGCCATTACCTGAGCCTGAACCGATTCCTGAACCGATTCCTGAACCCGAACCTGAGCCATTGCCCGAGCCTGAACCTGAGCCCGAGATTGATGTAGAAGCCATCTTAGAACAACAAAGGCTTCAAGAGGCTTGGGTTGCCCAGCAAAAACAATTGGCCAAAATTCAAGAACAAGAGCGACTTGAACAAGAACGCCTTGAAAATGAACGCAGAGAACAAGAGCGACTTGAACAAGAACGGCTAGAACAAGAACGCTTAGAAAACGCAAGACGTGAGCAGGAGCGACTTGACAACGAACGCAGAGCCAGAGAACAAGCACAAAAAGAAGCCCAAGCGGCTGCTGCAAGACAAGCGGCTGCCCAAGCGGCGGCTGATGCCGCCAAAAAAGCAGGCAATCATGGGGGCGGTCAGCCTGCCCAAAATCAGACCGTGGAAGGTGGCATTAATATCAGTAATGCCAGTTGGAAAACCAAGCCCAGAGTGAATAATTTTTGTTCAGCAAGAAGTGATATTGACACCACGCTTCAAGTAAGTTTCCGTGTTGATGCTGAGGGTAAAATCTCTAATGTCAATTTAAATGGATCAACAGGCGATGCCAAATTAGACCGACAGATTATCCGTCAAATCGGTCGTGGTCGCCTGCATCCGTTTAGAGAGGGTAACATCACACGTGTTGGCACTGCAATTTATCCGATTACGTTAAAACTACCAAAAGATGAGTCTTGTACCAACTAATTTTGTGGTTTTAACTGATTTTTAGCAATAATTCTTATGATAACTTAGTTGAGTTGCCCAAATATTTGGTCATTTGATTAGGTTTTGAAAATTTGAGGTGAATTTATGGATTTTGGATTTTATTGGTCGCATACCGATGCGGTGAGTAAGACACTGTTTTTTGTCTTATTGGCTTTATCAATGACATCTTGGGTTGTGGGCATCATGCGTGTGATTAACTCTCGGCGTCGCACAGCAAATATTGTTGATGAGCTAACCTCCCAAATCAATATCCAAAACTTGGATGATTTGCCATTTGACCAACGCAAGATGGCAACAGAGCAAAAACTGCTCCAACAAATCGCTCGTCATCGTTATGAACTTGAAAAAGGTCTGCCCGTTCTTGGCACAACAGCTTCCATCGCACCTTTTATTGGGCTGTTTGGTACGGTTTGGGGGATTTTTCATGCCCTTCATAGCATCGGTGCAACAGGTCAAGCAGGCTTGGCACAAGTGGCAGGACCTGTGGGCGAGGCATTGATTATGACAGGTTTGGGTTTGGCGGTTGCAATACCTGCGGTGATCTTTTATAACATTGCCACACGCATCAACAAGCAAGCGATTCATCTGGCAACTGATACAGCCCATCAAATTCTGTCTAAGATTGTACGATAAAGGAGGGTCTGATGGCTTTTGAGTTGGGTGATCATGACAATAACGGCATGAATGAGATGAACCTTATTCCGCTGATTGACATCATGTTGGTTTTGATGATTATTTTTTTGGTAACAGCAACGGTGCTAAATCCAAGTGTACCGCTTGATTTACCAAAAACTTCGGCATCGGTGAATGATGCACCGCCTGAGGTCTTACAAATTAGCATTGATGAGGCAGGGGGGATTTATTGGGACCGTGAAGCATTGAGCTTAGATGAGCTAAGTCAGCGTTTCACCGAGCAGGTTAATGCAGGCAAAAACCCTCAAATTAATTTGCGTGCTGATAAAGAGGGTAAATACGATACCGTCGCACAGGTTTTGGCTGAGGCGTCAAAAGCAGGACTGGGCAAAATCGCTTTTGTCAGCGAATAGATGGATTTGATTTGGGGTGTGTTGAGCATTGGTTCAACACACCCTAATTATTGCCCATCATTCTACTTATCAACCATAAAGATTTATCTTACCAAAAAATCTTATTACACCATTAATATTGTCACAGAAAAATATCAGAAAATAACTTGCTAGATTGTAAATTTTTATGTTATTATATGATACTAATTATCATTAGTGCCAAGATATCCATTGCTAAACTTCATCCCCCATCTTAACAATTACCAAACGGTGAGCGGATTGTCCGATTGACAGCAAGCTTAGCATAACAGCACCGGCTGATTGTGCTTTTTGCCTTGTTATGTGTTTATGGGAGTTGATTGCACTTTTCTTCGTGGTGGATGCTTGGGCTGATTTAATAAAGCGGTCTTCATAACACACCAAACGAGACATCACCATGAGTACTGTCAAAGCCCCCCATATTTTCTACCAAAAACGCACCCTTAGCCTTGCCATCGCCAGTATTTTTGCTGCCGTGGTGATGACGGGCTGCCGCTCTGATGACATCAGTGCCAATGCACCCAATGTTACCCAACTGCCCCAAGGCACGGTTTTACCAACACCGAACACAGGTCATGACAACACCAATAATGCCAACCATCAGGGCAACAACACGGATAACAACACCAGCACAACTGACCCAAATGGCGATAACAACCAACTGACACAAGCACAAAAAACTGCCGCTGCCGCAGGGTTTTTTGTGATGGGTAAAATTCGTGATACCAGCCCAAAAAATGACCCAGATTATAGCGATGATTTGATACAGCAGTGGCTAGGCAAATTATATGTTGGTATTGATGCCCATCGCCCAGATGGTATCGGAAAAGGTAAAAACTTGCGTCAGCCCATCACCGCCAATGACATCAAACCCTTGTATTTTAACAAATTCCCTGCATTGTCTGATTTACATTTAGACAGCGAACGCCATCGTTTTGACCCCAAAAATCTAAACACCATTAAAGTGTATGGTTATGGCAACTTAACAACACCTTCCAACAATAACACTCACATCAATCATCAGCAAGTTGATAATGTTAACGCCAAAAAGTCCGCCGATGATTATGAAAATATCCGTTTTGGATATCTTGAACTACAAGGAAGCAGCCTGACCCAAAAAAATGCCGATAATCAAAATGAGCAAGACCGCATTCCCAAACCCATGCCCATTTTGTTTTATCATGGAGAAAACGCCAGCAGCCAGCTGCCCAGTGCTGGTAAATTTAACTACACAGGCAACTGGCTGTACCTAAGTGATGTCAAAAAACGCCCCGCCCTTTCAGCATCAGATGAGCGAGTGGGGGTCTATCTTAATGCCAGTGGCAAAGCCAACGAGGGCGATGTCGTCAGTGCCGCCCACATTTATCTAAATGGCTTTCAATATAAGCACACGCCTGCCACTTATCAGGTGGATTTTGACACAAACTCATTAACAGGCAAGCTGTCTTATTATGATAATCCCAATCAGCAAAATGCCCAAGGCAGCTATATTAAAAGCCAATTTGATACTACCAAAAAAGTCAATGAAACCGATGTGTATCAAATTGATGCCAAAATCAAAGGCAACCGCTTTGTCGGTACAGCCAAATCTTTGGTTAACGAGAAAACACAAACCGCACCTTTTATCAAAGAGCTGTTCTCTAATGCTGCCAACCCAAACAACCCAAACCCCAACTCAGACACGCTAGAAGGCGGGTTTTATGGTGAGTCGGGCGATGAGCTGGCGGGTAAATTTTTATCCAATGACAACGCATCTTATGTGGTCTTTGGTGGCAAACGAGACAAAACGGCCGAACCTGTCGCCACAAAAACGGTGTATTTTAGTGCAGGCTTTGAAAAACCCAGCACCAGTTTTGTGGATAATGAAACAATTGGTGAAATTATTAATAGTCAAGGGTTAAATGATAGCATTGATGAATATTCAATTACTCCCAGTGATGATAGTTATTATGAATATCGTTGGGGCAAACCAGAGAAGCAGTTCACCAAAAAAGTCAGCAGCAGCACCCAAGCCGTGCCAGCTTATTTTGGGCAACATGATAAATTTTATTTTAATGGCAACTATTATGACCTATCAGCCAATCATGTTGATAAATTAGCCCCTGCCGATGCTGTCAAAGCCAACCAATCCATTAAAGAAAAATACCCTAATGCCACACTAAATAAAGACAACAAAGTTACCACCATCGTGTTACAAGAAGCCAAAGATAATAAGCCGTATACCGCCATTCGTGCCAAAAGCTATCAGCACATCAGTTTTGGCGAGACGCTGTATAACGATGCCAACCAAACCCCAACACGCAGTTATTTTGTGCAAGGCGGTAGGACCGATGCCAGCACCACGCTGCCTAAGGCAGGTCAATTCACCTACAATGGTCTTTGGGCAGGCTATCTTATCCAAAAAAAGGACAAAGGTTATAGCAATAAAGAAGAAATTATCAAGGAAAAAGGTCATCAAGGTTATCTGTTAACCGAAGACTTCAACCCAGAAGATGAAGACGATGACAGTTTGGTCGCATCTGATGATTCCCAAGATGATACCGATGACGCCGATGATGACGGTGCAAATAATGTGTATCAAAAAGGTGAGATTCGCCCTGAATTTGCCAACAAGCACTTGCCCATTAATGAGCCTACTTATGAAAAAACTTTCTCCTTAGATGGTAAAAATAAAGCTAAGTTTGATGTGGATTTTGACACCAACAGCCTGAAAGGCAATCTCAATGACAATAATGGCGACATTGTTTTTAACATCAAAGATGGCAAGATTGATGGCACAGCCTTTACCGCCAAAGCCGATGTGTCCGATTATCGCCATGAGATTGGCAATAACAACAATGGCGGATTTTTATACAACATCAAAGACATTGATGTCAAGGGGCAATTTTTTGGCACAAATGGCGAAGAGTTGGCAGGACAGTTACATTATGATAAAGGCGATGGCATCAATGACACCGCCGAAAAAGCAGGGGCTGTCTTTGGGGCTGTCAAAGAGACCAAATAACGCCCCCTTATCATCGCTAGTCGCTTAGTCGCTTGACCGACAGTTGATGACGCCCTTGGCAATGCCTTAAAACAGCACTTTGAAATAAACAGCACTTTGAAATGGTGTCTTAAAACAGTGCCTTAAAACAATGCCTTGGGCGAATTCTTGGATAAATACGCCAGATAATACCTTGATTAAAACATCGCCAGAAAATAGAAAATAAAGTTTAGGATTTTTTATGTCAAAATCTATCACACACACACCATCAGTCCATACCATGACCACGCACCGCTTAAACCTTGCCATCAAAGCGGCGTTATTTGGTGTGGCAGTTTTGCCCTTATCCGTTTGGGCGCAAGAAAACACTCAGACAGATGCCAACTCTGATGCCAAAGACACAAAAACACCTGTCGTCTATTTAGATGCCATCACAGTAACCGCCACCCCATCTGCCCCTGTTTCTCGGTTTGACACCGATGTAACAGGGCTTGGCAAAACAGTCAAAACCGCTGACACGCTGGCAAAAGAACAAGTACAGGGCATTCGTGATTTGGTGCGTTATGAAACTGGGGTGAGTGTGGTTGAGCAGGGGCGTGGTGGCAGCAGCGGATTTGCCATTCATGGCGTGGATAAAAACCGAGTGGGGATTACCGTAGATGGCATTGCCCAAATTCAATCCTACAAAGATGAATCCACCAAACGAGCTGGGGCAGGCTCTGGGGCGATGAACGAGATAGAGATTGAAAACATTGCCGCCGTTGCCATCAATAAAGGCGGTAATGCCCTAGAAGCAGGCTCTGGTGCGTTGGGCGGTTCGGTGGCGTTTCATACCAAAGATGTGAGCGATGTCTTAAAATCTGGTAAAAATCTTGGCGCTCAAAGCAAAACCACTTATAACAGCAAAAATGACCATTTTAGTCAGACGCTGGCAGCGGCAGGTAAAACCGAGCGTGTGGAAGCGATGGTGCAATACACTCGCCGTAAAGGCAAAGAAAACAAAGCACACAGCGACCTAAATGGCATCAACCAAAGCCTATATCGCTTGGGGGCATGGCAACAAAAATATGATTTAAGAAAGCCTAACGAACTGTTTGCAGGCACAAGCTACATCACCGAAAGCTGTTTGGCAAGTGATGACCCAAAAAACTGCGTACAATACCCTTATGTCTACACCAAAGCCCTGCCAGATGGTATCGGCAATCGCAATTTTTCTGAGTTAAATGATGCTGAAAAAGCACAATATTTGGCGTCCATGCACCCCCATGAGGTTGTCTCTGCCAAAGATTATACAGGTACTTATCGGTTGTTGCCTGACCCCATGGACTATCGTTCAGACTCGTATTTGGCACGCCTTAACATCAAAATCACCCCAAATCTGGTCAGCAAACTGTTATTAGAAGACACCAAGCAAACATACAACATTCGTGATATGCGTCATTGTAGTTATCATGGGGCAAGATTGGGCAATGACGGTAAGCCTGCCAATGGCGGCTCCATTGTCCTTTGCGATGATTATCAAGAGTATCTAAATGCCAATGACGCATCGCAAGCATCATTTAGACCAGGGGCTAATGATGCCCCCATTCCAAAACTGGCTTATGCCAGAAGCAGTGTGTTTAACCAAGAACATGGCAAAACTCGCTATGGGTTAGGTTTTGAGTTTAAGCCTGACACGCCATGGTTTGAACAAGCAAAATTAAACCTACACCAACAAAATATCCAAATCATTAACCATGACATTAAAAAATCGTGTAGCCAATATCCTAAGGTGGATTTAAATTGTGGCATCAGTGAAATTGGGCATTATGAATATCAAAACAATTACCGTTATAAAGAAGGGCGTACCAGTTTGACAGGCAAACTTGATTTTAATTTTGACCTGCTGGGCCAGCACGATTTGACGGTGTTGGCTGGTGCAGATAAAGTTAAAAGCCAATTTCGTGCCAACAACCGCAGACGCACAATCATTGACACCACCCAAGGCGATGCCATCATTGATGAAAGCACGCTGACAGCACAGGAGCAAGCCAAATTTAAGCAATCAGGGGCGGCGTGGATTGTCAAAAATCGCCTTGGACGCTTAGAAGAAAAAGATGCCTGTGGTAATGCCAATGAATGTGAACGCGCTCCCATTCATGGCAGTAACCAATATGTGGGCATTAACAACCTTTATACACCAAATGATTATGTGGATTTAAGTTTTGGTGGACGCTTGGACAAACAACGCATTCACAGCACCGATTCAAACATCATCAACAAAACTTACACCAACAAAAGCTATAATTTTGGGGCGGCGGTTCATCTGACACCTGATTTTAGCCTGTTGTATAAAACTGCCAAAGGCTTTCGTACGCCAAGTTTTTATGAGTTATACAACTATAACAGCACCGCCGCCCAGCATAAAAACGACCCTGATGTGTCTTTTCCCAAACGAGCGGTTGATGTCAAACCTGAAACTTCCAATACCAACGAATATGGCTTTCGCTATCAGCACCCTTGGGGGGATATTGAGGTGAGCATGTTCAAAAGCCGTTACAAGGACATGTTAGATAAAGCCATACCAAACCTAACCAAAGCCCAGCAAGAGTATTGTAAGGCTCATTTGGATTCCAATGAATGTGTTGGCAATCCACCCACGCCCAAAACCAGTGATGAGGTATTTGCTAACTTATACAATGCAACCATCAAAGGGGTGAGCGTCAAAGGTAAACTGGATTTGCATGCCATGACATCAAAGCTGCCAGATGGTCTTGAAATGACCTTAGGTTATGGTCATACCAAATTGGGGAAATTTGATTACATTGCACCCAAAGATGCCGATGGTTGGTATCAGGCTCGCCCTGCTTTTTGGGATGCCATCACCCCAGCACGCTATGTGGTCGGTCTAAACTATGACCACCCAAGTCAAGTATGGGGCATTGGCACAACTTTAACGCACAGCAAACAAAAAGATGAAAATGAGCTTAGTGCCCTTAGAATCCGAAATGGCAAAAGAGAAACACAAACCTTAACACGCACAATACCCAAAGCCTATACTTTAATGGACATGACAGGTTATTATAGCCCAACTGAGAGCATCACCGCCCGCCTTGGCATTAATAATGTGTTAAACACCCGCTACACCACATGGGAGGCGGCACGCCAACTGCCCAGTGAAGCTGCAAGCAGTACCCAATCAACCCGTTACATTGCACCAGGTCGCAGTTACTTTGCCAGTCTTGAAATGAAGTTTTAATATGACCTGTTTTTTATCAAAGACCAACCCTGCTTTAAAAGTCAAGCACAGACTTTTAAAGCAGCTGCTGTTATTGCTCTGTGTTGATACATTAACAGCACAGGCGTATGCCCACAGCCATCATATGCCCATTCATACGCCCACGCATGAGCTGCCATCTGCTGATGGTTTATCAGATGAAAGTTTGGGTAAAGATTTGGACAGTTTGGATAGCCCAGATGGCTTAGGTGATGGCTTAGGCGATGGTTTTACCAGTGATGGCTTAAAGAGTGATAAAAGCCCCTTGCCCATCAATACCTTGCCCATCAATGCCTTGACCGTTAATCAGAGCAATGAGAATCAATCTGCCCCACCGACCGTAGATGTCAATTTTTTACTTGCCCAGCCAGAGGCATTTTATCATGTCTTTCATCAAGCGATTGTGCAAGATGATGTGGCAACATTACGCTTGTTATTGCCATTTTATGACCGCCTGCCTGATGATTATCAAGATGATGTTTTGTTGTTATTTGCCCAAAGCAAACTTGCCCTAAGTGATGGCAACACCAAATTGGCATTAAATCTGCTGACCGATTTGAGTAGCAAAGAGCCGACGCTTACGGCGGTGAAATTACAACTTGCCTCTTTGCTTCTGACCAAAAAGCACGATAAACACGCCCAAATGGTGCTAGATGAACTCAAAGACGATGCCCACTTTTTAAAATTAAGCAAAAAAGAACAAAGATGGGTGCTGTCGCAAAGTCGCTATTTGCATAAAAAATATAAAATGGGCTTGGATTTGGGCATCAACTATCTGCATTTGGACAATATCAATGCCGCCTCTACCATCACACAGCCCAACATTAAAAAAGACGCCCCAAAACCTGCTCATGGGCTTGCCTTATCGCTTGGTGTGAATAAATACACGCCACTTAGTCATGGCATCAGTATTTATACAGCCCTAGATGTTGATGGTAAGTTTTATGATGACAAAAGCCACAATGAACTGGCGGTTTTTGCTCATGCTGGGCTAAGAAAAGACCACCAAAAAGGTTATGTTGATGTCGTGCCTTTTGTTGGGCGTATTTTTGCCACCAATCAGCAGTTGCATGGCAGATTATCCCCCAGAAAAGACAGTCAGGGCGTGGCGTTTGGCAGCCATCATCAGGTAAATGATAAATGGCAAAATGCGTTTTTTGTGCGCATGGAAAAAGGCAATTATGCCGAGCGTTATCAAGGTTATGATGGCAAGCGTTATCATGTGAATGACACCATTTTGTTGCAAGATGGCCCAAATCGTCGTTATTCTTTGGGCGTGGGGTATCAGCTTAGTCATCTGCAAGATGCAACAAAAAGCAGTCATGCCACAAAGATACATTTTGGGGTGTTGCAAAGATTACCAAATGGTCTGACCGTGCAAGGTAGGGTGAGTGCTGAGCGTGAGCGTTATCATGGTAAATTATTGCGTCTGGTCAATCCTAATGATGTGTATCGCACAGATAAAACCCTAACCCTACAAACCTCCATTTGGCACAAAGACATTCGCTGGCTTGGATTAACGCCGAAGCTGACTTATCGTTACAGTAAAAATAACAGCAACTTACCAGCACTTTATAGCCATAATAAACAAAATTTTTATTTGGAGCTTGGTCGGTCGTTTTAACCCAATTGCCTAAGAGCAGGTTAAGGTGGCTGGCGGTTTTTGAGTATTGTGGTATTATTAAGCTTCTTTGATGACAACTATTTATACCATCAAAACCCATTTAAGCAAAGACAAAACCCATTACCATTACCATTACCATTACCCATCAACAAGCATGATGACACAAGAGCAACAGAGCTAAGCGTTAAAGCATATCAAAGCAAGAGCAACCGCTTTTGGCTAATCTTGAAAATCTGCATAATCTCATCTGTTACACCATCAGGGCTTTGATTGGCATTGATTCGCTTGATACGCTCGGGATTTTTTTGGTATTGATACAAAAAACCTTGATAAGTTTTGTCAAAAAATTCCTGCCCCGCACTCTCAAAGCGGTCGGCTTGACTTCGCTTACCTGCCCGCTCCAAGCCAATGGCAGGGTCTAAATCCAGCCAAAAAGTCAAATCAGGCTGTTTTGGGATAAAGTCATGAATAAGCCGTTCAATCCTAGCAAGCTCATGCTCATCGCCCCCAAACCGCCCAAAACCTTGATACGCCACGGTGCTGTCAAAAAAACGGTCGCAAATAACCCATTTACCGTCCGAGAGTGCTGGCAAAATAGTGCGATGCAAATGGTCAGCTCGTGCGGCGAACATGAGTAAAAGCTCGGTGTCATCATTGATGTGGGTTTTGTTATCCAGCAAAATCTTACGCAACGCTTCGGCAAGCAGGCTACCCCCTGGCTCACGGGTGCGGATGTGAGAGATGCCCTGTTTATCAAGCTCACAGCAAAAGTTATCTATGGCGGTCGTTTTGCCCACGCCTTCGGTACCTTCAAAGGTGATAAATTGGGGTATTGTCATGATTTTTCCAAATATTTTGATTTTTTTAAAAGTGTTAATGACACACAAAAGATTGCAACGTCATCTATTTATCCGCCATCAAAGCCCGATACTCCGCCACTGCCTTGTTATGCTCAGCAAGGGTTAGGCTAAATTTATGACCGCCCTTACCTGTCGCCACAAAATAGATGTATGGCACATCAGATGGGTGCAAACTCGCCTGTATGGCTTCGGCAGACGGCAGGGCAATGGGCGTGGGCGGTAAGCCGTCAATCTGATAGGTGTTGTAGTCGGTTTTTTCGTCAATGTTGGAGCGGTAAATCTTGCCATCATAACGGTCAAACAGTCCATAGATGATGGTCGGGTCGGTTTGTAATCTCATGCCTTGATGCAGGCGATTAACAAATACGGCTGACACGTCATCTCTTTCAGATTTTATGCCTGTTTCTTTTTCTATGATGCTTGCCATGATAAGTGCATCATAAGGCGTTTTATAAGGCAAACCCTCATCACGTTCTGCCCATATCTTACCCAATATCGCCATCTGGTCGCTGTGCAGTTTTTTTAAAATGACAGTGTCGGTTGTGCCTTGATTAAAAAAGTAGGTATTAGGAGCAAACTGCCCCTCAGGATTGCCGTTGGGTGTGCTGATATTTAGGGTTTTGGTAACTTTGGCATTATCTTGTGCCACATCAACCCATGAATATCCATCAGCATCTGATAACAGGGGTGTGAGTAATTCTAGTTTGACCCCATCGGTTGTTTTTAGGGTGTGATACAAGTCTTTGATGGTTTTACCTTCAATGATTTGCACTTTTATCATGGCAACCTCCCCCCCTTGACCTAAAATCTTAACAACATCAGCAAGACTTGCCCCTTGGGGGATTTGGTAGGTTCCTGTTTCTAAGTTATTTTTGGCATGCAATTTTAGATACAACCGTGTAGCAGTGGCAGATGCAAGCGGACTGGTCTGCCATTTGTCTTTGACCAAAAGACTGTGATAAGTATCACCCTTTTCTACGGTCAAAGTTTGGGCAGAGCGGTTAGTTTTGGCAAAGGCGGTCATGTAAATAATAACACCACACAAAGCAATCATAATAATTAGAGCAATAAAAATCAGCCGTTTGAATTTGGCACTTTTAGTGTTTTTGGCATTTTTAGTGTTTTTGGTTGGAGCTGGTTTTGGAGTGTTGATTTTTTTGACTGGCATGGTAATGATGTTTGATGAAAATTGACTTATTGTAGCAAATTACAACAGCAATTTTAAAAATTATTGTAACATTAGCATTGCAACATTAGTAGGATAATTTATTAGAGTAACTTTATGTTGATTTAAATGTTGATTTAATGGCAGACACTGTTGAAATTGATTTTATCAAAAACCAAAAACCCACCGATGGGCAGGTTTTTGTTCTTTGGTTTTTAAACGTCAATTAGTAGCGAGTAATAAGAGCGATTGGCTCTTTTTCATCCATACTGTCTTTGGGGACAAATACCACCTCACCGCCGTTATGGCTGACAATCTCAATAATCTCACTGACCGCATCATCAGTTACTCCCTCTGCTGTGGCATCATCTGCCACAAGCAAAGTTAAAGCACTCTCATCAATGGTAGCAGGGACGATGTGTCCTTGACGTACCAAAAGTTTAACAGCATTACCCTCAACAGCTGAGCGGTAGATTTGTTGCAAATCGGTGCGTACCATTTTCTCGTTACGGGCTTTTTCAAGTTCACCTTGGGCGGTTTCATAGCGAGTAGCACGTTGTGTCTCTACCACCTCTTGCACGCCTGCCACAATCTCTTCGGCACGTCCGTCTTTTAGGTTAGGTAGGTGCTCAACCTTACCGATGATAAAGCTGTCATTATCCACTACCTGCTCATAAAAGCCCAAAGTACGGCTATCACCAACCAAAATCACAGGCAATGGGTCAATGTTACGAAACTCCTGCATGCTCTTATCCACACGGTTCATGAACTCTTTTAGATAGCTGTCGTCATCTGATGAGCCTGTACGGTCGGCTTTTGAACCTGTGGGCAGGCTGGTGTTGTTGATTGGGAAAGTCAGCTCACTCATTTGTGATTGGCGTTCGCTTTCACCACCGATTTCTTTGACCACACGGTCGTTGATTGCCTCAATTAGGCGAGCGTGTTCGCTTGTTATCACAAGTACATAATAATGCACCGCTTCGGACATGTCACGCACCAAATCTCTGGTGGCAAATTTTTCACCCAAAATCACACGCTCTTTGGCATCAAATGGCAGGCGTAACACTTGGGCTTCATTTTCGTTGGCAAATATGGCAAGCGTATCTAGATTATAATTGTGGTCAAGCTCATCGGTTTTGGCATGAATAAGTTCCAAAATCTTATCACTGGTGCGTTTGTCATGCTCATTGGTGATGCGGTCTTCGGCAACTTTTAGTTGATTTTTTAGGGCAATGCTGTCTTGCTCATTTTCTGGATGGGTGCGATGGGTTTTTACAAAGATACTCACAGCAGGATTGCCACGTGTGGTTTTTAGGCTTTTTAATGTCGCTTTCATTATAGACTCCTTATTTGACATATGACTAACTTGATGACCAACTAAAATCAACCATCATCAATCATTAGGTTATTAAATATTAAATACAGCGATAATTGTAGCGATTTTTTGGGCATTTGTCTGTTAAAAAATGGGCGGTTTTATGGTTAAAATGTAGCCAAAAAAACAGCTTTGTGAGATTGATGGTGAAGTTTGTAAATCTTTGTAAAAAATCTGCCTTTTTCTCATTTTTAAAAAATCACACCATTTGCCATTTCCATGCGTTTGGCAAGCTGAATGTCTCGCCCATGTACTTCGTATTGATCAAATCCGCCAATGCGTACTTTGAGTAAAGTACCAGTATTCTCCCAGGTGGGATAATATTCTAACTCTTCACAATAAAACGCCACACGAACGATAAAGGCAATGACGTCGGCAAAACTGGCAAATTCATATGTTTTGATAATACTGTTGCCATCTAATGTCCAGCCCTGCAATCTTTCTAATTGTAAGGCGACCTGATCTGTGGTAAGACTGCTCATAATGTTCCTTTTGGCTTGCTAAGACATAGCAGACCATTTTACCAAAATCTTAAAAATTTCGGTAAGATTTTTGCCAAATTTACCGACATTTTTGTAAACGATTATCACAACCTAAAAGCATGATTCATGCTCATGCCAACAGTGATTGGTACTCGTCTTGTCTATTGATATAGCTTGCCACAAATGAACAGCTTGGTACGATTTTTTTGTCATGATTACGAGCATAGTCCAAGGCATGCTTGACCAATGCCGTACCCAGCCCACGTCCGCTCAACTCTTTGGGAACGATGGTATGATTATAATCTAGTGTATCGCCATCGATGACTTCGTAGCTTAAAAAGCCAGTATGTCCATCAATGGTTATCTCAAAACGCCCTGCATCGGTGTTGTGGGTGATGTCAGTCATGAAATGCTTCCTTAATGTTTTAACGCTCTACATTTAATATTAAAAATCAAAATTCAATATTAAAAATCAAAGGTTAAAGGTTGAAAATTACTTTTGTTATGCTAGCACAAATTTTATCAGAGTAAAAGTCTCATTTACCAAAATATTACCGACTTTTGGCACGCATCATGGTATGATAATTTATTTTAGGGCGTGTCTGCCATTGATGATATTTTTTTGATGGTATTTCATTAAAATTTGATAAAATTTTGATAAATTTTAATGTTTCAATCATCTTTGTTTACACCAAAGACTTGCTTGATAAAATCACTAATCTGTGTTTTTCCCTTGGTGTTTTCCCTTGAAAACGAACCACTCCCCTGCTTTTTTGATTTTAAACAGGCATTTTCATTGTAAACACCAAAGTCGGACATGCCCAGTTTTCACATACTTTGAAATCTTTAACCATTTAAGATGACCAAAAGATGGTTTAACCTTAAAATATTATTTATCATGACAAAAACAGTTACATTTTTTTGTGTAATGTTGTAAACTAAGATTCATACAATTATCAGGGGTAACACATGACCGAAAACAACACCAATTCTCATTTAAATGCCACTCATCGTATATTGGTCGTTGATGATGATGCCAGGCTGCGTGCTTTATTACAACGATTTTTAGAAGATGATGGCTTTACTGTGCGTGCCTGCCATGATGGCAAGCAGATGGATAAACTCATGCAACGTGAGATGTTCTCGCTTATCGTGCTTGATTTGATGTTGCCTGATGAAGATGGTATCGCCATCTGCAAACGCCTACGCGCTGATAATACTGACATTCCCATCATCATGCTGACCGCCAAAGGCTTGGACACTGACCGCATCACAGGGCTTGAAGCAGGGGCAGATGATTACCTGCCTAAACCCTTTAACCCCAAAGAGCTACTGGCTCGCATCAAAGCGGTACTTCGTCGTCACAACCGAGAGCTGCCCGGCGCCCCATCTCAGCAGATGGAAGTGGTAGAATTTGGCTCATGGACGCTTGATTTGTCTACTCGCACCCTAAAAAAGGACGGTAATATCGTTACCCTAACCACGGGCGAGTTTAGTGTTCTAAAAGCACTCGTTCAGCACCCCAGAGAGCCACTGACTCGTGATAAGCTTATGAATCTAGCTCGTGGGCGTGAATGGGGAGCGATGGAGCGTTCAATTGATGTGCAGGTCTCACGGCTAAGACGACTCATCGAAGACAACCCTTCTCAGGCTCGCTACATCCAGACGGTATGGGGCGTAGGCTACGTTTTTGTGCCTGATGGAGCAGAGAGCTGATAACACAAAAACCAAACAACGCTTTTTTGTTTGGTTTTTTACTGGATATCCATCTTAGGCTATCTGTATAAACGCTTGCACATCAGCCTTTTTTAGCGACTACTTTACGCACTTTCTCTTTGGCACGATCTTGTTTTAGACGTGATAAATAATCTACAAACAAAATGCCATTTAAGTGGTCAAGCTCATGTTGAATGCACACCGCCAACAATCCATCAGCCTGAATGCTAAATGGCTTGCCATCAGCATCTAAGGCATCAATCTGAACACGTGCGGGGCGACTGATTTCATCATACACCTCAGGGATGGACAAACAACCCTCTTTGTAAGAGACAAGCTCATCGGTCAGTGGCGTAACTTTGGGATTAATGTACACCTTGGGTTGTGGCTGTTCACCCTCTTTGGCAAGATCCATGGTTACCACTTGTACGTGTCTATCTACTTGTGTTGCCGCAAGTCCAATGCCTTTGGCATCATACATGGTCTCAAACATGTCGCCAATTAAGTTCTTAATGTCATCATCAATCTCATCAACTTCACTTGCCACAGTACGCAGGCGTGGGTTGGGATAATGTAAAATGGGTAACAGTGCCATAATATCTCTTGCTGTTGGTTTTGGGTTATTATATCGGAAAATTAAGATTTGGTAAAATGGATTTGGGATGATTGTGATTTGGCGGTCTTTGTCGTTGTTAAAAACAACCTACAAAAACAAACATGCTCACCAACAAGTTTAAGCAATTCGCCATTATCAATAAAACAGTCATTAACGAAACAGCGACCAACTTTCATTGCTCGCTGTTTTGCTATTTAAGCGAAATTACCCACCAATCTTCTTATACTTCATCCGCTTAGGCGTGGCATCCGCCCCAAGTCGCTCTTTACGCCATTTTTCATATTCGCTATAATTACCATCAAAAAACTCTGGCGCTTCGTTCTCAAATGATAAAATATGCGTACAAATACGGTCCAAGAACCAACGGTCATGCGACACCACCATGACCGTACCAGGGAACACCTGCACCGCATCTTCTAAGGCACGCAAGGTCTCCACATCAAGGTCGTTGGATGGTTCATCCAGCAAGATGACATTTGCCCCTTGTTTTAGGGTCTTGGCAAGTTGCAAGCGGTTACGCTCACCGCCTGATAAATTACCAACGAGTTTTTGTTGGTCTTGCCCTTTAAAGTTAAAGCGTCCGATATAGGCACGGCTAGGCGTGGTATACTCACCCACGGTAATCATATCCAAGCCGTCCGAGACCTCCTCCCACACGGTTTTTTTATCATCCAGCTCATCTCTGACCTGCCCCACATAGGCAACTTTTACGCTCTCGCCAACCTCTACTGTGCCTGTATCTGGCGTGTCTTTACCTGTAATCATGTTAAAAAGTGTGGTTTTGCCAGCACCATTTGGGCCCACAATGCCGACAATTGCCATGGGTGGCACAGTAAATGATAAGTTTTCGTACAACAAGCGTCCATCAAAAGATTTTGAGATGTTATTGACCTCAATGACTTTATTGCCCAAACGAGGCCCTGGTGGGATATAAATCTCCGCCGTTTCGTTACGCTGTTGAAACTCACGAGAATTCATCTCCTCAAAGCGTTCTAGACGAGATTTGGATTTGGCTTGCTGACCTTTTTGGTTTTTACGCACCCATTCTAGCTCTTGTTTTAGTGCCTTGGCAAAGGCCTCTTCTTGTTTTTGCTCTTGTTCTAAGCGTTTGTTCTTTTGTTCTAGCCACTCGGTGTAGTTGCCTTGGTAGGGATAGCCATAACCACGGTCTAGCTCCAAAATCCACTCAGCGACATTGTCAAGAAAATAGCGGTCATGGGTAATCGCCACAATCGTACCAGAGTAGTCTTTTAAGAAGCGTTCAAGCCATGCCACAGACTCTGCATCCAAATGGTTAGTCGGTTCATCCAAAAGTAGCATGTCAGGCTTGGACAGTAGCAAACGACACAAAGCAACACGGCGTTTTTCACCCCCTGACAGCTTGGAGACATCGGCATCCCACGGTGGCAGGCGAAGGGCATCCGCTGCTTTTTCAAGCTGGGTATTTAGGTTGTGGGCATCCCACGCTTGAATGATGTCTTCCATTTTGCCTTGCTCGGCTGCCAATTTGTCAAAATCAGCATCAGGCTCGGCATATTCAGCATAGATTTGGTTTAGGCGTTCTAGGGCATCTAAGGCCTCACGCACACCATCTTCCACATTGCCACGCACATCTTTGGCAGGGTCAAGCTGTGGCTCTTGGGGCAGGTAGCCAATTTTAATGCCTGTTGCTGCTCGTGCTTCACCGCTAAATTCTGTATCCACACCCGCCATGATACGCAGCAGCGTGGATTTGCCAGCACCATTTAGACCCAGCACGCCAATTTTAGCACCTGGGAAAAAGGACAATGAAATGTCTTTTAAAATTTCACGCTTTGGCGGAACAAGTTTTGACACTTTGTTCATGGTGTAGATATATTGAGCCATACAAATCCTTGAATTAAAAGAGAATTTTAAAAATTGGTCTGATTAAAACTTGCTAAATTTTCACCAATTTAACCGTTTATTATCGCATGGTTTGAGCGGTGGGGCAAGTTTGTTACGTTAAGATTTTGGTAAAAAGAATTGGGTTAAAATGACTGATGGCATTTCACCCATTAAAATTATGATTGTGCATGACAACAAAAATACCACAAACCCAACCAATGATACTCTTTTTGCCAAATCAGCCATCACAACAAATTGGGTCGTCATAATAAATCAAATCACAAAAGCAAGCACTCATCAAAATTGTATGGTTATGACAAATGCACACCATAACATACCCAACACCATAACACACCCAACAATGACACACTAAAATGTGATAAAATGACCATTTGCCATCACCAAAACGATAACATGCCAGAATTACCCGAAGTTGAAACAACCAAAGCCAGCCTTACTCCACTCATCGGCAAGCGTATCGGCGACATCTACACATCTGCTCATCGTTTGCGTGAAGTGATACCAAGCGACTTAGATGAACTGGTTGGTGCCAAACTTGTACGTGTGGTTCGCCGTGCCAAATATCTGCTGCTTGATTTTAATAAAAATGGTTCACCCTTTCGCCTACTCATTCACTTAGGCATGTCAGGCAGTCTACAACAGCACGACGCCCTTACCCCACGTAAGCATGACCATGTCATTTTTGGTTTTGATGATACTTCTGTACGTTTGCACTATCATGACCCCAGACGTTTTGGCATGGTAGTGTGGGCAGATGATGGCGAGCGGTATCTGAATAAACTTGGGGTAGAGCCTTTGGATGATGGTTTTAATACTGACTGTCTGTATGAAATAATCCACAAAAACCCCAAAAGACCCATCACCCGCCCCATCAAGTCGGTCATCATGGATCAATCCATCGTGGTTGGTGTGGGCAATATCTATGCGGTGGAGAGCCTGTTCATGTCAGGCATACACCCTGCCACGCCCGCCCATCAAATAGATAAAGATAAGATAACCCTGCTGATAAATAACATCAAATTAATACTTACTCACTCTATCGGACAAGGTGGATCAAGCCTAAAAGATTTTAGCGTAGGGGCAGGTAAGACGGGCTATTTTCAACAAACCCTACTCGCCTATGGTCGCGCTGGTCAACCCTGCACAGTTTGCCATGAGCCATTAAGCTCCATCAAAATCGGCGGACGGGCCAGTGTTTATTGTCCCAACTGCCAGCCATTTAATTCATCCGCTTAACCCAACTGCTTGATTTATCAACTTTTGACGCTCATCATTCATCACCAAATGTTACTGCTTTGTTTACCCCTTGTCGGAAAAATTTACCGTCCATTCAATTTCTGATAAAATTGACTTGATAATATGAAAAAAACTTGTTTTAATAGTAGCATAAATCTATCTCATAAATCTATCTCTTAGGCATATCGCCCCCTTAGGATATTCTCATGAAAATTAAACATACACTACTGGCACTGACTGTCGCCACTCTAATCAGCACTACCGCTCATGCTGCCATAGAGATTAATGAAGAGGATTTTGGTCCTACCTATGGCACTACCGTGCTTGATGTTACGATTGCCAAACCGTTGCAGTTAGTTGGTGCGATTGCAGGCACGGCACTGCATGCGGTAGGCTTACCATTTTCTATGGCATCAGGTAGCGTGGAGAGTTCTTATGAGACTTTGGTTGTCAAACCTTGGTCAGCGTTGTCTCGGTGTGTGGGTTGCACCGAGGTTTATGACAATCACCGCAACGCTCATAAAGAAAATCCCAACGAGGTACGCATTGTTGTGGACAGACCTTCTGAGATTATCATTAATACCGATCAAAATGTGGTGGTAAACCCACGCTGATTTACACCCCAATTAACACTTTCTCCAACCCATTTACCATCTTTTGATAAATGGGGTTTTTTGATATCATACAAATTGCAACATGATACATTTTCAACATTAAAATCTTTCTACAAAACCACCCAATCTGTGATAGGCTGGGCGATTTTATGCTTTTTGTTTTTTACGCCATGATTGCCATAGGCTTTGATGCTGGATTTTGGGCATTTTTAAGGTGATGGTATTGGACAGCATGTCATGTACAGCAAGCCCCTTGGCATTGAATGCACAAAACAGATAATTAAACAAAAACCCAAGCATAGCACTCATCAACACCGCCAGACGTGAACCATATAGCACACTACCGATAATCGCACAAAGTATGGGTAGCAGGCAAGCACTAATGATACGGTGCATGCTTTGCGACCATGTCAGAAGATGCCCTGTATTATCTAGCGTTTTTAGTCGCCATGTCTGCATGCCAAGCGTCTGCCCTGATTTTTGCCAAAACAATCCATAAAAACCCATCAAAGTCAGCACAAACAGTGGCGACATTACCCCATGTTGATACCATGTTGGCAGTCTTTGGGCATGTGTTGAATCTGTACCCACCTCCATAAATAACAACGTGCCAATCACCGCCCCAATCGTCCCCACCAAAAACAACATCGCCAATATTAACATACCATCATACAACAGTGCCATCATTCGCACCAAGGGTTTGGCGATGATGGGCGCCTCATCAAAGTCTGTCTGTGTAGGCTTATCTGCGGTATGTGTCTTAGGCGATGAGTGAGATTTTGGGGTTTTGTTTTTTGTAGTCATGATGGTAAATTGATGCTAAGTGGTGTTAAAATAAACACCATTTTACCATGACTTTGGGGAGTGTTGAGTGTTTATCACACTTTTATCAGTCGCTACCATAAATCCATACTTTTATATGTAAAAATAAAAAAATAACTGATTAAAATAATCACTGATAATGTAATGACCCAATAAAACTTGCACAAATAAAAACACCAAAACTCAATCAAGTTTTGGTGTTTGGTATGTGGCGCACCCGGAGAGATTCGAACTCCCGACCCCTTAGTTCGTAGCCAAGTGCTCTATCCAACTGAGCTACGGGTGCAGTACAACAGATGTAATTTCAATCATTAACCACCTGTCGTGGTGGGCTATTATACACTAATAATTTAGTATGTCAAGCCTTTTTTACTTATCTTAAAATAAACATTTTAATTAAATAAATATTTTAAAATAAATGGCGGTGACGGAGGGATTCGAACCCTCGATACAGTTTCCCGTATGCATCCTTAGCAGGGATGTGGTTTCAGCCACTCACCCACGTCACCATTTTGATTGACAAATTTGTCAAAAGCTGTGGGCGATGATTATAGCAAAGTTTGACAAAAATGCAAGGGTTTTTTATTTTTTTATGATAAATTTTTTAAAAAATATCAAAATCACCCCATTAAATTCATCAATTGCCATCAAATATCACCAAATGCCACCTTGATAAAACCCATATTGACAAATCAAAACGGAGGATTATCAGACAGTTTTAGCTTAGAATATCAAAAAATCCCTTGTTATAAAACAAGAGATTTAAGATTATCATAAGATAAGATTAGGGAGTATAATAGGTTGCAGCCCCAGGACCAACAGGCAAGCCCAAGGCAAACACCCAAATACAGAAGAGCACCGTCCACCCCACCAAAAACAAGAGCGAATACGGAATCATAAGCGACATGAGCGTGCCAACCCCTGTGTCTTTTTTGTAGCGAATTGCTACTGCCATAATAAGCCCAAAATAGCTCATCATCGGCGTGATGATGTTGGTACTGCTATCGCCGATACGATAAGCCGCCTGAATCATCTCTGGGGCATAGCCTGTTAGCATGAGCATGGGCACAAAAATCGGTGCGGTAATCGCCCACTGAGCCGATGCTGAGCCTAGCATGAGATTGACAAAGGCACAAATCAAAATAAAGCCCACGAGCAACAAAGGCCCTGTCAGCCCAATGTCATTTAGCAAATTTGCCCCTGATACCGCCATGACCGAGCCGATGTTTGACCAATTAAAAAAGGCGGTAAACTGGGCAGCAAAGAATACCAGCACGATGTACATGCTCAGTGAACTCATGGCAGCACTCATGGCATTTACCACATCATCATTGGTTTTGATGGTATTTGTAATCTTACCATACACAATCCCTGGAATGGCAAAGAACACAAAAATAAACACCACAATCCCATGCAAAAAAGGCGACCCTGCCACAAGACCTGTTGTAGGATGCCTTAAAATCCCATCGGCAGGCACAATCGTCCACGCAAGCAGCAAGCAAAAAATCAACATGGACACGCCCGACCAAAGCAGTCCCTTTTTCTCCAAAGCAGTCAGTCTCTCTGCCTTAGTATCAAGTACGCTTGGGTCATCGGCATCATCAGGATTGTATTTACCCAAAGATGGTTCTACGATTTTTTCGGTAACAAAGTAGCCAATGCCACTCACCAAAAATGTGCTCACCGCCATAAAATACCAGTTGGCTTCTGCACCCACGACATACTCAGGGTCAATGATGCGTGCCGCTTCTTGACTGATGCCCGACAGCAGTGGGTCAACCGTACCAAGGAGTAAATTGGCACTGTACCCACCCGACACACCTGCAAAGGCAGCAGCAAGCCCTGCCAATGGATGCCTGCCCAATGAATGAAAAATCATCGCCGCCAATGGAATTAGCACCACATAGCCAAGCTCTGAGGCGGTATTTGACATGATGCCTGTAAAGACCACCACAAAAGTTACCATCTTTGGTGGAGCGTTCATGACAAGCCCACGCAAAGCTGCTGAAATCATGCCTGAACGCTCAGCAATTCCCACCCCCAGCAAGGCGACAAGCACCGTCCCAAGTGGTATAAATCCTGTAAAGTTGGATACCAGATTTTCAACAATCTTAGCAATTCCATCACCATTTAAGAGATTGACAACATAAATCATGCCATCTTCGCCACGCCCCTTAGCACCCTCTGGGCGTGGATCAACCACCGACACGCCCATCATTGACAAAATGGCAGACGCTACAAGCAGAATGACCGACATCCATACAAATAAAATGGCAGGGTGTGGCAACAGATTGCCAAGCCATTCCACACCTCTTAAAAATCTCTGCATTTGAGAAGATGTTGCTTTTTCTTGCATAACCTTTCCTTTTTAAAAAACCCAATAAAATGCAATCTTATCAAGTAGTTAGATAATAAATAAAAAGTGCCATCATTTAGCACGATTGTTAAATCACAATTTAGTAATAAAAACAAACATTTTGGTACATATTGTATCAAAATGTTTGTTTCAAGTTTTTAAAATCTAAGATAAAATCACAGAAAAATTCATACTTTTAAACATGCTGATGAATCATGTCATCACAATCCCAAATCTGCGATGAATACTTAACTTTTGGATTACATTAGCTTACATTGTAATGACTTGTAAAATCAATGCTGTTGATGCTTAGTTTATGACATTTCATCTGTATTTTATTGCATAAGACCTGATATCAGCTAGAATAAGTTTAGTATCAATTTGTTTTTTAAATAAACGATGAGTTGATTTAAATCTTAATTTAAACACACTCATACCATGCTTAATCTATATCATTACCATCCACCCATCATTTAATCCATGGAGTATCTTATGTCTCAATCTCAATTTAACCTAACTGTTGCTGACCAAGCTGCCGCTGATGCTTTGGTTGCCAAAACCGAAAATATCGCTGGTGTTAAGTTTGTCAATATCAACGTTGAAAAAGGCACTGTGGTTGTCACTCACGGTGATGACTTTGATGAAGCTGCTTTTAAAACTGCCATTGGCATCTAAGCACTCTCTGCTTTGAAAATCCCTTACATTAAAAATCCTTTGTACCATACGAAGGATTTTTTATTGAAATCAAAATCAAAATTGAAATCAAAATCATCGCACCACTTCTCCTGTGTTGGCGTTGATGATTTGGCTGGGTTTGTCATAACCTAGCGTATCACCCAACAGATAATACACACCATCGCCAAAATAATCCCACGCCATGCAAAAATCACGAGCAGGAGCTTGCCCACCAATATTACAACTGGTAGAGAGCAAAAACCCAAAAGGATTGTCGGTGTCATTGGCAGCAAACAAATCACATAGGGCGGCGATTTTGGGATGATGAATCACCCGAATGCCAAGGCTTTCATGTTCGCCACGCACAGACCGTGGCACATCAACCCCCTTTGGAATATCAAACAGCCATGTACTTGCCTGCCGTCTGTCATTGGCATACCAACTTTTGATGATTTGGTCTTGACGAGCTTTTGACAAATTTTTAAAAAATACTTCAATATAGGATTCATCAGAAGTTAGGACAATCATGCCTTTGTTGGTAGGGCGTTTTTTTAGGGCAAGCAGCCTATTTATTGCCTGCTCATCAAAAGGATGAGAACCTAGCCCCCACACGCTTTCGGTAGGATACGCCAAAATCTTACCTTGCATGAGCCATTCATACGCCACATCAACACTTTTAGTAACATGACTTTGGGGGATATGGTCATATCCGCTCATAACGACCTCCAACCACTTTGACCACTCCCAACATTTCAAGCTCTAACAAAGACCCCAGCAATACCCCAACGTCCGATGCCGTCATCATCACAAGCGTATCCAAATCCGTAGGCTTATCAGGCAGTTTATCAAACACCCCTTGTAAATGGGATGGGATAACAACTGGTGTAGGCACAGGGGGTTTTTGATGGGCGTCATCAAGTGCTAAAACACCCCGAGAGAAAGTTTTGGGTAGGGCATTATAACCTGTCATGCTCTCACTTAACTCATCAACGATTTGATTGGGATGGTAGATGAGAGTCGCCCCTTCACGGATGAGATGATGGCAACCCTCAGCATTAACATTATCAACAAAACTGGGCATGGCAAAGACTTGTTTGCCCTGCTCAGCACTTAGGCGGGCGGTAATGAGTGAACCACTGGCAATAGCAGCTTCGGTAACCAGCGTAGCAAGCGACAGCCCAGCCACCAAACGGTTACGGCGTGGGAAATTGTGTTTTGTGGGGGGCGTGGCAGGCAGTAACTCACTGATAAGACAGCCCCCATCATTGATAATTTGAGCATATAGAGCGTTTTGATTTTTAGGATAACACACATTAATGCCTGTTCCCATGACCCCAACCGTCTGCCCACGTCCATTCAAAAGTGCACCCAAATGTGCAGCCTTATCAATGCCGCTTGCCAATCCGCTGGTAACGGTCAGCCCTTGATGGGTCAGATATTCTGCCATGTTTAAAGTTGTCTGATAAGCAAATTCTGTGGGATGACGACTGCCAACAATTGCCACTTGCCTATCTGACAAACGAGCGACTTCCCCACGATAAAACAACACCGGTGGTGGGTCATAAATTTGTCTTAGCATGTCAGGATAACGCTCATCATCCATAAAAAGCATGCCATATGTCCCACGCTCTGATTCATCATAGAGTCCATCTACCATCGCCATGACGTCATCGGCATCTTGCCATCTTTTGATGTGGGCGTTATGCACACCAAGCTCCTGCCATTTTGTAAGCTCTGCCATGAGTGCCTGCTTTGCATCACCAAATTGTTCGGTTAATTTATAAAAGGCACTCAAAGATGTGTTTGTCACATACCACAAAGCGAGTATGGCAGATGTTGCATTTAGTGATTGATATTTCATGGTTATTACTTATTTTTATATTAGGTGATGTTAGAGCATACCTACCATTATAATATTTTGTAAATTCATAGAATATAACAAATAAACAAATAGCAAAGGCAAGTATGCCCCATATCATGACTGCTTTTTTATAAGAGCATCATCATATTATCAGTTAGGATGCACCCAAAATTTTATTGACAAAACAAAATTGCCAATACAGCGTACTGGCAATTTAAAAATAAAACTTTATAGATAATCAGGTGGCACCAACTGATCGCCTTCATTAAGTGGCAACTCTGATGAGAGAACATAGGCGTAGCTGATATGGTCAAATGCCTTAAACACCATCACCTGAGCCGCTTTTTCACTGGGCAAGCGAACTGGTGTATCATTGTCATAGACATCACGAACAAGCGCACCTTTGCGATATACGTCAAAAACATGACCAGCTCTTGCGCCTTGGGTAGCACCGATATTGATGGCAACCACACTGCCTTTGGCAGCACTGCCAATACTGTCCATCACACGAACAATACTACCGCCACGATTCACCTGAGCGGGGGCAGGATAGAACACCAAAGGCAGTTGGGTGTGAATCTCAGAGAATACACGATCACCTTCACGAATCTCTGTGTCAAATGACTGGGTAATCTGAATGCTTGACACACCATTGCCCGACACATCAGTAACGATACCACGAGCCACTTGAATGGCTTCTAGCCCCACAACCGTACCAGTTCTTGTATCTACATAAGGCTCAGACTTACGATAAACACCATAGATCTGACCGGGGGTAAGCAGTGCACCTTTGACATAGATTTTATCGCCTGTTGCGGTGATAAGATTGCCTTTTTTAGATGCCAATACATAAGGAGTTGTCTCAAAATCATCAGGGCTCACAATCACCGCACGGTCAAGCCAATGACGAATGTTTGATAGTGGAATGGTAGGCACGCTGTCTTGTGATGAGTTAAGCTGTATGGGGGTATCGCCAGCTGGCACCTCTTGCATTTGGCGTTCAATGCCTGCACAGCCCTCGCCTGTATCCACACCGACCAGCGTCTGACCTTTGATGATGCACATGATAAGAATATCGCCCGGGTAGATAAGATGTGGGTTTTTGACTTGTTGATTGGTCGCCCAAATCTCACGCCATCTGTATGGTGCATTTAGATATCTGCCAGAGATGTCCCACAATGTATCACCTTTTTTGACGGTATAGCGGTTGGGAGCATCTGCTTTGATGGTTGGGGCGGGGTTATTTGCATGAGCTGATGACATCATCACACCACCGATTAGGCAAGCGGTCATCAGGCTTTTTAGGACTGTTAGCTTCATATCATTATCCATTATTAAGGCAATAAGAGCATCTTGCAAGACAAGAACTTGCGAACTTGCTAAAATTTTGCTTAGCATATCACAAATGTAAAAAAATATTAACTATTTTATCATTATTTGGCGGTAACTTTCCGACAAAAATACATCATTTAACAAACTTTTGATAAGATGATGGTAAAATCTGATAAATTAAGTTAAAGCCATTTTATTTGGGTTTAAAATGGCTTATTTAAAATGACTTTTGTATCTAATGACTTGTGCATTTTTAGAGCTTGACAAACTTCTCAATCTGCTCTTTAACCAGCTCTGCCTTATTATCAAGTACCACCACTTTTTGTGGCAGGCTTTCAATATCTTTGGTGTGAGGAGGTCTTGGAATGTCAATGTGTCCAACCGCCTCTATGATGGTTTGGGCAAATTTGGCAGGCAACGCCGTTTCCGCCACAACAATGGTTTCATCAGGCAAACGAACATCACGGGCAACTTTAACACCATCTGCGGTATGCGGGTCCAGCAAATCCTCATCACTTTCCCACACCGCCTTGATTGTGGCGATGCGGTCAGCGTGCGTGGATTTACCCGACACAAAGCCGTATTTGTCATTGGCATCATTTAATAAATGCGACAAATCAAATCCCCTACCACCATTCACATCTTTCCAAAGCATATTTAATTCATCACCATTTTTACCAATAAGCAGATAAATAAATCGCTCAAAATTAGACGCTTTTGAAATATCCATAGACGGACTTGATGTTATATAAGTTTCGCTGGCTTTTCTGGGAATGTATTTGCCTGTTTTAAAGAATTCATTTAAAACATCATTTTCATTGGTTGCCACAATCAAGCGATGAATTGGCAATCCCATCTCACGGGCGATATGACCTGCACAGACATTGCCAAAATTACCAGATGGTACACAAAAACTTACCTTTTCATCATTATTATTGGTAGCATTAAAATAGCCTTTAAAATAATAAACGATTTGAGCCAAAATACGACCCCAATTAATAGAATTGACCGTGCCAATTTGATATTTATCTTTGAAGGCTTTATCTTGTTGTATCGCTTTGACAATATCTTGACAATCATCAAACATACCATCAATGGCGATATTATGAATATTATCATCCATTAAACTATACATTTGAGCTCTTTGAAATTCGCTCATCTTACCACATGGCGACATCATAAAGACATCAATATTATCCTTACCACGCAAGGCATATTCTGCTGCACTGCCTGTATCGCCAGAGGTTGCTCCGATGATGGTTAGGCGTTTATTTTTTTGTTTTAGGACATATTCAAAAGCGTTGCCCAAAAACTGCATTGCCATATCCTTAAAAGCAAGCGTTACCCCATTAGATAACTCCAAAATTTTAATGCCATCTTTTAGTGTGCGAACAGGGCTAATCTCCTCCGTGCCAAAGGCGGCTTTGGTGTAGGTTTTGTCAATCAGACCCTTTAAATCATCTTTGGGGATGTCGGTTGCAAACAGCGACATAATCTCAAAAGCAAGCTCAGTATAAGACAGCGACCGCCATTTATCCAAAGTCGCACGGTCAATCTGTGGGTAGTACTCTGGAAGCATCAAACCACCATCAGGGGCAAGCCCCATAAGCAAAACATCGCTAAATTGCATGGGGGCGGTATTGCCACGAGTGCTGATATATTTCATAAAAATACCTTTTGAATTTAAAAAATCAATGTTAATATTAATCTGGCATCAATGTTAATTTAGAATGATATCATGATAAGTTAATTTAGAACAAATACAATGACAAACATAATGACAAATCATCATATCATCTATCTACTTTTTGCAAAAGTGCATAATAAAATCCATCTCCATCATCATCACTTAGTGGCAGGCATTGATAACCCACTGTTTGTTTGATTTGAGATGGTAGATTTAACCCAAAATCCACCGCTTTGGCATTTGGCGTATTGGCAAGAAAGTTTAGAATCTGTTTCTCATTTTCTATTTTTAACAATGAACAGGTGACATACAGCAGATATCCACCCACCATCAAATTTTGCCACAGATTTTGCAAGATATCCACTTGCAAGGCAACCGTCTGAATAACATCTTGTTCAGTGCGAAGCAGGGCAATATCAGGGTGTCTTCTGATAACCCCTGTGGCACTGCACGGTGCATCAAGCACGATGACATCAAAGGATACATCCGTCCGATAATTTGTGGCATCTGCACAAATCACCTTTGCCCCATCTGCCAATGCCAAGCGAGTTAAGTTATCATGCACACGATTTAGGCGTTTTTCATCATTATCTAGCGCCGTAATATGTTCCACGTGAAACACATCATTTGATAATTCCAACAGCTGTGCCAACTTCCCCCCAGGCGCGGTACAAGCATCCAACAACCTTAGATTTTTGGGCAAATCTAAGGTCTTTAAGATATGTCCGCAAAGCTGGGCATGACGGTCTTGCACACTCACAAAGCCGTCTTGGAAATGCGGTAAAGATTGCACTTTTTGCGAAGCAGTCAGCTTAATCACACGCTCATCCGCCACGCCAAGCGGTAGAATTTGATGAGCGATATTAGCAGAATTTAACAAATCAGCATACTTATCCAGCGTGCTAAATTTGCCATTCACACGCAAAAATATCGGAGCAGACTTTCGCAAATTTTGCCCCAAATTTTCATAATACTCCCCCCAATCCTGCTTAATTTGTTTGGCAAGCCAATTGGGCAAGCTGTGATTTTTTTGTATTTTTTTGGTAAATTTTTCTTTTTTGTCCGCTACTTTTCTCAATACGGCATTAATAAACCCCACGCCATAATTTTTATTTAATGCTTTTAGAGCGTTTAATGTCTCATTAATCACAGCATAATCAGGCGTGTTCATATATAAAAGTTCATACAAGCCCATATTTAACGCACAGATGACACTCATATCAGTTGGAGGTTGTTTTATGAGACTCTCACCAATGCGACCAATGGCATGCCAATGGCGAAGCGTGCCTAGTAATAACTGGTGAGCAAAACCTTTTTGACTGTCTTTGAGAGCAGTTAATAAATCATCCAATAACGATGATAAAGACTGCCCTTGCTTGATGTTTTCAAGTGTTAAGATGACATTGGCTCGGATGGGTAATTGTGAGTTGATTTTCATATCATTACCTATCATTGATATTTTTATTGGTATGACCATCAAAAATCTCACCGTCTTTTAATTTATCACCCACCGCAATTTGCTCGGCGGTCAAGGGTTTACCCCCTGCCCATTGCATTTTTGTGATATTTATCAAATGCTTATCGCCATTGTCATCAGCACCACACGCCACCAGCACCGCCTTTTTCCCCACACTTACAATCTTAGCTGGCATCTCGGTTGTGGTTTGGTTAAGTTTTATGGGCATACATTCTAACACCTTGATACGCTCACCATTTAAAAAGGTAAACGCATTTAACGCACGGATTTGGCGGTTGATATGATGGGCAGAGTTTTGCCAGTTAATTTGCCCTTCATCACTGCTTATTTTTTTAGCATAATTGGCAAGGCTGTCATCTTGTGGCTTGGCGTTGGCTTGATAAGTTGCCAAATCTTTTAGTACGGTTGTCATCGCCACACCACCAAGTTTGGCAAGTTTATCATGGAGTGTTTGAGTCGTATCAGTATTTGTGATATCGCAAGGGAGTTTATATAGCATATCACCTGTATCAAGCCCTTGATTCATCTGCATGATCGTAATGCCCGTGGTCGCATCATCCGCCAAAATTGCCCGCTGAATGGGAGCTGCACCACGCCACTTAGGCAGCAGCGAAGCGTGAATGTTTAGACAGCCAAAAGTTGGGGTACCCAGCACACCAATCGGCAAAATCAAGCCATAAGCACAGACAATCATCACATCAGGACGATAATTGGCAAGTGTTTCACGTGAAACTTGTCCATTTTCACTTTTTAGGCTAAAACTTATCGGCTGTTCCACAGGGATATTATGGCTAAGAGCAAGCTCTTTGACAGGGCTTGGAGTTAATTTTTGCCCACGCCCTGCCTTGCGGTCGGGCTGGGTATAGACCGCCACAATATCAATATTTAGCTCATCTTGGTGGTCAATAAGCTCTTGTAAAGCAACCTTGGCAAATTCTGGTGTACCTGCAAAAATTAGGCGTAACTTATGATTCATGTTTTACCTTAATACATGTTAAATAATAATCCCATCAATCATGGGTTGAACAAAGAGTGATTTTTATGTGCCGTCAAAATCATTTTTAAAATATCCTATTGATTTTATTAAATATTTTAATCTATATTAGAAAACCACACTCAATGTTACACTCAAAAAAATGACAATTTGGCTTTGGTGATTATGGTTAATTTTCTACCAATTTTCAAGTTTTTATCAGACAGACAAATCCTAACAATCACCCAAATGTCACACATCGTCTATTTTAAAAATCCACTGTTGATAAGCAGCTCTTCGGTAATTTTGCTTTGGGGTGTATCGGTTTTTGCCCCAATAAGTCGCTCCAAATAGCGTGCCACCAAATCCACTTCCAAATTTACCGCCCGCCCCACCGTCCAATGCCGTGCGATGTTGGTCATCTCAGCAGTATGCGGAATGATATTTAGGCAGACGATATTTTCAGACGGCTTTATGCGGTTGGTCGTGAGACTAATGCCGTCCACCGTGATTGAGCCTTTGCCTGTGGTATATCTCATCAGCTCAGATGGTACAAATACCTCCACATAGACCGAGCGGGCATCTTTGGCGATTTTGGTAATTTTGCCCACGCCGTCCACATGGCCTGCCACGATATGCCCCCCAAAACGAGTGGTTGGGAGCATGGCTTTTTCTAGGTTTAACGTGTCGCCTACTTTCCACATATTTAATGAAGAAGTGGTCAATGTTTCACGTGAAACATCTACCACATAACTGTTGCCATCTATTGCCACAACTGTCAAACATATGCCATTGGACGCAATAGAATCACCTAATTTAACATCGCCAAAATCCAAATCAGGGGCAGTAATCGTCAATCGCACATCACCCCCTGTGGGTGTAATGGCGGTCAGTGTGCCTGTCGTTTCTATGATGCCTGTAAACATAACTTACCTTTTATGAGAATTTTTATGAGTATTTTTTAAAATGGTTAATGTTTTAAATCAATGGGTGGTTAATGGGTGCTTATAAATCCAACTTTCTAAATCAACCCAAGCAGTTAATTGGTCAATTAACGACGTCTTTAAATAACTTTTAAATAACAATGTCTTCAAATGCACAAAACACCCCAAAAAAGACAAAGCAAAACAAATGACAACCGCTTAAATTATGATCATCATAAGGTAAATACAATCTGTCTTATACATTCACCCAAAGGTGTGATTTGTTGGCAATATTTAACCAATCTTGATGGTTGGCTGTGGATAAGTCGTTTTAACTTTGCCATTTGTCAATATTCATTTCAACTTATCCACAATCCAGAAATGTTTCATGTGGAACGTGATTGGTCATTCTTGGTTTCACGTGGAACACTCTAAAAATAAGGCTTATGACACATCATTAGCTTCTATTTTTTATAGAAAACACTGATTTTAAAAAAGTTTTCCACAGTTTCACGTGGAACATTTTTTGTCAAATCTGAGGTTAAATATTTTAGCAATCAAGCTGTGGATAAGTTTTTTGGATGAAAAACCATTTTAATATCATCGCCAAGCCTTTCTACATTCATAAGTGTAAAATCAAATTTATCCTGCAACCGCTTAATCTCTGCCCCAAACATTGGGCGAGCGGTTACCCCAAGCAGGCAAGGAGCTTGATAAATAATCAGTTCATCCACCAAATTTTGACTCAAAAAACTGGTGGCAAGAGTCGCCCCTGTCTCTACAAGTACATCATAACATCGATACTTTTCTACCAAATATTTTAACAAGGGTGCAATATCATTATGCCAAATCATCGTATTATCATAGGAGAGTACTTGATAATGCGATTGTGGGTTATGACCCTGCAATTGATCTACCCCCCAACAATCACCCATTTGCCAATCCTTAAAATCCAAGCGATGGCTTCTGTCCATCACTACAACCTTAGGCTGTGGTATGGCGGTTTTACCAATATTATCAAGCTCTACATCAGACAAACGCACATTTAGGGCAGGGTCATCGGCGATGATGGTTGCTGAACCTGTGATAATCGCTCCACTTTTGGCACGCAATCTTTGCACATCCATGCGAGATAATTCGCCTGTTATCCATTTGGATTCGCCATTTTGCATGGCAATGCGTCCATCTAGGCTGATGCCCATTTTTAAACGGACAAAGGGCAGACCTGTCGCCATTGCTTTTAAAAAGCCTGCATTTAGTTCATAAGCCTGCTTTTGACACACACCAAGCGATACACTAATACCAGCATCCAACAGCTTTTGTATGCCACACCCTGCCACCTGTGGATTGGGGTCAGCACAAGCCACCACCACCCGAGTTACCCCTGAGTGGATCAGAGCGTCCACACAGGGCGGTGTTTTGCCTGTATGACTACACGGCTCCAAGCTAACATAAACGGTTGCTCCTGCTGTGTTTTGACCGTTATTTTTAGCATCAGCCAAGGCAAATATCTCAGCATGGGGAAAACCTGCTTTGGGATGAAAACCCTTGCCTATTATTAAGTTATTCTTAATAATAACACAGCCCACCGCAGGATTTGGGCGAGTGGTAAATTCACCTTTTTTGGCCTCATCTAATGCCATCATCATAAACCTTTCATCATCAGGCAGGATGGGACTTAGGCAAGATTTTAGCGTATTGGGCAAAATATTGGTTAAAGCGTTCAAAACATCAGTCATGATTTTTTCCTTGCAAGTCATCATGACACACTTTGGGAGCGAAGTTTTCAAGTTCGGCTTTAAAGGCCTCTATATCCTGAAAGTCCCGATACACGCTGGCAAAGCGAACATATGCCACATCATCAATCTCCTTTAACTCCGCCATGACAATCTCGCCAAGCACTTTACTAGATACTTCACGCTCCCCTGTTTGGCGTAGGCGTTGTTCTATTCGGTGTACTATTGTATCTATTTCGTCAATACTCACAGGGCGCTTTTGTAGGGGCAACGCCATAGAACGGCGAAGCTTGTTATAATCATAAGGTTCACGCAAGCCATTGTTTTTGATGATACGTGGCATAACCACCTCCATTACCTCAAAAGTGGTAAAACGCTCGCCACACTCAGTGCATTGGCGGCGGCGACGAACCTGCGACCCTTCGGCAGCAAGACGTGAGTCAATCACTTTGGTATCTATGGCAGCACAAAACGGACAATGCACATCACTCTCCTATTTTCCAATACAAAAACTTGAAAAAATCCGCCCAAGCAAATCATCCGCCGTCATCTGTCCTATAATCTCACCCAATGCCATTTGCGACAGTCTTAGACTCTCCGCTACCAACTCTACCGCTTGATAAACGACAAGCTGAGTATGAGCATCCATGGCATGAGATTTGGCACGTTTTAGGGCATCAATGTGGCGAGTACGGGCAATTAGGCTATTTTCTGGTGGATGAAATCCCACTTTGTTTTTTAGTAAATCTACCAACTCATCAAGCCCTTGACCTGTGATACAAGAGACTTGTATTTGACTGATTGTTTCACATGAAACATTGGGGGTATTTTGGTTGATTTGCATGGTTTCACGTGGAACGCCATCCAACAAATCAGCTTTATTGGCAATCATCACTAATTTACGTTCAAAATTTTCCACACCAATCTCATCAATCATATCAGCAAATAACTCTTTGGCAAGTTCAAATGGCTCACGCTCACCACTCACATCATAAACAAAGAGTAGGATGTCAGCCTCTTTGACGGCAGATTTGGCACGGTCAATGCCAATTTTTTCTACCTCATCACAGGCATCTCGAAGCCCTGCGGTATCGGTCAAATGTACGGTCAAACCATCCAATACAAGTACCTCAGAGAGTGTATCTCGTGTCGTTCCTGCAATGTTGCTAACAATGGCACGTTCTGTTCCTGCCAAGCAATTTAATAAGCTAGACTTGCCTGCATTTGGACGACCTGCCAGCACCACCTGCACCCCATCTCGCAAGAGTTGCCCTTGTTTGGCAGTTACCAAGATGTCATCAATGGCATTTAAAATTTCATCAATGTTGGACTCAATCACCCCATCTGATAAAAATACCACATCATCTTCATCAGAAAAATCAATACTGGCTTCTACATACAGGCGGATATTGGTGATTTTATTGGATAGCTCATTGATTTTTTTGGAAAAATCACCAGAGAGTGAACGCATGGCACTGCTTAGCTGAGCGACACTGGTTGCAGAAATGACATCTGCTATCGCCTCAGCTTGCACCAAATCAATTTTGTCATTTTCAAAAGCACGCATTGAAAACTCACCTGCCATCGCCTGTCTTGCTCCAAGTTCAAAACAAACAGACAGCAACAAGTTTTGCAAGACCATACCGCCATGTCCTTGTAGCTCTACCACATCTTCGCCTGTGAATGAATGTGGGGCTTTAAAGTAGATAATAATCCCCTCATCGATGATTTGCCCTGCACTGTTCTTAAATTTGGCGAAATGAGCGTGGCGTGGCGTGAGAGCGGATTGACCTGACATGGCACAGCCAATGGCATAAGCGGTGCGACCTGACAGACGAATTACCCCCACACCACCTTGACCGATAGGGCTGGCAATGGCAGCAATGGTGGGTTGTTGGGCAGAAGCTGATGTTTTTGTTGTCATGACTAAATTGTCTAAATAAATGAATCATCTTAGCATATTTACCAATAATTGGCTATCATAAGTTCCAAATTACAAACCACATCACAATGGGTAAAACATAAAGGCAATGATTAATGATTGCTTTTAACGTATAATCCAAAGTATTGTTTTGTTTTGGGTCGCTTTTGGCGGTGAATTTTTTATGAATGTTTTTATTTGATATTAATAACATCAAATCAATCACAACTCATTTTGTCTTATTTCTCCACTCCACCTAAAAAATCCGCCCAAATAAGGCGGATTGGTTTGGGACTGATAAACAATCAATCTGACAGTACTTTAACAGGTTTGTTATAAGCTTTTTCAACACGTTTATTCACAAACTGCTGATGAGCCATGCTAAATAGATTGTTTACCGTCCAGTACAGTACCAAACCTGCTGGGAAAAATAACATAAATACCCCAAAAATGAGTGGCATGATTTTCATCATCTTAGCTTGCATGGGATCGGTTGGTTGTGGGTTTAAAAGCTGTTGAACATACATGGTTGCCATCATGATGATTGGCAAAATAAACCATGGATCCATGGCGGATAAATCTTTAATCCACAAAATCCAAGGGGCATGACGCAGCTCCACACTCTCCACCAAGCACCAGTATAATCCCAAGAAAATCGGCATTTGTAACAAAATCGGCAAACAGCCTGCCATGGGATTGACCCTCTCATCACGATACAACTGCATCATCGCCTGACTCATCGCCATGCGGTCATCGCCATGTTTTTCTTTTAGGGCTTCTAATTTGGGGGCAATGGCACGCATTTTTGCCATAGACACATAGCTTTTATTGGACAGCCAAAATAAAGCAATCTTAACAATCAAGGTCAGTCCAACAATCGCCCAACCCCAATTACCTAAGATTTTATGCAAAGCTTCAAGAATTAAGAACATCGGCTTTGAAATGGGCCAAAAAATGCCATAATCCACCGTTTTTTCAAGCCCTGTTGCCACCCCTGCCATCTCATCTTGTACCTTAGGACCAGCATAAAGTGTGGCGTCTATGGTCATCTGCTTGCCAGCAGGAACGACGATGGCGGGGCTATTAAAACCAATAAAATGCTCGCCACCACTCTCACGGCTATAAAATTGCCCATCAAAATTACCCGGTGTCCATGCTGAGACAAAGTAGTGTTGAACCACTCCTACCCAGCCATCATTACTAACGACATTTAGCTTGGCATCATTGAAGTTTTTAAATTTTAATTTATTATAAGGCTCGTTTGGTACGCCCCACGCTCCACCTAGATAGGTTGGCATACCCATCATGCCTTTGTTATCAAGACCAGGATCAGATGAGCCATCACGTTTTAATTGGGCATACATGTTACCCTGCCATACTTTATCAGAGGTGTTATTGATGTTATACGCCACGTTAATGGGGTACTCACCGGCCTTAAAAGTATAAGTTTTGGTGATGGTGATACCATCTTTTTCGTGGATGAGTGGCACTGTCAGTACTGCTGTGCCTGCCATGTCATAGCTGCTTCTGGGACTTTGATAAATGGCACGCCCAGCATTGGTATCAATACCATCTTGTCCTGCCAGCCCCGATTGGGCAACATAAGTACGACCTTGTTCACTCTCTAACAGTGCAAAACGCTCACTACTGTCAAGTGTGGCATCATATTGCTTCAACCCTGCATAAACAATGTCCCCACCCACAGGGTTAATCTTAATCTCATAACGATCGGTTAAGACATCAATTAAGCCACCACTGACATCAGATGCCATCACAGGCGTTGCGCCACCCACTACTGGCACATCACCGCCAGTGGCATTTGGCACATCATTTACCCCTTGTGTTGCCACAGGTTGTTTGACACTCACAGGCTTATTGGTATAATCATCTCGCCACGCAAGCACAAGCAGATAGGAGGTGATGAGCATGGCAATAATAATTAAAGTCCGTAAAATCTTTTGCATAAGTTTTAGCCTTTGCAATGTTTAAAATAGAAAACAAAATGATCTATTTTACAATAAAATAACAAAAAATACCCCCTTTTTTTGTAAATAATTCCAAATATGGAGATTGGCTGATTTGGGGCAAATTTAACTCATCAGCATAAAACGCTTAGATTAAGTGAACATTTTATTTGACCAAATGACTTTGATGAACTTGATAAGAATGGCGGTCTTTTAAAGGATGACGGTGTAAAACAATCGCTGGCACAAAGGTATAACGATATAATGGTACTGGCACAAAATCAACACCATAACCACCAAAAGGATGGCAAGACAGCACTCTTTTTGTGATGAGCATTAGGGCTTTTGGTGCGGTGTGAATGGTCAGTGCAGTATAAGCATACGCTGAACAAGTTGGGTAATAGCGACAACGAGCAAGAATAAGTGGACTGATTGCTTTTTGATAAAACTTGACAAAAAATTGCAAAAACTTAGTAAACATGACCAATCAGATTGAAATGGCTGGAAAAAGTATGGCCAATTTTTCAAAAATGTGTGTCAGCTCATCATTTAGGTCAGTCTTTTTTGCGTAGCTTTTTTTAACAATCAATACCACATCCACAGACCCGAGTGTGGGGGCGGTGTGGCGAAAGATCTCACGACTAAGACGTTTTAGGCGGTTACGCATGACAGCAAGTTTCACCTTTTTTTTGGTGATGGCAAGTCCCAAACGTGCCTGTGTTTGCTCTGGTACGCCTGTTTGGATAAATAACAGCAGATGCTCTGAGTGGATTTTTTTGATGGGATTATCAAATACTCGTTTAAATTCATTGGGGTGAAGTAAACGCTCTGCTTTGGTAAAAGACAATGGTATTGCACCAGGCTGTGAATTTATCATGGTATAAACGTGTTAAATCAGACTATCATACAAGGCTTGACTTGTTTCGTCAATCACTTATCCAAAATACAAATCATAAAGCAATGTTAGGTAAACAAAAAGCACCCCAAAAGAGTGCTTTTAATCTTTTAAGTTCATAATCAGTAAAATGTTAATTACCGATAATGATTGTCAGATGATGTGTTTGATTATACGGTCAAACGATGGCGACCTTTGGCACGACGACGTGCTAGGACTTGACGACCATTTTTGGTTGCCATACGAGCACGAAAACCATGGGTGCGTTTGCGTTTTAGAACGCTAGGTTGGAATGTACGTTTCATAATAATACCTTAAGGTTGTATCACAGGCTCTGCAGAAGCCATCTATGTGATGGATGATATTTAACCAAACATGTGCTTATCAGAACAATTAATGTGGTCATGATTAATATTTAGTGAAAAACCTAGATATTCTACTAAAAAGATATTTTTAAGTCAAGATATTTTTTAGGTATTATGGTTTGATGGTGTTAATTTTTCAGTGTTATCATGCCATACGGTTGTTGTATGCTCTTGTATTTTTTGCTAAAAGTAAATTATTATCAGGTTTTAGTGAAGTTATCCACAGGTTTTTTACTCCCTTATTATTTATATTAATATAAGTATAATAATAATAAGGGTTGCATATTTCTGTTGATAAGTAGTGTTTTTTTATAATAATCAAATATTTACATTGTTGATAAGCCTGTGGATAACCTGTGTATAAAATGTGAATAAATTTTTTTATTGTTGTTATCCACATACTTATCCACATACTTATCCACATGAAATTATCATTGAAAAATGTCAAATTTGTGGTATGATAGGCAAAAATTTAAGAGCAGGCATACCATTGTTTGTTTTATGATGGGTTTTGTCATAGGTTTGTCATAGGAGCGAACACGCCTTAGGGTTAATCGTTAAAGTTGAGTTTTCACCATGCAAAATATATCGCTGTTTGATGAGATTATGCCAGAGTATCTGTTAGCTGATGAGATGGATACAGGTAATAATACAGATGCTCGTCGTGAAGATGGTGTTGTTGCCATAAGAGGTGATGAAAATTTGGCAAATGATGCTGTGATTGATGATGTTCAAAAACATGACGCTGATGCTGAGCTGTTTTGGCAGTCATGCTTGTCTGAACTAAAACATGAACTCAAAGAGAGCGAGCTTAATCAGTGGTTACGTTCTTTAAAGCCTGTATTTGCCAAAGATGCATTGGTGCTGTTTGCCATTAATGATGTGTTTATTCGTCGCATTAAGACGCATTATTACGATAAAATCCGTGCGGTTGTGGCACGTTTGGCAAGTGGTGGTGGTCAGAATGTGTCAGATGTTGTTCTTAGGGTCATGTCTCTTGCACCAAAAACTGAGAGGGTGGATAAAACCTTAAAAAAACAAAAATCAAAATCCCCTAAAAAACCTACCAGTATTGAAGAGAGCCAGCCCTTAGAAGGACGATTTACCTTTGAAAATTTCGTCAAAGGTAAATCTAATGTGCTGGCATATAACGCCTGCCAAGAGTTGACCAAAAATCTTACCGATAAAACCGCCAAACAGGACACGCATTTGTATTTTATTTATGGTTCATCGGGGCTGGGTAAGACCCATCTCATGCATGCGGTGGCTCATCGCTATGAACGCGCAGGGCTTTTGGTGTGTTATTTTAGCAAAGACCAGTTTTTTAAGGTGACCATTAATGCCTTGCGTGGGGGTGAGGGTGGGGCAGATTCTTTGCTTCGGCGTATCTGTCAAGCGGATTTGCTCATCGTTGATGATGTGCATATGATTAATAACAAAAACGGCCCAAAAGTGTCGCAGTTTTTGATGTTACTATTTGGCGAATTTACCAAAGGTGATAAACGGCTAATTTTGGCATCCGACAGACCGCCATCACAAATGCAGGATTTTGATACACGTTTTTTATCACGTTTTGAAGGAGGGTTGTCGCTTGCCATTGAACCGCCTGACATTGAAATGCGTATGCAAATTTTACAAAAAAAGGCAAGCCTGCTTGGCATGGAATTGCCCAAAGATTGTGCGATTTTTATGGCACAAAATATGCCCCCTGATGTTCGCCGATTGGAGGGGGCATTAAATCAAGTGCGTGCCAATGCCCTGTTGGTGGGTGGTGAGGTGACGCTTTCACTGGTACGTTATGCCATCAAAGACCGTATTGAGGCTCGTGCCCGTGCGGTCAATGCAGAGAACATTCGTGATTTGGTGGCAGAGTATTATGGCGTATCGGTTAAAGATTTGATTGGTAAAAAGAGGGCTCGTAATATTGCCCGCCCCCGTCAGATGGCGATGGCATTGGTGCGTGAGCTAACCCAAGACAGCTTTCCTGAGATAGGGCAGGTATTTGGTGGGCGAGACCATACCACGGTCATACATGCTTGTGAAAAAATCAGTGAACTGCGAGCAGTAGAATCATCGGTGGAAAAAGACTATCAAGCTTTGCTTGCCACGCTTGAATTTGCCTGATGATAAAGGTTTATCATGGCTATGAAGTTTGTGCGTGTATTGTCATGAAATGCTGTGTGAACTTTGTTATAATACACAAATACAGATATGTTATTTTTTATAAGCATGAAGGATTTTTATGAAATTAGTCATTGATAAAACCTTACTTATCAAAGCCATTACACTCATCATTGATGCGGTGGACAACCATCATCAAATGACGATTTTGGGCAACCTAAAACTGGTGCTAAAACCACAAAGTCTGACTTTGACCGCATCTGATTTGGATGTGGAGTTGACCAATGTTATTAGCTTGCCTGATGGTGCGTGTGTGACGGTAGGCGCGGTAACCATCGCCGCAGATAAGTTCTTTGGCATTTGCAAAGCCCTGCCTGATAACATGGTTAGCATTGAAGTGGCGAACGGTCGCTGTCATATCACCAGTGGCAAAGGTAAGTACATGCTTAGTACCCTACCTGCTCAGGATTACCCAAGCATTGGCGAACCACATTCAGATAAACTTGTCAAAATCGGACGAGATGCACTTTTTAATCTCATTAAACACACTCGTTTTGCCATGGCAACCCAAGATGTGCGTCACTACTTAACAGGACTGCTCTTTGAGATTGAAGATGATAAATTAACCGCGGTGGCAACCGATGGACATCGTTTGGCAGTAGCGTACCAGAGTTTGGCAGACAGTCATGATGAGATTAAAGTCATCATCCCTGGTAAGGCGGTCAGTGGTCTAGAAAAACTCTTAACTGACCTACTTAAAAGCACCGAAGAAAATGGCGAGATGGTTACCTTAGGTTTTGATGATGACTTTTTGACCGTTAATTTAAACTTTGGGCAAATGATGATATCTTTGACAGCCCGTCTTATTGAGGGTAAATTCCCTGACTACCGTCGTGTCATGCCAGTTAATAATGATAAAATTGCCATTTTTAATAAAGATAACATGATTGAGGTCTTGCGTCGTGTGGCCGTGGTAAATACCAAAGATTCCCCTGGGGTGTTGTTACACTTTGCAAAAAGCGAGACGGTGGATGTCATCTCAACCAACCGTGAGCAAGACGAGGCCAGAGAAGAGGTGATGGTTAACTACACAGGTGAGCCGATTGAGATTTCTTTTAACGAGTCCTATTTGCGTGCTGTTTTGAATGTGCTAGAAGAAGACATTTGCCTAGAAATGATACACCCAACCAGCCCAACACGTATTTATCAGGTAGGCGATGACCATAATTATCAGTATGTTGTCATGCCCATGCGTGTGTGATGGGCAGGGTATGATAACACGGCTACAAATTACTCATGTACGAAACCTAAATAAGATAAGCCTAACACTGGCTGATTATAATGTATTTGTGGGGTGTAATGGCAGTGGCAAAACATCGCTTTTGGAGGCGGTGTTTTTGTTGTCTCGGGGTAAGACTTTTCGTCATCACGAACCCAAACGATACATCAGCCATCATCAAAAATCTTGTACAGTATGGGCGATGACAAAGGATGACATGCTGGCGGTGCAAAAAAAACTTGATGATAAGCATCTGGCAACAACGACATTAAAACTCAACGGGCAAACCGTAACAACCCAAAGCTCTCTAACCCATGCTTTGCCAGTACTATCCATTGATCCTGGCGGTATGATGGTGTTAGAAGAGGGCAGTCATGTTAGACGGCAAATGTTGGATTGGCTGACGTTTCACGTGAAACAAGAATTTCATGGAGAATGGCTTGCCCATCAGCGACTGCTTAAACAGCGAAATCTATTACTAAAATCCCCCAGTGTGCATAAGAGAATTGATGAAGTGCGAGCATGGGATGGTCAGTTGTCATACCATGCAGGCAGATTGCACCAATGTCGTCAGGTGATTTTTGAGCGATGGCAGGTACGTTTTGATGAGATGATGGGGCGACTGTTACCACATTATCAAGGTGATATTTATCTGTCTTATCAGGCAGGTTTTGATGATAAGGCAGGATTGCTTTTTATATTGGCATCTCGCTTGGACTCTGACATAGAGCTTGGCTATACCCGAGTGGGGGCTCATCGTGCTGATGTGATGGTGATGTTAAAGCGGTCTGATGATGGAAAAATCAAAAGTCAAGCGGTGGATGTGCTTTCTCGAGGTGAGAAAAAATTACTTATCATTGCCCTAAAACTCTCACAATTACAAGTTGTGTGTGAGCATCATCAGATAAAGCCTGTGGTACTTATTGATGATATTGATGCAGAGCTTGATGTGGATGCGATGGATTTATTGTTGGATACATTGCTATCATTGCCCTGTCAGCTGATGATAACCAGCTTAAAAAATGGCACAGCAGAGATGATTGCCCAAAAAATATCAGCCCTAAGATTGCCAAAAAGTTTTAAAAAGTTCCACGTGAAACAGGGCAATATCACACCAAATAATAAATGTTTCACGTGAAACAGACGAACGTGATGAATGAGTCCAAATAAAAAGAGCAAGATGAATGATTTTTAAAGATTTACCATGAGACGATTTTTGTTTTTAGCCACAACCATTTTATTTATTGAGCTGTTTAGCTATCTTGGGGCGAGAGGCATATTTTGGCTTATAAAACCCTATTTGCCAAACGCCAAAACAGCGGTATTTGTGAGCATGTTTATCATTACGCATTTGTTTTTGGTAACATTGTTTATTGGGCGATTTCGCTTTGGTATGGGTTATATGGCACTGCTGTGGCTTGGGATGTTAAGCATTGTCATGACCACAATGCTTGTATTTGCCATCAAATACATTCCCCATCTTAACGCCATCATGAATGGGGTGGATGCTCTTGTGGTGCGTGTGTTTGGTGTGGTAAGTTTTTTGGGGCTGATCGGTTTGTCCGTTTATAACGCCTATATGCCTGTGGTGCGACATTTGTCCATACAGATTGATAAACCGATGAATCCTGTTAGGTTTGCCGTGGCAAGCGATACGCATTTGGGTCATTTGGTTGGCAGTCGTCAGTTGAACCTTTTGGCGGATATTTTACGCCGTGAAAAAGTGGACGTGCTACTCATGCCGGGGGATATCATGGATGATGACACACATGTCTATTACGATGAACAAATGAACGTCGCTTTTGATAACTTAGTCGCCGCAGTCAATGGTAATCTCATCGCAAGTCTTGGCAATCATGATTTGTATGATGCCAAAGAACGTCATGCCATCGTTCAGGCAGTGCGTGATGGTGGAGCGATACTGCTTGATGACCGTACTCAAATGTTTGTCATTAATAACACACCCATGACCATCGTCGGACGATATGATGATTATCATGCCAATCGCCTGTCCACACAAGAGCTGATGCGTGGCGTGGATACTCGCCATCTTGTGATACTGCTTGACCACAGACCCAGCCAGATTGATCAAAATGTCCAGCTTCCCATTGACCTGCAAGTCTCAGGACATACCCATAATGGACAGATTTTCCCAGCAAACTTTATCGTCAAAGCCCTAAACCGTGTGGCTTATGGGTATAAAAAAATCAACAACACGCATGTGGTTGTCTCATCAGGATATGGTTTTTGGGGTGTGCCATTTCGCTTGGGTTCACAAGCTGAGGTGTGGGTGATAGAGATGCGTGGAGATATGGAGAATGATGAGTTTGACAGACAAAAGAATGTAAGCTCTGGCGGTTTATGATGCCAAGAATCTTGTTGTTAAGATTCTAATTAGATTTATTGTTTTTATGTTGGCAGAATTTGGTAAAAATAGACACTGCTAAGACCACTAATCCACCCTAGCCAAGACCAAATTTACCATCTCTGATATGCTCTCACCCAGACCATTAAGCAATATTTTTATGTTATATCATGGGGTTTTGTATGGTGCTACGCCAGTTTGTCAGTTTGGATGGGGTAAATTTTAATGTCAATCCATTAAAAGTAATGAAAAGATAAACGCAAGATGGCGTGCTTTGAGACGATAAAGCCCTAACTTGTGTCAGGGCTTACCGCATGGGTTTTGTCTTCCATTCATCATCCGTGGTTCATGTATCAGCATTCATCCGTGGTGGCATGTCCATTTGCCGTCTTCCTTGCTGATGGGTGTATTATGCCAAAAGTCATCTTGTAAGAAAATACGCAAAAGTCGCAAATTTTTGTAAGCATTTACTTACAAATACATATCGCTTATGCCCCAAACTCTTTTATCAACACTTGTAAGCCCAATATAAGCAAAACAGCAAAGGCGTTCATGGCACTTTTATGTGAATGGGAAAATGAGTGTGAGCGTGTGATGGTGTGTGGATTTTGTCTGTCAAACACCCCCAAAACTTGTTATAATAATACATTTATCATTGTCATGCAGTAGGATATTATGGATACCCAAATCTCAAACCCTAGCCCCATCAATCACATCACCATTTACCAAAAACTTGCCAAAAATCACGCCGTGCGTACCGAACAGGTACAGGCCTTTGCCGACTTGCTGGATGAAGGGGCAAGCGTGCCATTCATCGCCCGTTACCGTAAGGACAGAACAGGTGGACTTGATGATGACATGCTTCGCACCTTAGAGAAGGCCTTAACGCATGAGCGAGATTTGCAAGCTCGCCGTAATAAGGTGCTAGATCTTTTGACTGCCCAAAATGCCCTAACAGACGAGCTTGGTGAGCGTATCACAAATGCCGTGAGCAAATTGGAGCTTGATGCCATCTATGAACCTTATCGCCCAAAACGCCGTACTTTATCAGCTAAGGCGACTTTGGCAGGGCTTGCACCCATTGCTAAGCGGATTTTGGCAGGGGAGCATTTGGGTGTGGCACTGTCCGACTACACGCCTGTCAGTGTAGTAACAGATGAGCAGGGTGAGAGTTTTGATGTGGATTATAGTACCCATGAGTTACAACTGGCGGGCGTGCAGGCGATCATCCTTGATGAATGGGCGTTGAATTTAGATTTATTTGACAAGGTGCGAGTGGGTTTTAATGCCACAGCAAGCATTCATGCCAAACTGGTTGGTGAAGAAAAGCGAGAGGTTGGTGAAAAATTCAAAGACTATTTTGACCACACCGAATCTTTTGCTAAACTCTCAAACCACCGCCTGCTCGCCATGCTTCGAGGCAGACAGGCAAATGTGCTGACTTTATCTGTGCTTGGCGAAGATGAGCCATTTATTGCCCAAATCAAAAATGCCTTTGGGATAGATGAGTCGGATGAACGTGGGCAGTTTTTGGCACAGACAGCGAGCAGACTGTGGCATGCCAAATGGCGACCACAGATAGAACACCGCCTATTGACCGAGAGACGGCTGGATGCCCAAGCTCACGCCATTGGTGTATTTGCCCAAAACCTAAAACACTTACTGATGGCCGCCCCTGCTGGACGCAAAGTTATTTTGGGGGTTGACCCGGGCATTCGTCATGGCATAAAGATGGCGGTGATTGACAGTATAGGCGATGTTGTGGCAACTGATACCGTCTATCCCTTTACCGACCCCACAAACGATAAGGCAAAAGCGACAATTGCCAAATTGATGATGGATCATCATGTAGAGCTTGTCGCCATCGGCAACGGCACAGCAAGCCGTGAATCAGAAGAGATCATTAAGATGGTAATCGATGAGCATGATTTGTCAGCCAAAGCGGTGATGGTAAGTGAGGCAGGTGCTTCGGTGTATTCAGCAAGCGAGATTGCAAGTCACGAACTGCCCAACCTTGATGTGTCGGTGCGTGGAGCGGTGTCTATTGCAAGGCGATTACAAGACCCATTGTCTGAACTTGTCAAGGTTCACCCAAAGGCAATCGGTGTGGGGCAATATCAGCACGATGTTAATCAAGCTGAGTTAGAGTCTAGCCTTGATAAAGTTACCGAAGATTGTGTCAATGCGGTGGGTGTGGATGTGAATACGGCAAGCCCTGCCATCCTTGCCCACATTGCAGGACTGAACAAAAATGTCGCCCAACAAATCGTCAATCATCGTCGCAGTAATGGGGCGTTTAAAAACCGTGAAGAGTTAAAAGCTGTACCACGCTTGGGTGCGAAAACCTTTGAGCAGTCAGCAGGGTTTTTACGCATCAAAGATGGCAGTGAACCACTAGATGCAACAGGCGTACATCCAGAGAGTTATGAACTGGTGTACGAGATTTTGCGTAAGGCGGATAAATCATTATCAGAGGTGCTGGGCAATGAAAGTCTTGTCAAATCCTTAAATGACAGTACGGACAATTTTAGCCAACTTGCAACAGCGCTTGCTCATCTTGCCAAACCTGCCCATGACCCTCGTGGTGAGTTTAGAACCGCCAAATTCCGTGATGATGTCAGCGAGATTAAACACTTACACATCGGCATGGAGTTGGAGGGTGTGGTAACCAATGTTACCACTTTTGGCTGTTTTGTGGACATTGGCGTACACCAAGATGGGTTGGTGCATGTCTCTGAGCTTTCTGATGGTTTTGTTGCCAACCCTACACATGTACTAAAACCCCAAGACATCGTCAAGGTGCGTGTGTTGTCCGTAGATGAATCCAGAGGGCGTATTGGTCTTTCTATGAAATCGCCCAACGAAAAAGAACCCTTAAAATCTGATAAGACACATATTGATAAGACTGGCAGGGATTTTAAGGGCAAATCAAGCAAAGCCAAATCAAACAACAGACCAAAACGTGAACCTAGCAAGCCCAAAAACGATGCCAAAGTGGGAAGTTTTGGGGCGTTGTTACAAAAAGCGGGGCTTAAATAATTTGGATTAATATTGAATTTGGGGCGTGGTTGCATCATGGTGCAATCATCGCCATCACAAAATACGCAAAAAATTGCAAAGTTTTGTAAGTATTTTCTAAACGTGCCTTATTTGGTTGTTTTATCTCGGTTTTTATCTAAGAGTGCCAATAGCTCGTTATCATTGACCAGTATGTCAGCAAGGGTGTGGCTGTCTAGTACGTCCACAAAGGCAAGCATGGCTTTATGAAACACACCCTTTAAATGGCAGGCAGGAAAGATGGTACAGCCACTGGCATCATCGCTGATATTGACCAGGCTGATTTTGTTGTTTGTGTTTTTGCTGTTATCATCTAAGCATTGTAAGATACCAAAGTCACTTTCGGTGTGGCGAATGAGCTTGCCAATATTAATCTTGCTTGGGTCTTTTGCCAGACAAATGCCCCCACCTTTGCCACGCACGCTTTGGATATAGCCCAACTTGCCAAGCTGATGAATGATTTTGCTAAGATGGCCTTTTGAGATGTTATAGGCGTGGGCGATGTCGTCAATGTTGGCAAGCTCACCATCTTTTGGTATTACCGCCAAATAAATCAAAGAGCGTAGTGCATAATCGCTATAATTGGTCAGTTTCATGCTGTCATTCTCAACGTTAAAGACATGGGATATGCGTATCAATCATGATGTTTATTAAGACATGCCTGACCTTTGTGACATAAGTTACATTTTGGAGAGTGCATACAAATAAAATGATTGTTTTTATATAAAAACCCATCTGACCATTTAATCTAAAAAGTTAAGTAAAAGCCTTAAAAATTTGCTCATTAAGTGGTCAGATGGTGTGCTTTTTAAATCTTGCACGCACCGCCTTGACAGCTGTCATCGTTTTCACTGTCAAATCCACCAATCACACTCATGTCCGCCAGGTCGCCAAGCATGGCATCAAAGTCCACCTCATCAAAGTCTAATTCATCCAAATCGGTTGATTGTGGGTTGGTCATGTTCATCTCCTGTATTGGTTTTAAGGTAAATTAGAACCCAAAGACGCCCATCAGATGTCCAAAGGTTGCCAGTTTTCACCCTTTAATGGTGGCAGATAGGCAGGCCCTTTTTGTTGATACGCCCAAAGCTGGCTTGGGATTTTGTAGATGTCGTTACGCTCGAGGTCTATGTGTGTGGCAATTTTATCGGTTTGACCTGTTTTTAGTAGTGTGGCAAAGTTGGGATTTATCATTACCGCCTTGCCAACAGCGATGAACTCTGCCCAGCCTGTCTTGTAGGCACGCACCACATCATCAGCCGATAACAAACAACCCACACCAATTAAGGGCAATCTACCACCAATACGCTCATGCAGTTGTTCTATGCGTGTCAAATTGGTGTCTGCCCCACGTCTTGCCTTTTTATAAAAATCCCACAAAGAGACGTGCAGATATTGCAAAGGTTCATGAACCAAAGCATCAATCAAATCAAAAGTATCCGCCATTGTCAAGCCGTCATCGCCTGCCTCCTCTGGTGAAAAACGATACCCAACGATAAACTCTGGCTTGTTATGTTTGGCTTTAACATCATTGACTGTCTTGATGACACATTTGGGAAAACGCAAACGGTTCTCTAAACTGCCTCCCCACTCATCATCTCGCTTGTTGGCTTGGGGTGAGAAAAATTGCTGAATCAGATAATTGTTCGCCCCATGAATTTCCACACCGTCAAAGCCTGCTCGTATGGCTAAGTCAGTTGCCACGCCAAAGCCTCTGATGATTGTCTGTATCTCGTCCACACTCATGGCTCTGGCGGATTGTGTGCCATCATCCATGGCAGATGGAGCGATGACCTCGCCAAACTGGGCAAGCGACTGATAACCGCCATGATGAATTTGTAAAATTGGTTTTGCACCGCCTTGCTTGATGATGCTTGCGATTTTTGTTAGGCTTGCCAAATGGCTCTCATCATAGGCACACGGCTGACCGACAAAGGCCTTACCGCTTGGGTGTACCAAAGTTGCTGCTGTGATAAATATCCCAAAATCATCCGCTCGCCCTGTCAAAAATGCCTGCTCTTCGTCAGATAATGTGCCATCAGGGTTGGACGCATAGTGGGTCATCGGCGTAACGACAAGGCGATTACGAATCTCTACACCATTATTTAGGGTAAAAGGGCTAAAAAGTGGGGTGGTGTCAGTCATGGGGTGCTCTCTTTTGAGTTAAAAAATTGATTAAAATTGGCTAAATGGCTCTGTGGTGATTATGTTCGGTTGTACTGTGCTAAAACTAACCGTCAACAGCCTCTAAGATAAGCTCATAGGAGCGGGCTTGTTTGTCTTTGTCATAAATATAGCTCACCACCATGAATTCATCGGCATTGACTTGTTTTTGTAACTGTTCTAACTGGGCTTTGACCGTCTTTGGTGAACCAATCACGCTACACGCCGTCATGCTCTTTGCCATGGATAAGATGTGCGGTGGGATACGACTTTCAATGTCTGGTACTGGCGGTTTCATGCCCGAACGTTCGCCCGTTACCACATTTAGGAAAAACTGTAAACTGGTGGTCGCCAAAAGTTTCGCTTCGCTGTCGGTATCAGCAACGATGGCATTTAGCCCAACGATGACCTTGGGTTTGTCAAGCACATCAGAGGGCTTAAATTCTTTGCGATAAATCTCAACTGCCTGTGTTAAAAAGCGTGGCGCAAAGTGAGATGCAAAAGCATAAGGCAAACCCAATTCCGCCGCCAAATAAGCACTCTCAGGACTAGAACCTAAGATATAAAGTGGCACATTTAACCCTTTGGCAGGGTAGGCTCGCACCTTGTCGCTCTTATCATCGCCAAAATAGAACTGTAACTCTTTGATATCACTAGGAAAACTTGACACAAAATCGTCCTGATGACGGCGGATGGCTTTGGCAGTGGCAGGGTCGGTACCAGGCGCTCGCCCAAGCCCCAAATCCACACGGTTGGGATATAGGCTTGCCAGCGTACCATACTGCTCAGCAACAATAAAGGGGGAATGGTTGGGGAGCATGACACCGCCTGAGCCAACCCGAATGGTGTTTGTCTTGTCAAGCACATGCCCGATAAGCAGGCTTGTGGCAGAGCTTGCCAGATATGGCATGTTGTGATGCTCGGCAATCCAATAGCGAGTGTAACCAAGACGCTCGGCAAGCTGTGCCAATGCCACAAGGTCGACCACAGCATCGGCAAATGTCTCACCATCTCGCAAGGGGGCAAGGTTTAAAATAGATAAATCAGTCATGGCTTTTCTCAATTTTATATTTATACATATACAATAATTTAGATATATTTGGGCAAAAATTTTTAATTTGGGTATTGGTCGGATGATGTCATTTTATCAAAAATCAATCTTATATGGGGTGTGGGACATACAAAACATGGTGATTTATTCCTAAACTGTAACCAAAACCCAAAGATGTCATATCATTTTAATCAGACAAACCGCCAATCTCATGACGCACTTGATGGATAAATTTGTCCACACCACCAGAATGATAGCGGTAGTAGGTCCATTTGCCAATGCGTCTGCTCTGTATCAGCCCTGTTTGTTGTAGGTTATTTAGATAGCTTGAAATTACCGATTGGGCAAGTCCTGATTTTTCGGCAATCACACCCACACAAATCCCACCATCAAATCCTGTTTCTGTACAACGCAAGGCATCCACCCCAAAATGTGTGGCAGGGTCTTTTAGCCACAGTAAAATCTGGTAGCGAACATCGTTGCCCAGCACTTTAAAAATGTCGGTAGATTTCATGAATTGAATGCAGGTGATTTTATAAACAATATATCATTATATCTATAAATTTAGATATGTCAAGATGATTGTGATATCACAAAAATCATGAGATGATAAATGAGGTGATAAATGTGATAAAATGACATAAAACCATGTTGACATCTTATAAAAACCACACCATGCTCCAAACTGCACCACCCATGAAAGACGGCGTATCTCCAAGCCGTATTTATTTAGAAAAATTAAACAATATACCCAAGAATTTGTTGGTATTTTTATGCCAAAAATTCCCCCATGTCAGCTTTGATGAATGGCGGGCACGTTTTGAGAATGGTGATGTGTGGAGTGATACAACAGAGGGTGGGTTTGTGCCATTGATGTCAGATGCACCCTATCTACATGGGCGGACGATTTATTATTACCGCAGCTTAGCGTGTGAGGTTGTTGTGCCATTTGATTATCAAATTTTGTTTGAAAATGATGAATTTATGGTGGTGGATAAGCCCCATTTTTTGGCGGTAACACCATCTGGCAATCATGTTAAGCAGACTTTGCTTACTCGCCTAAAAGCTGATACAGACAATGCCAATTTGTCCCCCATTCACAGACTGGACAAAGAGACAGCAGGGTTGATACTTGTGAGTAAAAATCCTACCACACGCCATCTGTATCAAGCCTTATTTGCCAATCATGCCATCACAAAGGTGTATCACGCCATCGCTACTGTTAATCATAATTTAACAATGCCGATGGATGTTCGTTTGCATTTAGAGCGAGGTGAGCCGTTTTATCTCATGCGTGTTAATGCCGACAAACCTGCCAACACGCACACGCATATTGATGTGTTGGCACTTAGGGGTAACATGGCAAAGTATGAGCTTCGCCCCAGTACTGGCAAACTGCATCAGCTTAGGGTTCATCTTAACCATCTTGGCATGCCCATCTGTCACGACCCTTATTATCCATCTGTGTGCCATAAGCCCAAAGATGATTTTACTCACCCCTTACAGCTACTTGCTAAATATCTTGAATTTAAAGACCCCATGACAGGCAAATGGCATAGATTTGTATCAAGGCGACAGTTGCTGTTATGATGATTTTATTACCGATATGGTCTGTTGGTTTTTTGGTATCAGATTACCAAAATAAAAAACTCACCCCAAGCAAAATCAGCAGTACACATTGTAGGATTAAAAAATTTTGGTGTTTTTTTAAAAATACCACTAAGGCTGAGCCTTGTTCTTTGCTGTCCGTGTTTTGGATGCTTATCACGTCAAGCTCTTGTTTGGTGGGGTGTTTATTGTCGCTCATGGGACGGCTAATCTCTTATTGACAAAATCATTGGGGCTGATGCTCATGACCATATCAAATCTTAGTGATGCTGATTTGTTTATTGTAATTTTATGTAATAAATCATTACAATAAATATTTTTGTGTTACTTGTTGTACTATTATATCGTCTTTTTTGAAATTTTTAAATAAAAAACAGCATTTTTGTATAAAATCCATCGGCATTGTTGTCAATCTTTATCATTGATAAAATTAATTAAAATCACTGGTTTGTGTCATCGTGCCAAAACATTGGACAAATCAAATCAGACACCCACGCCAAAAAATGATAAAATGGGTTGATTTACTCATCTGTTTTTTATTTGTAATGGCTTTTATTTGTAATAGGAATTTTTATGACCACACTAACGACTAAACTGACCGCCGACCAGCTCTTATTTGAAAAAGCCAAACGCCATATTCCAGGGGGTGTAAACTCGCCTGTGCGTGCCTTTGTAGGGGTGGGCGGTACGCCTGTTTTTATAAGCCGTGCCAAGGGTGCATATATGTATGATACCCAAGGGCGTGAGTACATTGATTATGTGGGTTCGTGGGGGCCGATGATTTTGGGTCATGCTCACCCCAAGGTCGTCGATGCGGTAAAGCTCGCCTGTGATGACGGCTTGTCTTTTGGGGCTCCCACGCCATTTGAGACGACCATGGCGGATTTGATTGCTGATATCATGCCACACATTGAGCTCATTCGCATGGTGTCATCAGGCACAGAAGCTACTATGAGTGCCATTCGTCTGGCTCGTGGCTACACAGGGCGAGACAAGATTGTCAAATTTGAGGGGTGCTATCATGGGCATTCAGACAGCTTGCTTGTTAAGGCAGGCTCTGGCATGCTAGATATTGGTGAGCCGACATCCAAGGGCGTGCCTGCCGACTTTGCCAAACATACCATTACTCTACCTTATAATGACACCCAAGCACTACAATCTGCCTTTGACAAATTTGGTGATGAATTTGCATGCGTGATTTTAGAGCCGATAGCGGGCAACATGAACATGGTTATCCCAAGCCAAGAATTTCATAACACCCTGCGTGAGCTTTGCACCAAGCACGGGGCGGTGTTGATTTTTGATGAAGTAATGACGGGCTTTCGTGTGGGACTAAAAGGGGCAAGTCATCATTTTGGCATCACCCCAGACCTTAGCACTTTTGGCAAAATCATCGGAGCTGGCTTGCCCGTGGGAGCATTTGGTGGTAAGCGTGAGATTATGGAATGTATCGCCCCCTTAGGTGGTGTGTATCAAGCAGGAACGCTCTCAGGCAACCCTTTGGCCATGCGTGCAGGTAAGGCAATGTTTGATGAATTAACCCGTCCGGATTTTTATGAACAATTAACCGCCAAAACCGCCAAATTGGTCAATGGCTTGCAAAAACTGGCGGATAAACATGGCATAGACTTTTCAAGTTGTTATGTGGGCGGTATGTTTGGGCTGTTTTTTAGCAAAGAGTTACCCAAAAACTTTGATGATGTGGCACACGCCGACACCAAGCGTTTTAATCAGTTTTTTCATGCCATGCTAGAACAGGGTGTCTATCTTGCCCCATCTGCCTTTGAAGCTGCCTTTATGTCTATTGCCCACACCGATGATGATATTGAACAGACGCTGTTGTGTGCTGATAAAGCATTTGCCAGATTGGCTGGTTGATTTTTTAAGATTCATTACCATATAATTTGGCTATATCACCGCCATTAAAATATTTTTGCTCCGTGCAATTTGGAAAAAAACATGCTAACAAAAGCCATCAGTGCTGTATTTGGCACCAAAAACGAACGTGAATTAAAACGTATGCGTAAAGTTGTGGACAAGATTAATGCTCTTGAACCCACGATTTTGGCACTGTCTGATGATGAGTTACGCCGAAAAACCGATGAATTTAAAAGTCGTCATGCCAATGGTGAGAGTTTGGATAAACTCTTGCCTGAGGCATTCGCTGTGTGCCGTGAGGCCTCCAAACGTGTCAATGGCATGAGACATTATGATGTGCAACTTATCGGTGGCATGACCTTGCATGAGGGTAAGATTGCTGAGATGAAGACCGGTGAGGGTAAGACCTTAATGGCAACCCTTGCCATGTATCTAAATGCCATCAGTGGCAAAGGTGTGCATGTTGTTACGGTGAATGATTATTTGGCAGGGCGTGATGCTGAGCTTAACCGTGAGCTATTTGGCTTCTTGGGATTGACAGTGGGTGTGATTTATAGCCAACAGCCCCCCCATGAGAAGTTTGATGCTTATCGTGCTGATATCACCTATGGCACCAATAACGAATACGGCTTTGATTATCTGCGTGATAACATGGTGTTTAGCAAAGATGAGAAAAAACAGCGTCCCTTAAACTATTGCATCATTGATGAGATTGACAGTATTTTGATTGATGAGGCTCGCACACCGCTCATCATTTCAGGACAAGCTGAGGACTCAGCCCATCTGTATTCGTTAATTAACAACATCATTCCTCGCCTAAAAAAGTCCGACAACGAAGAGGATAATAAAAATAACGTGGCACAGGATTTTTGGATTGATGAGAAAAACCGAGCCATTGAGATTAGCGAAAAAGGCTATGAAAAGATAGAAAAGTTTTTGATAGAAGTGGGTGAGCTTGGCGAAAAAGAAAGCCTATACAGTCCTGCTCGCCTGCCCTTGCTCGCTCATGTGCAGGCGGCGATTAGAGCCCATCATTTATTTGTCAAGAATGTTCATTATATCATCTCTGATGATAATGAGATTGTTATTGTGGACGAAAATACAGGGCGTACCATGCCAGGCAGACGTTGGAGTGAGGGGCTACACCAAGCGGTAGAAGCCAAAGAGGGTGTTGAGATTCAAGCTGAAAACCAAACCATGGCGACAACCACATTCCAAAACTATTTTCGTCTGTATGATAAACTCTCTGGCATGACAGGCACAGCAGATACCGAGGCGGCAGAATTTAAATCCACTTATGATATGGATGTGGTCATCATCCCCACCCATCGCCCCATTGCTCGTGTGGATTTAAATGACCAAATTTTCTTATCCAAATTGGGCAAATATCAAGGCATCATCCGTGAGATTCGTGAGATTACTGCCAAAGGAGCCCCTGTGCTTGTCGGTACAGCAACCATTGAGGCATCTGAGCAGTTGTCGTATTTACTTGACCAAGCAGGCATTAAGCACAACGTTCTAAATGCCAAACAGCATGAGCGAGAGGCGGAGATTATCGCTCAGGCAGGCAGACCATCTGCCGTTACCATCGCAACCAACATGGCAGGTCGTGGTACAGACATCATCTTAGGCGGTAATTGGCAGGCGGAGATAGAGGATTTGGATGCACTCACCGACGCCCAAAAGAGCGAGTTACAAAGTCAATGGCAAGCCCGTAACGAGGCGGTCAAAGCAGCAGGCGGACTACACATCATCGGTTCAGAACGCCACGAATCACGCCGTATTGACAACCAATTACGTGGACGTGCAGGACGACAAGGAGACCCCGGTCAGTCTCGCTTTTTCTTATCACTAGAAGATGACTTGATGCGGATTTTTGCAGGCGACCGTGTGGTGTCAATGATGCGTGCCATGGGTCTAAAAGAAGATGAGGCCATTGAACATAAAATGGTGTCTCGTTCAATTGAGAATGCACAGGGCAAAGTTGAGGCTCGTGATTTTGATGCTCGTAAAAGTCTGTTAAAATACGATGATGTTGCCAATGAACAGCGTAAAGTCATCTACACACAGCGTGATGATTTGTTAGAAGAGATTGATTTGCAAGCATCCATCAAGACCATGCACCATGAGGTGTATAATGCACTTATCACGCAGTTTGTGCCAGTAGGTTCGGTGGATGACCAATGGAATATTGATGGGTTAGAAGATGAGATTGAGGATGCTTTTGGTTATTATATGCCGATTAATGACTGGCTAGATGCTGACCGTCGCCTTGATGAAGAGGGGTTGCGTGCTAAGATTATTGACTTTGCCATCGCCCATTATCAGAAAAAACGTGAGACCATGGGCGAGCAAAACGCTGCTAGGTTGGAGCGTGATTTTATGCTTCGTAACCTTGACCGCCACTGGAAAGAGCATCTGACTCAAATGGATCAACTGCGTAAAGGTATTCATCTGCGTAGCTATGCCCAAAAGAACCCTGAACAAGAGTATAAGCGTGAATCGTTTGATTTGTTCCAGTCCATGCTTGGGGCGATTAAGTCAGATGTGGTGCAGGACTTGGCACGTGTGCATGTCGCCACCCCAGAAGAGATTGCTCAAATCCAAGAAGAGCGTCGCCGTCAAGCCAAGATGATGCAGCTGCATTTTGAGCATAATGACATGGGATTAGAGGGTGAGATTGCCACCGATGAAAGTCGCCCACGAGCAACCCAAAACGTTCAGCGTATCACGGTCAGTTTGGGCGGTGTGGCATCCACGCCAAATCTTTCGCCAAACGGTCATGTCAATACCAACACCAACACTAATATCAACGCCAATACTGGCACTGACACCAACCAAAGCATGGCAGATGTGAGCGATACCACAGCACCCCAAAGCATCGATGATGTCTTTATCCCTGCCAATATCAACCGTAACGCCCCCTGCCCCTGCGGTAGTGGCTTAAAGTATAAGCAATGTCATGGTAAGATTTAAGTAATGCTTGCCATCTTGCTGTATGTTGAATTGATTAATACTTTAAGGGTTAAGTGTTTGTCTGTAATTGCTTGAATGTGAGCTTGTTAATCTCGCTTTTAGGTGCTTTTTGGTTGATTGTAGAGCTTGCTATTAAAGTCTTGCTTTTTTAATCTGCCCAAACAACCTGCCCCAAAAACAAGTCACAGCTACTTAAAAATAAAATGTTAGGGCATGCCTGCCTTTGTTGGTTGCCCTACAAAGTGCTTGTCAAAAAATCCCATTACCTGCCGACCGATAAATCCTGTATCAAATGTCAAAGCCTGATAATCATAATCCACAAAACCGATATGACCGCCATAAGTTGTGTTTAGTAATACCACATCCGCTGACACATCTGAGTGTTCAGCAGTTACACCCAAAAATGGGTCATCTTTGGCGGTAATGATGAGCGTGGGTTTGCTAATCTCTGTCAAATATGGCAAGGCGGAGGACTGGCGATAGTAGTCATTTTTTGAACGAAAACCATGGCGAGGGGCGGTAAAGACATTATCAAAATCACCAATACGTTTGGCAGATTTTAATGCCTTTAACTCATCAGAGGTTAGATGATTGTCTAGGGCTTTTTTGATGATGGGGTTTAGCAGATAAGGCGTATAAATATGCCGTCCAAGCAGTCGCTCCATGGCCACCGAACTGCTTGCCAAATCCACAGGGGCTGACACCACAACCGCACAGCGACAGATGGCATCTGAACCATATTCGCCCATGTATTTGGCAAGAGCATTACCCCCAAGCGATACACCAACTGCATAGATTTGGGTGAAATTATCCTGTAAATGGCTTAAATAATGATGAATCTCCGCCGTATCACCTGCATTATAAAACACCTTACCTGACACCGCCACACCACCACACGAGCGAAAATGAGCCACCACAAAATGACAATCCGCCCCATGTACAGCATCAGCCAATGATTTGGCATAATGGCTTTGGCTTGACCCCTCCATGCCATGAAACAGCACGATGAGCGGTTTTTGGTATTTGGCGTTCACTTGACTGTCATCGCTAAGAAAATAATCAAATGCCACTTGACTCTCATTTAGCGAATCTTTGATAAGATGACGGGTGTAATCAGGCGTGTGATTGACCACATAACGAGGTAAAATGGTTTGTAAGTGGGGATTTTTTAGCCAAAAGGGTGGACGAAAATCAGTAGCAAGGGCAGTCATGGCACTCTTTTATAAACAGTCATTCAAGCTAAATGGGTGTGATGTGTGCAATTTCAATGGGCAACCAATCGCTCTGGTAATATCATCTTAGATTAAAATAAAAATTGATANNTATCAATTTTTATTTTAATCATATCCTGTTTTAATCATTTTTTATTTTAGAGGGCCACTTTTATCACAAACCATACCGCCACGCCATTTATGGTAAGTTTGATGTGTGAGCCATCTGCCAAACCTTTGGGTAGGGTTGTGCGAATGTTTTGACCATCATGAACAAAGCTCATCTGTCCGCCATGGATGGCAAGCGTTGGTGTGATGATGAGTGTGGGGTATTGATGGGTGTTGTTGGCATGGGTATTGGGGTTGTAAGTTGCCATAAATTCGCTAAATTTATCAAATAAGATTTTGCCATTTTTGATGAGCATGGGTCGCAGTTCACGTTCAGCAAAATGAGCAAAAACCAGGCTTTGGCGTTCTAGTTGTCTTAGCTTTGCCATGACAGTGGGGGATTTTTGTAGATTGTGGCTGACGATGGTGGTAAATTTACGAGCGATTTTACCAGTTGTGCTAAAATAAACGGCATGATATACGTCATATTCAGCACGCTTTTTGGGGTCTTTTAAGGTGGCGTAGGCTTCGTTAATCAGCACGATGTATCCGCTTTGACCTGTTCTGTCAGGGTGATGGGTTTGGGCAAGCTGACGATAGGCCTTTTTAATCCGTCCAATATCTGCTGATTTGGATATGCCTAAAATGGCATAATAGTCATGTTTTGGAAGTGGTTGTTTCATCTTTAATCGTATTTTGATGTCATTTTGGGTAAATTATCATTTAACTTTATGTTAAAACTTATGTTAAAACTTATGTTAAAAATTTGATTGCTGGGCAATAGATTGCCTTTGGTAAGTTATGTGGTTTATTCTCATGTCAAAATGTATGTTGGTCTCATCAATCCTCTAACACTCGCTCTAAACCCTCCAACTCATCCATGACCACAAGTAGACGCTCTTCGGCATCATTTAGCTGTTTTTGAGTTTGGCTTTGCTTGACCAGCAGTGTCATAAGCCTGTCTTTTTGGTCATCATCATACAAAGTGGCGTCCAATAAGGCAGTCTCAATCTTGATAAGTCTTGCCCCAAGTGTGTCCAGCTCTTTTTCTAGCGCATCAATCTGCTGTCGTAAGGGGGCAGTTTTTTGGCGATTTTCGGCATTTTTTTTACGGATTTCTTCTTTGGTTAGGGTAGGTTTGTCCGCTTTGGTTACACTCTTTGTTGCTAGGATTTGGCTATTGCTGTTTTGATGATGTTGGGGGGCTTTGTTGGTGGCTTTGTTTTGAGCGAGTTTGGCAAGACGGGCGTATCTTAGGTGTTTGGCATAGTCCGCCATGTCGCCTGTGAATTCATCTACTTGTCCGTCCGATACCAATATCAGGTCATCGCACACAGAAGTGATAAGACCACGGTCATGCGACACCAAAATCAACGCCCCCTCAAAATCCTGCAAGGCGAGCATCAGTGCATTTTGCATTTGCAAATCTAAGTGGTTGGTTGGTTCATCTAGTACCAGTACGTTGGGGCGTTGCCAGACAATCAGAGCAAGGGTAAGCCGTGCCTTCTCACCACCAGAGAACAGACGTACCTGAGTATCAATCTTGTCGCCACGAAAATTAAAACTCCCCAAAAATGCCCGCAAATCAGCATCCGATGTCGTCCCTGCCAGTCTTTGAAGTAGCACAATGGGTGTGGCAGATTCATCCAGTGCATCCATTTGGTGCTGATTAAAATAGCCCAGTGTTAGGGTTTTGGCGTATTTGCAAACACCACTTAATAACGGCAAATCACCTACCAGTGCCTTGATAAGCGTGGATTTGCCTGCCCCATTTGCACCCAGCACACCAAGGCGTGTGTCAGGCGTGATTTGTAGATTGACCTTATTTAATAAAGGCTTATCATAACCAATGGATGCGTTTTCTAATGTGATGAGTGGATTTGCCATGTGTGTGGGTGAATAAAAACGAAAATCAAAGCCACTATCTGCCACAACAGGGGCGATGTCAGTCATGCGATCAAGCTGTTTTAGGCGACTTTGGGCTTGTTTGGCTTTGGTTGCTTTGGCACGAAAACGGCGAATGAAATCCTCTAAGTGAGCTTTGGTCGCTTGCTGTTTAGCGAAAGCGGATTGTTGTTGTTCTAGTCGCTTGGCTCGTGTGTGAATGAACTGACTGTAATTGCCAGTATATAAGTTAATCTTGCCTTGCTCTATGTGCAAAATTTGTCCACATACTGTGTCCAAAAACTCCTGATCATGACTGATGAGTAAAACCAAACCGTCAAATTTAAGCAGCCATTCCTCTAACCACAAAATGGCATCCAAATCTAAGTGGTTGGTTGGTTCATCTAAAAGCAGTACGTCCGCTCGGTGCATGAGTGTACGAGCAAGGTTAAGACGCATACGCCAACCGCCTGAAAACTCACTGACCATGCGTTCATGTTCATGTTCACCAAATCCCAGCCCTGATAAAATCTGTCCTGCTTTTGATGGTGTGCGATAGCCGTCTATCTCATCAAATTTTTGGTAAATTGCACCAATGTCATGTTCAGACAAGGCACGTTGGTTTTGAAGTTTGTCATTGAGTTCATACCACTGAACATCGCCTGAGAGTACATAGTCAAGGGCACTTTGATTACTGGCGTGAACCTCTTGTGCCATGTGGGCAATCTGCCAATCTTTTGGCTTGTCAATCTGTCCCTTATCCACCCCATGTTCACCTAATATCATGGCGATGAGTGTGGATTTACCAGTACCGTTATTGCCTGTTAGACCAATACGCTGACCCTTGTGAAACTGAGCATTAAATTCATCAAACAGCAGGCGACCCTCTCGGTAAGCGGCGACATTTTTAAATTCTATCATGGTGATTGTGTGTAATGAGTTAAATCGTCTATTATACCTTGTATCGCTAAAATTTGGGCTTATTATGGTATAATTATCCCAAAAGTTTTAAAAAAGAGACCATCATGCAAAACATCATGACCCTAACCGATAACGCCGCCAAAAAACTACAAAAACTAAAAGACATAGAGGGCAATCACGAACTGATGCTTCGGGTCTATGTAACTGGCGGAGGTTGTTCGGGTTTTTCTTATGGCTTTGATTTTGCGGACCAATTAGATGATGATGATGCCACATTTGACAATGGCGATGCCACGCTTGTGGTGGACAGTCTAAGCTACCAGTATCTACACGGTTCAACCATTGATTACATCGAAGGACTCGAAGGCTCTCGCTTTGTTGTGGATAATCCAAATGCCACAACCACCTGTGGCTGTGGTTCGTCTTTTTCCATCTAACATGCCCCATGATAACTGTGGATATGGATGATCTTGCCATAAATTTTTGCAAATTGCTAAAAATCATCCCCATCATGCTTGATAAATGGCATAAAAACACCATAAATAGGCAACTTTGTTATTTTATATTGCGATCTTAATTGAATCGCCTAAGTAGCTAAATGCCAATTGGAACAACCTATGAGTAAAGATTTTTATACCATCTTGGGTGTGGATAAGTCAGCAGATGATAAAGAGATTAAAAAAGCCTACCGCCGTCTTGCCATGAAATACCACCCTGATAAAAACCCAGACGATCCAGATGCTGAGAGCAAATTTAAAGAAGCAACGATGGCCTACGAGGTACTCTCAGATGCCAAAAAGCGTGCCACTTATGACCGCATGGGGCATAGTGCCTTTGAACAAGGCATGAATAATGGCGGTTTTGGTAATGCTGGTGGATTTAGTGCCGATGACCTAAATGACATTTTTGGCAGTTTCTTTGGGGGTGGCACTCGTGGCGGTTTTGGGGGTAATGCTGGCGGTGGTTTTGGTGATATCTTTGGTGAGATGTTCGGTGCTCGTAACTCCCATGGTGCTCGTGCCAATAAAGGGGCAGACCTGCTCTATCAAATTGTCCTAACCCTAGAAGAGGCAGCAACAGGCTGTAAAAAACAAATTACATATAGTACAAACATTAACTGTGATAGCTGTGATGGCAAAGGGGCAAAATCTGCCAGCGACATCGTCAGCTGTCCTACCTGTGGTGGACATGGTCAGGTGCGTATGCAGCAGGGCATTTTTGTCATGCAACAAACCTGTCCTGATTGCCATGGCACTGGCAAAAAAATAAAAAATCCTTGCCCTGACTGCCATGGCGAGGGCACACAGCGAAAATCTCAGACGCTAGAAGTCTCCATCCCTGCTGGTGTGGACAATGGCGACCGTGTCCGCTTATCAGGCAAAGGTGAAGCGGGCGATAATGGTATGCCAAATGGTGATTTGTATGTAGAGACACACATCAAACCACATGAGATATTTACCAGAAATGGGGCAGATTTACACATTGAGGTTCCCGTTAGCATCGCAGTTGCCTCCCTTGGTGATGAGGTAGAGATTCCTACATTGGGCGGTGGTCGCCTAAAAATCAAAGTCGCCGAGGGTACCCAAAGCGGTAAACTACTCAGAGTGCGTGGTAAGGGTGTAACGACGGTGCGTGGTGGCATGCAGGGCGATTTATTGTGCAAAATCATCGTTGAGACACCAACCAACCTAACGAGTGAGCAAAAATCCCTGCTTGAACAATTTGCCAAAACCTTAGATGGCAACAATGGGGCAAGTGCTAAGAAAAAAGGGTTTTTTGATAAAATTAAAGATGAGGTCAAAGACATTTTTGACTGATGGCAAGCGTGATTGGGTCTTTGTCGGATAAAACACGGTAAATTTGCCGTGTTTTTTATTTTTAAATTTACTTTTGATAAATTTTTGGTTATCATCAAATCATCTTTTTGCAGTATTGCACGCAACGTTAAGACAGCCAACCACAAGGATAATCATCATGACAAAAAACATTGCAATCATGGGGGCATCAGGTCGCATGGGACGCATGCTTGTTCAGTCCACGTTAGACAATCCCACTGCCAACCTAGTGGGGGCATTTGTTCGCCCCATATCTGGTCTAATTGGTGTGGATGCAGGCGAGTTTGTCGGTGTGGATAAATGCGGTGTTACGTTCTCCACGCCAGATTTTTCAGGGGTGGATGTACTCATTGATTTTAGCTTGCCTGATGCCTTAGATGATGTGTTAAAGGCGTGTGTCGCCAACAAAATCGCCCTTGTCATGGGGGTAACAGGACTTGATGAGACCCAACAAAGTAAACTACATGATGCCAGCAAACACATTCCCATCGTTTATGCTGGCAACTACGCCACAGGGGTGAACTTATCATTAAACCTACTTGCTACCACCGCCAAAGTGCTGGGGGCGGACGCTGATGTAGAGATTATAGAACGCCACCACAAACACAAGCTTGATGCACCATCTGGCACGGCTCTCATGATGGCAAACGCCGTGGCGGATGCTCGTGGACAAACACTCAAAACCTCCGCCATCTATGGCAGACAAGGGCAAGCCAAACGTACCGACGGTGAAATTGGCATTCATGCGGTGCGTGGGGGTGAGATTGTCGGTGAGCATACGGTAGAATTTATCACAAATGGTGAGATTATCCAAATAACTCACAAAGCCCAAAGTCGCATGATTTTCGCTGATGGTGCGGTGCGAGCGGGTCTGTGGCTACATGACCAACCGACAGGGATGTATGACATGCAGGATGTGCTTGGACTTAAACCTAAAAATAAATAACTTGCCAAATGGTTTGTTGTATCTGATTTTGTATGAAATTTATCCAAAAATGATGGTCTGTTTTATTCATCCATTTTTTATGACACTTTTTAAAAATAATACTTGTATTTTGTTTTGTGGTGTGGTTTAATATATACATAACGAAGTGTCTATGTGAAGTTTCTGTGTATACGAAGTTTCTATGGCTTTCGTTATGGCATGATGGTTTTTAGTAATTTGTTATTATGGTTATTAAAACCTAAATTAACTTGTTAATTTGATTTTAATCATTGGTAATTATTACTTAAATCGTCATCAATCCAATTTTAACTTACTTTTTAAGGAATAACATCATGGCTAAATTATCTCTTGACGGCTTGGGCGACATCGACGGTTTCATCGCAGCAGCGTTGGTTGATAGCGAATCAGGTCTTGCTTTGGCGACTTTGGGTAGCGGTCTTGACCTAGAATTGGCATCTGCTGGTAACACTGAGGTGGTACGTGCCAAGCGTAAAACTGCAAAAGCGTTGAACCTTAACGATTCTATTGAAGACATCCTAATCACACTAAGCGGTCAATACCACTTACTTCGTCCATTGGTTCGTAACGAGAACCTATTCTTGTACCTAGTACTTGACCGTCAAAAATCAAACCTAGCAATGGCTCGTCACAGCCTAAAAGGTTTTGAAACTGAACTAGATTTCTCTTAATTTTAGACAGCCATTTAAAAACACCTTCCTTGTGGGAGGTGTTTTTTATTCTTTACTGTCTTAATCCCATGCTTAAAAATGACAGGATTAAGACATTTGTTAAATGTCATAAGTTTTGCTATACTTATCAAACACTGCTTAATGTCTTATAAAGAATGGTTAGGTAAGATTAAATTATAGGTATGCAACCACTTAATCACTAAGACATTTTAGCACTAAAACATTTTAAGTGCACATGAGCCAATTTGTGTCGTTGACAGTCCTAATGGCAGGGTTGATTTAAAATAGGAATCTCGTAAGGTGTATCGTGTTGATACTTACCATCATTTAAACTTTGCGATAGATTTGCCATCTTTTAGAAGTAACCCCAAATGACAAGGATGGGAAGTCAAAAATTTTCGTATTGGTTGCTTAAATATTTATTTGGATAATACAATGAACGCATCTCAACATTTTATGTTGCCCATATGGTTTAACTCAGCTCTTGTGGCGGGTATGAAACGGGGCATTGAAAAAGAAGGTCTACGCATGCAGCCCGATGGCTATTCTGCCAAGACTTTTCATCCTGCCCGTCTCGGTTCAAAACTTACCCATCCTTATATTACCACCGACTATTCTGAGAATTTGCTTGAACTCATCACCGCACCCAAAGCAACCATCAAAGATGCCCTAGACATGCTACGTACCTTACATGTTTTGGTGCACCGCTCACTAGAAAATGATGAGATGATGTGGCCATTGTCCATGCCGTGCATGTTATCAGATGATGACAAAGACATTCCTCTTGCCAATTATGGCACATCTAACATCGGACGGCTTAAAACCCTGTATCGTTCAGGGCTTGGAGTGCGATATGGTCGTAAAATGCAGACCATTGCAGGATTGCATTATAACTTATCCTTTGGCGATGGTTTGTTCAAAGTATGGGCGGATGATGAAAAGCGTGATGATTTACAAGCCTTTAAAAATGAAAAATATCTGGGGCTTATTCGCAACTTTAAACGCCTAACCCCACTTGTTTTGTATCTTCTGGGGGCAAGCCCAAGCGTGTGCGAGTGCTTTTTGACAGGTCGCATACATGATTTGATTCCTTTGGGTGAGTGTGATGAGGCTTGCACCTATTATAAACCACATGCAACGAGCCTAAGGATGGGCAAATTGGGCTATACCAATAGTGTACAAGAGGATTTGGACATTCGCTATAATGACCTAGATGAATACATCAAAGGGCTACGCCGAGCGATTGGTACGTCTTTTACCGACTTTACGGATATTGGTGTGGACGATAAAGACGGTAATCCTGTGCAGATTAATGACCACATTTTACAGATTGAAAATGAATTTTATAGCCCCATCCGCCCCAAGCAAGTGACGCACTTTGGTGAGACACCGACCCAAGCCTTAGCATCTCGGGGCATCGCTTATGTTGAATTTCGTGCCATTGACCTAGACCCATACAGTGATATTGGTATTACAACTGCCACGGCATGCTTTTTGGAGATTTTGGCGTTATATTGCTTGCTGTCGGACTCACCCAAACTGTTGCCTGATGAAGAAAAACAGCTGTCGGTAAATATTGATAAAGTGGTCAATGATGGGCGAGATACTCACACAACCATCATCACCTCCGATGGTAAACAACCTTTGAGGGTATGGATAATGCAGACTCTTGAACAGATGCAATCCATCGCTGATGCTTTTGATGAGTATCACGGTGGTAACGACTACCGTTTGGCACTCTCACTCATGCAAGGCATGGCAATCAATCCCAACTTTACACCATCCGCTCAGGTCATATCTGACAGCCAAAGATTGGGCAGTACATGGCAATTGGGGCAAATGCTTGCCCAAAAACACCATAAATCCTTACTCACCCATGCTCTTAGCAACGAAGATGCGTTCTATTATGCCAATATTGCCATACAGTCCTTTGCTGACCAACAGCAATTAGAGCGAGAAGAGACCCAAGATTTTTATGACTACTTACAAAAATACAGATAATATCATACCAAAATACCCAACTTTTGGCACACTATGCACGTGCATATTTGCTTTATCAGTTGTGGCAACCCTTGTGGCGATTTTTTATTTTCAGCGTCATTTGGGGCTTGACCCATGCCCTTTGTGTATTTTTCAGCGGATGGGCGTGTGGATAATGGGGGCATTTGCCTTTGTTGGCATGCTCATCAATCCCAAACAGCTGTGGGGTAAACTCATCCTGTGGGTTGGCATGGTATTTGGTGCACTGTGGGGGCTTGGGGTGGCAGCTCGTCATGTGTGGTTGCAGCATTTGCCTGCCGATGAAGTGCCTGCCTGCGGCCCTGGGCTAAACTATTGGGTGGATACTTTACCGATTTTACAGGTATTTCAAGAAGTGCTAAAAGGTTCGGGTGAATGTGCTCTGATGGACTGGCAAATGGCAGGATTTGGCATACCTCATCTGACTTTGGCGATGTTTGTGGTATTTTTGGTGATGTTGAGTTTTGGGCTTTTTGGGATATTAAAAAAACAGATATGAGCAACAGCGAATAAATTTTTGTGTAAATAAAACCGTCATTTGCCAAAATTTGCTATAATCTGCCAAATCATCTCAGTTATATCATCATTAAGGCAACATCATGCACATTCATTTTTTGGGTATTTGTGGCACATTTATGGGGTCGCTTGCCCTGTTGGCACGTTCGCTTGGGCATACTATTACAGGTTCGGACAGTGCCATTTATCCGCCCATGAGTACACAGTTACAGCAAGCAGGCGTTGAGATATTAGAGGGGTACAAATCCGCTCATTTAGATCCTGCCCCTGATTTGGTGGTGGTTGGCAACGTTTGTAAACGTGGCATGCAAGCGGTAGAGTATATGCTTGATAAGGGGATTCGCTACACATCCGCCCCACAGTTTTTATCAGAGCATCTCCTACAAGAACGCCATGTTTTGGCAGTGGCAGGCACGCATGGCAAGACCACAACCACAACCATGCTGGCTTGGATTTTGCAGTATGCAGGGATTGACACAGGTTTTTTAATCGGTGGTGTGCCCCTTGTCAATACTGATGATGAGCGATTGCAGTCAGTCTTTGCCCACAGTTCGTATTTGGGGCAGGACTATTTTGTGATTGAAGCGGATGAGTATGACAGTGCTTTTTTTGATAAACGTTCAAAATTTGTGCATTATCGCCCCACAACCGTCATTTTAAACAACTTAGAATACGATCACGCCGACATTTTCCCCAATTTAAAAGCAATCCAAACCCAATTTCACCACATGATTCGCATGATACCCCCAAGCGGTCAAATTATCATGCCAAAAGACATAAAAAGCCTAGAAGATACCCTAGATATGGGCGTATGGACACCAGTATGGCGAACAGAGGTGGGCGATGAGAGCGATGAGAGTGATTGGCAAGCGACTCTGGCAGAAGAGGATGGTTCGGTGTTTCACGTGAAACATGTCAATAAAGCAGGCGATGAAATGGGTGTGGTGAACTGGGGCATGAGCGGTGTGCATAATGTCAACAATGCTCTGGCGGCAATTGCAGCGGCGTACAGCGTGGGCGTGAGTGTGGCGATGGCATGTAAAGCTCTGTCGGACTTTGCAGGGATAAAACGCCGTATGGAACTCATTGGTGATGTTGGGGGTGTGCAGGTGTATGATGATTTTGCCCATCACCCAACCGCCATCACTACCACCTTAGACGGTGCTAAAAAGAAGCTGATGGGTCGTAAGATTTGGGCGGTTATTGAGCCACGCTCTAACACCATGAAGCTGGGTATTTATAAGGAACAGCTTGCCTTATCTGCGTCATTGGCGGATGGTGTTATTTGGTACGAGCCAAAGGGTTTGTCATGGGGACTAAAAGAAGCCATTGGTCATACAAATGGACAGGTTGTGCTTGATAGCATTGATGAGGTATTGGCATTCATCAAGGCAAATGTACGCTCAGATGATGCCATTGTGGTCATGAGTAATGGGGCGTTTGAGGGGATACATGGGCGGATTTTGGACATATTGGCTTAACTGCCATTACCGCTTCTTTTTTTGGTGAGTTGTTGTGTTCATTTTACAAAAAAACCCCAAAACCATCGTATATTTACTAAGTTTTTAACCAAAGCACCAAAAATCTGCCCAAGATTTGACACTTGTTCTACGTTATTAACGTTTTTGGGGTGGTACGGGTGGCAAGATTGGGTTACAATTCATGTGCTTTTTACGTGGTGATTTTTACGTGATTTTCGTATTTTAAATAATTGTATTTTAAATAAAAAATGCGAATGTAAAAAGTGCATGATTTAGGGTGTGCCTGTCTTTGGCGGTTGGATGGTTGGTAACGGTTTTAGTTGGATGGGTAAATGATTTAGCCATCATATTTTACTTTTACAAAATACCATCAATGACAGGCACGGACAGACATGCCCAGTTGGGCATTAATGGGCATTAATTAGGAGAGATCTCATGAGTATTGTTTGGACGCTTATTGTCGGTTTTATCGCTGGTCTGTTGGCACGAGCCATTAAACCAGGTGCAAATCCAATGAGTTGGATTATGACCATCATCTTAGGTATTGTCGGTGCGGTTGTTGGTGGATTCTTGGCAGGTGCTTTGGGTTTGTCAGCCAATGGTGGCTTTGGTGGTTTGGTGCTGTCAGTCATCGGTGCTATCATCGTGCTGTTCATCTACGAATTTGCCACAGGTAAAAGACGCATCAAGTGATTTAAGCATTTGTTAAAATTTGATTTGATAAACTCCCCCCCCCAAAAAAAAAGAACTTTACCCCAAAAGTTAGATGTCCTAATTTTTTGGGGTATTTTGTGGTAAAATGTACATAGGATTTAACATGGTTCGTGATGAGTATCATCTTGATAAACATAAAGATGACCTGACTGTCAACAGTTGATGATGATTTATTTTACAAATCCCTTGATTTTTTAATAAATAATGAGTATTATTATCATATAAATCCCTTGTTCATGACATGGTTTGAATGTGCATTTATATGTATTCAAATCATAATAATAAGGGTGATGTTAATTAATGTATGCTTAACGTCAAAAATTACCACAAATTAAGCGGCTGTGTTGTGTTATATTGCTTTGCTGATATGTCTTGATAAGCATGTTAAGATGTTTCTATGATGGAATTTGTGGTGGTTTTGGCGTTTGGTGACTTTGTTTGGAGCTTTTATGATGTTCACCTCTTTTGAATTTAAAAAATGGGCAACCTGTTTGGGACTGTGCTTTACCCTAATCGGCTGTGGCAATAATCAACCCAGTGAGACAACCGAACAGATGCCATCACCTGTTACCCCAACCGAAAAAATGAACGTGATAACGACCTTTACCATTATTGAAGACATTGCCCAAAATGTCGCAGGAGACGCAGCAGACGTTGAGTCCATTACCAAGGCAGGAGCGGAGATTCATGACTATGAGCCGACCCCAAAGGACATTGCTAAGGTCAAAGAAGCCGATTTGATTTTGTGGAATGGCATGAATTTGGAACGTTGGTTTGAAAAATTCTATCAAGACGCCAAAGACATTCCTGCGGTGGTAGTAACAGATGGTATCACGCCCATTCCCATTAAGGCAGGCTCATACAAGGATATGCCAAATCCACATGCTTGGATGTCTACGTCTAATGCCTTGATTTATGTAGAAAATATCAAAAACGCATTCATCGCTCACGACCCCAAAAATAAAGAAGTGTACATCAAAAATGCCGAAGAGTACGCCCAAAAAATCAAAGCCATGGACGAGCCACTGCGTGCCAAATTTGCCAACATTCCCCAAAATGAACGCTGGCTTGTAACATCAGAAGGGGCGTTTAGTTATTTGGCAGAAGACTATGGACTAAAAGAAGCTTATCTGTGGGATATTAACGCCGAGCAACAAGGTACGCCACAACAGGTCAAAACACTCATTGACACGGTCAAAGCCAACAAAATCCCTGTGGTATTTAGCGAAAGCACCATATCGGACAAACCTGCCAAACAAGTCGCTAAGGAGGCAGGGGCGTATTATGGTGGCGTACTTTATGTGGACAGCCTAAGCGAAAAAGATGGTGCTGTACCAACTTATCTTGACTTATTAAATGTAACGACAAGTACGGTGGTAAAAGGCTTTGAGGATGCAAAAGCCCAAAAATGATTGATAAGCTAATTTGGCAAGATAAGAGAGTTGTCTTGCCAAATTTTTGATTTAAAAAACATATAAATTTTGAAAATTTTCTATCTTTTTTAAATCAATTTTTAATATTTTATGACTCACATTCACAATATGACTGTCAGCATCAGCGTTCAGAATTTGTCCGTACGTTATACCAACGGTCATCACGCCCTTTTTGATATGAATTTTAGCCTAACAGGCGGTACAACTTGTGCCTTGGTTGGAGTAAATGGTTCTGGTAAGTCCACACTATTTAAGTCCATCATGGGACTGATTAAACCCCAGTCAGGGCAAATTTTGCTCTGTGGTCTTCCCATCAATACCGCCTTAAAACAAAATCTTGTCGCCTATGTTCCTCAAGCCGAAGAAGTGGATTGGCAATTTCCTGTATCGGTCTATGATGTGGTGATGATGGGGCGGTATGGCTATATGAATTTTTTGCGAATGCCCAAAGCAGGCGACCGCCAAAGAGTGGATGATGCGATGGCTCGGGTGGACATTTTGCATTTAAAGGACAGGCAAATCAGCGAATTGTCAGGTGGACAAAAAAAGCGGGTATTTTTGGCCCGTTCTCTTGCCCAACAAAGCAAAATTATCTTGCTTGACGAACCCTTTACAGGCGTTGATGTCAAAACCGAAAAAGCGATCATGACCTTGCTGGATGAGCTAAAAGCACAGGGACATTTGATTTTGATTTCTACGCATAATTTGGGAACAATTCCTGAATTTTGTGATCAGGTGGTAATGATAAATCGCACCGTACTGGCAAGCGGTACAACCAAAGACACTTTTACTCAGCAAAATTTGGAAAAGGTATTTGGTGGCGTGTTACGACAAATTCGTTTGGCAGGTAAGGACTTACATGATGATGATGACAGCCGTGCGGTTACGATTTTGGCAGATGATGAAGTGCCTGCGGTGTTTTATGGGGTGCATGATGAGACATCCAAGCATCATCACAGAGATAAAACCACACAGGTAACTGGTGTGTGTCAGGTCAATATGAACCAAAAACGACCAAAAGATGACGGTGTGCAATTATACAACCCAAAAACTGATACCATAATACCAAACCCCATTTTAGTTCCAAATAAGGATGTGCCATGAGTGAGCTTTTTGTCTTACTTGCTGAGCCATTTGCCTATGAGTATATGGTCAAAGCGATGGTGCTATCGTCTTTGGTTGGTGGGGTATGTGCATTTTTATCTGCTTATTTGATGTTAAAAGGTTGGTCGCTTATTGGTGATGCCCTATCTCATGCGGTCGTACCGGGGGTGGCGATTGCGTATGCTTTGGGATTGCCTTATGCCATTGGGGCGTTTTTTTCGGGAATATTGGCGTCTTTGGCGATTTTGTGGGTAAAATCCTTGACCAACCTAAAAGAAGATGCGGTAATCGGTTTTATTTTCACCACATTTTTTGCGTTGGGGTTATTTATTATTTCTGTCAATCCCACATCTGTCAATGTTCAAGAGATTATTTTTGGTAATATTTTGGGCATTAGTGATGGCGATATGATGCAGGTAGCGATTGTTATGGCGGTGTCGCTTGGTTTCTTACTTGTTTTTTGGAAAGATTTACTGCTTGTTTTTTTTGATGAGATTCACGCCAAATCAGTTGGATTGTCACCAAAAATATATCAACTGCTGTTTTTTAGTTTATTGTCAGCGTGCGTGGTGTCGGCACTACAAACAGTGGGGGCGATTTTGGTGATTGCGATGGTTATCACCCCAGGGGCAACGGCATATCAGCTTACCGATAGATTTCGTCCGCTTATCCTCATCGCAGGATTTTTGGGCGTAGCCACAAGCGGGCTTGGCGTGTATCTAAGCTACTACCTAGACGGGGCGACAGGCGGTGTGATTGTGCTACTTCAAACGCTGTGTTTTGTTGGGGCATTTTTGTTTTCGGGGAAGTTTGGGGTTTTGAGAAAAAGGAAAGTGGAATAATGCAACAGGCTGTTGCAAAATTAAAACCAATATTTGACACCGCCGTGTCCAGAGCAAACGCCTCGCCTACCTAAACTATAACTATAAGTACCGTCCCAACATTGAGCGGTAGGCTCTTTGCTATACCCATAATGTTCTGATGGATAGTATTTGTTTGTATTGGTGTATTGTTGTTGGGGGATTTGTAATTCTGGTTGCTGTGGTTTTGCAATCTCTATTGGGTTTTCAAGAAAATATAATCTCGCATTTATATCGCTATTTATTATGTAATTGGGCATATCTCTAAGTTTTTGAAACCAACTTAGTGCCAATTCCTTATTTTTCGCCACACCCAATAAACCGTCGTGATAAATGATGCCGATTTTTTCCATTGCCTGAGTATTGTTATTTTCGGCTGATTTTGTGTACCAATAAATTGCATTGTTGTTATTTTTCGGAACACCAGCACCATTTTTCCAATTTTCAGCAAGTTGAAATTGTGCATCGCTATTGTTTTGTATGGCAGATTGCTCATACCAATAACTTGCATTTTTTAAATTCGTTGGAATACCAATACCGTTTTGATAGATTTCGGCAATTTTGTATTGAGCTTCCGCATCGCCTTTTAGGGCTGCTTGCTCATACCAGTAAGCGGATTTTTGTAAATCCACATCAGAATCTAAACTAAGAAAATAAGGATATCCGCGTTTGTATAAGTGAGCCAGTTCAAAGTGTGCTAATATATCTCCATTTTTTGCCATATTTTCATATTTTTGTATTTCTTTCTCAAAATTATATTTATTTTGAAATGGCAAACCGATAAATATATATAAAATAATCAATAAAAAAGCAATAAATGGAGTGAGATATATGTAGGCTACGACAAGATTTGCAGAAGGATTATCTTTCATAAATATTCCATTTTTATATATTCTAATAATTCTACTGGTGTATTAAGATAAAATTGTGTGGAAGTTTAATAATGCTTCCTTATTTGGTTTGATAAGCTGATTTGATGTTATAAAAATTACAGGTTGTTTTTGATAAACCGTCTGCTACTGTATCTGGAACAATCCTATCCCAATTACTAGATGAATAAGTAGATAGATGATTGTTCTTACCACTAACAACCAAATTGCCATTACTGGCATAAAATACCACATCACCATAATTTGATTTACCAGCTAAGCAATCAAAATACCAAAGCTCCTTTACTTGATGATATGAGCGACCGTCTCTTAGTTTTTGAGAAGTAGGGTAATCAAATTTTAACCAAGCAGTTACATAGTAATTGTTTTTATCATAGTTATTAAAATAATAACCTGATATGCTGTCAATATCTATCCAAATTATTTGTTTTTGCTCTCCTGTTACGCCTGTGTTCACCCAATTTACCGCCATTGCCACTTGACTGCTTGATAATAATAGACCTAATAATATTAGCTTTTTCATAAAATTTACCCATATTTAATTTGCCAAATAATCGTCCTTATGTTACAATAATTTTTCTTAAATTGCAACCAACTTAAACTTGTCATTTGACAACTGATAATAGGTATTTTATGATTGATTTTGTCGCCATTCGTGAATTGCGAGAAGAACGCCATTGGACACAAGAACAAATGGCGGACAAATTAGGTCTTACAAGAAACGGCTATGCCAAAATAGAGCGTGGTGAAAGTATGCCTAATTTAGAAAGATTGGACGAAATTGCCGAATTATTGGGTGTTAAAGTAATTGAGTTATTGAAATTAGATAATAAAAATGTTGTTTGTCAAATTAGTGAAAATTATAGCAATAATTACTATAATAATGACCAAAATTTAATTTCTGAAATTGAAAAATTAAAATTAACCGCATCGCACAAAGACGAAATCATCGCCCAAAAAGACAAAGAAATTGAACTTTTAAGAAAACTTTTGGATAAAGCTTAATTTTGCAACCATTGGTTGCAGTTTTTAAAGGTGAAAAATGACCCCAACCGACCTTCTCCTAACCCCCCTATCTTATCCCTTTATGCAACACGCCCTATTGTCATCACTCATTGTTGGGGCAGTGTGTGCGGTGCTGTCGTGCTATGTGGTGCTAAAAGGTTGGTCGCTTATGGGTGATGCGATTAGCCATGCTGTGTTTCCGGGGGTCATTGTGGCGTTTTGGCTTGGACTTCCGATATCGTTTGGGGCTTTTGTGGCGGGGCTTTTATGTGCTGTGTCAGTGGGTTTTTTAAAAAACAACACTCGCATCAAAGAAGATACACTCATGGGCATTGTCTTTGCAGGCATGTTTGCTATGGGTCTTGTCATGTTTACTAAGATAGATACCGATCAGCACTTAAAGCATATTTTGTTTGGCAACTTACTTGGCATCAGTCATGATATGCTCATCCAAACGATGGTCATTTGTGCGGTGATTTTGGGAGTAGTGCTGTTAAAGGGTAAGGATTTGCTCTTGTATTGTTTTGACCCAAGCCACGCCCGTGTAGCAGGATTATCGCCTAGGGTATTACATTATGGGTTACTTATTTTGCTGTCCGCTACGATTGTGGTTACCATGTTTGCAGTTGGTGTAATTTTAGTGGTAGCCATGCTTATCTCCCCTGGCATTACAGCATTTGTTTTGTGTAGACGATTTCATACCATGCTGGCTGTGGCTGTGATAAGTTCGTGTTTGACAAGTTTTTTGGGTGTGATTTTAAGTTTTCATTTGGATTCGGCAACAGGGGCGACCATTGTGCTGTTGCAGGCAATGGTGTTTGCTTTGGCAGTTGTCATCTCAAAAATAAAACAAAAACGCCAATCATTAAGACTGGCGTAGAGTAATTTAGCGAGTACCAAAAATCTTATCGCCAGCATCTCCAAGACCTGGGATGATATAGCCATTTTCGTTCAAATGGCTGTCAAGCGATGCACTAAAAATCTCAACATCAGGATGGGCGTGATTGACAAGTTTCACACCCTCTGGGGCGGCGACCAGTACCAAGGCTTTGATGCTTTTGCATCCATGTTTTTTTAGCATATCAATGGTTGCCACCATACTACCACCTGTGGCAAGCATGGGGTCTAAAATCAGGGCAGGGCGTTTATGAATGTCTTTGACAAATTTTTCAAAAAATGGTACAGGTTCAAGCGTTTCTTCATCACGTTGCAAGCCGACAAACGAGATTTTGGCGGTAGGTAGTAGGTCAAGTACGCCATCTAACATGCCAAGCCCTGCTCGTAAAATCGGTACCAGTGTTACCGTCTTGCCCTTGACTTGTGTACCTTTGATGGTATTTCCGTCCCAGCCATTCATGTCAAAATCTTCGGTCTCAAAATCACGGCTTGCTTCATACGCCATCAGCCTTCCAAGTTCGTTGGTCAGCGTACGAAACGTATAGGTGGAGCAGTTTTTTTCTCGCATGAGGGATAATTTGTGGCGGACAAGAGGGTGGTCAATGATGGTGATTTGCATGATGATTCTCAATAAAAGTTATAAAAATAGAAAATTTGGCATATTTTACCATTTAGTGGGACGCCATGAAATGTTTTTGATGATTTATTTGGTGAGAGTCAAGTGTTAATAAAATGCAGATTTATTTACAACTCATTGATGATTCTAAATTTTTCTAAAATATTAAGGGTGCATGTTTAAGATGATTCTTATGCCATCATGATAAAAAGTCAGTTACACGGTCATTTTTAATTTATAAAACCCCCTAAAAATCAACCCCCTACAAATATTTTACAAAAACCTAAAAAACCCCTTGACCCCCA
>NZ_LXTW01000022.1 GCF_001679005.1 Moraxella nonliquefaciens | reverse complement strand
TTTTTTACACCATCTTTAAGGGCTTGTTCAGCAGCTTTGTAGGCATCTGCGATTTTTTGTTCGGCAGTTTTGTAGGCATCAGTGGCTTTTTGTATGGCATCGTTTACTTTTTCAGCACCATTTGCCATTGCTTCATTGATGGCTTTATCCATATTGATAGCAGCCTCGCCAATTTTGGGGGCGAGTTTGTCTATGGAATCTCTAAATGCTTTACCAGAGGCGATGTCATTTAAAGTGTTTTTGGTATTATTTATGCCATTGGTGATGGCGTTATGGGTATCAATGGCAGTTTCGCCAATTTTGTTTGATAGTTCATTTAACTTATAATCTATTTTTTTATCAATCTCTTTGGCGACATCATTATAAAAGTCAATAATTACATCTTTATTGTTTGCCAAAGCCCCCAATGCAGTAACTGTAAACCCTATCCCAACAACCACAGGTGCACTTACTGTTGCTCCTGCTAGTAACCCCATAGTACCAACAAATGTTAGCACATTGCCTGTTACTGCCATGACATCGCCTGCGGATACAGTATTGCCATTTTTTAAGTCAGACATAATCTTTGCAGTCGTGATTGTTGCCGCCATAGGGGCGGTCATTAATGCAGTAACTTGATTTAGAGAACCAAAAGCAGCGACAGTTTGAGCTGAATTGCTAGCGGTATTCAAATCATTTCTGCTTTCTGGTTCTTTATCAATTTCTTGTTTTGCACCATTAATGGAATCTGCACCTGCTATTGTTGCTGAACCATAGGATAAACCTTTTTCAATTAATTTAGCATTCATATTTACTCTCCTACTGAGTTAATTTTAATAAGATAAGGTATTTTCTTATCTCGTACTTTTTTACCAAAATCTTCGTAATATTCTGTGCTGTATGTTAAACATACCAAATCACCTTGTTTGGCATTTTTAGCACCCAAATCAGATCTTCTACTTCTCACAAAATGCAACTCTTTACCCTGTTGGTTCTTAATTGAAAAATAATCAATGTTTCTATTTCTAGGGTCATCAGAATCAGGGGAGGAATAAAACTCAATAAGATGTCCACACTCATATTTTGATGCTGATTGGAGTTTTTTTACCTCATTAGGCTTTATATAAAAGTAATAGACAGCACAAAAGAACAAACCCATAACAATAATAAAAATTATTTGCTCTTTAAAAGACTGTATAAGATGTTCTGTTGAGCCGTATTCAGATA
>NZ_LXTW01000021.1 GCF_001679005.1 Moraxella nonliquefaciens | reverse complement strand
GTGACGTACTCCCCTCCCTAAGGGAGGGGCTTCCTCCAGCGAGCGTATCACGTCCGATACGGAGAATGTTCTTAGCTGCATTGACATCTCTGTCGTGCGTGGTGTTACAAGCACCACAAGTCCATTCTCTTATTGCCAAACCTGCTCTACCTCTGGGACTGTTGTTAGTAATGGCACCACAACACGAACAGGTTTGGGTTGTAAAATGTTCATCCACTTCTTCATACAGACAACCTGCATGCTTGCACTTATCATCCAGCTGTCGTTTAAGTTCATACCAACTTGCGTCGTAAACCGATTTAGCCAGTTTGCTTGATGTGAATGTTTTTGAATTTAATTTACCAATCACAATCAAAGCATTTTGTTTGACCAGTTTGCTTGTAAATTGATGAATGGCGTTTAATCGTGAATTTTTAATTTTGGCATGTTTGGCATGCATGTATGGTTTTAACTTGCTTTTTCTTGTTGGCTCTTTGGGCTTTGGCTAGTTTATTTGCGTATTTTTGGGTGAATTTGGTGATTAGTTTATCACCATTGCTTGTTGTTACGCTATCTTTACAGCCTAAATCAAGACCTACAGAGTTTGTACCGCATTGTACCTTTTTAAATTGTTTTCGGCTTTTGGCGTGGGTTTCGTTAATGGCTTGGATGGTTTGGGAATGTAAGCCTAACAGCTCGCCACTGCCTTTGGTGTAGTCGTTTAAATCATAGGCAGATAAGAATTTGCCTGTACGCGTAGGTATTTATAACTTAACTCATTAACATAATTCCATACAAAATTCACCGAACTTGCTAATTTTTCAAGTTGCTTTATTTTACTGTCATATATGCGTAGTTTGAGTGTTTTCATAGGTTTTGGTATGATTTTATTATTTTAATTATACATTGGTCTAATTTTATGTCAAGCCCTAAAATAGAGTTAAGATGGGGTCACCAAGTTATTTTGCAGGCAGTTGTGGCGGCGCACCGATTGAGATTATTAGACAGTATATTGAACATGAGTGTCGCTGACACGCAAGGACACCACATTAGGGCCTCCATGTCGCCTTATCCCCACTGCCTAAGTCGCAGGTTTACGGCGGTG
>NZ_LXTW01000020.1 GCF_001679005.1 Moraxella nonliquefaciens | reverse complement strand
AAGCTTCATTTTGGGTTCCTTGATTAATTATAAAACAGATTGATTGAGTGCAATCTGTTGATATTCACATACTGGTTTACCCAACTTATTCATCAGTTTTATAAGGGATAGGATCGTCCAAAGTATGATGTTTTGATTTTAACATCAAACTGCCTTGCATGTGAATTGTGGCAGAGTTATCAAAACTGCTCACATTATCAGCGGTTAAGTAGGTTTGTTTTTGAAAATTTAATAATTGCACTGTTATTTAACAGTATCACAATTATTATCACCATCAATAATTATAATATTTTTTAAAAAATCCACTCCGTACTTTTTTTCATTATTTAATGATAAATAGTACTTTGAATTATCTAAATATTTAAGTTTTTTATATAGTTTACATCTTTCATTGTCGTCAATACTATGATAAAAAACTAGGGTTCCTTCACCGCTTTTTTCAATACTTTCTCCAAAAATATAAACAATTGCCGATAAATAATCAACCCTACATTCAAAACAATCATCTGAAAATATGAAATGGTTTTTTGGTATCTCGTTATACCAATAAAAATCCATAAATATATTTTTTCTTACATAAAGTTCTAGAACTTGAAATTTTACCATATAAGAATCAACAAAGCCAATTTTATCAAAAAAATTTTTTAATAATGATCCTATGATAATAAATACTATAAAAATAATAATAAAGCAATTTTTCTTAATAGGTAACATCTAAAACACCATATTTTGTCATTAGTTTATTTTTGGTATACCAAGGTTCTTCAAAAATGACAGTTGTTTTTACTGTTGCTTTTAGGAGACTGTCTACTTTCTCCCAATTTGTCTGCCCCTCTGGTATACTAGTATCAATTGTTGTGCAACCATGGCTAAGTGTGCCTGGATGAAGTCTAAATCCGGCTCTGCCATTGATGTTAGAGTCATTACTTTCAATAATATCATTTATTCTGCCATCTAGATACAGTAGACCGTACCATGTGGCAGGGGAAGTTTTTCCAGGATTATTGGTGATGATATAACGACCTCTTGGCATAGGTAGGTTTTTTCCAACCCCAACTTCGGTAATAATCCCGTTAACTGCTTTTCCTCCACTAAATGCTTTTATAGTAACTGTTTCTTTTGTGTCCTCATCAGTTACTGTCAATATTCCAGTTTTCGTGTTTAAATGAGCCACAACCAACAACCCCAACCAATCCACCGCCCCCCAAGGCTCTGAATTGGCATAAGCATAAGTATTTAAACCACCCCCATTTAGTCCTATCGGGTCAGATGTCAAATACCTACCCACCT
>NZ_LXTW01000019.1 GCF_001679005.1 Moraxella nonliquefaciens | reverse complement strand
CATGGCCAAAGCCAAATTTGAACGTAATAAACCACACGTAAACGTTGGTACCATCGGTCACGTTGACCACGGTAAAACCACCCTAACTGCTGCCATTGCTACCGTTGCTGCCAAGCATCACGGCGGTGAAGCAAAAGACTATGCTGCCATTGACTCAGCACCTGAGGAAAAAGCACGTGGTATCACCATCAACACCTCTCACATTGAATATGACACCGCAGCTCGTCACTATGCACACGTAGACTGCCCAGGTCACGCTGACTATGTCAAAAACATGATCACAGGTGCCGCTCAAATGGACGGTGCCATCTTGGTTGTTGCTGCAACTGATGGCCCTATGCCACAGACTCGTGAACACATCCTATTGTCTCGTCAAGTTGGCGTGCCTTATATCATGGTATTTATGAATAAGTGCGACTTAGTAGATGACGAAGAGCTACTAGAATTGGTAGAGATGGAAGTACGTGAACTGCTCTCTGATTATGATTTCCCAGGGGACGACACTCCAATCATCAAAGGTTCTGCCTTGTTGGGTCTAAATGGCGATGCTGGTCAATATGGTGAACCTGCCATCTTAGAATTGCTAGACACCCTAGACACCTACATTCCTGAGCCTGAGCGTGATATTGATAAAGCCTTCCTAATGCCAATTGAAGATGTATTCTCCATCTCTGGTCGTGGTACTGTGGTAACAGGTCGTGTTGAATCTGGCATCATCAAAGTGGGCGACGAAGTTGAGATTGTTGGTATCAAAGACACCGCCAAAACCACCTGTACTGGTGTTGAAATGTTCCGTAAACTGCTAGACGAAGGTCGTGCTGGTGAGAACTGTGGTGTTCTACTACGTGGTACTAAGCGTGAAGACGTTCAACGTGGTCAAGTACTCGCCAAACCAGGTTCAATCACCCCACACACCAACTTTGACGCTGAGGTATACGTACTGTCAAAAGAAGAAGGTGGTCGTCATACCCCATTTTTAAACGGCTATCGCCCACAGTTCTATTTCCGTACCACTGATGTTACCGGTGCCATCACCCTACAAGAAGGTACTGAGATGGTCATGCCTGGCGACAACGTTGAGATGAGTGTTGAACTTATTCACCCAATCGCCATGGACAAAGGTCTACGCTTTGCCATCCGTGAAGGTGGTCGTACCGTAGGTGCTGGTGTTGTTGCCAATGTTAAAAGCTGATTTAAAACAACATTAGCCCAACAACAATCCAAATGACCAATCAGACACTGACTAGGTCAAATCAAACCCCCTGCCAGAGATGGTAGGGGGTTTG
>NZ_LXTW01000018.1:506-689 GCF_001679005.1 Moraxella nonliquefaciens | reverse complement strand
CACGCTTTCGCGCAATCAGCGTCAGTAATGTTCCAGCAGGTCGCCTTCGCAATGAGTATTCCTCTTGATCTCTACGGATTTTACCCCTACACCAAGAATTCCACCTACCTCTCCCACACTCTAGAATAGTAGTTTCAAATGCAGTTCTATGGTTAAGCCATAGGATTTCACACCTGACTGACT
>NZ_LXTW01000018.1:0-148 GCF_001679005.1 Moraxella nonliquefaciens | reverse complement strand
GAGTTAGCCGGTGCTTATTCGTTAGATACCGTCATTATCTTCTCTAACAAAAGGAGTTTACAATCCTAAAACCTTCATCCTCCACGCGGCGTTGCTGCTTCAGGGTTTCCCCCATTGAGCAATATTCCCTACTGCAGCCCCCCGTAGG
>NZ_LXTW01000017.1 GCF_001679005.1 Moraxella nonliquefaciens | reverse complement strand
TTAGGAATTTTTGTATCATTGCCGTTAAACTGGTTGTCCCTTTTGATGGTAATGAAAAAGACTTTGAAAGATTGCTTAAACATTTAAATAAATAAGTTTGGAGAGCTATTGTGAATTTATTTGATGAGTGTAAAATTGCTTTGGGTAAAAATTTTTTGATACCAGATACTCAATGGGTTGAAGAATGTAGAAATTTAATAAAGTTACATTCCAAACTAAACTATATAGACTTTAATGAGTTGTCAGATCTAAAATCTTTTCTAATTTTGTATGAAAAAGAGTGTTTTTGTGTATTTGTTGATAATTCGGAGATTCCAGTATTTTCATCAAAGCTATTTGCAATTATTGATAATATATATGATATACTCTGTTTGTCGAATAATGTTTTTTTTGTAAATGATAGTGTGATAATAAAATCATTATTCCCCTCTTTTTCTCTAAGGGTTTTTATGGTGTTTGATTCCGAATTAGAAAGTCCGTAGGTTGGGTTGAGCTTGCGAAACCCAACAAATTCAAGGCTTGCATTTAATATGCCACGGGTAACAACATCACAACTGGTGCTTTATCAGGAGCGGGTAGTGAAGTGGCTGCACCTGCCTTGGCTAATTATCTATATGGCACCAACGAACCAAGCGAACTTAACCAAGAACAAAAAGACACCATCGTCAGCATTCTAAACCTTGCCACAGTAACAACAGCTTATACAGCGACTGATGGCAATACTACTGATGCTATGAGTGCTTCTGAGATAGGGAAAGTGGGGGTGGAGTGGAATTGGGCTGGCACTCCACAAGAACTCCAATACCAAGCTGAGCTCGATGCATTATGGATTGAAGTTGCCGGTGATAGAGAAAAATATTTTGAGGGTATTAAGAAGATTGGGGAGAGAGATGCGCTGGCTCTTGATATACTTCTCTTACCTGTGGGTGTTGGGGCTAAATTAGCCCAAGCTCAATTCAAGGCAATCGAAGTTTTGGTTTTATCTGCAAATAGACCCATTGCCTCCAATGGGCTGAGTGCGGCTGCAAGAAAACTCTCCAGCCACTCTCAAAGAAGCGGTGGTACTTTCCCAAAACCTACGGACAGTATTCAAAATCAAAATCAACAAGCGGAAAGAATATTAAGAGATATATTATCTAATCCCAACACAACCAGAACAAGGCTTTCTCGGGGTGGCTTTGAATTTCGCCTGCCCAATGGTCAAGGGGTAAGATACAATGCAAATGGTGAATTTAGTGGCTTTTTAGATCCAAAAAATTGAAGGTGGAAAGTATGTTGAAGGTGGACTATATCAATCAGGGCAAACAAGACTATCTTGGTGCAGAGATTTCAATCAACAATCAGATCATCTGTTTGATTGGTATTGGAGATGATTTAGATATTTTTATTGAGTTTTTTCATGACTACAGATTGATAGAGACACATGATTTGAAAGTTTCTTTTGACAGTCTTTTGTCCGTTCTTATGGACTGTAGAAAAGAACTGAATGAAATTATCACAAATATAAATAACCCGTAGATACCCCCTCCCTGCCAAAGCCAAACTAAACCAAACCAAACCATTAACTGAGTTTCACTTGGCTTTGGTAGGGAGTTTGGTGCTTAATCACACCAAAACAGATTTTGGATTGTGCTACACGCACCTACCCACTTCAAAATCACATCACCCCTGATGGATATCCGCATTCTGGTTAATGCAATAGCCGATGACAGACATTAATCATATGTGTCAGCATAAAGTACATATCACACCCATGTGCCAACAAAGCAAGGTATGTAGTTTGTGCTAAGACAAACCCACCCAACCAATCTCAACCCCACTGCATATCCCACTCCAAATGATCATCCATTCCACTCTTCACGTGACCACCCAATAAAAAACCACCAGCCAAGCCAATTTGCCTAACTGATGTTTTGATATCAACTTGCT
>NZ_LXTW01000016.1 GCF_001679005.1 Moraxella nonliquefaciens | reverse complement strand
TCGCAGGTTTACGGCGGTGGCAGCTAGGATAGTGATAGGCTGTAATTTTTTCTGATACTAAACAATAATAATTACAATATTGTTTACGTTTATTTTACTGATTTGGTGGACATCATTTAGCAAAAAACCCATCAATCTCTCCACGCATCGCCTTGCCCACATTTGCTGTCTCGGCATTTTCTGCCTTGATGGTTAAAGCTGAGCGTGCCATCACCTGCCATGGTAGATGTGGGGATGGGAGTGGCGGTCAGTACCCAATCTCTTAAATTACCGTCAGCATTGGCATCTAGATTCAGCGTGACAGCATACAAGGCTGTGCCATTTTTAGGATAGTTACCACTAAAGTCTGTGGTGGTAATTTTTGCATAACTGCCTTTAGACAGCTTTTGTGCTTCTATCTGGTTGCCCAGATTGACCAACTCTGCCATCATGGCGGTGCGTTTGGTTTTTTTGACATACTCTTGATAGTTGGGGTAGGCAATTGCTGCCAGCACCCCAATCACCGCCACCACAATCATCAGCTCAATAAGGGTAAAGCCGTTTTGTGACGTTTGAAATGTGGTAGGTGTCATGGTAACGTGGTCTTGAATCATCATATGTTTACGCCCAATAAAAAATAAAACAACCTAAAACAACCCCACACACAAAATCACCAACTTTTGGCACTGATGCCACAACCGTGGTTGTTTTGCATGGTGGCAACATCAGGGGTGTTACTGGAAGTCATGCACTTTATATTATGGCTGTCCAGATATATTTTAGACGCACCCATCAGATTGCTGTTTGGTTCTGCCACCATCATCCAATCACGTCCGATGGCGATGTTGCTCGGTGCTGATGTCTGTGCTGTGGCAGTTGGTGGTACCAGTGAACTGGTTGGACTGCGGTTGGTTAAGGTGATGATGTAGCGATAATTTGTCGCTGTGCTGCCTGTTGGTACATAAATTTGGGTGTTGTCCACATCATAGCAGTTGTTGCCTGTGCCACAACTGCTTGGGTGAAAATTACGATAGCTTAGGCTGTTGCTACGCCACCGCTCCAACTCAACAGCCAGTTGTTGCATTTTAGCCTGAGTTTGAGCTTCGGCATTACGAATGACAAATTGACGATAGGACGGTAAGGCAATCGCTGCGATGATGGCGATGATCGCCACTGTTATCATCAGCTCGATTAATGTAAAGCCCTGATTGCTCAGTCTATGTTGCCCATTGGTGGCGATGTTGGGCAGGTTATGATGTGTTGTGCTTAACATGGGTTACCATCCAATTATCTGCTGGTGAATTAGGGCTTTTCGTACCATTGTCTGGGTTGTAGCATATAGCGTTGGCTTTCGATGCTCAGCTCGCCTGTGCCATCACCTGCAACACTGCTAGCAGTAGAACCGCCACTGGTGGTGATGTTGGTTTGATTCAAGCCAATGATCGGCGGATTATTAGGTGAAGAACTGCCACTTTGGTTACCAAGTCCCACGCTGGGTGGTCTGAGTCTTTTACCAGCATCAGTACCAAAATTAACTCGATTTTGTTGTTTGATTTGTTCGGTTATTGATGTGGTGTTAATCAGCACACGTGCATCAGTTCTGTCTGAGCTGATGGGGCCAAAGTTAAGTTCTTGTAAGCCTTGCCCTGCACGGATAAAGCCTGCTGTGCCATTTTTAGATTGGGTGTATCGCTTTTGTGATGCGGGCGTGCCAGCAGGGTCTACGCACACTCCATAAGGCAGGCAGTACATTTGTCGTTCTGTGCCACCTGCAATTTTAGCGGTACAAGCATTGGCGTTTGAGTAGCTCATGTCTGGGTTAAAGACGCTGATGTATAAGTGGTTTGCAAAGATATCTGCTTTGCCCACACCTTTGCCATAACGAACATCACTCCAACCATCAAAGCGTGTTAATGGATAATACCAACCTTGTTTTACACCTTTTATCATGGGTTGCATCGCACTGATGCGTTGGTCATCAGTATAGCCAGTAGATGGCACAGGACCCATGGCTGTCGATAAATCAACAAGTTTGTTATTTGTTAGGTCTTTCACTGTTTTAGTAAACTTATCATCAAACAAGTTGATTTTGGTAACATCAGTATCAATGATGCCATAGACACGGTCGGCATATTGGTTGTCATTACGCATCTTAGATAACGGCGAACTTCTATCACCAGAGACAATGTTAATCAGTGCAAACAATTGATTGCTGGTTGGGTTACGATGAATACTCACCACGGGCATTTCATAAAAGCGATGTGTGTATTTGGCGTTAGCGGTGTTTTCATATTCATTTTTTAGCAATTTGGTGATTTGACTGTCATTGATCATGCCATCTTTAAAGTCCACACGGAACAGCTGACCGCCAAGATCGCCAAAGTATAAGTGGTCAGTGATGCCATCAGCGTTGCGGTCGATGGCAGAGATGCCTGCCACAATGCTGTGTTTTAGGTCTTCATGGGTTTTGGCATTTGTTATACTGCCATTTGAATTTGATGATGCACGCCACAGTAGCTTACCTGTATTGGCATCAACGATATAGACGGCGTTGCCTTTGATGTCGGTCTTATTAGAACAACTGCCTAGGCTGCCATCAACTCTGCCATGTTGAAACCCTTCATATTCATAGCACATGTCATAACCACCACCAAAGATAATCACGTCTGTGCCTTTGGTGTCGGATTTGCTTGTTTTGATGCGTGCCAGTGTTGGTTGATTCCAAATATAACCGATGCGTTCAAAACCTGGTGTTTGGCTGTTTATCAAGGCACTGTTTTGACTGCTAAATGCTTTTTTGGGTTCATTTTTATTGGTGATGTCCAATGCCAACAGCCCCTCACCGCCCAGACGCATGCCTCCGTATGCCAGCATTCTATCAGCAGGCTTGACTTGTTTGTCTTTATAGTCATATTTGTAGGTGTTTTTAAATGTCCAATGACCATCTATGCCAAACTTAGGTACACCAGTTGCACGATCAGCAGTGGCTGAGTAGGTTGAGTTAGGCACTAAGGCTTCAGGCTGTGTTTTCATCATGATTCTAGGAATGATGGCAACATCTTCTGTGCCACCGCCATTAGCTCGGTCTTTGGCATTGACCAAATGCAACGCCCCATCCATGCTACCAAAGAACACATAATCTTGACGGTCTGTGTCCAACACACGCCCTTTATCATCAAGACTGGCCCCATAAGAGACGGCGATGGGTTTGCTGTGGATAGAAGCACCCAAGACTTTATCGGTACTAGATGGCTTGACCAATGTTAAGTCTTTAATGTCTGTACTTGAGCTTGCCCATTCATCTAACGATTTAGTTTGGTTATTATAAGTAGCTTCACTAAAGCCCAAAAACTGCAACAGCCTGATTTGATTTTGTTTGTTATAAGTCGTGGTGTCATACAACTGATCAAATCCCACTGGTCTGCCTTGAACGTCCACACCCAGTTTTTTAAATTCGGTGGTAGACGCGTCTTTTGCGGTGATGTCTTCTACATACACCGTTCTGACATTATTTAACGCTGTGTTGGGATGTGCCAAATTAGAATACACACCGCCGACTTTTACCAAGTCGTTATCATTCCTCCCTGAGGCGTTGCTCCAAAAATCTGCCACACTTGAATCTAAGCTGCCACTGATGCCTTTAAAGATGCTTTTGTTATTTTTGCCTTGTAGCGTGCCGTTGTGCAGGTTGTATTTTTTGACATTGCCTAGCCAAACATTGCTGTTAGCCCCACCACCCACACGAGGTTCTACCGTGGGCATGAAAGCATAAGGCATCTCACCGATGGCCTTAAAGGGGTCTTTAGGCACGGTGATGACCCCTGATGGGGATGCTGGAATGGTATTGTCTAACGATAAAATAAAATCAACGATACTGTCAGCGATGTCTTGTGAACTTTGGGTATGAAAGAAGCCCCCTTCACCATAACCTTCGCCTCGTTGTCCCCATTTACAGGCGTTTTTGGCATCATCAGATGCACCTTCGGTATTACAGTCATATTTTTTGGTAACACTGTTATAATTTAACCCTGCAAATGATGAGCCAAATCCTGCCACCGCCGTCTTAATTGACACACCAGCGGGGTTTTTGGTGGGGTCGTTCAGGCGTTTGGCATATTCACCAATCCATTCCCAACCCCCTGTTTCGCCAGCAAACAAACCTGACTGTAATCTAGGCGATGGCAATCCTGATGGTTTGCTGGTGATGGTGTACCTTGCTTCATTATTCAGCGAGCGGTTTAAGATGGTCTTTGCCATGTCATCTTTGGTGGAGTTGGGCGCACCATCGGTTAAGAAGTAGATGCCATTGGCATCACACAGGGCAGATGGGCTATCTGGCGGTGTTGCCCCACGATGGTAGTGATTGCCATTTTTGGTTTCATCAGCTGAGTAAATAAAACCGCCATACATGTTATCAATGGGTGTCTGTGTTTCTTGGGTATCTGTGTTGGTGACATTTTTGTAATAAACTTTACGAGTTATATAATGTCTTTTTTGGTAACATTTGCCCGTTCCAGGATTTTCCCAGTTATTGACGTTTACGTTTGCCTTATCATACCGTTTGTCAACAGGATTTTTGGGAAATTGCCTATTATTCTCATCAAAGTGATAAGTTAGTGTATCGGTTTTACCCACTGCCGGACTGACTCGCTGATCACAATAAACTCTAGTTACTCTACGTCCATAAAGATTATATTCATTTTGAAAGATAGCATCTGATTTCCATTGGTCTGCATAAGAACGTTCTTTATAACACAACGATGGCCAATAGCCGTCTGGCTGAAATCCAGTGGGACACTTATCATAAACAAGCTTTCTTTCGGTGGTGGTTGAGCTTGTTTGCTTGACGTCATATTCAATGGCAAATGGATTGGTGCGATAACTGACCGCCGATGCTGCACCAGCTTCAGCATTAGTCCAGTTTTTTGATGTCACAGGCTCGATGTCCATAGACTGATAAGGCACTTTCATCCAGCCACCCAGTCGCCAACCGTTGGGAATGCGTTTATACATATGCCACACATAGTCTCTATTATCGCCATAGATACCTTGAGTAATCCCCCCCAACGCTTTATTGGCTTCTTGTTGTGTGGCTTTTGTGCCATCAGGTTTATACAAATGCTGATATGTATTAGGATTATTGCCTAATGTGGGATATGAATTACTCTCCACTCTTAAGTAGTATTTGTTATTTTGTAGATACAGATAGTTGTCATTAAAGTACTGGTTATCGCATTGAAACACCCCCGCCGTATTACGTAAAGCCATTGCGGTGGTTCTGTTGGGGGTACGCAAATTAACACACAGCCAATAGATGGTGTCATTACCTTTTTTCATGATGGTTTCGCCATCATAAAGAAATTTTAATTTGGCAGGTGGTAGGTTTGGTGAAGTACCAGTGGAAGTACCCATCATATAAGCACCCACTTCTGCATAGGCGTGTGCTGTTGGTGTGCCACTTGACGACTTAATCAAATCGTCTGGTATGATAGGATTTTGATTTGATGGTTGGTAGTTGGCGTTTGTTTTACCTGTTTGGTCTGTCCCAGCGTCGATGGATTGAATGGCGGCAATCGCTTTGATGAGTTTGATTTTTTGCTTAGTATCCAAAGGGGCAGCAGGCACCAGCATAACGCCAGAATGACCATCAACCAAAGGTATGTCAGAATCCCCCAATTTGGTGTTGGTCTTAGCCGAAAAAGTCCCCAAACCAATTCTGACATTACTGTTAATGGTGTCAGAAGCAATCAAGTTGATTAAGGCATCTTTAAGCCGAGAAAGCCTATCAAACTTACCTGTTTCGTCCTCGACCAAATTACCGCTATGATCAATATAAGGATAAGGATAAGGATAAAGATAAGGTGTCTTAGTCTTACTGTCAGGACTGGTACACCCTCTTAGATAATAGTCAATCTGCTCTCCACCGACGGTAACGGTTTTTTTAAAGGAAGTTTTACCACGGGTTTCACTGTTAGGTCGTCTATCAACGGCATTGTATTGCCACTGAGGCACACCATCTTGGATGGCTTGTTTACACAAGGATTTATCCACATCACCAGGGCTACCAAATAGGTTATTTTTTGGCAGCACAAGCGAGCTGATGCCCATCGAACCTGAGGTGTCTAGCATCATGGTTAAGTTGATTTTACCAGCCTGAGCTGCCTGATAAATCTCCAAGTCGCCAATTTTTTTGACAGCCGTGTCCGCCTGCACCGAGTTGCTTGCCAATAACGCCCCCATCGCCACAAACAGATGACTCAATGCCAATTTTGGTGCTATTTTTGGCATCGATGTTGAGGGTTGGGGAGGGTTGGGTTGGTTGGTGAGTTTTTTGTTAAGCTTTTTGTTAAGTTTCATTGTGCATACCCTTTGGCTAACTGTCGATTAATTTGATACGCTGGATTGCTGTTTGTTAAATACTGGTCTTGATTAAATACTGGTCTTAAAGTGTTAAGGGGTGGCGGTTGGGACACAGCCAGCTGCCACCGCCCCACTGCCTTGACCCAATTCCGTACAAGGGATGATGTTGTTGACAAGCTCCACGGCAACTTGCTCCATCAGCTGTTTGTTTGGCACACCTTGGTTCTTTAAACAGCTGGCCAGATTATCGGCTGTTGATCGGACTGTGTTACCGCCATGACGGTTACTGTAACAAGTCGCTGGACTGCTGGCTGAACGGCCATAAGCAGGGACAGCCGACACCGTCTCTATGTTAAACAGATGGTTGGCTGGAGCAGTACCACTCTCCCCAGAAGTGGACAAGTTCGCTCCTTGTTTTGCCACTCCAAATGGACCTGTGGCTGTTGTTGGTGCTTTGGTAATATGTACCTGCGTGGCGACAGTCTGCCTGGCACTGATGTAGCTTGTTGCGGTACTGGGGTTACATTCACCCGGCCCATATCCCGAGAGTGTGCCACCATCTCGCCTGATGGTAGCGGTTCTGGTGTTAACTTGCAGTTGTCTTGGGTTATAACAATAGATCAGCTCATCTTGACTTGTGTCTGAGGCGTTGGTGATAAAATGCCCAAAGATGCCATTATTGCGGTTGACCATGTCTTCATAAATCGGGTCACGAACAGGACGGTTAACCGCTTCTTCTAGCTTCATGTTTGCCCCATCTGCCCCTTGTAGTAGCAAGGTATCTATCTGACTGCTACTGACCAGCCTAAGATCAGTCTGACTGCGCCTAACCGCCACCGCTCCGATAATGATGATTAATATCAACACCAGCAACACGACAATCAACGCCACCCCCTGTTGCTGACGATGACTACTCAAGCCAAGACTGCGTTTTAAGCCAAGACTACTTTGGTGATATGACGGATTGGCAAAGTCTGATTTCATAAATTTATCCAACTACGTTTGTCCAACGACTTATCCAACTGGTTATTTATCCAGCCATAAGACCGATAAATGACCATTATGGGGTGATGACCCGAGCATTACGCAACATGATGGTCGATTCATAGTTGCGTCGTAAAAAGTTGTCTTGATTACTCACGGTATTTTCTGTACCAAAGATGGTGTATTCATTGCCTGTGCTTTCTGGTATGACGTGATTGCTGCGTACCAAAAAACCCAGTTTGACTGCAATGATGGGGGCTTGATATAAGCGGTCTGAATTTGCCAATGCCAAATACTTGCTTGGGGAAATATAAGCCAAATGGTTGGCATCTCTACTTTGCACCCCAAGCAATACTTTAAATTGTTCAACATTATCCATAAATGCCACGCCTTCATTACCAAAAGTTGGGGTATTGGTGGTATTGGCAGGTTTAATACCACCTGCTGGCTCAACACGTCCTGCATCACAAGTAAAGATGCCATTACCACGGATAAAATAACGCTCAATCACCCAATCATTTAAGGCAACCGTATTGCCCTCACAGTCCACAAGACCTGCATCAATGACATTTTGATACTGTATGGTCAGCTGGTCGCTGGCTATGTTTGTGCCACTACCCCCAGTCCATGTTGAGTTGCTTGATGAAGCAGTGTTTGGGGGGGGCACTGTCAGAACTTGTGGTCATCAAGTTGCCAGAGATGCCCGGGTCATTGGCTGGCAAACCAACATTTTGGGCGGATAATACCACCCCACCAAATTTGGTGGTTTGATTGATTTGAAAGACACTGTTACCTAAGTTTGCCAGTCTGATTTGATGCTCTAAGTTTTGGATGCCAAACACACTGGCATCAGCTATCTCAGACCCCCCTTGTTGAACCAACGAGGTGCGAAAAGCGCTCAAATACACCTGCAATACCGCCGCTGAGATAAGCAGTCCCAATACCAATGCTATCATCAGCTCAACCAAGGTAAAACCTTGGCTGATATTGGCTTGACTGACTTTTGGATAACCAGACTGTCGCCATTGTTGCTGTTGCATCAATACGCCTCCATCACAAAACAAGAAGAGCCAGTTTTATAATCGCCATTGGCAGTCACACAATCCGTATCGGCTGCACCAATGGTGGGGTTTGTGTCTCCCCAACTGGCGATTAGGCACATCAATGGCACACCTGTTGAGACAGGGGGGCATTCATGGGCTTGTATTTGAATTGAGTTGTCCATGGCAAATTGTCTTAATACCAGCGCATCACGTATGGCGATTTGTTCTTTCGTGCATGTCGCTTGATTTTTAGTGATATCGTTTTGCAGACAGCTGTCTTTGGTTATCCCATTATAGGTGGCTTGGTTGTTATCAAGCACCTGTTTAAAAACAGAAATATGATTGGGATTGGCACGCATCATCTCCGCCCCACCACGCATCACGGCCAATGCCCGTCCACTCACCAAGCTTTCATCAGTTGCCTTGATTGCTGTCATTTGTAAGGCTGCAAAGCCCATGACACCCACTGCCAAAAGCAGTAATGCCACCATCACTTCAACCAGACCAACCCCTTGCTGTTGGTGTGTGCTTAAGCTTAACATGTGCGTCCCCCAGTGTTTCTTGACAGTCTGCCCCTTGAGTTGATGGTCAAGTCTATAGAACCTTGTGCATAGTCATTATAACAAATTTGAAACGTCTCTTCTAAAGTTGCTGAGCTTGCACCCACAAAATTTACAGTACCATTGGCGTTAAATCGAATGCTTGGTGTGCCTCTAACAGCCACAACAGACAAAGGAGGCGCAAACTCAATATTGCCTTTAGTGGCACAGTTTAACGTTTGTGTATTAAACCGAACAGTTACGGGACTGCGAGTGATGTTCGCTTCAATACGGCTTTCTTTAAAGCAGGTCTCAATTTGGCTGAATGCGTCTTCCATTTTTCGTTTGGCTATCTGATTTTGAAATGATGGGGCAGCGATGCTAGCAATGATGCCTAAGACACTGATGGTCACTAGCAACTCAATCAAGGTAAAGCCAGTCTGTATCGGGCGGTTAAACGCTTTCATGTATTATCCATCACATTATTAAGACAATTAGGTTAAGACAAAAAAATTAAGACAATCAATCATCATTATTGTATCGTTATTGCAGTGACGTACTCCCCTCCCTA
>NZ_LXTW01000015.1 GCF_001679005.1 Moraxella nonliquefaciens | reverse complement strand
AAGCTTCATTTTGGGTTCCTAGGTGGTTATTTTGTGGGGTTTGGTTGGTTTGGTTTAGTTTAGGTTGATGATAAGAACTGTGGGGGGTTTTTTGGGTGGTTGGTTGTTCTCGTTTGTGATATCGTCTTGGGCGGATACCGCCTGCTGATGATTCTGCTCTTGGGTGATGATTGGATTTGTACTACTACCATAGCGTAAACCCTGATAATATTTTGATACCTTGATGATGTATTGGCGAGTTTCGGTAAATGGGGGTACACCCCCATATTTGGCAACATTACCCTCCCCTGCATTATAGGCAGCCAGTGCCAGATGAACTTGTCCTTGATATTTACTCATCAGATAGGCGAAATGGCGTGTGCCAACTGTGATATTCTCTTTTGGGTTCAAAAGATTATAATTGCTATATTGGGCGGCAGTTGTTGGCAGTACCTGCATTAGACCCAATGCACCTTTTGGCGAGCGAGCATTTGCTTGGTAGTTGGATTCTGCCTTAATAATGGCTTTGATGAGTAAGGGATTAACACCATATTGATGAGCTGTTTGGTGTAGATGGGCATCCAACGAATTATTTTGCTTGGTTTTTAGTGTTTGGTGGGACGAAGGTACCAAACCAGTAGAGTCGTCACTTGTCATAGACTGACTACTAGTAGAGTTGGTAAAATCAATCACTTGGGGATTGGCGTAAGTGGGTGCTGTACTGATTGATATTATAACCAACAAAATATAATATCTCATAATAAAAAATCTCATTAGAATAAGTAAATTACTCATTATTCATACACACAAACACCAAAGGCTCAATATATTCAAGGTAGCGTTCTACATAATGATAGCGAAAGATGGCGTTTGCTTTCCAAGAACTTAACAAATCAATATCCCCAAACTCATCAAAAGACGGTATTATAAAATGGCATTGAAAAACAATATCTTTTGAATTTAATTTTTTAGTATTTTTCTTAGATAACACTACTTGAAAGCTTGCTTTATAAAGTTTTGGTATTTGTACAACTATGCACCATTCATAGTCATTGCTGGATTTGCACGGTCTAGTAAAAACATAAACTTTCTTTTTGCTTTTTTGTTCATTAAAATGCCAAGTAGGGCAGTATCTATGAAATAACTCTACAATAAATTCTTGCGTAAAATAAGCACGATGATAAGGATCTTTTGCCAACTGGGCAGGAAAGCCAAAATAAACTTTCATAGCATTTTCTGTCCACTCCCAATGAATAGGGTTGGATTGAAAGTCATCTTGCCAGTAGGTTGGATAGACAATCAAAGAATACAAACTCCATCTGTAATCGCTAAGGTCTATACTATCAAAATCAATAAATTCTTCCCGCTTTAATCGTTCATCACAAAAATCTATAAAACTACCATAATCTTTTAATAAATTATAATAATTAGCAAGATAATTACTGTTAATATCATCCACCATCCACTCCAGAGTTTTTTGATAGAATTCTGATGAAATATATATTTTTTTTCATAATAGAATTGGTATATATCCACCTACCAAGTTCTTTTATTAAATATTTGTCTGGTATCTCACAATAAATATCTTCATACAAATATCTATTCTGTACATACTCAAAAATCTCAATGACACTCAAATTACTTTGGTCTGACTCTGCAAATTTAATATGAGTGGTTGGTGTATCTTTTTTGTTAAAGTTTGATATTTCAAATTTCATATTCACTCCTAATTAAACCAACTTTTAAAATTTATATAAAATTCATTTATCATAAATCACAGCCATAATCTTATCTTGCATATAGTCTATGTAGCGATTGATATGGCAGTTTAGAAAAATGTATCTATAACATTGTAAGTTTAAACTTTCTCTTGTTTTTGGTAATGTCTGCATATTTCCATACAAAAACAACAGATGCTCCTGATAAACAACATCTTTTGGACTTATCGGTTTAGTTTGAGAATTTTTCTAATAAAAAAACAAGTACCCCAAGTTATATCCGAATTAAGCATCAATGCCCACTGATAATCATAATCAATTTTTTTTGTAAAAACCTTAAATTTTTTACCACTCAATTCTTCCTGATAGTCAAAATCATCCACAAATAAAGAACACAGATCTATCTGCAACTCTGCACTGTATAGCAAACTATTATGCCAACCATTTGTTTTTTGTGCATCTGTATTTTTTATTTTTTCAATAATATTATTATAAATTATTATATTTTTATCAGATAAGAAATGACCGACAAAGTTGCTTTTAATCATCCTATTTATCACAACATCAGAATAATCCAAAAGAAACTCCTGCATTTCCTCAAAAATAGAAATATTTTTATTTTGTAGGTACTTATACAATTCATCAATTCTCACATCATAGTGAAAAATATAATTTCCATTATATTTTTCACTATGAGACAAAAAAAACTGGATCATATAAATTAAAATAATCATCTCTATCAATGATTGGGTTATATTTTCTATTTTCATTACAGATAATTTTTTTATGCATCTTATCATAATTATGTGATAGAATACTTAAAATTTCTTCTGAAATATAAGGTTTTCCTATTTTTTCTTTAAAAAACAAAATATAACCATAAAATCCTTCAAATCCCATTATAAAATCATTTTCCATCCAAGATATTTTTTTATAATAAACTCGTTATCTATTAACTCTAAAAAGTTAATAAACTTATCTTGATACATCCAAAAAATACCATTATATTTGTAATCGCTATTAACAATTTTTTGGTACTCTTTATTAGACCATGCATCTAAGCGTATAGGTACATTCATTTAAACCACCCTCTTATCCAGTATCGCCATACCAGCAAAATATGCGATTGCCACAATTAGCGCAAGAACCAAAATCAAGCCTACTATATCAAGTCCACTCCACCCTTCTTGCTGTGCTGTTCTTTTAACATCATCAACTGCTTCTTGCAATTTTCTCTTTTCCGTTGGAGATAAAACAGGTTCCTTAACATCATCGGTTAATTCTTTTTTCTATTGTTGGGTCTTGCTTTCTTATCAGCCTTGTAAAAAATCAACCCACTAAACACGGGACCTTGACTGGATATATCTGAAAGCATAGTGATATTATATATGTTTTCACCAAGCGTGATAATTTTGGGCATTTGTGCTGTAAAATGTTGAATTGTGTTATAATTACCACCTTTCCAACACTGCCCCGTATTTTTCTTTGTTGTATCCAAATATGATTCTACCTGCTTAACTCCTCTGTTGTATTTGGTAATGTCCACTTGTTTTTACCAACTGGCTGGCTTTAATTCCCATACAATCCTATCATTTTTATGATAAATATCAGGTCTTAGTATACCAAAAGTACCATTATAACTGTCATTGGCTCCATAGCCCACTGTTGGTGAATTTCTTACAATCTGTGTTAGTTCATAATGAACTAATATCCCCAATATCGCCCTTTCTAAGTAAGGAGCTTGACTGTACCAATCCTCATAAATCTCAGGTGCCAATCCCCACAAATCCACATATTCATGCAGTCTGTTATGGGCAAATGCGTATAGGTCATCGCCTGCTGTCAGTCCTAGCGGATCTGGGGTTAGGTATTGATTTCTGTTGGGATCAAAATATCTGTGGATGTTATAGTGTAATTTTGTATTGGTTTGAACCTCGCAGATTGACAGTAATGTCTTGTCTTGTGATGTTGGCATAGCCGTTGTCGGTTAAGTTGGCTTGCCAGACGATGTTTTGTTTATCATCGGTGGTTGGCATTGACACTTTTAAAAAAACCTTTATCCAATCATTTATCGGATATTTATTTATCTCTCACTGATGCCTCTAATATACCATCAAAGACCAAAGGTTCAATATAATTAATATACCTTTCTACATAGTGGTAGCGAAATATAACGTTATACTTCCAAGCACTTAATAAATCATCGTTCAAAAAATAATCAAAAAGTGGTATTACAAACTGACATTGAAATTCAATATCTTTTGGATTTAATTTTTTATTATTTTTATGAGATAAAACCACTTGAAAGGTTGCTCTATATAATCTTGGCATTTGTACTACAATACACCATTCCAGATCATTTATTTGTATACATGGTCTAGCAAAAATATAGACTTTCTTTTTACTTTTTTGTTCACTATATATCCAAGTAGGGCAATATTTAGCAAAGAGTTCTGTAATAAATTCTTGAGTAAAATAGGCACGATGATAAGGGTCTTTTGCAGCTTGAACAGGAAATCCACAAATTTTTGTAATGTCATTTGTCCATTGCCAATGAATTGGATTGGATTTAAAGTCATCTTGCCAATACCGTGGATAAACGATTAAAGAGTACAATGCCCATACATAATTACCAAGTCCAACATTATCAAAATCAACAAAATCAGACATCTTCAATCTGTCATCACAAAAATCTATAAAACTATTATAATATTTTAATAAATTATAGTAGTTGGCAAGGTAATTACTATTAAGGTCATCCACCATCCATTCAAGATTTTTTTGATAAAATGCTGATGAACTATATATTTTTTTCATAATAGAATTGGTATATATCCATATACCAAGCTCTTTTATTGAATATTTGTCTGGAATCTCATAACAAGGTTTTTCATCCAAGTATTTACTTTTTACACCTTCGAGTATATCAAAAATACCTATATTTTCTCCATAATTATCTACATGGGAACTAGACATAGTATTTCTTTGTAAATCTGATAATGCAAATCTCATGAAAACCTCTATTTAAACCAACTTTTAAATTTATCATACATCTTATCAAGCAAGCCTTTTTGTTGCTTTTCGCCTTCTTTTTCAGCAGTGGCTGCATTAGCAGTTGTACCAAGTACAGCACTCAAAGCAGTCAAGATGGCTACGCCAGACCTAAGAGCCCAAGCAAGAGATGAAATTGCTGCTGCTATTGCTGCACCAACCCCGCCAAAATAAGCGATTGCGACAACAGCGGCAATAATCAAAACTGCTATCCCAATTTTAGCAACTGGGCTAAGGTTGGTCAAGCCATCCTGAATATCATTTATTATTTGTCTTAGTTTTGATGACTCTGGTGCTTTTACCAATTCTTCAGCAACTTGCTCTTTTGGTTTTTTGCTACTATCTTCTTTGATGTCTTTAATAGCATAAAATATTAAGCCACTTGGTTCATCCAGCTGCCTTTTTCCAATATGTGCTTTTGGCACAAAATCATTAATAAAAGAAACCTGCTTTTTCCTCCCTTGCCATAAAAACTCTTGGGGTGCAATACTGATCATTGTATTGCAGCCTGCACTCCAAGTGCCTCGTTTGGCATTATCAATATAACCTTGTAGTTGATTTTTTGCAGATTGATATTTTTTCTGGTCATGCAAATAACTAATAGGCTTTAACTCCCAAACACTGCCAACAAATGATTTTTTAGCTTTTTCATTTAACAGGTTTAGCGGTGTGACATGATAGGCATCTGGCAGTAATCCACCCAAACCAGTAGGCCAAGTACTTCCAAGACCTGCAATTAATCTAGCATCTTGACCTCCCCAAGAACCGAATGGAGACTTGCTCCTTATGTGCATGGCAAATATACTATGTACTTTCGTACCAAGCAAAGCATATTCATTTTCAGGCGCCAACCCCCACAAATCCACATATTCGTGCGGTCTATTATGAGCAAATGCGTATAGGTCATCACCAACTGTAATGCCTAGTGGGTCAGGTGTTAAGTATTGGTTACGCTGTGGGTCAAAATATCTGTGGATATTATAATGTCAATTACCACTTTAATCTAAGCATCATATATCACAGCCATAACCTTATCTTGCATATAATCTATGTAACGGTTGATGTAATATCCTACATAATAGAACCGCTGAACTTGCAAGGCAAATGGATGTTTCATGGCATCATAATTAAATTGCAAATATCCATGCAAAAATAAATAATGCTCTTGATAAATCACATCTTTTAGTTTAACAGGTTTATCTTGACTGATTCTTATAACGACCAGCAAGATAGAACATTTCTCCCAAAGCTGAATCGCCCCTCCCGCTGAAAACAACATAACTGCCCACTGATAACTCTCATCAATTGGCTTGGTAAATACCTTAAAAACCTTATCACTAAGCTTTGCTTGATAGCTAAATCCCTTCAAGTACGCCATACCAAGTTTGATGTACTCCGTCGGAGAGTAGCTTAGGTAGTTTATAGCAAACCAAGGCTGATTCATATCGTGTTTACTATATGAGCCGCCATTTAATGTCTCTAAAATCTTTGGCATATTATGACCACCCAAAACATCCATGTCTTTGGATATATGCTTATACCAAACTACCTCATCTTCCCATAATGGCAATATTTGATTTTCAAGTTCGCACTTGAATGCCTCCCACTCCTCAAATAAATTACCCTCTCCGCTTTCAATATCCTTTGCCAATTTATCAACACGCATATCATAAAAGATTAAGTTATGCTCTTCTCTCATTGCAGAAGAATAAAGCCCGATATCGACAGGGTCATAGATACATTGATAATCCTCTCTAGAAATGGTATCTTTGACATCTATGGCAATGTCTGTATTGCAATAATTTAACATAGGGTCATTAGAAATGCGATTTAAGCAAATATCATTAATCCAAGGTTTGTCTATGTATTTTTGAAAATGAGCTTCTCTGTAGTAAAAATTAGAGAAACCTGATTTTATATCCTTCTCCACCCAATCAATCTTTTGACGCATAAATTCATTGTCAATAGATTTAAACCATGAATAAAATCTACCATGATGATTCCAAAGCACCCCAGTTCTTTTATATTCGTTCAGCGTAGATATCAATTCCTTACTCATATTTCCCTTTGAATCAGAAGGGGAATAGCCATAAAAAATACCCACCATCATTTAAACCATCCTTTAACCCATTCGGTTGCTTGATTGAATTTTGTTTTTGCATAGGAAGTCAGTGACTCTTTACTAAAATCAACCCCAATCGCTTTTCCTAATGCCTCTAATATGCCAACTTTTTTATGATTTCCATTTTCATCTACAATACCATCTTTTGCAAGTGCAGATATAGAAGTAAATAGCAGAATAATTGCAGCAGATGCAGAGCCTAGTGCTAAAATTAATTTAGCTAGTAATATAGCCAAAATAATAGCAAGCAAGATAAGTGCTCCTTGGATCACTAAGTCACCTAAACTTTCACCTTTCATAGACTCCTTTATACGCTCAACAATTCCATCCAAATGACTTTTATCGGCAGGTGCTATTTTGGGCTCTGTAGCTTCTTGGGGTCTCTCATCGTAATTTAAAATACCAACCTTTGTGGCTTTATAAAATACTAAGCCGCTATAAATGTCTTTTTGAGCATCAATAGGCTTATCAGCATGAGTAGTAATTTTATAGATATTTCCACCCAAGGTAATATGTTTATTTAATACATTTAAATAAGTGCTGATATCGGCGTATTTACCACCAGACCAACATCCACGATTGCGAGCTTTGGCAATACTAATGTATTTATTCACTTGGCTTATACCTTGTTTTCTTTTTATGTCATCTTGCTGATAAGAAATTGGTTTCAACTCCCACAGCGTTCCTTGAAAGGGCTTACCTGAAGTTTCAAGGTTGCGATTTGTTGTGTCCACATAATAAGCATCAGGTCTTAGGTTACCAAAAGTTGAATTTCGTGAATTATCGCCACCCCAATCTATTAGTAGGGTTGCATTTACTAGTTCTGCTAGATTTCTATGAACCATCATGCCTATAATCGCCCTCTCCAAAAAAGGCATTTTCTTATACAAATCCTCATAAATCTCAGGTGCCAATCCCCACAAATCCACATATTCATGCGGTCTGTTATGGGCAAATGCGTATAGGTCATCGCCTGCTGTCAGTCCTAGCGGATCTGGGGTTAGGTATTGATTTCTGTTGGGATCAAAATATCTATGGATATTATAATGTAAGATGCTTTCTTTGTCATAGTATTGGTTTGAGCCTCATAGGTTTAGGGTAATCTCTTGTTTGCTGATGTTGGCATAGCCGTTGTCTGTTAAGTTGGCTTGCCAGACGATATTTTGCTTATCATCAGTTGCTACCATTACCGCTCCACGATGGTCGGTAGTTAGGTAATATGGGGTTTTGTTATTAAATTGAATGACAGGTCGTACACCCAAATGCAGGTATTCGGTATATTGCCATTGCTGATGATTATCTTGATGCACTTCTGCCAATAAAATACCATTGTCATACAGATAGTAAGTAGTATGGGTAGGCTGACCGTTCTGATAGCTGACCTTTTTGTAACGCTCTCCTGTATATAGATAGGCATAACTTGTGATAGGTTCGCCATTTTTAAAAAATTTAACCAATCTGCCTTGACTGTCATACTCATAGCGATGATCATTTTGAGCGACAAGCTGACCTAAGGCATCATACTCATCATTTGGTGTTGTGCTTTGAGCAAGGTAAGTAGCTGGTGTGTTAGATTCAATTTTATTTGATTTTTCATTATCTGCCAAAGCATTTATATCATTGGCATAATGATAATCGATGGTATGACCATTATCATAAGAAATAGATTGACTATAAGCCAAATTTTGACTGCCCACCATTGTGGGCAACCCCATTTTATCATAGGAGTGCACTTGTTTAATACCATTACCAAAAACAAAACTTTGCTCATAAGTTTTATTGTCTTTAATGAGTTGATTAAACTTGTCAATCAATGGCTTTTTTATGATTAGACCATTTTTGTAAATTTGTCTTAATTTCCCGTCAATATCATAGTCGTACCCCAATCTCATACCGCTTGGGTAAGTAATCTCACTTAATTTTCCATTATCATCATAATGGTATAATACATTAAATGGATGACCGTCTAAAATATAAGATTTTTTGATTATTTGATTGTTATCACCATACTCAAATAAAAGATGATAATCTTTGTGAGTAGCGGCTGTCAGTTTGCCATCACTCCACTGCAAATCTGTATCACCATCATCGTCTGTTATTTGGATAATATCGCCAAAACCATCTCTGATAAATTTGATAATTTGTCCATTTTGATTGGTGATTATGTTCAAATTTCCAAGCATATCCCAATCATAGCTCGTCTTTGCTGTGATTGGACTGTTTTCCTCACTGACTTTACCAAAGTCATCAAAATACACACTAGTACTTTCCCCTTTATTATCAATCAATGTTTGGGTAGGAAAATCATTAAGCCAGTTGTCAAGAACATGCCATTTACTCAAAAAATTATTATAAGCAGTCTTTCTTGGCAACTCTTGAACTAAATTACCAAATGCTTCAACGGATAATAATTCATCTTTTTGGGTGATTTCTATGTGATTACCAGACTTTTTATCAATTAACCTAGCCGACACCAAACCATTCTCAACATCTCTGACAAATTCAATCTTAGTGGATTTGTCATCAGACAAGCCAATCAATGCCCCTGATTTATCATAGTGATAAACCAAAGTCTGACCGCCATCGTCTGTGATTTTAGTAGGTTTACCAAGAGCATTGTACTTAATGTGGCGTACTTTGCCTGCTTCATCACTTTTGATGATATTGCCTTTTGTATCGTATTGGTATTGATAAATCAAATTACCCAAATCAGTAAATATAGCAACTCTCCCAAGCTCATCGTATTGTATGCTTTGTGATAAGTGCTTGGGATAATAAATGGCAATTAACTGCCCTTTATCATCATAGTGATAGCGTATTTTGTCTTTTTCTCCTGCCAAAGCACCATCAAAAGCGATAAGTTTACTTTTGCCATTGATAATCTTATACTCATAGCGATAATCTCTTACAATCTTGTAAATACCAGTACTACTATTACGATAACCCATCTCTTTGATATAGGTAGGTTGTCCATATTGATTATAAGTGATGGACAGCGTATGTTCTTTATTGGGAGCGGTACTTGGTCTGATAATCTGACTTGGCAATCTGCCATCACCGACATATTGGCGTTTTTGTTGCCACTGTTTTGGTGTGTCTTTTGATTGTACCTCTATTAAAGTTAAGCGAGATTGATTGTCATAAGTATAAAAATAAGTCGTATCACCAATGATTCTCTTCGCTACATTGCCCTGCTCATCTGTCTTTTGCATAGATAAACCATCACAAGATTGACAGTTCTCATATTGTTTATCTATCAGCTCATAAAACCCACCCGTAATGGTAAAGATATATTTGACAACCTCCCCCAAGCCATTGATGGTTGTGGTAGTATAGTGCTTAGTGCCATTTTCATAGGCAATATCTTGTTTACTTGTTGGTGCTTTTGGGTCATAAGTAATGGTTAAGGATTTTTTCTTATTAGGTAGCTCCTCGTAGTCCACTCTGCCCTTATCATCATATCGCCAGTTACCCAAAATTTGAGTTTCATCATCAGATATAAGTGTCTTTTTAGTAATGCTATGTGGAAATTCTTTGTTATCATAATGATAGTTAAACGCATTACCCTCACTATCTGTGTAGCCAATCAGATTATGTTTATCATCTTGGTAATAAGTATGGGTAGTATCATTTAATCTAAGGATTACTTTTTTGTTTTGATAATTAAAAATAAGTTTTTGACCTAAACTATCCACCACTTGTGCAATTTTGTGGTTTTTATCATAGATAACTTGAATATAATCACTATTTGGTTCACGATGATTGGCAACAATTTTAGAAAGCTTACCCAAAGTTTCTTTGGCAGTCATATAGCGACTGTCAATAATAAAGGTAAATCTTTGACCACTGGGGCGATACCATTGCCACTCTACCAAGCCACCTTTTGATATTTTAACAAAATAACCATATTCTGGATTATTGCTAATATAGCGGTCAGTTTTATAGCCATCTTTTGTATCAGTAGCCAAATGAAAATGAAATTGGGTGCCATCTGGCTGGATAAGACTTAGGGTGTTGCCCCTATCCAAAAGCTGTGGTTCATAAAGAGTACGCCAGCCATAGCCTAACATACCCTTATGACTGCTCATACTATTATAGTATCGTGTAAATTCAAGTCCAATCTGTCCATTGATGTTTTGTGGGTAGATGTCAGTTTCGGTTAAGTGCTTATTGCCTGATAATAGATTGACAGGATAGCTTGAATGATACTGATTTGAAAGCGTTCCCTGATAGTCTACATTGGCATAGCACACGTCGCTACTTTTACCAGTACTGTTAAAAATATTAGAATGAAATGGGCAGGTATTGGCGTAGGCTTTGGGTGTTGATGACATACAGACAATAACAGCCCACACCAAAAAACCAAACATCAATACTTTTAATGTTGCCATTTTATTGCTTTTACTCATCATTTAGCCACAACCACCCACAAAATCCGAAACCAACTCAACGCCACCGCCATCACCACCAAGCTTATATGCCCCTACTCCAATCACACCCAGTGCCACCAAGATGGCGAGCCAGTCTTTTTTGCTTTTTGCTGTGCCAATAGAGCCTGCACCCCCATTCTCCTCTTTGCTTAAAATATCAATAATCTCATCAACGCTCATATTTTCATAGCCCTCTGGTAGCTTAATACCCGACACATCAGGCAGCTTAATTCCTGTGGACAATGGCATATCGCCTTTTGGTGGCACATAGGATTTTGTTTGCAAGCCATTTTCTACCGCAGGACTTAGCATTTGAGCAGAAACATCTACCGTAATAGGAATACGGTCAGAAGCCAATAACTTTAAATCAAACTTTTCTTGCGAACCACGCACAAATGAGGCAATAGAGACAAACATATCTTTTGCCAAGGGGATTTTTGGCTTATAACCATAAGTGATTCTTAGCTTTAAAACATTTGCCTGACTAATGCTGATGTTTGGGTCGCTGCATTTATAATTTTGAATGTCGTTATGCTTGTTGGGAATGACTTTATTTGTGGTATTTAAAATTTTTTGCAATTGGACATTATTACACGCATTAAATGTCGCCTCATTTGGGCTGATAATCTCAATTTTCATAAAACGAGCTTCATCAAATTTGAGTTTTTCAAGTGCCAATTTACCCTGTGCGGTAGCGGTTAGAGGATTGGTTGTATCCGCTTTGAAACTCTTTAAGTTCGTTGATAGTAGTGGCAATAAGCCTTTTAATAACCCATCTTCAATCGCTTGGGGGTCAGCGTGATTGATTGCCCCTGCTCGTGCTGCCTCATAGGAGGCATAAGTGATATTAGTCCTGGCATTATACATAAGTGCATATTGTATCCCAATCATTCCCAACAATATCACAAGCGGTGTTACCACCAATATCTCTGTAACTGATGCGCCTTTTTGTTTTTGCAAATCTATTTTATAGAACATTAGAGCACTCCTTTTATAAGTAAAATACAGCACCAACAAGCGATTCATCTATGGGCAGTGTCTGAGTAGAAAACTCTAAAATCTCATAAGTATCACGATGTGCCACAAAAATCCGATTGGGTAGCAATTCGTTAACCACTTGTATGATTCTGCCTTGTTTATCAAGGCAAATCAGACGAATAGAAAATTGCATTGCAAAAGTATGCACAGAATTACAAGGCGTAATGAGCAAAGCAGTATTGGCATTTAGGCATTTTTTACCCAGCAGCCCTTTTAGCCTACGCCAAAAATTATCTGCACGCTTAATATCAATATCACCAATCACAGTTGCCACCATTTTCTTGCCCACCACCTTAACCAAAAGCCTCTTTCATCATCACATATACAGGAAAACCTATCACAATAAAGGTGCAAGGAAAAATAAATGCCACCAATGGAAACAAAAGTTTAACAGGAGCCTCCATCGCTAATTTTTCCGCCTTTAAGAAACGCTCTATCCGTCTTTGTTCGGCTTGGGCTCTTAAAATAGGCCCTAGATTCATACCCATCTTTTCTGCTTGAACAATGGAGGAGGTAAGACTTTTGATGGATAAGTCATCAATGCGTTCTCCCATCTTACGAATTGCCTCACTGCGACTAATACCTGTCTTAATATCTCGTAGTACTTTTTCAAATTCTGCCTTAACCGCCCCATTAGGTCCTTTTTGTACCGCTTGCCTAATCGCACCATTTAGATTAAGCCCAGATTCTATGCTCAAAGTAATCATATCAAGAAAAAATGGGATATTTTTGGCAATATGAGCATTTCTTGTCTGTTTGGTTTGCTTTAACCAAAGGTCTGGATAAATAAAACCAAGTAGCATTGCAAGCAAACCAAATACACTTGACTGACCTGCAACCCACAACAACAATAAAAACACAAACCCGAGCACCACCGCACCCAAAATCTTACTGGCGATAATATGTTCGGGTTTAAACTGATATTCCACCCCAGCAAAGATAATTGCCTTTTCATATTTATCAATCATCGCTTTATTTAGCCAAGGCGTGATATAAAATGCAACGACGTTAATAGGCAATTTTAATAAACGATAAAATAATGGTGGTTTATCCAAATAATTAGTATCATCATCTGGTACACGGACAATGGCATATATTATATACCAAATCACAAACGCCAAAATGATAAACAAAAACCCAATCAATACATAAATTATCAAATCCATCAAATTATCCTAACATTCAAAAATGACTAGCTTTTCATATTTAAAATAATATAAAAAACCCAGATGCCCTAAACATCAATATTGACAATTTTACGAATAAATATAATACCCAAAATCTCAAAAATAATGATGACCGCCAATGCCATATACCCTGCTTTTGTCGTCCAAAGCTGGCTCATTGCGGCAGGCTCCATTTTGCTTAACACCAAGATAAGCGCCACAGGCATCAGCCCAACCACCCACGCTTGCATTTTGCCTTGGGCAGTCAATACTTTGATTTTGCCCTCTGCTTGCTCAATACTTCTAAGGGTTTGAGCAATGTTTTTTAGAGCATCAGACAGCTCGCCACCTGTCTGTATGGAGGTTCTAATGGTAGATACAGTCAAGATAACAGAATTGTAGGGCATTCTTGTGGCGAAGTTCTGCAAAGACTCATCAATACTAACCCCAAGTTTTTGCTCTCGCACCACAAGACCAATCTCATCAGACAATGGTTTTGGAAATTCATCACTAATCAAAGCAAATGCTCCCACCAAGCTATTACCCGACTTTAATGAACCTGCCATCAAATCAATGGCATCTGGCAACTGTTTTTCAAATAATTCAAGACGGCGTATTTTAATTTTATTAATGATAAAAAAAGGTAAATAAATCAAGATAGCCATCATTAGCAGAATAAGCAAAAAATTAATTTGCAATACAACAATAATAATCAATAAAGATAATGCAAAAAGTGCATATATAATGATAAATTTCTTATAACCACCTTTGATATGAACATCATCAAATGCTTGTAGGGCTTTTTCTAATTTTCCTCCGTTTGCTAATTTTTGATGATTTACGCCAGAATTTGTAATAATCAAATAAATAATAAAAAATAGTAGCGACAATACAATCACCAACACGCCATAAATCGCCATATCACCACCCAATTTATTAAAATTTCCCAATTAAATAAGTTATTGATTACTAAAATAATCGGTTCTAAGGTTAATACCACTATCCATCAAATCTTGATAAAAACTTGGGATAGCATCTTGTGCTGTAAAATAACCCTTAATACGAGCATCGCTATCATAGCCTGTCTTTTTATAAACAAATAAATCTTGTAGCTGAATGGTTCCACCTTCTATGCCAGACACTTCTGTGATATAAGTGATTTTGCGTGAGCCACAATTAAATCTAGTCTGCTGTACAATAATATCAATAGCTGACACAATCTGCTCTCTAATGGCAGTCAGTGGCAAATCCATACCAGCCATCAATATCATTGTTTCAAGACGAGACAAAGCATCTCTTGGAGTGTTGGCGTGCAAAGTGGTCAACGAACCCTCGTGTCCCGTATTCATTGCTTGGAGCATATCTAATGCCTCAGACCCACGACACTCTCCTACCACAATTCTATCAGGCCTCATTCTAAGTGAGTTTTTGACCAAATCTCGAATACTAACAAGACCTTTACCCTCAGCGTTGCTCGGTCTGGACTCCAAAGAAATCAAATGGTCGTGATTTAGCTTTAATTCGGCCGCATCTTCAATGGTAATCACTCGCTCGCCATTAGGAATAAAATTAGATAAAACATTTAAAAGTGTTGTTTTGCCTGAGCCTGTACCACCAGAGATAATGACATTCTTTTTATACTTAACACAAATTTGTAAAAAATCCGCCATACTCTCGGACAGACTACCAAACTCTACCAACTCAGACACCCCCAAGCGTTTCTCTGGAAACTTACGAATGGTAATGGTGGGTCCTTTGATGGCTAAGGGTGGGATAATAGCATTAACACGAGAGCCATCTTTTAGGCGAGCATCTACCATTGGCGAGGATTCATCAATTCTTCTACCAATCGGTGAGACAATTCTCTCAATCACATCAAGAACTGCTTGGTCGCTACTAAATATTAAAGGACTTTTTTGAATCTTGCCATACTGCTCTACATAAATTTCTTTGGAGGAGTTTACCATAATCTCAGAAACACTCTTATCAGACAACAGCCCCTCCAATGGTCCAAGCCCTACTGCCTCATGCAGAACCAACATTTTGATTCTGTCCACCTTGTTTTTATCAATCATTAAATCGCTTTTAATGATGTGATTTAGACACGCCAAAGTCTCTTGATATAGTTCATCGTCCGACATTTTGGAGACATCAGTTCTTTTGAGATCCATTTGAGCAATCAGTTTTTGATGCAACTCTTTCATCAGTTTTAGTTCATCCGCACGATATATCTCATTAGATTGTGTCTTTGTGTTATTGTTTGTCGTTTGAGAAACTTGCGAATGCTGATAGCTGGCAGAATGTATTTTATTTTGATAATGTTCAATATCATCAATACTTTCATTTATATTATCGCTTATATTCTCACTATTTTGGGCATCTTTATTATCATCAAATTCAATCTTAATAACATTAAAAATATATTTACCAATTTCTATAACATCTCCCTCTTTTAAAGGGCCATAAATATCAATGCTTTTACCATTAACCACCGTGCCGTTAGCACCTCTATCCACATCCTCAATTACATAGCCTGCTGGCAGTCTTTTAATGGTGGCGTGATGTTGTGCCATTAGCCAGCCTTTTAAAACAAAATCACAGCTTGACGATTTACCAATCTTAATTTCACTAAGACCATCAAAAGATTGGGTAATGTCTTCATCTTTAATTATTGATTGTATCGTAATCATTAATATTTCCAAAAATAATTAAGGTGCTGTTATTGGTGTATCAAATTCAATTCTGTTTTCCAAGCTATTAAAAAAATCAATGGGCAACAATTGATTATTTGCATTGCTTTTTTGAATGATATCATCGGCACGCAAAATAGTTTCTTGCATAGGGCTTTCACTATAAATAATGGGTGTTACGATAAACAAAAGTTCGGTTTGTTTATCGGTTATCGCCTTATTTCTAAATAGACCACCAAGTAAAGGTACTTTGCTGACACCGGGCACATTGGCGTGAGCCGTAGAATTTTGTAGTGAATTAAGACCGCTTAATATAATGGTTTGAGCATTTTGCAAGCTAAATTCTGTTTGGGTTCTTCTGGTTAATAAGCCAGGCACGCCATCTATCACCACAGAAGTATCCACCTCACTAACCTCTGCCGAGATATTAGCAACAATACTGCCATCGGCTTGTATGACAGGCTTGACATCAAGACTAATGCCATACTCTTTAAAATCCACCGAAGGCGTTCCTGTGGCAGAGGCAGCATTATAAGGCATTTGTCCACCTGATAAGAACTTAGCACTACCGCCATTTTTGCAAGACAAGACAGGATGAGCAATCAGGCGTGCCAACCCTTGCGACTCCATCAAATTGACACGACTGGCAATGGATGAAATCAGTCCAGCATAAGAGGCAAATGGAGCAATCTTAGTACCACTAGGAGCACCCTCTAAGCCATTAACATATCCTGAACTTTTCTTAAACTCCCCTGCAATGGCAATACCTGGACCATTTACCTGCGTGTCCCATTGAATCCCCAAGTTGTCCATACTACTCCTAGACACTTCCAATATCTTGACATCAAAATATATCATTCTTTGGTCAGTAACATCTGGCTCTAATGTTTTAGCAGAAGTCAGGTTGGTTACATAATTAAATCCAGACAAAAACGCATCAATTTTTGCTTTACTTACTACATCTAAATCATCGCCCTCTACAACAATTTTATCACCCAGTATTCTTACCGAAGTATTAGGGTAAGCATTCATAAAGTTTTCAATATCATACTTCATCTTAATTAGATTGGCAGGATAAACGTGGGTATTGATGGTTTGCAATGAATTTTTCCGCCAAACCTTAATGGTGGTATCGCCAGATTTCATTCCTGTGATCAAAATACCTTTATTATCTATGCCAACAGCACTTAAAATTTCATCACTACCGACCGCCACTTTGCTAATGCTAGAATCTGAAATAAACTCAGATTGACCCACATACAAAGTCATTGGCTGATGCCGAATATCAGCCATACCAATTTGAGCATACATTACCAACAAATAAACGGCAATGATTTTGGGTTTAAAAATAAATCTCATAAATATACCTATCACCAATGGTTTTATTTATCTATCTTATTACCATAAATTACGGTAATTCCAGTATTTTTCTCTGTTTTAACTGGCTCATCACTTAATTTTGGCACCTCTTGCAATTGCTTAATCTCCTCTTCATAGTTATCAGCAATCACATTATGATTTTGATTGATGTTAGTTCCTGCCATTCTTAGACTAAGCTCCTCTTGCAATGTTTCTAAACTAATGATTTTATCTGTATAGCTTACATCATCTGGATTTCTAAGCACTGCCGAGATTCTACCTAAGTCTAATGCCGTGGTAACACGAGAGACATCATCAATACTCAAATCCAAGGTAATATTGGCGTATCTATCCAAAGATTGTCCGCTTACCATATAGTTGGTACTGACATTATCACCTGTGGCGATTACTCTTACATTTTGAAGTAAGGGGGCTGCGACGACCATACCACCCTTATCATAAGACAATAATAAATCAATACGGTCATTGGGTTTTAGCATTGATGAGATGGAACTTTGGTCATCAACAGGAATGGTTAATGCTCTTCTACCGGGTAATAATTTACTCGCCAACTGCCTTCTTTCATCCGTATCCACCATTTGCCAAGTTAAAATATCGCCTCGTTTCATATTAGCAATCAGTAAAGCCCCACTAATCGCATTAGCATCATTTGGCGTAATGGCATTAGATTGTGCCAAATCGGCAGGAATATCACTTCTAACTGCAAACTGCTGACTGTCAAATGGATCTATAATACTCCCACTTGTCAAATCACCATTGGCAACCACATAACTTACCGTCTCTACCTGTAATGAAGATGATATTTTCCTATCAATCACCACTTTAAGTAGTAACGCACAAATAAGCGCTAGTACCACTGCAACTACTAAGGCAAGGATATTTTTGTTAATTTTTTTCATTCACTAGACTCTTTCGACTTACTTATTTGAACCATTTGTCTTATCTGTTTTAACATCAACCATATCCAAATTGCTGATTGTTTGAGTATAGTTATTATGTCTGGCTTGAAACGCTTCCAAAAATAACTGCCAAACCGACCTTTCATCAAACTTAACACCAAACAATATGGTCAACACCACCACCGTTGCCAAAAGATATTCGCTGGTGATATCGCCAATCTGAGACTTTTTATGAATACCCTTCATCATCTTGATTCCATAATCAACATAAAATATCCATCATCTGCCCAATCAGATAGTTTAATAGTGATGATTTTTTTAGTTGGTGCTTTTGACAATACATACTCATCAAAACCCACAATCTTTTTATGGCTTACAGATTTTCTTAAAATATCACTTTTTAACCTCAAATAATCAGACCTAGAATAGCCATTGAAAGTCAAAGTTCTTGATATAATACCAGAATCTTCTGTTTGTAAATCAAGAGTTACTTTTGACTTATCAATATTAATAGGTAGCGTAAGATACTGGCGTTGGGCATTGCCAGAACAAGTTAAGTAACCTGTCATTATACCTCTATTGATATTATCAATGGTCAGTGTACCAACACTGTTTGCATCATAAATGCCAATATTGTTTGCAGAAAGTTTATGTGATATACCTTGTTTTGTTAAATAATCAAACAAACAAGCCGTATCACAACGGCTCTCAAAGGTATAATAGTCCAAAGATGTACCATTCATAATGGCATTATCAAATAATGGACTGACATAAAAATCTTTATGGGTTGAAATTTTATGGCAAATATGTGCAAATGAATTTATAGAATACAGCATTGTGGCAAGCAATATCATCGCAGGTAATATTTTCATTTTTTATAATCTGCCAATCTGTCTTGTGGTAGTGTAGATTCACTGATGGATACATCTTTAAGCTTATACTCTCTTAATATTGGTATTAAATTTAATGCAGAAATCACCGTATTATTGAGAATACGGTATGATTTTCTTTGTATTTCATTATTATAAGGAACGATTGTCTCTTTGATTTCCCCCATTCTTTGTCTTATTTCTTCGCCATCACGAGCGGTTAAAGATTGATTATCTATATATAGGCTATTTTTGATGGTTATTGATGAAGGAATTTCTGGCAATACATCAAGATTTTCCAAAGGCACATTAATGATTACTTCTCCCGCCTTATCTGATAATGGCAATTTATACTGATTTTTTAATATACCATCTCCTTTTGGAATGTCAGATTTTGGCACATACGCTACATTGACTGTATCTTTTTGATAGATTTGTTCATAGTTCTTACCTGTGCCTAGCTTTACCCCTGTATTCTCAATCTTATGCCCACTCACTACCAAAGCCGTTTCGCCAAAATAACGGTCACTAATCTCTTGGGTTAGCTGATTATTATCTGTATTGCCTTCACGCACACGCCAAGTGGCATAATCCAATGCCTGAATGCTCATTATGTTGACATTGGCAATCTTGGCAACAATCGGAATCCCAATCAAAAACGCCACAAGCACACCAATACTAGCAACAAACTCAACAATGGATTGTCCGTTTTGGTCAGACAATCTTTTTGGCAATATGAAAGACACATTCATCATTGAAAGGCTACTCTTAACGCATCTTTTGTGCTACTATTTACCAAACGAACATTCCAATAGGGGTTAAATAGACTTGCTTTTTCAATACGACCATTATTTAGGTAACTATCGTTACTGTTTCTATCTTTTAGTGGTCTTTCAAAATAAACTTCTGCGGTAGAAAAAGCAGTAATTTTACTGGATGTCTTGATATCCACTTTGTCGCCAACCTGAAAGTTTGAGATGCCAGAAGTTGTATCCAAATTATTGTTTGATTTAAAAATAGATATGGTAAATTGACGAGATGGCGAATCACCCAATAATTCATCTTTGTGCAAGTCCCAGTACTCTGGCACACCATATTCACCCATCATACTGCGATTACGACTATCCCAAGATGGCCTAGTATGATTAGCTTGGCGACTAGCCCTACCATTAATACTTGATGCACCGCTATACCCCATACGGTTATTGACATCACTATCACCGCTTTTGCTTGCTACGGCACTACCATAGCCAATAGGATATTCATAGTTTCGTAAACGCAAGCGTCGCCATCTTTGTATATGCAATGAAAAAGTATCAACACCCTTCCATTGATTCATATCATCGCTAAGTTCAGTTCCACCACGCCTTTCTAATTTAACTCTTGGAAAAGGTATAATTATGAATGACTGGTTTCTACTAGGTCTACGACTTCTTGTAAAATCATCTCGGGCATTTAATAAAACTTCTCTCATTCTTAATCTGCCCTGATAAGGGTCTTTACTTGCTCCTGAATATCTTGAAATAAACTGTCTGGTTGGATAAGTTTTACCAAGATTGGAGTCAAACCTAGCACCAATTGATGAGTTTTTTAGAACTAACTTATGTTCGTTTTCTAGGGTTGCCAAATAAATGTTATTTAGCAACTGCTGATGCTTGGATATTAAAGCAGTTGAAGTAGCATTGGCAGTTACCAACACCCCTTGTGATTCCGAAACCATCTGCACCGCCTGAGAGGCCTGCGTAATGCCTTGATGAATTTGAGCACCAACATAAGGAATCATATTGATAATTCTGGCATTATCAGGCATAGGCTCAAAATGTTCAGCCCAACTTGCCACGCTAACCGCCTGTGCGATGGCAAGCTGATTGGTAATCTTTGCCTTATTCATATAAGCATTAGCGTTTAAAAGTTGGGCTTGTTTTGTTGCTGTATTAAAGGCAGCGTGGTCAGCCAAAACCTTGGCTTTGGCTCGCTCGGCTAGCAGTTGTGAGGTATTAAATAAATACACCAATGTGATTGCCAATATTAGGGTAAAGGCAAGTACAGCAAGCAATGCTTGACCCTTTTGCGAAACCATACTTGCCATACTCCCACCCTTCTAATTAATAAAATCACTCTTTATTGCTAGCAAAATCTGCCATACCTTTATCTTTACTGGCTTGCTCAGAAGATTTTTTGGCAGCTTCACCAGCAGCTTTATTCATTGAAGAACCATCTGTCCCTGCCACTTCTTGGGCTGCGGCAGCCACTTGACTGCGAGCGGTCTGACCAAAATAACGAAACGCGCCAATGGCAGCCACAGCAATAAGTGCCACGATGATGATGTACTCGGTCATACCTTGACCGCGTTGCTTACGAAAGCTCAGTAGATTCATAACAAATCCTCAAAGTTTAAAGTGAGATATTCAAGCTGTCTTAGTTAAGGGCAAAACTGTTACAAAGTACAAATAAATATAAGTTCTTTTTTAATCAGCAAAAAGACCAGCTCTTAAAATTATTGTAGCATTATAGGGGGGGGGGGGGAGCAATAT
>NZ_LXTW01000014.1:818-1494 GCF_001679005.1 Moraxella nonliquefaciens | reverse complement strand
AGGAACCCAAAATGAAGCTTAAATCCCCACTCACGTCACTTGCTTTATCTCTTGGTATTATCCTATCAACCCACCCCACCCACGCCCAAATGTGCCTTGCAAAAAACCTTGGCAACACAGGTACAGCTGGTGTTGGGGGACAATGCTCTACCACTTCAACTAAGCCCAATCGCATTGCTGATTTACTTACCAATCACCCTACCACCACAACCCCCACTGCCTCCGCCTTTGCCCCAAACACTTTTGTCTCTAACCCCATCAATGTCTTATCAGGCAATAAGTTTGAACAGGCAGATGATTTAATCCTTGATGAAACTGACCCCTATGCTCTTAACCTAACCCGTTATTACAATTCCCAATCCACCCAAAGAGGCATGTTTGGCATTGGCTGGCGTTCTGGTTTTGAGATACAACTACAACACACCACCCATCTAAATCAAACCAATCAGCACACCGCTTCTGCTGCCAACCCCTACGCCCAAAATGCGAACCGTACAAACCCAAACACACAACCCATACCCCAAACCGACACCATCCAAATCCTAAGCACCGATGGCACGCTATATCACTTTTATAAAACCGAAGTCAGAGACAAAGACAACCCAACTTTAAAACACACCCACTACACCCATCCAGACCCATCACTTGGCTACATTAAAGAGGTCCAAAACAATCG
>NZ_LXTW01000014.1:0-507 GCF_001679005.1 Moraxella nonliquefaciens | reverse complement strand
AACCAAAACCAAGCCATCTTAGTCCAATCTTGGATCTACGATGCTTTTGACCGTGCCATTTTATCTACCCAGCCTGATGGGCAAAATAAAGTCAGCATAAGTTATGATGATAGCCTATGGCACACTTATCAAACCAATCAGCACTCAATAAGCCAAACAGCCAACCAAACCTACACCAACACCTTAACCAATAGCCTAGGACAAACCACACAGTATCATTACACCTACACGCCCCAAACAGGCTTTCGCCTAATCAAAGCAGTCGGAGCAGGGTGCTCTACTTGTGATGAGTCCACCATCAATCACAGCTTTGTCTATGATGATAAGGGTAGGGTAATCACACGCACCGCCCTAGACAGCACAAACACAGCCAAATCCATTCATACCACCCACATCAGCTATGATGACACCAGCAACATCAAAGAAGTGATTGATACACCAAACAATCCACCAACGGATAAGCCAAACAATACACCAAACCCAAACCCAAACACACCAAATCTTGTG
>NZ_LXTW01000013.1:0-2500 GCF_001679005.1 Moraxella nonliquefaciens | reverse complement strand
AAGCCCGTTCGCCGGAAGACCAAGGGTTCCAGTCCAACGTTAATCGGGGCTGGGTGAGTCGACCCCTAAGGCGAGGCCGAAAGGCGTAGTCGATGGGAAATCGGTTAATATTCCGATACTTGTTTATGATGCGATGGAGGGACGGAGAAGGTTATGCCAGCCTGGCGATGGTTGTCCAGGTGGAAGGATGTAGTTAGACTGAGTAGGCAAATCCGCTCGGTTATTAATGAGATCTGATAGCAAGCCAGTTTACTGGCGAAGTGGCAAATACCCTGCTTCCAGGAAAAGCTTCTAAGCGATAGTCATAAACGAATCGTACCCGAAACCGACACAGGTGGTCAGGTAGAGAATACCAAGGCGCTTGAGAGAACTCTGCTGAAGGAACTAGGCAAAATGGTACCGTAACTTCGGGAGAAGGTACGCTGCCGATGGTGATGAAACTTGCTTTCTGAGCTGTTGGCAGTCGCAGATACCAGGCTGCTGCAACTGTTTATTAAAAACACAGCACTCTGCAAACACGAAAGTGGACGTATAGGGTGTGATGCCTGCCCGGTGCTGGAAGGTTAATTGATGGGGTTAGCGTAAGCGAAGCTCTTGATCGAAGCCCCAGTAAACGGCGGCCGTAACTATAACGGTCCTAAGGTAGCGAAATTCCTTGTCGGGTAAGTTCCGACCTGCACGAATGGCATAATGATGGCAGCGCTGTCTCCAGCAGAGACTCAGTGAAATCGAAATCGCAGTGAAGATGCTGTGTACCCGCGGCTAGACGGAAAGACCCCGTGAACCTTTACTACAGCTTTACATTGAACTTTGACCTAACTTGTGTAGGATAGGTGGGAGGCTTTGAAGCAGATACGCCAGTATTTGTGGAGCCAACCTTGAAATACCACCCTGGTTATGTTGGGGTTCTAACTTAGATATAACAGTATCAAGGACAATGTATGGTGGGTAGTTTGACTGGGGCGGTCTCCTCCTAAAGAGTAACGGAGGAGTACGAAGGTGCGCTCAGAACGGTCGGAAATCGTTCAAAGAGTATAAAGGCAAAAGCGCGCTTAACTGCGAGACCCACAAGTCGAGCAGGTACGAAAGTAGGTCTTAGTGATCCGGTGGTTCTGTATGGAAGGGCCATCGCTCAACGGATAAAAGGTACTCTGGGGATAACAGGCTGATACCGCCCAAGAGTTCATATCGACGGCGGTGTTTGGCACCTCGATGTCGGCTCATCTCATCCTGGGGCTGAAGCAGGTCCCAAGGGTATGGCTGTTCGCCATTTAAAGAGGTACGCGAGCTGGGTTTAGAACGTCGTGAGACAGTTCGGTCCCTATCTACCGTGGGCGTTGGAAATTTGAGAGGATCTGCTCCTAGTACGAGAGGACCAGAGTGGACGAACCTCTGGTGTTTCGGTTGTCACGCCAGTGGCATTGCCGAGTAGCTACGTTCGGATGGGATAACCGCTGAAAGCATCTAAGCGGGAAGCCCACCTCAAGATGAGATTTCCCTAAGAGCCGTTGTAGACTACGACGTTGATAGGTTGGGTGTGGAAGTGTAGTGATACATGTAGCTAACCAATACTAATTGCTCGTTTGGCTTGACCATACAACACCCAAGTGGTTTACCACTGACCGTGTTGATTGGTAATATGTAAGATGAACCTTAATCTTGATTTAGTAATAAACAGACTCATACAGCGTTGTTAATCCTTTTACGCTGACGACAATAGCAAGATGGAACCACCTGATCCCTTCCCGAACTCAGAAGTGAAACGTCTTAGCGCCGATGGTAGTGTGGTTCGCCCATGTGAGAGTAGGTCATCGTCAGCACCTTATTTTAAACCCCCACATTGGAAGATGTGGGGGTTTTGGGTAGGCTCATTCAAAAGAGGATGATGGTTTAAGAGGATGGTGTAAATGAGTTCAGTTGTATCATGATTATGTCATGATCAATTTGTGGGATGAATCTTGATGGGATGGGGTATTGTGGGTGAACAAAAAGGCTTGACATTGATTGAATTGATGGTGGTGGTGATTGTTATTGCTGTCATTTCTATGATTGCCTATCCTAATATCATGAAGTCCTTACAAAAAATGGAGGCAAATCATGTTGCATCCATCATCACTGATGCCCTAAAACAAGCTCGTGCTCAAAGCCACATTACTAAGCAAAATATCATTGTGTGTCCTGCTGATGAGTTTAATCTGTGTCATAGGCAGTTGGGGAAAAAAATTATTGTATTTAAGGATTTAGATGGTAATGCTCGCCTTGACGATGGTGAACTGATGATGGAGCATGAGCTTAATTTAAAATATGGAAGGCTTGATATGAGGGTGTCGGCATCTAGACATTATATTAAATACTTTGGTAGTAGTGCCAGTCCACGTGGACACTTTGGACACATTAAATATTGTTCGGTCTCTGATGATGTAAGGTTGTCTTATAAGATTATTTTAACGCATATGGGGGCTGTGAGGAAGAGCTTTGAGGATGTGGGGTGTGGGGGGTG